>NZ_CP107841.1:4297442-4943256 GCF_036346855.1 Streptomyces europaeiscabiei
GACGTTCTTGACACCCTCGGCGGACTTCGCGGCCTCGACGGCCTGCGGGGTGATCAACTGGCCGGTGTCGGACTGGATGATGAAGTCCGTGCCGACCGTCTTGTCGAGCTGATCCGTGGCCGAGGCGACCAGGGAGGAGCCGACGACCGACAGGCAGGCGACCAGGGCGAGGCCGATCATCAGGGCGGCGCCCGTGGCCCCCGTACGACGGGGGTTGCGCAGCGCGTTGCGCTCCGCCATCCGGCCCACGGGGCCGAAGGCCCGCAGGACGACCGCGCCCAGCACCCGCACCACGGCGCCGGCGAGCAGCGGGCCGATGACGACGAAGCCGATGAGGGACAGGACGACCCCGCCGCCCAGCCACATCGAGCCCTCGCTCGCCTTGGCGGCGGCGGAGGCCAGGTACAGGCAGTAGCCGCCGGCGCCGGTCAGGAGCAGGCCGATCACGGCCCGCACCACTCCGGCCTTGGCGTCCAGCGGAGCGCCGGCGTCGCGCAGGGCGGCCATCGGGGAGACCTTGCCGGCGCGCCGGGCAGGCACGTACGCGGCGAGGACGGTGACGACGATGCCGAGGAGCAGACCGACCGCCGGGGTGGTCCAGGCGATGGTGAGGTCGTCGGTGGACAGGTTCATGCCGGTGGCGCTCATCAGCTTCATCAGGCCGATGGCGAGGCCGACACCGCCGACGACACCGAGGACCGAGCCGAACACGCCCAGGAACAGCGCCTCGACGAGGACCGACCGGTTGACCTGGCCGCGGCTGGAGCCGATGGCCCGCATCAGGCCGATCTCGCGGGTCCGCTGGGCGACCAGCATCGAGAAGGTGTTGATGATCAGGAAGATGCCGACGAGGAAGGCGATCCCGGCGAAGCCGAGCATCGCGTACTTCATCACGCCCATGAACTCGCCGACGTCCTTGGCGTTGGCGTCCGCGATCTCCTTGGCGGTCTGCACCTTGTAGGCGCCGCCCAGTTCGGCGGAGACGTTCTTCTTCACCTGCGCGTCCGTGAACCCGGCGGCGGCGGTGATGTTGACGTTGGTGTACACGCCGGTCTCGCCGACCAGGGTCTTCTGGGCGGTGGCGGTGTCGAGGTAGAAGATCGCGGCGCCCGGGTTGGTCACCTGGAAGTCGGCGATGCCGGAGACCTTCGCCTCGTGCGTGCCGACGGCGTTGATCACGCCGATCACGTCGCCGAGCTTCAGGTCGTGCTTGTCGGCGGTGTCCGCGTCGACCACGATCTGGTCGGGTCCGCGCGGCGCGTTGCCGGACGAGATCTTCATGGTGCGGGCGTCGTTGGCGTTCCAGTTGCCGACGATGGTCGGGGCGCCGCTGGTGGGCGAGAGGCTGTCCTTGTCGGCGTCGACGACCGTGACCGACGTCGAGAAGACGGTCCCCTCGGCCGACTTCACGCCGTCCGCGCCGCCCACCTTGTCGACGACCGACGCGGGCATGACCGGCGGCCTGCCGTTGTCGGACTGTGTCTCACCGCTGTCCGAGGCGCCCTTGGCGCTGACCGTGACGTCGGAGGAGGTGGCCGCGAACAGCTTGTCGAACGTCGTGCCCATCGTGTCGGTGAAGACCAGGGTCCCCGTCACGAACGCCACCGACAGCATGACCGCGATGGCCGAGAGCGCCATCCGTCCCTTGTGCGCGAAGAAGTTGCGCAGGGAGGTCTTCATGACACTCATGACGTACGCCCCCGCGCGTCGAAGTCCTTCATCCGGTCCAGCACGGCGTCGGCGGTCGGCTTGAGCATCTCGTCGACGATGCGGCCGTCGGCCAGGTACAGCACCCGGTCCGCGTACGAGGCGGCCACCGGGTCGTGGGTGACCATCACGATGGTCTGACCCAGCTCGTCGACCGACCTGCGCAGGAAGCCCAGCACCTCGGCGCCGGCCCGTGAGTCCAGGTTGCCGGTCGGCTCGTCACCGAAGATGATCTCCGGCCGGGCGGCCAGCGCACGGGCCACGGCGACGCGCTGCTGCTGGCCGCCGGAGAGCTGGGCGGGCCGGTGCTTGAGCCGGTCGCTCAGGCCGACGGTGTCGACGACCCGCCCCAGCCACTCCTTGTTCGGCTTCCGCCCGGCGATGTCCATGGGCAGGGTGATGTTCTCTATCGCGTTCAGCGTGGGCAGCAGGTTGTACGCCTGGAAGATGAACCCGATCCGGTCCCGGCGCAGCTGCGTGAGCTTCTTGTCCTTGAGCCCGGTGATCTCGGTGTCGTCGAGGTAGATCTGACCCGACGTCACGGTGTCGAGCCCGGCGAGGCAGTGCATGAGGGTGGACTTGCCGGACCCCGAGGGGCCCATGATCGCGGTGAACTGTCCCCGCGCGATGTCCACATCCACCTGATCGAGGGCGACGACACGGGTCTCACCGGACCCGTACGCCTTCACGACCTGCCGCGCCCGCGCGGCAACGGCCGTAGTCCCTCCAGTACCCCCGTGCCTGGTGATGGTCACAGCCGATGTCACGGTATGTCTCCTATGTCGGGCAGCGGATGATTCCGCCGCTCAGTGGACGAGCCGTACGAACCGAGTGCCTTACGAAGCAAGTGCCCTACGAACCAAGTGCCGTACGAACCAAGTGCCGTACGAAGCGAGGCGCCGAGTCGTACGAGGTGGTGTGCTGATGAGTCTGGCCCCCGGAGGGGGTGCGGCGCCCTGGTGCCCAGCGCAGTCTTCTGCTGGGGAAAACCCCACCCCCACCGCTCCGGTGCACCGCCCCCCAGCGGCGTAAAGCCAGGTTAAGGACGAGAGGTGCCCCGTCTCGTCCTCCGCCGGTACGAACCCTCCCCGAGCCCTGGTGCGGAGATCCCCCTAGGGGATCTCGCCCTCGGGGAGGAGACGGCCTCGGGGTTCCTTCCTCCTTGCGATGCGACCAGGCTGCACCCTGCCGTGGCGTGAGGGTCAATGGCATGGTGGTCGGCGGCAGATAGATGCAAGGGGAAGGCATTCGGTGGACGACAATCCGGTGGGCGAGATACGACCGGCGATACGCGACTCGGCACAGCACACCGGATCCGGCAGACGAGGAGCCGTCACCGCCGCCCTGATGCTGGCCATGGGCCTGGCCGCGCTGGACTCCACGATCGTCTCGACCGCCGTACCGCAGATCGTCGCCGATCTCGGCGGCTTCTCCGTCTTCTCCTGGCTCTTCTCCGGCTATCTGCTCGCCGTCACCGTCACCCTGCCCGTCTACGGCAAGCTCTCCGACACCTTCGGCCGCAAGCCGGTCCTCGTCGTGGGCGCGGTCCTGTTCCTGCTGGGCTCCCTGCTCTGCGCGCTGGCCTGGAACATGGGCTCGCTGATCGCCTTCCGTATCGTCCAGGGCCTGGGCGGCGGCGCGCTCCAAGGCACGGTTCAGACCCTCGCCGCCGACCTCTACCCCCTGAAGGAGCGCCCCAAGATCCAGTCCAAGCTGTCCACGGTGTGGGCGGTGTCGGCGGTGGCCGGTCCCGGGGTGGGCGGTGTCCTGGCCACGTACGCGGACTGGCGCTGGATCTTCCTCATCAACCTGCCGCTCGGCGCGGCGGCGTTGTGGCTGCTCGTCCGTCATCTGCACGAGCCCCGGCGAACGGTGGCGGACAGACCGCGTGTCGACTGGGCGGGGGCCCTGACCGTCTTCGCCGGTGGCGGAGCCCTGCTGCTGGCGCTGGTGCAGGGCGGGGTGGCCTGGGACTGGCTCTCCCTGCCCTCGATCACCCTGCTGGGCACGGGCGTCGCCCTGATCGCCCTGCTGGTGCTGATCGAACGCCGGGCGGCCGAACCGATCATCCCCGGCTGGGTGTGGCGCCGCCGCACGATCGCGGCGGTGAACCTGGCGCTCGGCGCGCTGGGCCTGCTGATGATCGCGCCGACGGTCTTCCTCGCGACCTACGCCCAGTCGGTGCTGGGCCTGGCGCCGGTGGCCGCCGGGTTCGTGGTCTCCATCTGGACGCTGAGCTGGCCGGTGTCGGCGGCCCTCAGCCAGCACGTCTACCGCCGCATCGGCTTCCGGAACACGGCGATGATCGGCATCGCGGCGGCGGCGGCCCTCCTCTTCGCCTTCCCGCTCCTCCCCTACCCGGGCGAGGCCTGGCAGCCGATGCTGCTGATGCTCCTTCTGGGCGCCGCGCTGGGCCTCTTCCAGCTCCCCCTGATCATCGGCGTCCAGTCCAGCGTCGACTGGTCCGAACGCGGCACCGCCACGGCCTCGATCCTCTTCTGCCGCCAGACCGGCCAGACCCTGGGCGCGGCGGCGTTCGGCGCGGTCGCGAACGGCGTGCTGGCCTCCCGGCTCGGCGGCGCGGGAGACCTCGACGCCGTCACCCACTCCCTCGACGCCGGCGCGGCCACGGAACCGGTCCGCCGCGCGGTCGCGGACGCGGTCCACGCCGTCTACCTGGGCGCGGGGTGCGCGGCGACGGTGGCGTTCCTGGTTCTGCTGGTGGTGGCACCGCGGAGGTTTCCGGTGCTCGTCGACCCCAGGGCTCCTGACCCTCGTTCAAAAATCTGAGTTAATCCGGGTAACACCCGAGGTCAGCGCCAGATCCTCCAAGTAAGCGCATACCGACCGATCAGTTTGTCGAAACCCTCGCGCACCGCCGCACCCACGAGTAGCGTTCACGCCCGCCCCCCGCTCCCTGCGGTCCGCACCGGACCCGAGCCGCGCAAGGAGACAAAGGGATGACCGACGCTTTCTCGTCACCCCCGCACCAACCCCCGCACTCACCACACAGTTCATCTCCCCCGTACCCGCCGCACCGCTCGTACCCCTCCCACCCGCCGCACACCTCGTCCCCCTCGTACCAGACCTACCCCTGGGCACCGCAGGAACCGGTCGCGGTCCCGGCCCCCCGGTCCGCCCGCACCTCCCCCCTCGGCCACCACAGCGACCTGCGGGTGCTGCGGAGCGCCTACCGCTGGCAGCGGCGGGTGGCGACGCTGGCCGCGCTGGGCTACTTCGTGCTCTTCCTCGTCCTGTCGGCGTTCGCCCCGTCGTTCATGACGAGCGAGGTCAGCGGCGGACTGTCCACGGGGCTGCTCCTCGGTCTGCTCCAGGTGCCGGTGACGTGTCTGGCCATCTGGCTGTACGAGCACACCGCACGCCACCGGGTCGACCCGCTGGCCGACCGCATCCGCGAGCTGGCGGCGGTGGACGCGAAACGGGACGCACGGCAGGACAGCGGGCGGGGGACCGTCCGATGACACCCGTCGCTCCCTCGGCCACGGCCGCGGGCGGCCTCGCCGAGTTCAGCGGGTCGGCCCAGGCGATGTCGCTCGTCGGTTTCACGGCGGTCGCAACGATCACACTGCTGCTGTGCGTGATGACGGGCCCGGACCGGGACGACCTCGACGAGTTCTACACCGGCTACAGCTCGCTCTCCCCCATGCGCAACGGCCTCGCCATCGCGGGCGACTACATCTCGGCGGCGACGGTGCTGGGCACCGGCGGAGTGATCGCCCTCTTCGGCTACGACGGCGTGGTCCTCGCCCTCAGCACGGCCCTGTCCCTGATGCTGCTGATGTTCCTGCTGGCCGAACCACTGCGCAACGCGGGCCGGTTCACGATGGGCGACGCGCTGGCCCGGCGGATGCCCGGCAGGTCCGTGCGCGTCGTCGCCTGCGTCGTCACGATCGCCGCGCTGATGCCGATGATGCTGGTCCAACTGGCGGGCACCGGCGACCTGCTGGCGTTCGTCCTCGGCTTCTCCGGCGACAGCCTGAAGACCGGCGTCGTGGTGGTCGTCGGCGCGCTGATGATCGGCTACGCGGCGATCGGCGGCATGAAGGGCACCGCCCTCATCCAGATCATCAAGATCGTGCTGCTGCTCGGCTCCGGCGCACTGATCGCCGTACTGATCCTGAACAAGTTCGACTGGAACCCCGGTCTGCTGCTCGGCACGGCGGCCGACCAGAGCGGCATCGGCACCGCGTACCTCCACTCCGGGCTGCAGTTCGCGGGCGGTCCGCACCCCGAACTCGACATGATCAGTGCCCAGTTGACGGTCGTCCTCGGCGGCGCCTGCCTTCCCCACGTCACCATGCGCATGTACACGGCGAACAACGCCCGCCAGGTCCGTCGCTCGCTGTCCTGGGCGGTCCCCTCCGTCGCCCTCTTCGTCCTGATCATCACGGTGATCGGCTTCGGAGCGACGGCCCTGATCGGCCGCGAGGTGATCGCGGCGGCGGATCCGCAGGGCAACACGGCCTATCTGCTGGGCTCGATGGCGGCGTTCGGCACGGAGGTGTCCACGGCGGAGACCCTGCTCTTCACCACGGTCACGACGGCGGTCTTCCTGACCCTCCTCGCCTCCGTGGCCGGCATGATCCTCGCCTGCGCCAACTCCCTGGCCCACGACGTCTTCGCCGCCCGCGCCACGAAACCCCTCACCCCGCGCCGCGAGATGACCATCGCCAGGCTCTCGGCCTGCGCGGTCGGCGTCACCGCGATCGTCCTGGCCACGATGGTCCAGCACCGCAACCTCCAGCCGCTGGTCACCCTCTCCTTCTGCCTCGGCGCCTCAGCCATCGCCCCCGCCCTGGTCTACGGCCTCTTCTGGCGCCGCTACACCCGTACGGGCCTCATGTGCACGCTCATCGGCGGAAGCCTCTCCGTCCTCGTCCTCATGACCGGCACCAACCTCGTCTCCGGCTCCCCCTACTCCGCCTTCCCCCGCGCCGACTTCAACTGGTTCCCGTTCACCACGACCGGCCTCGTCTCCATCCCCCTGGGCTTCCTCGCGGGCTGGCTCGGCACCCGGCTCTCCGGCGACACCGAGGCAGAGGAACAGCGCAAGCAGTACGAGGCGGTGGAGGGCTGGATCCTGGCGGGAGCGACGCGAAGGGGTATCCAGAGGTGAAGGGCGCGGGTCCGTTTTCGGGTGCGGCTCCGGTGGGGCTTCTCGCGCAGTTCCCCGCGCCCCTGAAAGACCAGGCCCTGCGGGCCTGAAGAGCGACGGCCCTGCTGGCCGAGAAGCACGGGGCGCAGCCCCTGCTTCTCAGGGGCGCGGGGAACTGCGCGACCAGCCCCCACGCACCCGCACCCGTCAACGCACCCGCGCATGCCCTCAAAAACCCCGCACCCTAGTCCGTCAACGCCGACAAACTGTCCCGAATGCAGTCCATCTGCGCACGGACCTCGTCCCACCTCTCCCCATGCTCCCGCAGCACCCGCTCCGTCTCCCGGGCCACCCACTCCTCCCGCCGCCGAGCCTCCGCGAGCGCCTCGGCGGCGCGATCCTCCGCCTCGTCCTGCATCCGCGCCGCGTCGGCCTCCGCATCCGCGAGGGCCCGCTCGGCCGCAAGCAGCTCCGCCTCGGCCCGGGCAGCCCGTTCGGCCTGCCCGGCATCGAACGCGGCCTCCCGTTCGGCCACCTCCCGCTCGATGCCGGCCACCCGCTCGTCGTACTCCTTCTGGAGTTCGACGAGCATCCCCTCGGTCCGTTCCCGCACCTCCCGCAGCGCGGCCAGCGCCTCCCCCCGCCCCTCCTTCACCGCACGCCGGGCCTCGATCCGCAGATCGTCGGCCTCGGCCTGGGCGGCCAGCAACAGATGCCGGGCCCGCTCGTCGGCCTCGCCGCGCACCTCGTCGGCGTACTCCTGCGCGGCACCCCGCAGCCGCAGCCCCGTCTCCTCCGCCTCGGCGACCATCCGCCGGGCCTCGTGGCGCCCGCCCTCGCGGACGGCCGCGGCCTCCTCGACACCGAGTGCGAACAACTGGCGGGCGCCCTCGCCGAGCGCCTCGTACGTCTGCGGGGTCAGCCCGGCGACCGCCTCACGCAGCCGGTCGAGTTCCCCGCCCATCTCCCGGGCCAGCACGGTCAGCCGGGCGGCCCTCTCCCATGCGGCGTCCCGGTCCCGCGAGAGGGCCCCCGTGTGGGCGTCGACCTCGTCGGTTCGGTAGCCACGCCGTACGACGTCGAACTCGAACTCATGGGGTGCCGTCGGTGCGCTGCTCATGCTGGGCCCTCTCCGCCGGACACACACGAAATGATGATTTCGCGCACATCTTGATGTATCGGGCAGAAGTGTTCATAACGCGACACTCCGTGCGAGGGTCACGGGTGGGCGGCGGGAACGGACAGCGGGAACGGACAGCGGGCACACGGAAGGGCCCGGCCCGGTCGTACGAGACCGGGCCGGGCCCTTGTGACGTGCGGGTGACGCGGCGGCCGTCAGCCGCGACGGATCACAGCAACCCGTCCCACATCTGCTCCAGCAGCACCGACCACCAGCTCTCCGGCGAGGCGAGTGCCGCCGGGTCGAGGCCGGCGAGCTGCGCCTGGAAGTCGACGGTCCAACGGCCCGCCTGCTCCTGGTTGAGACCGAACCGCAGCCGCCACATCCGGCCGAGGAGGGCCAGGCAGCGCGCGAACTCCGGCAGGCCGGTGTTCACGAACTGCGGCGGTACGGGCGCACCGCCCGGCCCCGCCTCCACCGGCACGGCCACGATGTTCGCCGTGCCGTACTGCACGCACAGGGCCTTGCCGAAGTCGCTGCCCATCACCAGGTACGAGCCCGCGTCGGCGGCCGGCTGCACACCCCGCTCCTGCGCCAGCTCCGCCAGCGTCGGCACGGGACGGCCGGGCTGGGCCTGCGCCCAGAAGAACGGGCCCATGTCGACGGGCAGCCCGGCCACGACCAGGGTGTGCGCCACGATCGGCGGGACGCCCTGCCGCGACACCGCCTGCTGGTCGAACCGGAACACGCCCGGCCCGAACGCCGCCGCCAGTTCCTGCCCGATCGCCTCCGGCGGGACCGGCGGCGCCGGCTGCACCGGCTGGAACGGCGCCCGCACCGGCGCGAGCCGTGCCGGACCGTCCGCGACCTGGTGCAACTCGCCCTGGTGCGCGATGAGCTGGGCCATGCCCTGCTGCCGGCTCGCGTGATCCTTGCCGTAGGGGGCGATGGACGTGATGCGCGCGTTCGGCCACTGCTCACGGATCATCCGCGCGCAGTACGCCCCCGGCAGCTCGCACGACTCCAGCTCGGTGTGCAGCTCCAGCACGGCCTCCGGCGGGATGTTCAGACCGCGCAGCTCATGGAAGATCTGCCACTCCGGATGCGGCGTACCCGGCGCCGAACGCCGGATCACCTGCTGCTCGGAGCCGTCGGGCGCCCGGAACCGCAGCACGGCCTGGTAGCCGGGGCCGACGGTCGGCTGCCCGGTGGGCTGCTGCGGATAGCCGTACGCCGGCGGGGCACCCATGGGCGGACCGGGCACCGGCCCCGGCTGTCCGGGCATCCCGTGGGAGGCCCCCGGCGGCATACCGGGCGCACCGGGCCCACCGAGCGGCGGCCCGGCCAGCATCGTCTCGGCGTGGTGCACGGGACCACGGGCACCCGGCTGACCGGGAGCGCCGGGGAAACCGGGCTGGCCCGGAGCACCGGGCGCACCGGGGGCGCCAGGGCCACCCGGCTGTCCCGGAGCCCCGGGAGGACCCGGCGGCAGCGGCGCACCCGGACCGCCCACGGCGGGCCCGGCCAGCATCGTCGCCGCGTGGTGCATGCCGCCCGCGGGGGTGCCCCCGGGCGGATTCGGCACGCCGGGCGCGCCAGGGGCGCCGGGTGCGCCGGGTCCACCGGGCTGCCCCGGAGCGCCGGGGAGGCTCTCCGGCCCGTTCGGGCCGAGGGAGGAGACCAGTTGGGTCGGCACGTACCCGCCCGCCGGGGTGCCCGGGGCACCGGGACCGGACTGCGGCGGAGGCGTGGCGCCCGGACGGGCGCCGGGTGTCCCCGGGGTGCCGGGCGGAGCCGGAGGCGGCGGCGCACCCTGCCCACCACCCCGGCGCGGAGGCGGTGCCGCCTTGCTCGTGGCGGCGTCGGCGATGTCACCGGCGTGGGGCGCCAGCGGACGGCCCGGCGGCGTACCAGGGCCCTGCGGCCCACCGGACGCCTGCGGATAGCCGTACGACGACGCGCCCGGCGGCGGAGTCCCCGGCCCGTGCGGACCGCCGGGCGCCTGCGGATAGCCGTAGGACGGCGCACCGGGCGGCGGAGTGCCCGGACCCTGCGGGCCACCGGGTCCCTGCGGGTACCCGTACGACTGCCCGCCCGGCGGCGGAGTGCCCGGACCCGAAGGCGGTTGCTGTCGCGGCTGCGAAGGGGCGCCCGGCGTGCCCGAGTCGGGGCCGGGGCCGCCCATGGCCGGCGACACGGCCGTCCGGGGAAGCCGACTGCCGCCGGAGATCAGAGCGGTCTTGGCGTCCGGCAGCGCGTTGGGCGCCGGAGCGTCGTCCTCGTCGCTCACCTCGGACAGCTGGCGTGCGAACACCGTCTCCGGCAGGGGCACCGAACGGTCGTCCCCGGCGTCGGCGTTGGTGTCCGTGCCGGCCCACGGGGTCGCCCCGTCGGGCGCCCCCGGCACCGCGTCCTGCGGCTCGGTCTCCCGCGGCGGCGGCACCGCGTCCCGCACCTCGTCCGCGGCGGCGGCAGCCGGCCACGGCGTGGCGTCGGCCGGCGCGGCGGGCACCCCACGGCCGGCCGAGGGCGACTGCCCCACCGGCCCCGGCAGCGTCTCGGGCGACGAACCGCCGCCCCCGGAGACCCCGTTGGCGCCCGCGGAGCCGGAACCGGACGTACCGGCGGCGGCAGCCGGCCGGGACCCGGCGCCGTCGGACGCCCCAGCCCCAGCCCCGGTGCCGGCACCCGCACCCGCACCCGCACCCGCACCCGCACGGTGGTCCGGAATCCCCAGCCTGTCCGCCGCGTCCTGCAACCACTCCGGCGGAGTCAGCAGGAACGACGTCTGGTTCAGATCCACCCGGGCAGGAGGGGCGGGCGCGGCGGCCGGGGCCGCGTCCGTACGGCCGTACTCCTCCTCGAACCGGCGGATCACCTCGCCCACCGGCAGCGACGGCCACAGCGTGGCCTCCCCGCTGTCACGGGCGATGACCAGCCGCTGCGCGCCACCGTCGGAGCGCGGGCCGTCCGTCCGGTCCTCGGCCCACACCACGAACCCGAGCTCGAACTCCCGCACCCGCACCTCACGGTGCTGGTAGGCCGGCAGATCCCCGTTGATCCACTCCTCGGCGCGCTCCTGCGCCTGAGCGAACGTCACCATCGAAAACTCACTCCCCCACCGAAGACACGGCGGCACCCGCGGCGACCGGCACGGCACGTGCGAAGCCACCGTCCACCATCAGATTGGCCACCGTCTCCAGTTCCGGCGGATTGCCGGCCAGCCGGGACAGGAACGCGTCGAAGTCCGCACCGGCGGGGAGCAGCAACCGCTCCACCCGCTCGGCCGGCGGCCACGACGGGTCGACGTCGCGGGCGTCGTCGTACGCGCAGAACCAGACCGACCCGATCCGGTCGCCCTTCACCTTCACCGCGAGGATCCCGCCCTGCGCGAACGCGACCGCCAGGTAGTCCTTGGTGAGATGGTCCCGCAGACACTTGTTGACGTACACCAGGTCGTTGACCGCGGCCTCGTCCCGCACCGTGAAGAACGGCTGGTCGAGCAGCAGCCCCAGCTCCGCGTCCAGCGCCGCCCCGACGGGGGCACAGCCGCCCGCCGCCTTCAGGAACGACCGGTACGCGCCCGGCAGCCGGTAGCCGAGGTCCTCCTCGACCCCCTGCACCTGCGTCTCGGTCACCGCCACCGCCGACGACTTCGGCAGCCCGAAGTGCGCCGGCCGGGTCTCCTGCAACGGCCGCGTGCCCCGCTTGTGCTGGTCCACGCGCGCCGTCGCGATGCCCCCGTGATGCCGCAGCAGCGCCTTCACCTCGACCGGCACCAGCTCCAGCCGTCGGCCGCCCGGCGCGTGATGCCACGTCCAACCGTGCGGCGTCGCCACCTGCGGGATCGTGTCCCACAGCTCGTGCCCCGTCGCGGCCAGCGCCGCGTTCGCGGACACGTAGTCCGTCAACCGCAGCTCGTCCACGCCGAACCCCTCCGGAGGATCGGCGATCTCCGCCGCGGCGCGCGCATAGGGCGAGAAGTCCGGATAGCCGTGCGCGTCAACACGGACACCCCTCGGATGACGTGTGGCCCGGACCGGGTCCGGAAACTGCACGACCTGCCCGGCGTAGGCCGCGTTCGGCGGCGCAGCTTGCTGCCCGAGCCGACCTGTCGTCATGGCGGTAGCCCCCTGCGGCGTTCTGAGTGACCTGTTCTGGCTGCGTTGTCGCTCTGTCCTACCGCTCTCCGACAGCAGAGAAGGCCCCGTTACGGCCTGTTCTGTCCGCCCTCGATCGCAAGACCGAACGGATCGCGGTCGTCGACAGCCTATGCGGTACGGCGACACCGGTCACCGGGCCTCCGCTTCCGTGACCAGCCGTCACGCCACCCTCACGGAACGCCGAAGCCCGGGCGTGTCGTACGGTCCCAGCTTCCGCACGGGCCACGCCGTTTGGCAGTCTGTGTCCGCGGGCGGGGGATGCAACAGGAGGGGACCACGATCATGAGTGCGACGCAGGCGGGACCTTCGGGCGACCCTCGCATCGGCTGGAGCACCGCGGAACAGCCGCATGCTCCCGCCCTCCTCCACCGCCGCGACGGCATCCTGCCGACCGTGGCCGCCGCTCTCTCCGTGCGCGGCGAGACCCTCACCGGCACCGCCGCCCGCGGCGACCACGCACCGCCTCTGCACCCTCTGGTCCAGGAGTTCCTCGACTCCCTCGCCACCGCGCAGCGCGACCGCTTCACCGGCCGCTGCGCCGAGGCCATCCTCATCTCCCGGCACATCACCGGCGCCGACGCGGCCCGCAGCAGGCGCGCCGCCCGCAGACCCATGTCCAACGGCGAGGCCCGCAAGGTCCTCAAGCAGGCCAAGCTCACCACCCGCCACATCCGCGAGGACGGCGACCCCCTCCACGGCGCCTTCGCCACCCCCTGCCGCTCCTGCGCGGCGCTCAGCGCCCACTTCGGCGTCCGCGTCGTGGACCCGGCACAGGAGAACTGAGCCGGGGCCCGGGAAGCCGTCTCCGCTCAGGAACCCGTCTCCGCTCAGGAACCCGTCTTTCGGCTCAGGAACCCGTCTCCCGGAGATCGCGTCAGAAAACAGGAAACCTCTCCGGGAACCCGGGACCGGCTGATAGGCCAATGTCCCGGCCACAGTTCAATCCGCCGACGAACCCCCGACGAACAAAGGGCAGATGCACACCGACCGCACCTCCACCACCCGCTTCTCCGTCCCCGTCGACGCCGCCCTGCGCGCCGCCGGGTGGCAGCCGGGCCGCTGGGACATGAAGCAGGCCGAGATCTGGGCCGACGCCCTGCGCGAGCACGTCTCCCCCGCCGGCCACCGCCACGCGGTCTTCCCGGCCGCGGTCGAGGCCTGGGCCGAATTCGGCGGCCTCCACCTCACCGCCCAGGGCCCCGGCCGCCGGCTCGCCCCCGCCGACCTCCACCTCGACCCGTTGCACGGCCTCCACATGGCCCGCACCCTCGGCGACCTCGGCCGCGCCCTCGACACCGAGGTCTGCCCCCTCGGCCACGAGACCGCCACCCGCTCCCTCATCGCCATCGACACCGAGGGCCGCGCCTACGCCCTCGACCACACCGGCGACTGGTACCTCGGCCCCACCATCGACACAGCGCTCACGACTCTGCTCGCGGGCACCGACCCGACCCGCCTGACGGCGGGCTGAGCCCTTCACCACACCCTGCTGCGGACACTGTGCCGTTGGGCACACTCAAGGCCGCACACGGCTGCGGACAGTCGTGCCGCCGGGACGATGGGGGTGCTTCCCTCCCGAGCGAAGCATCCCGGGTGAAGCACCCGAGTGAAGAAGGTGGGCGCGGCGGCACCGCGCGAACGCCGGTGAGTGGGACCGGTGAGCGGGACCCACCCCCGCCCGGCCGAGCCGCCGGGCGCCCGACCGGCGACGTCCCGCCACACGGCTACGCCGCCGGAATCACCGCGGACACCCGGAAGCCCCCGGCGTCCGTGGGCCCGGACACGAAAACGCCCCCCAGCTCGGCCACCCGCTCCTTCATGCCGAGCAACCCGTTCCCCCCGCTCGGCAACCGCGCGGCCCCCGCCGCCCCCGGCTCCGGCGGCGCCCCGTTCTCCACCTGCATCGCGATCTCCGCCGCCCGATGCGCCAGCCGCACATGCGTCTTCGCCCCCGCCGCATGCTTGTGCACGTTCGTCAGCGCCTCCTGCACCACCCGGTACGCCGTCTGCTCCACCTCGGCCGCGTACACCCGCACCTCCCCCTCCACCGACAGCTCGACGACCATCCCCGCGGCCGCCGACTGCCCCACCAGCACCTCCAGCTCGGCCAGGCAGGGCCCCTCACCGACCTCGTCCTCGGCCCGCGAAGCGGCGGCCGCGGCGGCCGCCCCCACCGCCGCCAGAGGCACGGGCACCGGTGCCGGCTCCACCCGCGTCATCGACGAGAACCCCTCCCCCGAACGCAGCACCCCGAGCATCTCCCGCAACTCGGTCAGCGCCTGGCGCCCCATGTCCCCCACGAGCGCCGCGTTCCTGACGGCCTTCTCCGGATCCTTCCGCGCCACGGCCTGGAGGGCGGCCGCGTGCACGACCATCAACGACACCCGGTGCGCGACCACGTCGTGCATCTCGCGGGCGATCCGGGTCCGCTCCTCCCCCCGGGCCCACTCCGCCCGCTCCTCCGCCCGCTCGGCGAGCAGCTGCAACTCCCGCTCCAGTGAATCCGCCCGCTCCCGCAGACTCTCCATCAGCCGTCGCCGCGCCCCGACGTACATCCCCAGCAGCACGGGCGGCGCGGTCAGCCCGATCGCCATCGTCACCGCGAGGAACGGCGCGAACGCGTCCCCGCCCCCGACCGCCCCGTCCCCCTGGAGGTCGCTCTGCGTCGCCTGGACGAACCACACGATGAACACACCGGCGAACGCCATCCCCGACAACGCCCCGATGATCCGCCGCGGGGCCTCCGACGCCGCCAGCGTGTACAGCCCGACGAGCCCCATCAGATACCCCATCTGAGCGGGCGCGACAGCGATGAAGACCAGCACGACGGCAACGGGCCACATCCGCCGCACCAGCAGGACGGAACCCGCGAGCGCCCCGAACGCGACCCCCACGGCCTCCGGCAACGCGGCGTTCCGCGCGAACTCGACACCCTCCACCGCGCACTCGACCGCCGACACCAACGCCAGCCCACCGTCGAGCAACGCCCCCCGCCACCGCTCCCACCACCACGGCCCGGCCCTCTCCCCCGTCCCGGCCCCGGTGCGGTCTTCCCCCGTCGTGGTCATGACCCAAGCCTACGTTCGAGCGCCCCCGCTTTTCCGGCGAGTTTCCCGCACCGGCCCACACCGCCCCGCCCCGCCGAACGGAAGCGAAACCCCCCTCTGTCCCCGAACTGTCGGGAGGCGGAGCGCGGCTGCCACGTCATCTGCGAAGTCGGGTACGCCGACTTGTACCGTCGCATGGAAGGCGTCCGGTGCGGCATAGTAGGAGGCGCCATTCGACAGCCTGGCCAATTGTCCGGTTGAATCGAATTCAGTCCCCCGTGGTGTAATTGGCAGCACCGTGGCTTTTGGTGCCATTTGTCCGGGTTCGAGTCCTGGCGGGGGAGCCCAACAAGGACGAGTCCTCACCCAGGTGAACGGGTCAGGACCGGACTCGCATTTCCCCCTTACAGCGCCCCGGTATCCTGCGGATGTCCACACCCACCCATCCACAGCCGAAGGGCATCCCCGTGAGCGCAACCCGCCCGGCAGCCGTCGTCGTACTCGCAGCGGGTGAGGGCACCCGTATGAAGTCGGCCACACCGAAGGTTCTGCACAGCATCTGTGGCCGCTCCCTGGTGGGCCACGTCCTCGCCGCCGCAGGCGAGTTGGAACCGGAGAACCTGGTCGTCGTCGTCGGGCACGCCCGCGAGAAGGTCACCGCGCATCTCGCCGAGGTCGACCCCGGCGTACGTACGGCGGTCCAGGCGGAGCAGAACGGCACCGGGCACGCTGTACGGATGGGGCTCGAAGAGCTGGGCGGGGTCGTCGACGGGACGGTCGTGGTCGTCTGCGGCGACACCCCCCTGCTCACCGGCGCGACCCTGCGGGCCCTCGCCGCCACCCACTCCACCGACGGCAACGCCGTCACCGTGCTGACCGCCGAGGTCCCGGACGCCACCGGCTACGGCCGTATCGTCCGCGACGGCGCCTCCGGTGCCGTGACCGCCATCGTGGAGCACAAGGACGCCACCGAGTCGCAGCGCGCGATCCGTGAGATCAACTCCGGGGTCTTCGCGTTCGACGGCCAGCTCCTCGCGGACGCGCTCGGCAAGGTCAGGACCGACAACAGCCAGGGCGAGGAGTACCTCACCGACGTCCTCGGGATCCTGCGCGAGGCCGGGCACCGGGTCGGGGCCTGTGTCGCCGGCGACCACCGTGAGATCGCCGGGATCAACAACCGCGTACAGCTCTCCGAGGCCCGGCGCATCCTCAACGACCGGCTCCTCACCGACGCCATGCTCGCCGGCGTGACCGTCATCGACCCCGCCACCACCTGGATCGACGTCACCGTCACGTTCGAGCAGGACGCGCTCGTCCACCCGGGCACCCAGCTGCTCGGCGCCACCCACCTCGCCGAGGGCGCGGAGGTCGGGCCGAACACACGGCTGAAGGACACCAGGGTCGGGGCCGGCGCGCGCGTCGACAACACCGTGGCGGACGGCGCCGAGGTCGGGCCGCAGGCGAGCGTGGGGCCGTACGCGTACCTCCGTCCCGGTACCCGTCTCGGTCTCAAGTCCAAGATCGGCACGTTCGTCGAGACGAAGAACTCGAACATCGGCGAGGGGACGAAGGTCCCGCACCTGTCCTACGTCGGTGACGCCACCATCGGCGACTACTCGAACATCGGCGCGGCGAGCGTCTTCGTGAACTACGACGGGGAGAGCAAGCACCACACCACCGTCGGCTCGCACTGCAAGACGGGTTCGGACAACATGTTTGTGGCGCCTGTCACGGTCGGGGACGGCGCGTACACCGCCGCCGGGTCCGTGATCACCAAGGATGTGCCGCCCGGCTCGCTGGCCGTGGCCCGTGGCCAGCAGCGGAATATCGAGGGTTGGGTGGCTCGCAAACGTCCGGGGAGCGCGGCGGCCAAGGCGGCCGAGACGGCTTCCCGGAAGGGCGAAAGCGAAGGCTGACCGGAAACAGGTGCGCCAAGGACGTCGTACCGTGATAAGTGCACACCCGCACCCCAGCTGAGCCAGCGGCTTCCGCGTGCCCGGCTGAGAACCTCTGAGGAGACAGTGCTGTGACCGGGATCAAGACGACCGGCGAGAAGAAGATGATGTTCTTCTCCGGCCGCGCCCACCCCGAGCTTGCCGAGGAGATCGCCCAGCAGTTGGGTATCGGGGTCGTCCCGACGAAGGCCTTCGACTTCGCGAACGGCGAGATCTACGTCCGCTACGAGGAGTCGGCGCGAGGTGCGGACTGCTTCCTGATCCAGAGCCACACGGCTCCGATCAACAAGTGGGTCATGGAGCAGTTGATCATGATCGACGCGTTGAAGCGTGCGTCGGCCCGCTCGATCACCGTCATCGTGCCGTTCTACGGTTACGCGCGCCAGGACAAGAAGCACCGTGGGCGTGAACCGATCTCGGCGCGCCTGGTCGCGGATCTGATGAAGACGGCGGGTGCGGACCGAATTCTGGCCGTGGACCTGCACACGGACCAGATTCAGGGCTTCTTCGACGGTCCGGTCGACCACCTGTTCGCGCTGCCGCTGCTCGCGGACTACGTGGGCGCGAAGGTGGACCGGAACAAGCTCACGGTGGTCTCGCCGGACGCGGGCCGGGTACGGGTGGCGGACCGTTGGTGCGACCGTCTCGGCGCGCCGCTGGCGATCGTGCACAAGCGGCGTGACAAGGACGTGGCGAACCAGGTGACCGTCCACGAGGTCGTGGGTGAGGTCAAGGGCCGGGTCTGTGTCCTGGTGGACGACATGATCGACACCGGTGGGACCATCTGCGCCGCGGCCGACGCGCTGTTCGCGCACGGTGCGGAGGACGTCATCGTGACCGCGACGCACGGGGTGCTGTCGGGTCCGGCGGCGGACCGGCTGAAGAACTCGAAGGTGAGCGAGTTCGTGTTCACGGACTCGCTGCCGACGCCGGGCGAGCTGGAGCTGGACAAGATCACAGTGCTGTCGATCGCGCCGACGATCGCGAGCGCGGTGCGTGAGGTGTTCGAGGACGGTTCGGTGACGAGCCTGTTCGACGAGCACTGACGGTCCTCGTCCGGATCGACTCCTTCGAACGACTCCTCCGATCGATTTCTCTAGATCGATTTCTTGTACGGCCTCCCCGCTGCGTAAGCTGTCACAGTTGCTCGGCGAGGGAGGCCGTACACGTGTTTACGCGTGTGTACGGCGGTCCGTTATCGACGCGCTCTTCGTAGCAGGCCGATGGTTTGGCCGGGTGACCACCTTTCCCCAGTTCTACGAGGAGTGAACATGGCCGAGGTCAAGCTCGCAGCCGAGACCCGCACCGAGTTCGGCAAGGGCGCCGCCCGCCGTATCCGCCGTGACAGCAAGGTTCCCGCCGTGGTCTACGGCCACGGTGCCGACCCCGTGCACATCACGCTGCCGGGCCACGCGCTCCAGCTCGCGCTGCGCACCCCGAACGTCCTGCTCAGCCTGGACATCGAGGGCAAGACCCACCTCGCGATCCCGAAGGCCGTGCAGCGCGACGCGATCAAGGGCTTCCTGGACCACGTCGACCTCCTCCTCGTGAAGCGCGGCGAGAAGGTCAACGTCGAGGTCTACGTCCACACCGAGGGCGACCTGGCGCCGGGTGCCTACCTGCTCGAGCACGTGCTGAGCACGCTGAACGTCGAGGCCGAGGCCACGCACATCCCCGAGTCGGTCACCGTCTCCATCGAGGGCCTGGAGGCCGGCGCCGCCATCCTCGCCAAGGACATCCCGCTGCCGAAGGGCACCACGCTGGCGACCGACGAGGACGCGGTCGTCCTCCAGGTCCTGGCCGCCCAGGCGGAGGAGCCGTCGGAGGACGCCGCCGCGGGCGACGCCGCCGCCGAGGCCTGATCCTCAGCTCTGTCATCGGTTCGTCAGCCGCTGCTCCCTCCAGGGGGCGGCGGCTGGCGCGTATCAAGGAGACATGGACGTGACGACCGATCCGAGTGCGCCCTGGCTCATCGCCGGCCTCGGCAATCCCGGGCCCGAGTACGCGGCGAACCGGCACAACGTGGGGTTCATGGTGGCCGATCTGCTGGCCGAGCGGATCGGGGGGAGGTTCAAGCGGGCCGGGAAGGCGCAGGCGCAGGTCGTGGAGGGGCGGATCGGCCCCCCGGGGCCGGCGAACCGTCGGGTGATCCTCGCCAAGCCGATGTCGTTCATGAACGTCTCGGGCGGGCCGGTGACCGCCCTGCGGGACTTCTACAAGGTGCCGGTGGCGAACATCGTCGCGATCCACGACGAGCTGGACATCGACTACGGCACGCTGCGGCTGAAGTTCGGCGGCGGTGACAACGGTCACAACGGGCTGAAGTCGATGACGAAGGCGATGGGCCCGGACTACCACCGCGTGCGGTTCGGAATCGGTCGCCCCCCGGGCCGGATGCAGGTCGCCGACTTCGTGCTGAAGGACTTCTCCTCCACGGAGCGCAAGGAGTTGGACTACTTCGTGGACCGGGCGGCGGACGCGGTGGAGTGCCTGGTGATCGACGGGCTGGAGCGTGCGCAGGGGACGTACAACTCCTGAACCGATCCGGACAAGTCCCGATTCACGCGATCCCCGCGCCTGCCTGCGAGGGTTGACCGACCGCCGTGCCATGGCCAATGATCCCCGCCATGCCTGCCACCAAAGCCCCCGCTCACCGCTCACGGCGCCGTCCGCGCCCGGGCGGCGGCGGCGCGTCGGCCGCGCTGCGGTACGGACGGCTGGCGGCCATGGGCGCGATCGCGGTGCTGATCCTGGTCGCCGGGGTGTGGGGTTCCTGGGGCTGCGCCCAACACGTGATGCTGAGCAAGGGGCGCGAGCAGGGAACGCTGACGGTGTCCCGGTGCGCCGACGAGACCTGCTGGGGGCCGTACGAACCGGTGTCGACCGGGTCGCGGGCCCGGGATCGGGTGGACATCGAGCGGTCGGTGGCGGTGGAGACGGGCGCGACGTACACCGTCGTCGTGAAGCCGGGCAGCAGCGATGTCGTCCGGACGGGCCCGGCGGGCCTGTTGCACGCCTGGGTGCCGTTGGGCGGGGCGCTGTTGCTGGCGGCGGTGGTCGTGGCGGGTGGGTTGCGGATGGTGCGGTCGGCGTGGGTGCTGGGCGGGCTGGGCGTCGCGCTGATCACGGCGGCCTGGGTGGCGCTCTGAGGCAGGTTCGCGGCTGACGGTCCGGTGGGGGCTGGTCGCGCAGTTCCCCGCGCCCCTAAAAGCCCAGGCCCTTGCGGGCCTGGGAGACGACGGCCGGGCGGACCTGAAGGGCGGCGGGGCCGCGCCCCTGCTTTCAGGAGCGCGGGGAACTGCGCGAGAAGCCCCACCGGACCGTCAGCCGCGAACGAACCCTCCGGGATCAGCCCGTGTTGCGCAGCCCCGCCGCCACACCGTTGACCGTGAGAAGCAACGCACGCGCGAGCAGCGGATCAGCCGCATCCCCCGCGGCAGCGGTGTCGCGCTGACGCTTGAGGAGGGCGACCTGGAGGTAGGAGATCGGGTCGAGGTAGGCGTCGCGGATGGAGAAGGTCTGCTGGAGGACCGGGTCGGCGTCGAGCAGCTTGTCCTCGCCGGTGATGCGCAGGACCTCGCGGACGGTCAGCTCGTGCTCGGCCCGGATGGTGGCGAAGACGTGCTTGAGCTCGTCGGGGACGAGGGTGTCGACGTAGTGCTGGGCGATCCGCAGGTCCGTCTTGGCCAGCGTCATCTCGACGTTGGAGAGGAAGTTGCGGAAGAAGTGCCACTGTCCGTGCATCTCGTCGAGCACGGTGTCCAGGCCCGCTTCACGCAGCGCCTTCAGACCGGAGCCGACGCCGAACCAGCCGGGCACGATCTGCCGTGACTGGGTCCAGCCGAAGACCCACGGGATGGCCCGCAGGCCGTCGAGTCCGGCGCCCGAGTCCGGGCGGCGCGAGGGCCGGGACCCGAGGTGCAGGTCGGCGAGCTGGTCCACGGGTGTGGCGGCGAAGAAGTACGCGGGAAGGTCGGGGTCCTCGACGAGCCGGCGGTAGGCGGACTCCGCCGCGTCGCTGACCAGGTCCATGGCCGCGTCCCAGCGGGCCAGCGCCTCGACGGACTGGCGGGGTGCGGTGTGCAGGGCGGAGGCCTGGAGGGTGGCGGCGACCGTCAGTTCCAGGTTCTCCCTGGCCAGGGACGGGACGAGGTACTTGTCGGAGATGACCTCGCCCTGCTCGGTCACCTTGATCTCGCCCTCCAGCGTGCCCCACGGCTGCGCGAGGATCGCGTCGTGCGAGGGGCCGCCACCACGGCCGACCGTGCCGCCGCGGCCGTGGAAGAGCCGCAGCCGTACGCCGTACCGGTGGGCGACGTCACGCAGGCGGCGCTGCGCCCGGTGGATCTCCCACTGCGAGGTCGTGATGCCGCCGAACTTCGAGGAGTCGGAGTAACCGAGCATGACCTCCTGGACGTCACCGCGCAGGGCGACGAGCCGCCGGTAGGAGGGGTCGGCAAGCATCTCCTCAAGGATCGTGTCGGCGGCCTTCAGCTCGTCGGTCGTCTCCAGCAGCGGCACGATGCCGATCTTGGCCCAGCCGGCGTGCAGGTCGATGAGCCCGGCCTCGCGCGCCAGGACCGAGGCGGCGAAGACGTCGTCGGCACCCTGACACATGGAAATGATGTACGACTCGATGACCTCGGGGCCGAAGACGGCCAGCGCCTTCTTGACGGTCTCGAACACGCCGAGGGTCTTGGCCCCGGCGGCGTCCAGCGGCGCGGGCGTCGGGGCCAGCGGGCGCCGGGAGCGCAGTTCGCGGGCGAGGAGCTTGTGGCGGTACTCGCGGGGCATGTCCTCGTAGCGCCAGGACTCCTCGCCCAGGCGGTCGAAGAGCTGGCCGAGGGCGTGGTGGTGGGCGTCGGCGTGCTCGCGGACGTCCATCGTGGCGAGCTGGAGGCCGAAGGCGGAGAGCGTGCGGATCGTGCGGTTCATCCGGCCGTCGGCGAAGAGGCCGCCGCGGTGCTCGCGCAGCGAGGTCTGGATGAGGGTGAGGTCGCGGAGCAGTTCGGCGGTGCCGAGGTAGTCGCGGCCGTCCTCGTGCGGGATGCCCTTGGCCAGGCGCAGCTTGGTGTTCTCCAGCTTCTGCCGGATGCAGGTGGCCTTGAGGCGGTACGGCTCCTCGGCGTTGAGGCGCTTGTAGCGGGGGCTGATCTCGGGCAGGGCTTCGAGGTCGGCCTGGAGCGAGGTGAGCAGCTCCTCCGTGGCGCCGGTGTAGCGGATGGAGTTGGAGAGGAAGCCGCGCAGCTCGTCGATGAGTTCGAGGGCGTCGTTGATGCCGTGCTCGTGCTGGAGGATGAGGACGTCCCAGGTCACCTGGGGGGTGACGTTGGGGTTGCCGTCGCGGTCGCCGCCGATCCAGGTACCGAAGGTGAGGGGGCGCGTGGCGTCGGGGATCGTCACGCCGACCCGCTCCAGCTCGGCCGTCAGGTCCTCCAGGACGTCACCGACCGCGCCGGCGTGCAGCTCGTCCAGGTAGTAGATGGCGTTGCGGGCCTCGTCGGCGGGCTCGGGACGCACGACGCGCAGTTCGTCCGTCTGCCAGACGAGGTCGATGTTCTCGGCCAGCCGGGTGTCGTGGCGGCGGCGGTCGGAGTCGATGACGGGGGTTTCCAGAAGCGCGGCGATGCGCCGGAGCTTGTTGAGGACCGACCGGCGCGCGGCCTCGGTGGGGTGGGCGGTGAAGACGGGGCGGACATTGAGGTTCCCGACCGTCTCGCGCAGGTGCTCGGGGTCGGCGTCCTTCAGGCGATCGGCGGTACGGGCGAGAAGGCCGCCCTCGGCGGCACGGCGTGCCCTCAGCTCACGGCCGCGGTGCACCTGTTCGGTGACGTTGGCCAGGTGGAAGTAGGTGGAGAAGGCGCGGACGAGCTTGGCGGCGGTCTCCAGCTCGGTGCCGCGCAGCAGGTCGGCGGCGGCTTCGCCGTCCTCGCGGGTCAGGCGGCGGACGCGCTCGACGAGCTCCAGGAGTTCGGGTCCCTCCTGTCGTACGAGGGTCTCGCCCAGCAGATCGCCCAGGCGCCGGATGTCGGCGCGCAGCTCGCTGCTGACCGTGGTGGTCTGATCGTCGGCACTGCTCACAGGTGCGGCTCCTTGCAGTGTTGAAGCTCGTCCGGAGGGGAACCCGGGCGGGGACCCGGCGGCTCGGGCCGCTGTGCGGGCCCAGGCATCAGGGCAGGATTCAGAGCGGACCGCGCTGTCCGACCGAGTCCAGGATAGGCGTCCACCTGGACGCCTCTGGCGACGGGTGCCACTTTTGCGGCACTGAGTGCCACCTTTCCACCGGGCTCGCCCGTCACACCTGGACGCGCAGACAGGTGGGCTCTTGCCGCCCCGTACCGCGCTGCCATACTTACGATGCCGTAGGTTACGGAACCGTAGGGAAAGCCGACAGGTAGCCCCCGCACGCTGTCACCGCAGGCACTTCCCCCCTCTCTCGACCCTCGACCCCCCAGGGGACGCCCCATGAGCACAAGGTCCGATGTGATTGAAGAAGCCTCGAATGCGAACGGTTCCCCAGGCTCCGCCGCGACCGACTCCGCCACACCGTCGGCCACACTGGGCGGCGAA
Organism: Streptomyces europaeiscabiei; assembly: GCF_036346855.1. Classification (NCBI taxonomy): domain Bacteria; kingdom Bacillati; phylum Actinomycetota; class Actinomycetes; order Kitasatosporales; family Streptomycetaceae; genus Streptomyces; species Streptomyces europaeiscabiei. The sequence goes on from NZ_CP107841.1 coordinate 4,321,121, forward strand.
CAGAAGCGTTCGATCGAGCAGATCACACTGCTCCTCTTCATCACCGTCCCGTTCCTCGCGCTCCTCGCGGCGGTGCCGCTGGCCTGGAGCTGGGGGGGCGTGAGCTGGCTGGATCTCGGCCTGCTGGTGTTCTTCTACTACCTGGGCTGCCACGGCATCACGATCGGCTTCCACCGGCACTTCACGCACGGTTCGTTCAAGGCCAAGCGCCCGCTGAAGATCGCGCTGGCGATCGCCGGCTCGATGGCCGTCGAGGGCCCGCTGGTCCGCTGGGTGGCCGACCACCGCAAGCACCACAAGTTCTCCGACGCCGAGGGCGATCCCCACTCGCCGTGGCGCTTCGGCGAGACGCTCCCCGCGCTGATGAAGGGCCTGTGGTGGGCCCACATCGGCTGGATGTTCGACGAGGAGCAGACCTCGCAGGAGAAGTACGCGCCCGACCTGATCAAGGACCCGGCGCTCCGGGCGATCTCGCGTCAGTTCATCTACTGGACCATCCTCTCCCTCGCCCTGCCGCCGCTGATCGGCGGTCTGGTGACGATGTCCTGGTGGGGCGCGTTCACCGCGTTCTTCTGGGGCTCGCTCGTCCGGGTGGCACTGCTGCACCACGTGACCTGGTCGATCAACTCGATCTGCCACGCGGTCGGCAAGCGCCCCTTCCAGTCCCGCGACCGCTCGGGCAACGTGTGGTGGCTGGCGGTCCTCTCCTGCGGCGAGTCCTGGCACAACCTGCACCACGCCGACCCCACCTCCGCCCGGCACGGTGTGGAGCGCGGTCAGCTGGACTCCTCCGCGCGGCTCATCCGCTGGTTCGAAGTGTTCGGCTGGGCGTACGACGTCCGCTGGCCGTCACGCTCGCGTATCGATTCCAGGCGTAAGACGGGTGAGGACGGCTCCAGGCAGCGGAAGGCACCCGCCGAGACGGCATGATTGACGCCGTGGCGACCGACTCCAGCAGCACCCCGAGCAACGAGAAGCCGCGGCGCGTCCGCCGCACCCGGATGACGGGGGCCGAGCGCCGTCAGCAACTGCTGGAAATCGGTCGCACCCTCTTCGCCGCGAAGGGCTTCGAGGGCACGTCGGTGGAGGAGATCGCCGCCAAGGCGGGGGTCTCCAAGCCGGTGGTGTACGAGCACTTCGGCGGCAAGGAGGGCCTCTACGCCGTCGTCGTGGACCGCGAGATGCGCCGCCTTCTGGACATGGTGACCAGCTCCCTCACGGCCGGCCACCCCCGTGAACTCTGCGAACAGGCCACCTTCGCCCTCCTCGACTACATCGAGGAGTACACGGACGGCTTCCGCATCCTGGTCCGGGACTCCCCCATCCCCCAGTCCACGGGTTCCTTCGCCTCGCTCATCTCGGACATCGCCACCCAGGTGCAGGACATCCTCGGCCGCGAGTTCAAGAGCCGCGGCTTCGACCCCAAACTGGCCCCCCTGTACGCCCAGGCCCTGGTCGGCATGGTCGCCTTGACGGGCCAGTGGTGGCTGGACGTCCGGCGCCCGAAGAAAGCCGAGGTGGCCGCGCACCTGGTCAATCTGGCCTGGCACGGCCTGGACGGCCTCAACCAGAAGCCGCGGCTGATCGGACACCGGAAGAGTTAGCGGGCCTGACGGGGCGGTGCGGTCGTCGGGTGGGCGCGAGTGGGTGGGCGCGGGTGGGTGGGCGCGGGTCGGTGGGCGCGGGTCGGTGGGGCTTCTCGCGCAGTTCCCCGCGCCCCTGAAGGACCAGGCCCTGCGGGCCTGAAGGCGACGGCCCCGCTGGCGCCTGAAAGACGACGGCCCTGCGGACGTGAAAGACGATGGCTCCGCGCCCCTGAAGGATGACGGCGCTGCGGACCTGAAGGACGATGGCTCCGCGCCCCTGAAAAGCAGAGGGCGCAGTCTTTGCTTTTCAGGGGCGCGGGGAACTGCGCGAGAAGCCCCACTCACCCGCAGTCCTCACGCACCCGAGCCCCCACGGCGAACCGGTCCCGTCAGTCGGCCGCCATATCCTTCGCGCTGAGCGCCAGCTCGTTGTTCACGGTGAAGTACGGCCGCACCCGAGTCCGCCCCCGTTCGAAGTGATCGAACACTTCCCCGGGCACCAGATCGGTCTTCCGCCGCTCCACCACGTCCCCACCGATCCGCCCCACCGGCACGGTGTCCAGCCGCAGATCCCACAGGTCGTGCTCGACACTGCGCCGGGCCATGATCTCGCCGTACGGAACGGTGAACCGGAACCCCCTCTCCCCCACGGCCCGCGCGGCCACGGAGAAGTCGTACGCGGTGTCGGTCCGGGAGACGACCCGGACCTCGGTTCCCTCCTCCACCGAAGCGGCGTCCCCGTACAGCGTCGCGGTCACGGTCATCGACCCCTCGCCCACCTCGACGGTGTCGATCTCCGCGTGCGCGGGCCGCAGCCACGTCCGCAGTGCGAGGAACCCGTCGGCGGTCGGGTACGGAATCCACGCCCCCACCCCCCGCCGGTCGACACTCGGCACCCGCCCGACCAGCGCGGCCTGCTCGACCAGTCGTGCGCTCAGCCGCACCCGCTTGTTCGTGCCGCGCTGCGCGACGTAGCAGTCCCAGCGGCCCTCGGCGAGGGTGTGCTCGGCCGGGCTGAAGGCCGCCTGCACCACGGTGTCCGGCGTGTCGGCCGTCGGCAGGACCGGTACCCGGATCTGCCGCTTGCCGGGATCGCGGCGCAGCCGGGCGACGAGGTCGAGGGGCCCGGTGGGCAGCTCAGCCTGATCGAGGCGGACGAGGAAGCCGCCGTCGGAGGTGGCGCGGGCGTGCGCCATGGGCGTGGGAGCGCTCCCCTCGGCCTCGGCGGCGGGAGCGGCCTGCGCGGAACGCGGGCGGACGGCACGGGCGGCGAGCTGTCTCAGCCGGGCGGCGCCGTCCCACCGGCGGCGCCGGGAGCGGGACAGCTCCTCGAAGAGGTTCTCGTAGCGGTGGGCGATGACGGAGGGCGCGTACGCGTCGGCCTTGCCGAGCGCCTCCTTGCCGAGCCGTTCGCGCAGCGCCTCGTCGGTGACGACTCGTTTCAGCGCGTCGGCGTAGGCGTCGACGTCCCCGTCGAGCGGGACGAGGATGCCGTCCTGGCCGTCGGTGATGATCTCGCCGGGTCCGTGCGGGCAGTCGGTGGCTACGACGGGGACCCCGCAGTGCATGGCCTCGACGATGGTCATGCCGAAGGACTCCATGTCGGAGGAGACGGCGGCGACGGCGCCCTTGGCCCACTCGGTCTCGATCGGCGAGACCGCCCCCATGAGGAAGACCCGGTCGTGCAGTCCGAGCCGGTCGATCTGCTCCCGCAGGTTCTCCTTCTGCGGGCCGCGCCCGTAGATCCGCAGGGTCCAGCCGGCGTGTTCGGCGGCCACCTTGGCGAAGGCGTTCACCAGCCGGTCGTACCGCTTGATGGGGATGAGTCGGCCGGCGGCGACGATGACCTGGGAGTCCAGGGTGGAGCGTTCGACGGCGGAAGCCCGCACGCCGTTGGGCACGCACACGATGGTGGTGCCGACGCCGGACAGGGCGGCGCGGTACTGGGCGGCGTCGGCCTCGGAGACGGTGACGTAGGCGTCGAGTCCGGCGATGGCCTCGTTCTGGTTGGTGCGCAGCGGTTCGCTGTACTGGTCGAGGCTCAGATGCTCCTGGCCGACGCGCAGATAGCGGCGGCGGCCGTCGCGGGCGAGATAGCCGTTGAGGTCCGGGCGGGTGGCGATGACCACGTCGGCCTCGGTACGGGCGAGGAAGCCGCCGATGCGTTCGTCCTGCAGCGCGGTGTAGGGCAGGTTCCCGGTCGCCCCGCTGTAGGGGAACATCGTGCCGGGCAGCTTGGTGAGCGGGTGGTCGCCCTCGAAGCCGGGGACCCCTTCCCGCAGGTCGATCAGCGAGGTCAGACGAACGCGCGGGTCGAACGGGAGCGCCGGTTCGTCGCGGGAGCGGTGGACGCTGACGACCTCGACGTCGTGCCGGTCGGCGAACGCGGCCGACAGATTCGTCGTCGAGCGGATGGTGCCACCGATGCCGAAGGCATTGTTGATCAAAAAGGCGATCTTCATATGTGTTTCCCCCTGGAAACCGCCCGAGCGCGGGCGTCATCGCGCCCGCGCCCCCCTGGCGGTCAGGTCAGAGGATGCGCGCGCACGGCTGTATACGCGATACGTGGTCGACAATCAAAAAATGAATGAATTGGCGCAGCGGAAATCGACCGACCGGGAAAATCGCAAAGGGATACGCACGGAAGCGCATCGCACGATGAAATCCCGGCCGGGCGGCCGAAAGCCTATGTGGCGCGCGTCACCAACCCCGTCCAACGCGCCGGACGGCTCAACAGATACTCACTGGCCCAGATCCCCCCTGGTCACAGCCCCGCCTCCCACTTCCCCGGTCAACACACGGGAGGCAACAAAAAAGTAAGCCGAGAATATATCCTTCAGAAAGAAAATCCAAAGAACAATATCAGCCACTCCTGCACCAAGGGCGCTCAGGAGCATCGGCGAGACGGAATGCGAAACTCCGCACGGAATAAGAAAATCCGTTTTGGCTACGGCCTTTCGAGCGAAGCGGGGTGCAGCGGAGTCGTTTCCAGAACGTCCGCCGCCATCCGTCCGGCCGGGCCCTCCGTCTGTTCGGCGATGCGCCGGAACGTGTCCTGGGCCTGCCTCGCGGGCCACTCGGCGGGCAGATGCTGCACGGGCAGACGCGGGTCGGTACGGATGATGCGCAGCCACTCGGCGACGAGCCGCAGCCGGGTGGCGATCGGGTCGGCGGCGGCGAGGTCGGCGGCGGTCCACCGTTTGTCGAAGGCGACGTAGCGCGCGGCCAGGATCTCCAGGTCCCAGCTCTCGCGGATCATCAGCCCGATGTCGGTGAACTCGTCGGCCTGCGCGTGGAACACCTTCACATGCGCGTCCAGACCCAACTCGGAGACGATCTCCCGCACGTCCACCCGCCCCGGCGCGATCCACAGCCCGCTGTACAGGGCGCCGAATCCGGACCAGGTGAGCCGGGAGCGCAGATCGTGCCGCTGGCGCTGCCAGGACTCGGGGAGGGAGAAGCCGAGGAGGGTCCAGGTACCGTCCCAGTCCTCGTTCACCGCACCGTCGCGCCAGATGCGCTGTCCGCCGTCGCGCAGGATGTCCCCCGCGTGCGGGGTAAGTCCGAAGAACATTCTCCGGCCCTCGCGTTGGCGCCGCAGCAGCCCCCGGTTCACCATCCGCGTCAGCGTCGACCGTACGGCCTGCTCCCCCGTGCCGACCCGCCCGAGCACATCGATGATGCTCCCCGAATACACCCCGAGGCCGCCCTCCCCCAGGTCCAGCACGTGATTCCCGAAGAAGGACAGCACCAACGACTGCGGCCGCAACTGCGGCGCACCGACGACATCGGCATCCAGGATCTCGTCCTCCACAGCGGTAAGGGTACGGGGGCCACGCGGTGGCGGTCAGGGGATGGGGCCGCACGATTCCGGGGCCTGGCGGGGTGGGTGGGTGCCACTTGACTCCGGGCCTGGCGGGGGGGTGGGTGCCACTTGATTCCGGGCCTGGCGGGGGGTGGGTGCCACTTGATTCCGGGCCTGGCGGGGGGTGGGTGCCACTTGACTCCGGGCCTGGCCCGGGGAGGGAGGGCCTCGTGACTCCGCGCCCGGCCGGGGATGGAGAACCTCATGGTCCATGTTTCGGCCCCTGGCCGGCGACTGAGGCCGCACTGTTCGCGAGCGTGATCAGCGGCTGGGGCCGTGCAGTCCGGGGTGCTGAATCGGGCCGCCGACCGCGCCCCGAAAGGGGCGCGGGGAACTGCGCGAGAAGCCCCACCCGGCCGCAGCCGAGCAACACCCCACCGCCCCCACCCCACCCCGAACGCGACTCACCGAACCGGCCGGCCTACGAGGCCACCCCCTCCTTCGCCGCGCCCTCCCGGAGGGACACCTCGCCCAGGGACTCCCGGTGCGTCTCCCGTACGAACCACACGGTCACGGCGGTGATCGCCGCACCCCCGCAGATCAGCAGCGAGATCGGCGTACTGGAACCCCCGTTGGCCGCCACCAGACTCCCCGCGATCATCGGCGAGAACCCGGCACCGATCAGGGTGGCGAGCTGGTACCCGAGGGACGCCCCGGTGTAGCGCACCTTGGTCCCGAACATCTCGGTGAGCAGCGCCCCCAGCGGCCCGTACATCACGGACTGGGCGAAACCGTGGCCGAGTACGACCGCGAGGATCAGCAGCCCCGGCGACTTGGAGTCCACCAGCGCGAGCACGGGGAAGGCGAGGGCCACGGAGGCGATGGCCCCGGCCAGGACGACGGGACGTCGGCCGACACGGTCGGAGAGCGCCGACGCGCACGGCAGGACGACCAGGGCGACACCGGCGGAGACCGTGAGCGCGGTCAGCACCTGCGGCCGGGGATAGCCGATGCCGGTGGCGTACGCGATGAGATAGCTGGTCAGCAGGGACTGCGCGGTGAACGCGCCGATACCGACACACGCGGCCAGCACCAGCGCACGCGGCCGGCGCAGCACGTCCACGATCGGCAGCCGGGCCTCGCCCCGGTCCTTCTTGACCTTGGCGAAGAGCGGGCTCTCGACCACCTTCAGCCGGACGAAGAGCCCGACACCGAGCAGCACGACGCTGAGCAGGAACGGCACGCGCCAGCCCCACGCGGCGAACTGGTCGCGTGGCATGGCCACCACGAACGTCACGACGACCGACGACAGCAGGGAGCCGAGCGGTGCCCCCATCTGCGTGAAGCTGGACCACAGTCCGCGCCGCTTCTCACCGGCGTGCTCGACGACCATCAGCGTGGCGCCGCCCCATTCACCGCCGATGGCGATGCCCTGCAGCACCCGCAGGGTGATGAGGAGGACGGGCGCCCAGACACCGATGGTGTCGTAGGTGGGCAGCAGCCCGATGAGGAAGCTGGCACCGCCCATCAGACCCATGGTCAGCAGCAGCATGGACTTACGGCCGAGCCGGTCGCCGAAGTGCCCGAAGATGATGCCGCCGAGGGGACGGGCGACGTATCCGGCGGCGAAGGTGCCGAAAGCGGCGATCGTGCCGACGGCCGGGTCGGCGCCCGGGAAGAACAGCTCGCCGAAGACGAGCGCGGCGACCGTTCCGTAGACGAGGAAGTCGTAGAACTCGACGGCCGTACCGAGCAGCCCGGAGAGCGCGACGCGACGCAACTGCCTTGCACGCAAGGCCTCTTCGGCCTGTTCGGCAGGGTTGGGGAGGGGGGACGGGGACATGCGGGTCTCCCTGGAGCTAAGGGGGGAACGAGGGAGGAACGAGGGAGGAACACCGCGAAGGTAGGCGCGCATCTATCTGCCGTCAATATTTTGCACAACATCGACATCGACCCCGCACCCTCGCGACAGACCCGCGCCCCCCTCTCCCCGCACCCTCGCGACAGACCCGCGCGCCCCTCCCCGCGCCTCGGACTCCCTCCGCCCAGGACTCCCTCCCCGCGCCTCAGACCGGCTCCAGGAACTCCAGTCGGTTGCCCACCGGGTCCTCGGAGTAGAACCGCCGATACCCCGGCAGGTCGTCGTCCCAGGCCACCACCGCCCCACGCCCGGCCAGACGGGCGGCGTACGCGTCGATGCCCCGAACCCGCAACCCGGGGTGAGCCTTCTTCGACGCCCGGAAACCCCACTCCGCCCCGAGGTGCAGAATCACCTCCCCCGCCCCGAACCAGCACCCTCCCCGCACCGCGAGCGCGGGCGGCTTCGGGATCTCCGTCATCCCGAGGACCCCGACGTAGTACGCCCGCAACCGGTCCTCCGCACCGGGCGGGGCGGCGAGCAGGACGTGGTCGACGGCGGCGATCACCGGCTCGCCTCCGGCTTGTGGGCTACGACGAAGATGCGGCGGAACGGGAACGGTGTGCCGTGCGCGGTGGGCGGATAGGCCTCGCGCAGCGCGTCCCGGTACTCGGCCACGAACGGCTCGGCGTCCGCGCCCAGTTCGGTGAGGACCGGGCGCAGCCCCGTCCCCGTCACCCAGTCGAGCACCGCGTCCTCGCCCTGGAGGAGATGGACGTACGTCGTCTCCCACGCGTCGACCTCGCAGCCGAGGTCGGCGAGGGCCGCGAGGTAGCCCGCGGGGGCACGGACCGCGTCGTCGTGCCGGAGCGTCTCGCCGAGCCGGTCCTTCCAGCGGGCGGAGTGGGCGAGTTCGCGCATGAGGCGGTGGCTGGGCGAGTCGAAGTTGCCGGGGACCTGGAAGGCGAAGGTGCCGCCCGGGGCGAGGGCGTCGACCCAGACGGGGAAGCGGTCGAGGTGGCCGGGCACCCACTGGAAGGTGGCGTTGCTGACGATCAGGTCGTACGGCTCCGGGGGCGCCCAGGTCCGTACGTCCGCCGCGGCGAAGCCGATACGGCCGCCGCCCGGGGTGGGCCCCTCGTGGTCGACGTGGGCCCTGTCCAGCATCTCGGGCGAGTTGTCGTACCCGGTGATGTGCGCGGTGGGCCAGCGGTCGGCGAGGAGGCGGGTGACGTTGCCTGGGCCACAGCCGAGGTCGGCGATGCGGGGTCGCGCCGCGGGTGGTTCGGGGACGTGGGCGAGCAGGTCGACGAAGGCGCGGGCGCGGTGGCCGGCGTGCCGCAGGTACTGCTGGGGGTCCCAGGTGGGGCTGGTGGCGGGCATGGGGGACTACCTCCTCGTGAATCCGCGCGTTCCTCCGGACCCCGGCGCGGGGTGTCGCCGCCCGGCTCCGGACGCCTCCACTCTCGTAGTCGAATATCTCGATGTCAAGAGACTTGATACTAATCCTCTCGACTTCAAGAGACTTCACATCGACACAACCACTACACTGATCGCCATGGAGGACGAGGTCGATCGGCTGGTCGCAGCGTGGCGCCGGGAGCGCCCCGACCTCGACGTGGAGCCGCTGGAAGTACTCAGCCGGGTGAGCAGACTTGCCCGGCACCTGGATCGCGCACGCCGGCTGGCGTTCGCCGAGCACCAGCTGGAGCCGTGGGAGTTCGACGTGCTGACGGCGCTGAGGCGTGCGGGAAACCCGTATCAGCTCTCGCCCGGTCAGCTGCTCACGCAGACGCTGGTGACGTCGGGCACGATGACGAACCGGATCGACCGGCTGACGAAGAAGGGCCTGGTCGAACGGCTGCCCGACCCCAGTGACCGCCGGGGCGTACTCGTCCGGCTGACGGACGAGGGCCGGGACCGCGCGGACCAGGCGCTCGCCGGACTCCTGGACCAGGAACGGGCGATCCTGGCCGAGTTGTCCCGCGCCCAGCGGGGCGACCTGGCGGGCCTGCTACGCCAGTTGACCGCCCCGTTCGACAACATCCCCGGCTGAGGGCCTGCCGGGCGGACGTCGCCGGAGACGCGGGGTCCGCTCACCGGCGACGGTCAGGCGCTGCTGCTCTCCTCCGGCATGATCCGCCCGGCCGGCCCCAGGTCCACGGGCCCGACCCCGGCCCGGCGCGCGAGCGCGACGGCGGCGAGGGTGGAGTGGACGCCCAGCTTTCCGAGGACGTTCTGCATGTGGGTGCGGACGGTGTGCGGCGAGAGGAACAGGCGCTCGGCCACGGCCTTGCGCCCCAGCCCCGCCACCATGCACCGAAGCACTTCCCGCTCACGCGGGGTGAGGGACTCGACGAGCCGCTCACTCTCCGTGCGGTGCTTGCGGGCGGCGGTCAACTCCCGCAGGACGCCCGTGAGAAGCGCGGGCGGCAGATGTGTCTCGTCGCGCAGCACTCCCCGGATGACGGTGAGCAGCCGGGACAGCGAGCAGTCCTTGGCGACCCACCCGCACGCGCCCGCCTGGAGGGCCAGCGCGGCCCGGCGCGGATCGTCCTTCTCGGCGAGGACGACGATCCGTACGCTCGGCTGGCCCGAACGCACGCCCGCGACGAGCGATATGCCGTCCACGAGCCCGTCCTCGCTGCCGTCCGGGACGGCTGTGGGCACGACCGCCGGACGCGCGCCGGGGGCGTGGACATGGCCCCCCAGGTCGGCGTCGACCAGAAGCACGTCGAACTTGCGCCCTTCCGCCGCCGCGCGGTCCAGACAGCGCAGCGCGGCAGGGCCACTGCCCGCCGCGGACACGTCGACGTCCGGCTCGGCGGCCAGGGCCGCGGCGAGCGACTCGGCGAAGATACGGTGGTCGTCGACGACCAGGACTCGGATGCGAACCACTGAAACCCCCACTGGTCGGGGGACGGCCGGCGCGAGTACGGCGCCCGGAGCGCTCCCCGGTTTACACCTGGGACGGGGCGTCGCAGCCGCACGGCCGCCGCCGTGCTGAACCGCTACCCCCACTCCGGGCGTCGTACCCGACTGTCTCGCCCCCTGATCAGCACCGGCCCCCACCGATGCTGTTCATCAGGGTACGGCCGGGGGGCAGGAGCGGAAGGTAATTTGCAGAACTGGTTGTCCAGCACGTTTATGGTGTGCCACATGTTTCGTATCGAGACAGAAGTCGACAGGGAACGAAGCCAATTACTACTTTCCCGACTGCGCGCCAGCAACACCGCCGCCTCGCCGATCCTCCGCGACCTGCGTGGCACCCCCGGTGAACGCGAAGCCCCGCTCCAGGTGTGGGCCCTGGACGAGGCAGGGGAGCTCGTCGGCGGCCTGGCCGGCCACACCTGGGCCACCTGGCTGCACGTCACCTACCTCTGGGTCGACGAACGCCACCGGGGCGCGGGCCTCGGCTCGCACCTGCTGTCGACGGCCGAACTCACAGCCTCCCGCGACCGCGGCTGCCACTCCGTCCGCCTGGAGACCTGGGACTTCCAGGCCCCGGAGTTCTACAAACGACTCGGCTACGAGGTGGTGTGCGTGATCCCCGACTATCCACCGGGGATCACGGAGTACACGCTGACGAAGAGGCTGGGGTGAGCAGGGGATGACGAAGCCCGGGCCGACGCTGCTTCTACGGGGTGCGCCCCAGGTTCGCGACGAGGATACGAATCAAGTCGTCGTCAATCAGATAGAGAACGCGGTAGCGGCCGACCCGGAGGCGCCGGGCGTCGGGGCCGTAGGCAGTGGAGTTCGCGGGGCGCGGCGCTTTCGCGAGGGTATCCACGGCCTCGTACACAGCGGCGAGTCCCGTGGGGTCGTCCGCGAGGAACCGCACGGCTGCGCTCGTGGCACCCGGCTCCCAGATGATGCGATAGGTCACGGACGCAGCCCCAGCATTCGCCCGACCTCCTCATGCGGGACGCCCTCTTCGAGGGTGCCCTCCGCCTTGCGCCGCTGATAGTCGGCGAGGGCCAGGGCGTCTTCAAGATCCTCTATCACCTGCGGCGAGACAAGAAGCGCGGCCACGTGACCGTGGTCGGTGAGGGCGATGGTCTCGCGGCCGTGGGCGGCGCGACGGACGAGGTCGCCGAGTTGGGAGCGGGCTACGCTGATCGCAATCTCAGTCACATGCCGATCATTCCACAAGATTAACCTTGTGGGCTATTCATGACTCCAAGCTCGCCCTTCTGCGTGACATTAAGCGGAACGCCAGTCATCGGGCAGGCCCTGGTGACGGGGTGGCGAGTTCGGCCCAGACCGTCAGGCCGTCACCCGTCCGCCGCTGTCCCCAGCCTGTGGCGAGAGCCCTGGTGATCAACCGACCGCGTCCGTGCTCCTGTTCGGATTTCGGCGGCCGGGGCGGCACCACGGCCCGGCCCGTACCCGCGTCGGTCACGCTCACGGTGGCCGCTGCGGCGGTGAGCGCCACGGAGACCACGACGACGCGGCTGACGCTGTGCTCCAGAGCATTGGCCGCGCCAGCTCACCGATGATGGTTTCCAGATCGTCCACGGCGTCCGGGGCCGGCCCCCACCACCGAGCCGTGTCGCGCACGTACCGCCGTGCGACACCTGCGGAGGCGTAAGTCCGCTCCAAACCGGGGTCCTCGTGCGGGACTCCAAAGTCCCCCATGGAGAGATCCTCACCGTATCGGCGGACACGTTCGTAGCGTTTCTGGACGGTCTGGGACACGATTGAGTGCCGATGTGTGGTGTAGTCGATCACAGATCGGGGTGACCGGGCACCCCTGCAACGTTCCCTGGACGGCGAGCCAAGCGAACGGGGCCGCCTCACTCGCCGAGCTGCAAGTCATCGGGAATATGCGGCTCGTTGGCGCATGCGAGCTCGTCCGCCAGCGTGCGAGCCAGCTTGACGGCCAACTGCTGGTGGAACCCCTCCGAGACTCCTGGGGAATCCGGCGGGTTGACCCTGGCTTCGAGAAGCACCTGCGCCTGTTGCCCGACCGCGCCCTTGATCTCACAGCGGAAAACGAGGTCGACATCCCCGCCCACGCCGGAGGTGTCGGCTACGTAGACGTCCGCGGCGGCTCGATGCCAGCGCTCCGTGTAGGTCTGCACGTCCTTCAGGGAGTCTGCGGCCCACCCCACCATCGCAGAAAAGCGGCCGTTCCCCGAGAGTCCACAGGCGTCGTAACCCTCAAAACCCTTAATTTCATCGTAGGGCTCGGTCGCTTCTTGCGTCAGGCCCCTCTTGAGCCGGTCGACGGAAAGAGCGTCATTGGAGAACTTGAGGTCATCGGAATCAAGGATGTCCCGCAGAGACTCCATGTTCTTGGCACCGAACAGTGCGTTGCAGGTCTTCCATTGCGTTGGGTACTTCTCACCCAGAGACCGCTCGCCCGAACAACCAGTCGACACTGCCAGCGCTGCTATCGCCCCGCACCAGGCAATCCGGATCGCAGACCTCACGAAGATACCTTTTCATTGTTCGAGATGACCGTTTTGCCAGCCAGGTAGGACTGTTCGACCTCATTGATGAGATCGATGACCTCCTTGTTGCTCATACCGACGGTCTGCGCGTAGTTCAAAATGGGCTGGGTGACAGCCCGCTCGCCGATCTTCTCAACGTCCTGCACGGCAGCAAGTGCCGCTGGGTCGTTCGTGTATTCGTGGTCCTTCAAATACTCCAGTGTATGGTTTCCGTATGCAGTACTTACCGCGGACCCGGCGGACTCCATGACCAGCGGAACGGCGGTGGCGGCCACGACACCCGCCGCCGGGCCAAGCAGCATCGCGGCTCCCGCCGTCACTCCCACCGTAACTCCTCCACTGACAAGCGACTTGCGCCACTCTCCGTTCTGCTCGTGCCGCATCTGCTGAGCCTCTTCCGCACCCTTGAATTCCTCACGGATTCCATGCGATCGTGATTCATCGAGAATTCCGTGCACTTTCGCGGCATTCTGAGCAAACGCAATGCCGTGATCCTTATCGTTCTCAAAAGCCGCGAGGCCACTCGCCATATAGAGCTGCTGGGCCGAGGTCAGTGTCTTGTATCCGTCCTCGTCGCCGGCCATTAGCATCATAAAGTTCCGCGCCTTCTGTTCTTCGAAGGGCGTTCGTGCCGAGCCGTCGCTACTGTGGGCGAAGATCTGGTCACGGCCAAGTTCATCCCCCGAGCCGCCGAAGTCCTTGATGGAGTAGTTGAGGTCGTCGATGTATGCCGCCCCCATCCGGGCCAGGCTGTCCTTCATAGCTTCGGCGGGAGCGTCTTCGGAGGTGACGTTGTAGCGCTCGATGACCTTTTTCATGACCTCGGCGGTGTCCTCGTCGCGGTGCAGTTCCGGAGGGTTCGCGCCATATGGATGGCCTGTTGTCGCCGACTCGAGGGCGTGGCCGAGGGCGTCCGGGCCGAGACTGCGGGCCTTCTCGGCCTCGTCGCTGCCGGGGTGGGAAAGGGTGTCGGCCGGCCACTCGAAGTCTTTGTCCGTCAGCTCATCGAAGTAGTTGTAGTCGAGGGTCGCTTTCTTGTTGACCGTCCCGTCGTCGTTGTAGACCGTGGGTACCTCGTCGTTGAAGAACTTGGTCGAAGCTTGGGGGCTGTGGCCCAGGGCTTCCAGGACACCGGTCAGTGGGTCGTAGCCGGCTCCCGACCGGCCTGACGGGTTGAAACCCAGGTCGAGGTCTCCCGTGTGCGGCTTGTTCGAGACGAACCGGTAGGGGTCCTTGTGGTGCAACTGCACGATGTGCTCTGCGATGGGGTTGATGAATCTGTGGTCGTAGTTGCCGGATCGAAGGAGCCCGCTCAGGATCTGGTAGCCGTAGGGAGGCTGAGGTGCGCCCGGCTGGAGTTGGATCGGCTGAGTCCCCAGGCGGCGGAACTCTGTTGCCCAACTCGACGGCAGGTGCGGCTTGTTGTCGGGGTCCGTTGCCGAGGCCAGTGCCATGCCCATGTTGTGCTGGAACTGTTTGGTGAGATCGAGTCTGGTCTTGTGTTCCCCCGCTGTGCCGTCCAGCGACATGCGGCCGTAGAAGTCCAGAGCTTCCTTCGGACCTCCGAGGGACTTGTAGAAGGGTGTTGAGAAGTCGGGGTCCTTCGCGTTGTGCTTCATGATGGAGTTCAGTTCGGTGAACTGTTTGTCCGTCATCTCCGGACCGAGCTTCGCGAGTTCCGCTGCCCGCTCGGCCTGGGCTTCGTCCAGAGAATCGTACGAGCTGTGGCCTGCGTTGTGTGGGTCGTTGCCGTGGCTCTTGCGCAGAGCGCGGGCAACCGACGCGTCGATCTCCGACGCCCGGGCGATAAGCCGGTTGATCCGGTCCTCCAACTGCTGCTTGGCGTCGAGCTGTTCCTGGGTACGCTCGTCGGTGTCGCCCCGGATGTGCACGAAGAAGCAGCGGACCTGACCGTCGCCGATGTCGTCGACGCGGATGCCGAGGTTCGAGGCATCCACCTGGACCGCCGTCTTGATCTTCTTCTGGAGTGAGTCCAGTTCCGTGTGGGCGTCGTCAAGGACGTGGTAGATGCTGTTCGCCTCCGTACGGAGGTCAGCGATCTCCTTCGTCGTCTTGGAGACGAATCCGCGCGTCACCGTGGCGTTCAGTCCGGCCCAGCGAGCCGCGTCCGACTTGGCCTGCATTCCCTTGCGGGCTTTCTCCGAGAGCGTCTTCAGGCCGTCGACTGTGTTCTTCCAGTCGGAGACAGCCGTGCCGAGCTTTCCCAGATCGACTTCGAGGAGGTCCGTGTAGGTGAGGGACATCGGGCGCTCCTACTTGAAGTACTCGTTGAGTTGTGACACCGGAACGGTCAATCCGTCATAGGACTGGAGGACGGAGGAGATCTTCTCGTCGTCGTTGGCGTGCAACTTCTTGCTGTAGTCGAGATGATTGGAGATGTGCGCACAGGCCTGAAGGACCGACTTCACCTGAGACGTCCAGATCTCGACCGTCGTCTCCAAAGCGCCGCCCATCTCGAAATTGTGGGACTTCAGCGCGGCGGCCGACTGAGCGGTGGATCCGACACCGGTCTTTTCGGAACCGGCGCCCGCGATGTCCGCCTCTTTGTGAAGCTGGTCGTAGAGGATGAACGCCTCATGCCCTACGGCGCCCAAGTCGTCCTGGTGCACCACCAGATCGCCGCCGCTGGCGCTCCCCTGGTCGGCGGCCTGGTTGAGCCGCATGTGCGTTCCAGGTGTCCCGGCCACGTTGGCCTTCGACTGCTCCCACTCGTCCCAGGCCATGCGCCCGCTTCCCCCCGAAGTCCCGTATGCACCAGGCTCGCGCTCACAACTGCTCGCGGCGCTTCTTACCGCCGCTTCAACTTACCAATGCAGCCCTTGACGTGAATCGCCTGCACGGCGTCTCACATGAAGGTTTCACATACGTCCGGGCCGGCAGGGACCTGATGCCTGGCCTCAGGTGGAGCCCGTCCCCCGGTCGGTGGGAGCGTTGTGGCCCGAGGTATTGGGAGGTGAGTACGGAGAAGGCGGATAGTGCGGTGCGGGGTGCTGGAGTTGGCCCAGGGGGTACGTGGTTACCGGGCTTAGCACAGCTTTCAGGGCACGGTGTTTGCGGACGACTACGAAGGCTGTGATCGTCCCGCCGAGAAGTGCTGCGGCGATGCCGCCCAAAACGATCCACACCATGGTGTTGTCCTTGGACGCGGAGGCTGCCTTCTCGGTGCCCTTCTCCTGGGCGGAGGAACCGGCGGCATCGGTTGCCGACGGCCCGGGAGACGGCGACGCGGAGGCCGCCGCTGCGAGGTCCGGGAGCGGGTATTCGTCGGCGGGGCCCGGGTCGCCGGGGTTCTGCAGGGCGATGCGGGGGCGGACGATGCCGTAGCCGATGGAGTCGTTGCGCTTGGCGCCGTCGGTGGGGGCGCCGATGGTGTTGAGCATGACGCGGAGGACCTGGTTGTTGGTCCAGGTGGGGTGCTTGGACCAGATGAGGGCGGCGCTGGCGGAGGCGAGGGCGGTGGCGTCGCTGGTGCCGTGGCTCTTACACAGGCCGGTCTCGGTACCACAGGCGTGCACCATATCCTCACCTGGCGCTGCCATATCCACCTGCGGACCATGCTGGGACTCTTCGGTCCTGTGGAGGTCTCTACCGACGGCGGCCATCGCCACTACACCCGGCGTGGCTGCTGGATACATGACTTCGTTGGCTTTGTCTCCGTCGTTACCCGCGCCGGCGAAGATCAATGAGCCTTTGTCCAAGGCGTACTTCACCGCTGCCGTAAGTTGCGGCGAGCCCTCCGTGGTCGCGAGGGAGATATTGATGACTTGGGCACCCTCGTCCGCTGCGTAACGGATCGCTTTCGGGACAACCTCGTTGAACCGCCTGTTCCCTTCGGCTTTGTTGGCCGCGGTCCCGTCCTTAGGCATCCGGATGGGGAGAATCTTGGCACCGGGGGCCAACCCGAAAGCACCTTGCCCACCGTTCCACGCGCCGGTTCCTGCGATCAGCCCAGCCATGCCCGTACCGTGGTCCCCGTAGTCGGTGCGCTCGTCTCCCGGCTGATCGGGGGCGAGGTCCTTGCCCGGCAGGACGCGGCCCTTCAGATCGGGGTTGGCCGCATTCACCCCCGAATCGATCACGGCGACCGTGATTCCCTCACCAGTGCTGGTCTGCCACATCTGCTCGGCCTTCATGGCGTCGAGGAACCACTGCTGCTCTCGGATCGACTCGGCATAGGCCGGTGCTCCCGCAGAGCCCACCAGCAGCAGGCCGAGTATCGCCGAGGCCATGGCACGGTGGCGTCCGTGTCGAGGGCTGGTGGTGTGCATGCGGTTCGTTCTCTCCGTTCCGGGATAGGCGTCAGTCGGCGGCCGGTGGTGCGGTGCGGCTGTTGCCCTGCCGTCGGGGCTCCTCGTTGCTGGCAGGGCGGCGTGGCCGAACGTTCCTGTTGTCCGTGCGCGTTGAGGAGTTCTGCCCGGATACGCGAGCGGTGCCTGTTCCTCTGTTCTCGCCAGGGCGAATTCCGCTGGGTGCACCGCCTACGATGCCGCCACGCGTCGTACCACCACCGGAGGTCGTACCGGTTCCTGCTGTCCCACCCGAGCCACCAGAGCTGCGCACCGCACGGCCCGTCTGTTGCGGAGCGCCTCCGATGACGCCGCCGTTCGGCGAGGGGAGACGGCGACCGGGCGTCGGTCCCTGCTGACCGGCCGCTCGTCCTGTGGGAGTCGCCGTACCGGTGGTGGGGCCCATCGGGGGGCGACCGGTCGAGCCCGGTGGTGCCCCCACCACTGTTCCACGATGAGGCGTCCCCGCCTGCCCGCCCAAGGGCGGCGTGACTGGACGACCGCCGACGATGCCGGTACCACCACCCGGCGTACGCGGGGCATTCGGAGAGTGAACGGCCTGACCAGCAGGAAACTGAGGCATACGTCCAGTCCCCGCCGCCCGCCCCTGCGCCGGAGGGCCACCAACGGGCAGACCCTGTCTGCCCGTCACCGGGGGAACCCAATTCGAGTGCGGAGGACTTCCAGGCCCCTCCAACCGTCCGGCACCGGGCGGACCGCTTGGCGGACCCGTCGCTGTCCGCTTGTCCTGCGGCAGCGTCTCCACGGAATCGATACCCATCCGGGTCGGAGGCTCGTCCACCGACGGCGCGGAGCGCTCAGGCAGCGTCCTCCCGTGGGTTGAGGGCTCCGACCCATCGGGGTCACCCACCGCACCGGCCCTTTGGGACACCGAAGTCGAGCCGGTCCCTGCCGAGACATCTTCCTGACCTGCAGCGCCTGATCGGGTCAGTGACTCCCGGTCATAGACTTGCATCGGGTCGTCCGGCACGATCGCCGTCGGCGGCGGCGCGAACTTGGGCCTCTCCAGCGCGTTCAGCTGCACCGCCGAGAACTCGTAAGCCTGGCCCAGCTTCACCATCTCCGCGGCGGCCTCCTGCCGCACCTTCTCCTTGCCGGCCGCCAGTGCCGCAAGCTCGCCCGCCGACTTGGCGCTCACCGTGCCCGCGTCGGGGTCGTTGTGCGCCACCGTCGTCGCGTCGAGGTTCACCTGAGCCCCCTCCGCCGTGCGTGGGATCGCGGCCTGGGCGCGGGCGATGGCGTCGGAGGCCTGGGCCAGCCACTTCGCGGAGCTCTCGCTGAAGTCGCCCAGGCGCAAGGTGGAGTTGGCGAGGTCGGCGGTCCAGGCGCGGAAGGCGTCGGCGCCCTCGCCCTTCCACTCGACCCACTGGGGGCGGATCTTGAGCTCGTCGGCGATCTTGTGGATCTCCTCGGCCACTGTTGCCAGCCGGTCGGCAGCGGACTGGACTGTGCCGCTGTTGGCCTGGTCGAGCCACTGGAGCATGCGCTCGTGGCTCATGCCGTCGAAGATGCCGCCTGCCATCAGATCGTGCCTCCCGAGTCGCCGCCGTCCGCCGGTGTCCGGGTCTGGTCCGGCGGTGTCGCGGCGCGACCGGCGCCGTCGCCCTGCTTCGGCAGACCCGGGTCGTACGCCCCGCCGTAGTGTTCTGTCGTCTCCGCGCTGATCGCCGCCATACGGTCACGGATGTCGAGGTCGATGTTCTGGTAACCCTTGTGGGCTGCGAGGACGGCGATGCCCATGCCCTCCATCGAGTCGGACAACAGCTTCGAGAGGTTCTCCAGTTCGGTGATCACCGTCTCGTATGCGGTGAACAGGCCCGCGGCCTCCGCCCACTCGCCGTTGCCGCCGCCGAACTGGGTGCGTACGAGCTGTTCCCGGCCGACCTTGCCGGGGCCGGCGTCGGAGTCCTTGAGGTCGCTGATCAGCTGGTCGACGCGCTTCTGGAAGGCCGTGATCGACGACAGTTCGGTGACCAGGTCGGTGGCCGCGTCCCGCGCGGCGTCGAATGCGGAGTCGAGCAGGCCGGACGCCCACGAACCACCCGAGGATCCATCCGCCCCGCCACCGTTCGACATCGTTGCCCTCCCCCTAGCCCGAATACCTCACCGACAACTCTAACTACCTGCTGTGACAGTGTCGTGGGCGAGTTCCGTGAACACATGAGTGCCCGTACTCAGATGTGGCCCTGGAGTGCGGGGAGTTGGCGGTGTTCATGGTTGTGGGGCGGGACCGTCCTCCGGCCCCGCCCCACCTCACACCTCAAGTCATGACCCTCAGGTCACGAAACCCGTCGCGCGCCCGCCGAGGGTACCGCCACGAAGACGCGCGGGGGCGTGTAGTCGGCCGTGGCGAAGGCCTCCTCGACCGCCTTGGTGACCGTGCCCACGTCGGTAGCCTCGACCAGGACGATCGCGGAGCCACCGAAACCGCCGCCGGTCATCCGGGCCCCGAGGGCGCCCGAGGACAGGGCCGTGTCGACGACGAGGTCCAGTTCGGGGCAGGAGATGCGGAAGTCGTCGCGCAACGACGTATGTCCGTCGGTGAGGATCGGGCCGATCGCCCGGGTCTCGCCCGATTCCAGGAGGGAGACCACCCTCTCCACCCGCTGGTCCTCCGTCACCACGTGGCGGACCAGGCGGCGGACCTCCTCCTCGTCGCCGAGGCGGTCGAGGGCGGCGTCCAGCTCGTCGTACGCGACGTCCCGCAGCGCGTCGACGCCGAGCAGGGCCGCGCCCTTCTCGCAGCCGGCGCGGCGCTTGCCGTACTCGCCCTCGCTGTGGGAGTGCTTGACCTGGGTGTCGACGACGAGGAGCTGCATGCCCTCGGCGGCCAGGTCGAAGGGGATCTGGCGCTGGGAGAGGTCGCGGGTGTCGAGGAACAGGGCATGGCCGGTCTCGCAGCACGCGGAGGCCGTCTGGTCCATGATCCCGGTCGGGGCGCCGACGTAGACGTTCTCGGCGCGCTGGCACAGGCGGGCCAGCTGCCAGCCCTTGAGGCCTAGGGAGAAGAGGTCGTTGAGGGCGAGGGCGACGACCACTTCCAGGGCGGCCGAGGAGGACAGGCCGGCGCCGGTCGGGACCGTCGACGTGAGGTGGATGTCGGCGCCGGTGACGGCCGTGTGGCCGGCCTCACGCAGGGCCCAGACGACGCCGGACGGGTACGCCGTCCAGGAGCGGTCGACCTCCGGGGTCAGCCCGTCGAGGGACAGCTCGACCACGCCGCCCTCGACGTCGTCGGAGTGCAGGCGCAGACGGCCGTCCGTGCGCCGGGACACCGCCGCGATCGTGGTGTGCGGGAGGGCGAAGGGCATGACGAAGCCGTCGTTGTAGTCGGTGTGCTCGCCGATGAGGTTCACCCGGCCCGGCGCAGCCCACACTCCCTCCGGCTCCGCCCCGTACAGCTCCTCGAACCGCTCGGCGACGACGACAGCCTCGCTCATCCCCTGACCCTGACCTTTCCGTACTCAACCGAAGAACTGGCCCGGCCTCATGAACTGGCCGAGCCGGCACACTACTTGGCGCCCGCGGGCGCGAACCCCGTCCTGCTCGGCGTGCGCCTGTGCGAGCTACTGCGTCCGCGTCTGCGCGAACTGCCACGCGTCCGCGACGATCTCCGCGAGGTCCGCCCGGGACGGGTTCCAGCCGAGGCGTTCGCGGGCCGTGGCGGCGGAGGCGACCAGGGTCGCCGGGTCGCCGGCTCGGCGCGGGGCGACGACCTCGGGGATCGGGTGGCCGGTGACCTGGCGGACGGTCTCGATCACTTCCCGCACCGAGAAGCCGTTGCCGTTGCCGAGGTTGCAGATGAGGTGTTCGCCGGGCCGCGCGGCGTCGAGCGCCAGCAGGTGGGCGTCGGCGAGGTCGGCGACGTGGATGTAGTCGCGGATGCAGGTGCCGTCGGGGGTCGGGTAGTCGTCGCCGAAGACGGAGATCGCGTCCCTCTTTCCCTGCGCGACCTGGAGGACCAGCGGGATGAGGTGCGACTCGGGGTCGTGGCGCTCACCGCAGGAGCCGTACGCGCCGGCCACGTTGAAGTAGCGCAGCGAGACGGCGCCCAGGCCGTGGGCGGCGGCCTCTCCGGTGATCATGTGGTCGACGGCGAGCTTGGAGGCGCCGTACGGGTTCGTCGGCTTCGTCGGCGCGGACTCGACGATCGGGGTCGTCTCCGGCTCGCCGTACGTGGCTGCCGTGGAGGAGAACACCAGCTTGCGGACGCCCGCCTCGCGCATCGCGCCGAGCAGGGCCATGGTGCCGCCGACGTTGTTGTCCCAGTACTTCTCCGGCTTCACGACGGACTCGCCGACCTGCGAGAACGCGGCGAAGTGGAGGACGGCGTCGAAGGAGGAGTCCAGCCATTTGGCGGCGTCCCGGATGTCGCCCTCGATGAAGGACGCGCCCGTGGGCACGCCCTCGCGGAAGCCCGTGGAGAGGTTGTCGAGGACGACGACCTCGTGGCCCGCCTCCAGCAGATGCTGGGCGACCACGCTGCCGACATAGCCCGCGCCACCGGTGACCAGGTACTTACCGCTCATGAACTCGCTACCTCTCGCAGTCGCTCGGCCGCGCGCTCCGGCGGCACGTCGTTGATGAACACGTTCATGCCGGATTCGGAACCCGCGAGGAATTTCAGCTTGCCGGAGGTGCGGCGGATGGTGAAAAGCTCGAGGTGGAGCGCGAAGTCCTCACGCTGGACACCCTCGAACTCCTCCAGCGTGCCGAACGGCGCCTGGTGCCAGGCCGCTATGTACGGCGTCGGAGGCTCACCCTCACCGAAGATCCGGTCGAAGCGCCTCAAGAGTTCCAGATAGACCTTGGGGAATTCTGAGCGCGCGTCCTCGTCGAGGGCGAGGAGGTCCGGCACCCGGCGCGTCGGGTACAGGTGGATCTCGTACGGCCAGTGCGCCGCGTACGGCACGAAGGCGACCCAGTGCTCGGTCCGGAGCACGATCCGCTCGTCGGCGAGCTCGCGCTCCAGGACGGCGTCGAAGAGGTTCTCGCCACCGGTGGCGTCCTTGTGTGCCGCGATGGAGCGCAGCATCAGAGCGGTGCGGGGTGTGGTGAAGGGGTACGCGTAGATCTGCCCGTGCGGGTGCCCCAGGGTCACGCCGATCTCGGCGCCGCGGTTCTCGAAGCAGAACACCTGCTCGACGGAGGGCAGGTGCGACAGCTCCGCGGTGCGGTCGGTCCACGCGTCCAGGACGAGGCGTGCCTGCTCGTCGGTCAGGTCGGCGAAGGACGCGTTGTGGTCCGAGGTGAAGCAGACGACCTCGCAGCGGCCGGAGTCACCGGCGAGGGAGGGAAAGCGGTTCTCGAAGACGACGGCGTCGTACGAGGAGTCCGGGATCTCGCTGAGCCGGTCGCCCTCGGAGGGGCAGAGCGGACATTCGTTCGCCGGGGGGTGGTAGATGCGGCCCTGCCGGTGCGAGGCGATCGCGACCGAGTCGCCGAGCAGCGGGTCCCGGCGCACCTCCGAAGTGGTGACGGTGCGATCCAGGGGCCGCTTGTCCACCGCGTCGCGCACGGTGTCGTCGCGCAGGTCGTAATAGATCAGCTCACGACCGTCGGCCAGTCGGGTCGAGGTCTTCTTCACGCCGGACTCCCCATCCCACCCATCAAACAGAACCGAACACATCAAAGCACAAGTTCCGACGTTCGTCACCATCACAAACAAACAAAGATCACCAGATCCCAACTATCGACTTCGCCGACCCGGTCGAGGTCCGCGAGCGGCGTGCGAGTGGTGTCGTGTCCGGCCGGCTCGGCGCGCGCCTGGCCACGGCCGACAGGGTTCGAGGTCAATTACCGTGCGTGATCGCCGGAAAACACGGCGAGGGTGACATCCCGCGCCGGCTCTCGTCGGGCGGGGCCGCGCGGATCTCCCGTCTCCGTTTTCGCTGGTCCGCCGGGTCCACATGCGCCGTGGAGGGGAATGGGGTACTCCTCGAAGGAGACAACGCATCTCGCTCGGCACGTCGGCGACGTCCGGACCTCCACCTGTCGGACTCGCTCACCGTCATCCACATGCACCGTCATTGCCTGCTTCGTACGAGACGGAGGCCGCCGCCATGCAACCAGTTGTCACCGTGGGCCTGGACGGCTCACCCGAGAGCCATGCCGCCGCCCGCTGGGCCGCCGATGAGGCCGAGAAGCGCAAGCTGACCCTGCGTCTTCTGCATGCGTGGCCGCTGCTGGCGCCTGAACCGACCGGCACTGGCACTCCCCCGGAGGTCGACCAGAACTACTGGGCGAAGCGTCTCGTCCACACCGCGCGAGCAGAGCTCCAGACCCGCCACCCGGGACTGCTGGTCGTCGGGAGCCTGGTACCCGACGACGCCCAGAGTGCCCTGATCCAGGCTGCTTCGGAGTCGGAGATGACCGTGCTCGGCTCACGGAGGCTGGAGTCGGTGGAAAGCTACTTCCTGGGGGACATCAGCCTGCCCGTCGTCGCACGGGCCCAGCGGCCGGTCGTCCTCGTCCGGGCCGATGCCCAGGAGCGGGCCGGGGAGGAAGCGCCCCATTCGCCCCATGAGGCAACCGCGAGCCGCGTGGTCGTGGCCCTGAAACTGCACGACTCCTCCGACGAACTGCTGGACTTCGCCTTCCACTCCGCCGCCGCCAGAGGCGTTCCGCTCCTGGCCGTCCACGGGCGGAGTGTGCCGCTCCACGCACGCGTGCCCTGGGGTGTGGACCACGATGCCACCGAGGAACTGACCGGGGACGCACGAAAGCTGCTGGACAAGGCGCTGCGCCCCTGGCGCGAGAAGTATCCGCAGGTGGACGTGGCCGACAGTGTGCGTCTGACCGGCCACGCCAAGGCCGTCATGCACGCCGCCGAGGGTGCCTCACTGCTGGTGGTGGGCCGCAGTGCGCACCGCCACGGGCTGGGATCCCACCTGGGCCACGTGGTACAGGCAGCGCTCCATCACGTGCGCTGCCCGGTGGCCGTCGTCCCCCACGGTTGAGGGCGACTCCTTTTCTGTTCGGTGTGCGCAACGAGCTACTTCTGTTCGGCGTGCGCAACGAGCTACGCGGCCATCACTTCGCACCACACGTATTTGCCGGGGTGCCCGAAGCGGGATGACGGCTGCCAGCCCCATACGTCCGTGCAGGCGCGTACGAGGGCGAGGCCTCGGCCGGCCTCCGCGTCGGGTCGTTGCGCCGACCGCCCCGGCGGCTCGGGGGGTTCGGGGTCGGCGTCCCACGCCCCGATCCACAGGGTGTTCCCCGACCAGCGCACGCGGAGGGCGGCGGGGCCCTTGGTGTGGAGTACGGCGTTGGCGATCAGCTCGGTGGCGAGAAGTTCGGCGGGGTCCAGCAGGGCGGTCAGGCCGTGCATCGTGAGGATCAGACGGAGGGTGCGGCGGGAGACGGTGACGGCCCGGGGGTCGTGGGGGATGTGGAGGACGTACTCCCAGGGTTCGGCTGCCGCTTCGGGCATGGGTGAACTCCGTTCGTATGGTGGGGAGTTGGCGAGGGCGCGCGGTGGCATTGCCTCAGCCGTCGTGGCGTGACGGAGTGGTGCGCTTCCGGGGCCCGGTCATACCGCAGAGTGCGCGGTACATGACTGACGGTATTTCCTAAATTTAGGATTGCGCAACCTGCTGCCGTATTCTGACCCCCGAACGAGTTACGCGCACAGGGCAGTTGGGACAAGGAGGCACCCGTGCCGCCAAAGAGGCATCTCACGGCGCGCAGAGTGCGACTGGGTTCTGAGCTGCGCAAACTGCGCGAGGCGACGGGCATGAAAGCTCGGGAGGCCGCAACGCTCCTAGGGGCCGACTCGGTCCAGATGAGCCAGATCGAGTCCGGGGTCGCGGGCGTGAGCGCCGCTCGCGTACGTCGCCTCGCCGCTCACTACGTCTGTACGGACGAGGGGTTGATCGAGGCCTTGGCCGCGATGGCGACCGATCGCACGCAGGGCTGGTGGGAGGAGTACCGGAACGTACTGCCTTCGGTGAACCTGGACTTGGCCGAGGCTGAGCACCATGCGGCGTTCCTGCGCGAGGTCGTCATCACTTACGTTCCGGGACTCCTCCAGACCCCGGATTACGCCCGAGCAGTCTTCGGGTACATGCGCCCGGAGCTCCCCGACGGCGAGTTGACACCCCGGGTGGAACACCGCATGAGACGCCGCACTGTCATCGAAGGCGACGCCCCCACCCCGTACGAGGCGATCGTCCATGAGTTCGCCCTGCGTATCCGCGTGGCCGACCGGCACGTCTCCCGCGCCCAACTTCGGCAGATCCTGGATCAGACCGACCAGGGGCACGTCTCCGTGCGCGTCATCCCGATCGACCAGGACGGCTTCGGCGGGGCCGGCGCCTCGATGATGTACATGGGAGGCCCGGTCCCCCAACTCGACACCGGACTCCGAGAAGCCGCCACGGGTACCGCGTTCATCGATTCGGAACCCCAACTGAGAACGCTTCGAACACTTTTCCGTAAAGTGGAGGAGGCGACGCTGGACCCCACCGCGTCCCGGGACTTCATCCACCGCTTGTCGAAGGAACTGTGAGGCGCCCCATGGCTCAGTCCCTGAACTGGCAGAAGTCCACCTTCTCCGGTGGCGCCGAGGGCAACGCGTGCGTCGAACTCGCCGCAGCGCCCGGCAACATCAGCCTCCGCGAATCCGACACCCCCACCACCCACCTCAGCACCACCCCCACCCCCCTCGCCGCCCTCCTCCACCACATAAAAACCGGTGGCCCCGGGACGACGGCGAACTGAGGCAAACCCCCGCCGACACGCGGGGGTTCACCGGCTGGCATGTCCGGAATGCCCACTCCTACGGTGATCCCATGCCCATCCGCCGAACAGCCACGACCTCAGCCGTCGCCCTCACTCTCACCCTCCTCACCACCCTCGCCCCGGCCCACGCACAAGCCGCGGCGAACCCCCTGCAACGCGATGCGGACGCCCTGCGCAACACCGGTGTGACCGGGGTATCCGTACGGCTGGAGACACCTCACGGCACCCGCACCGCCCGCAGCGGCGTGGGCGACCTCGCCACCGGCGCACCCGTGCCCCGCGACGAGTACATCCGTCTCGGCAGCACCACGAAGACGTACGTCGCGACTGTCGTCCTCCAACTCGTCGGCGAGGGCCGGCTGTCGCTGGAGGACAGCGTGGAGCACTGGCTGCCGGGCGTGGTCCGGGGCAAGGGGAACGACGGCCGCCGGGTCACCGTCCGTCAGCTTCTCCAACACACCAGCGGCCTGCCGGACTACATCGCGGACGTCGTCCCCGACCTGAGTGAGGCCGGTTATCTCAAGCACCGCTCGACGACCTACACCTCGCGGCAGCGCGTCGCGTTCGCCATGACGCATCCGCCGGTGTTCGAACCGGGGGCCCGCTGGGAGTACTCCAACACCAACTACATCCTGGCCGGAATGGTGATCGAGGCGGTCACCGGCCGGACCTGGGACCAAGAGGTGCGGGACAGGATCCTGCGCCCGCTGCGGCTCACGCGCACCTACGCTCCGGGGAACGACCCGCGCCTGCCCCGCCCCCACGCCCGTAACTACCAGCAGTTCGAGCAGTCCGCAGACGGATCGGGGGGCGGTCCCCTGACGGACACCACCCTCGCCTACCTCCCCTTCGACGGTGACGCCGACGGCTCGCTGATCGGCACCGCCGCCGACACCAACCGCTTCTTCTCCGCACTCCTGAGCGGCAAGCTCCTCGCCCCCGGGCAGCTCGCCGAGATGCGGCGCACGGTCGCCGTGCCGGACAGCCCCGACGGGGTACCGGGGTCGGGCTACGGACTGGGGCTGGAGTGGACGCCGTTGACCTGCGGCGGCGGCTACTGGGGACACAGCGGCAGCGGCTTCGGCTATCTGGCGTGGCCCGCGACGACGTCCGGCGGTCGCGTCGCAGTCACCGTCGCCGCACACAGCCGGCCCGCCGTCGAGGAGACCGCCGCACGCCAGATCCGGGGCATCACGGACCTGATCGACCACGCCGTGTGCACCCAGCCCGGGACGGTCGGGGTTCCGCATCGATGAACGCGGTGCCGTGGAGGGGGAGGTTCACCTCACCCTCCACGGTTGAGCACCGTCCGCGTCGACCGGTGGTCGTGAACAGGACAGCCGACGCAGGCCGCTCGGCGGGCCGGGATCCGAGGGACTGCCCGGGAAAGTCGTCGCGGCGATCAAACGCCGCGCCGCATCCGTCGACAGAGGGGCTCACCTGGCCCGTAAGTCGGCCTCGTCCGTTCAGAACGCGTCAGCCGTGACCGGGGTGATCCCAGAGACCTGACAGCAAGTCACTGTCCGTATCGGATCTAGTGCGCTGAGTAACAATCCTCGTACGGTCATAGCGCCGCCAAAACCGTATCTCTGGAGGATTCGTGGCAAACTTGCGCACTCGACTGGCCGTGCTGGGCTCCGCCGTGGCTCTCGCCGCAGGTGCCCTCGTCCCCGCACAACTCGCCGGCGCCACCCCGGCGGCCGCGGCGGCCTACGAGTGGGTCGCCCTGGGCGACTCCTACACCGCCGGGGTCATCCCGGCGGCGGGTGAGGTCTTCGAAGTCCCGCGTGACGGCTGTGAGCGCACCGACCTGTCGTACCCGCAGGTCATCGACCGCGACCTCGGCTCACTGGTCGAACTCACCAATGTCAGCTGCGGTGCCGCCACCATCGAGGACATCACCTTCAACGCCCAGCAGCCGATCGGCCGCCACCTGCCGCCGTTCTCCGAGGACCCCGACTACCCGTTCCCCCCGGTACCTCCCCAGTCCGAGGCGGTGAGCCCCGGCACCGACGTGATCACCGTCGGCGCGGGCGGCAACACCCTCGGGTTCGCCGAGATCCTCTTCACCTGCCTGCAACTGGGCGAGGGCAGCGGCGGCGTGGGCACGCCGTGCCGGGACGACCTGGCCGACAACATTCCCGGCCGGCTCACCAAGGTGAGCCAGGACTACGACGACATGCTCGCCACCCTCCACGAGCGCGCCCCGCACGCCAAGGTCGTGACCGTCGGCTACCCCACCGTCATCCCCGAGGACACGTCCAAGTGCCGGTACAACGACTTCGAGCAGTTCGCCTCGATCACCCCGGGGGACCTGGACTGGCTGCGCGACGACGTCCTGAACCCGCTCAACGCCACCATCGAGAAGGCCGCCGGTGAGCACGAGGACACCTTCGTCGGCCTCTCCGACTCCACCCGGAACCACAGCGTCTGTGACGCGGGCAGGTGGGTCGAGGGCCTCCTCACCAGCCTCGACCCGTTCCAGGTGGCCTTCGTCCACCCCAACGCCAAGGGCCACAAGAACGCCGCTGACCAGGTCTCCGTGGCGGTCTTGAACGCTCTTGGCGTGAACTGACCCGCATCCGGCATCCCCGGGGAGCCGCATCGGGCCGTCGGCCCGATGCGGCTCCGTCATGCCCTCGCGGCCCCGGACCCAGCCGACCGGGAGCCGCCCTACGCCCCCGGCGACGGGTGCGGCACCGGACCCGCCCGGTCCAGCAACCCCGTGCGCGCGGCCAGCGCCGCCGCCTCCAGCCTCGACCCCACGCCCAGCTTCATCAACACCCGCTGGACATGCGTGCGAGCGGTCGACGGGGCGATGTTCATGCCCGCCGCGATCAGGCGGGTGTCCTCACCGTCCGCGACGCGGACCAGGACCTCGACCTCGCGCGGGGTCAGCATCTGCAGGAGCCGCTGGCCCTCGTCGTCCGGCTGGGCGGCGGGGTTCAGCAGCTCGCTGAAGGCGCTCTGCAAGAGCTGCGGCGCCACCGCCGCCTCTCCCGCACGGGCCTTCATGATGGCCCGCTCGACCCCCTCGATGCGCTCGTCGTGGCGGACGT
This sequence comes from Streptomyces europaeiscabiei, assembly GCF_036346855.1. Taxonomy (NCBI): domain Bacteria; kingdom Bacillati; phylum Actinomycetota; class Actinomycetes; order Kitasatosporales; family Streptomycetaceae; genus Streptomyces; species Streptomyces europaeiscabiei. The sequence goes on from NZ_CP107841.1 coordinate 4,349,958, forward strand.
AGCCCGAGGCGCCCGCGGCGAACGCCGCCGCGATGCCTCGGGGATTGGGCACCGGGCCGAGGACCAGAACCGCCACCTGCGGGCGTTCACGCTTGATTCTGACCACCGGGTCGAATATGCCCGGTTCGGCCGGTGACGCCGTGCCGAGCAGGCACACCTCGGGCGCCCTTGTGATCACCAGTTCCGCCGCGCCCGCGGCGGGCGCCGCCGCGGCGAGCACGCGGTGCCCCCGCAGCTTCAACGCCGAGGCCAGCGCCTCGGCCAGCAGTCGGTGATCGTCGACCACCATGAGCCGGACTCCCATCGAGCCACCCCACCCCCCAGTCCCCCAGATGGTTGCCAACTATGGCTGCCCACTGGTCCTCACGGACAGAAGCCCCCCGACTTCCCCGTCGGCTCCCCGCTCTTCATGACCCCGGAAGCTACACGCTTGTTCGACGTTGCGCTCCCCCTACCGGAGAGAAGTGCCCCGGATTACCGAAATTCCCTCCTATTCGAGCGTGATGAGGGATACGTGCACGGCCCCGCCCCTGAGCTGGGGCGGGGCCGTTGAACGAGGCCGAGGGGGCGCGTGGGGTTACTTCGCCCCGAAGCCGAGCGCCGTGTACTCCTTCTCGTCGTCCGAGTACGGCTTGCTGACGAGTTCCGAGCCGATGAACCACCGTCCGTCGGTGTAGAGCATCTCGCTCAGCGTCGGCGTCATGCCGCTGATCGCGCGGAGCACCGACTCCGAGGACGGGGTCTCCAGGAGCTTGGTCTGCTTCAGCGTCTTGCCGTCGACGGAGACGATCTGGGCGCCCTTGTTGTACGGGCCGTCCTTGAAGGCGATGATGTTCGGCCCGTCCATCCGGATCGGGAACAGCTCGTAGTCGTCGCCCGCGTCGACCCGGTCGCCGGTGGACTTCCCCGTGGCCAGCGAGAAGGAGACGATCTCGTTGGTGGAGCTGTAGGAGCCGGTGCCGTCGTGGTTCTTGGTCGGCATGTACACCTTGTCGTTGCCGACGTAGATGCCCCTGCAGGCCCAGACACCGCGGACGGGACAGTCGTAGTCGTACTTGTCGTCCGGGATGGAGATCTTGGCGCGCAGCTTGCCGCTGTCGTCGAGCGAGAAGATGTCGTTCGTGCCGGTCAGCGGGACGTCGCTGCCCGTCACCACACCGAAGACCACCGGATTCGTGGAGATGATCTTGACGCGCTGGATGCCGGAGGGCACCTTGTAGGTCCACTTGACGCTGCCCGACTTCGGGTCGAGCAGCTGGATCTGGAAGGTCTCGCTGCCGTAGTCACCGCACTTGCGGACCGCGATCAGCTGGGCGCCGCCCGCATAGCCGTCGTCGGTGCACTCGCCGACCTTCGGCGACCACAGCACGTTGCCGGAGTTGACGTCGAACGCGGCACCGCCTTCGTAGCCGCCGGCCGCGGCGACCGTCGTACCGGAGATGGTGACCTCGCCGAACGGCACCTTCTCGCCGCTCGTCTCGGCGCTCTTGGTCCACACCTCCTTGCCGGTCTCGACATTGAACGCGGTGACCTCGGTGCAGGGGTGGCGGTCGTCGTTGTTCTTGCGCTTGCCCGACTCGGTCACCACGACGGCGATGCCCTCGGTGGTGATCTCACGGGAGCCCGCGCAGGTCTGGCCGGCCAGGTCCAGCGTCCATTTGGACTTCCCGCTGTCCGGGTCATAGCCGACGATCTTGTTCAGGGCCGACTTGGCGTACGTGGTCTTCGTCAGCCAGGAGCCCTTGACGCTGTCGATCGTCAGCTTTTCCTTGACCTCGTGCGCGGGCACCTGGAAGAGGATCTTCGCGCTGGTGCTGGAGGGTGTCTTCTCCTGCGCCTCGGTCGGGACCTCCACGCCACCGGACGACGAGCCGCCCGACGACGACGAACCGCCGTCGTCACCCTTGGTGTCGTCCTTGCCGCCGGTCGTGCCCTCCGAACTGGCGGTGTCCTTCTTGCCGTTGTCGTCGTCCCCGGCGGAGGTGGCGACGTAGACGCCGCCGCCGACGATGAGCGCGATGGCCGCGACCGCCGCGGTGATGATGATCGCCGTGGAGTTGACCTTCTTCTTGCCGCCCGGGGGCTGCCCCATCTGGTGCATCGGCGTGGTCTGCGGCTGGTAGCCGTACGGGCCGGGCGGCTGCTGCCCGTAGGGACCGGGCTGCGGCTGCTGGCCGTACGGGCCGGGCTGCGGCTGCTGGCCGTACGGGCCGGGCTGCGGCTGGCCGTAGGGACCCGGCTGGCCGGGGTGACCGGGCTGGCCCGGGTAGCCGTAGCCGGGCTGCGGCGGGGGCGTCTGCGGGTAGCCGTAACCGGGGCCCTGCGCGGGCGGGGGCCCCTGCGGGGGCTGGGCCGGCGGCGGGGTCTGCTGCGCCGGGGGTGCCTGGGGGTAACCGTAGCCCGGGCCCGGCGCGGGCGGGCCCTGCGGCGGTGGCGTCGGGGCGCCGAAACCGCCGGGCGGCGGGGGCGTGGGCGCGCCGAAGCCGCCCTGCGGCGGTGTGGCGGCCTGCGGCGGAGTCGCGTCCTGCGGGGGCTGCGCGGGCGGCTGGCCCTGTTCCGGTCCCTGGCTCTGTCCCTGGGCCGGGGGCTGGGCGGGCGGCTGGTTCGGGGGCGGGCCCGGGGGCTGGTTCGGCGGGGGCGGCGGCTGCGTCATGACGTGGATACCTCGAAGCAAATCTCGGAGGACGGGTGAGGGACGGATGGGGAGGCCGACCGGGTCACGGAGGGGCCGCGCGGCGGTGGCGTCGTCGCCGGAAGGCCGGTGTCCGCGGCCCGCGGCGACGGCTCGGACACGGTCACGGACGTCGCCGCGGCCTGTGATGACGGCTCGGACGACCGGTCCGCCGGTCGTGGCGAGGGCGCGGACCAGGTCGGCCCGCGGCCCGCGGCGGTCGCGTGCGTCACTTGCCGTAGGCCAGCATCAACTTCTCCTTCGCGTCGTCGACACCGGTCAACAGGGTCGTGGAGATGTAGAAGCGCCCGTCCACGTAGTCGACGGCCTTCGAGTAGAAGGAGCCCTCGATCTCCGCGGCGCTCGCCGGCATCTGGAGGAGCTTGGTCGCCTTGGGGCCACTGCCGGTGGTCGGAACGGACACCATCTGGCCGCCCGCGTCACGCGTGGGCTCCACGTACGCGAGGAGCTTCGCCCCCTCGACCTTGACCGGGAAGATCTCCGCGTCGGCGGAGGGGGACTTCAGGCGCCACTTCTCCTTGCCGGTCGCGAGGTTCAGGGCGACGATCTCGTTCGTGCCGTCCTTCTCCTCGGTCGGCAGGTAGAGGGTGTTCGCGTCGGCCGCTACGGCCGTGCAGCCCTGCATGTCCCGGGTGAGGATCCCGCCGTCGCAGTCGGGCGCGAACGAGTCGTCGGAGTCGACCTGCGAACGGGTCGAGCCGTCGGCCTTCAGGGTGGAGATGTTCCAGGTGTTCTCGTCCTCGTTGGTGAGGTAGAGGACGACCGGGTCCACGGAGTACGCGTGTTCGACCTTCCAGCCCTTGGGGATCTTCCGCGTCCACTTGGCCTTGCCGGTCTTCGGGTCCAGCTCCTGGACCTCGTCGTGCTCCTTGTCGGTGGTCACCGCGCAGGAGGAGACGGAGAGCAGACGCGTGCCGCCGGCGAATCCGGCCGGGTAGCAGGACTGGCCGTAACTCTTCTTGTCGAACAGCTTCTTGCCCGTGTTGATGTCGTACGCGACCCCGGACTGCGAGCGGCCCACCATGAGCGTGTCGCCGCTGACGGACAGCCCGACGCTGATGGCGCTGTCGAACAGTTCGCCCTTCTCCACCTCCGCCGACCAGCCCTTGTCGCCGGTGTTCAGGTCGATCTGCTGGAGCTGGTCGCACTCGGCGTTGCTGCCGGTGCCGCTCTGGTACGAGACCACGATCCGGTCGGCGGACGTCGCCTTCGGGGTGACCGCGCAGATCTTCCCCTCGAACCCGATCGGGTCCCAGGCGGGGTTTCCGTCACCGACGTTGTACGCGAAGAGCTGCTTGTACGCCGCCTTCACCGCGACCTTGTCGGTGACCCACAGCCCGGGGGCGCTCGCGCCGGAGCCGGGGGCATCCGGGGCGCTCTTGTACCAGAGCACCTTCGCCTCACCGGCCTTGCGGTCCGCGTTGAGGTCGGAGATGTCGAAGTCCTCGCCACCGTCGCCGCTGCCGTCGCCCTCGTTGACGGGCGCGGAGGGCGCGTCCGAGGGCTTGTCGTCCTCGCTCGGGCTCGCGCTCTCCTTGGCGACCGGCTTCTTCTCGCCGTCGTCCCCGAGGCTCGTCACCGCGAACACCGTGCCGCCGACCACGAGCAGCGCGGCCACGGTGGCCCCGATGATCATCGCGGGCTTGCCCTTGAAGGGGTTCCTGGAACCACCGCCACCGACCGGCGGCGGGGTGGGCGCGCCCGGGTACTGCGACTGCGGGTAGCCGTAACCGGCCTGCGATGCCGGGTTGTACGGGCCGGGCTGGGTGTAGGGGCCGGGCTGTGCGTAAGGGCCGGGCCGGCTGTACGGACCCGGCTGCGCGGGCTGCTGCGGGGGGTAGCCGTAGCCGGGGGCCGGCGCGGGCGGGCCCTGCGGCGGCGGGGTCTGCGGGTAGCCGTACGGCTGTTGCGGCGGTTGCGGCGGTTGCGGCTGTGACTGCGGTGGCGGATTGTGTGGTGCTCCGTAGCCGCCCTGCGGTGGCTGATCGGGTGGCTGAACCATCAGCGCTTTCCCCCTGTTCGCTGCTTTCGAGCCACCCGTCGTCACGCGTGGTGTCGCTTCTCAGACTGTTCTCAGACGGCTCTTTCTATCACTGCGACGGACCCATGCACGGGGCCGGTCGCTCCCCTGTTCCCAAGGGACAACCGGCCCGTGATGCCCTCGTTACGCTCCTTCACGCCCCCTTCACGAGACGTGCGCGCCGCGCGCGATACGCCTTTTGAGGGCGGGGTGACTGATGAGCGCCGCCCGTCGGCAGCGCCCTGAAGGGGCGCGGGGCTGTGTCCATGTGCGGCTCCGCCGCGTGGGCACGAGCAACCACGAACAACGCGGCACCCGGCATCGGACATCAGCCCTGACGGCGCTCCCCCGGCCCCGGCGGAGCGCTCACGCGTCCTCGGCGAGTTCCAGCCACCGCATCTCCAGCTCCTCCTTCTCCCCGCCGAGCGCCCTCAACTCCGCGTCCAGCTCCCCCACCTTCGCGAAGTCCGTCGCGTTCTCGGCAATCCGCGCGTGCAACTTCGCCTCCTTCTCGGAGACCTTGTCCAACTGCCGCTCGATCTTCTGCAGTTCCTTCTTCGCGGCACGGGAGTCGGCGGCGGAGACGGCCTTCTCCGCGGCGGCCTTCACGGCGACGGGCGAGGCCGCGGCGGCGGCCTCCTCCATCTTGTGACGCCGCTCGATGTACTCGTCGATCCCCCGCGGCAGCATCCGCAGCGCCGCGTCGCCGAGCAGCGCGAACACCTTGTCGGTCGTGCGCTCGACGAAGAACCGGTCGTGGGAGATCACGATCATCGATCCGGGCCAGCCGTCGAGCAGGTCCTCCAGCTGCGTGAGGGTCTCGATGTCGAGGTCGTTCGTCGGCTCGTCGAGGAAGAGGACGTTGGGCTCGTCCATCAGCAGCCGCAGAATCTGGAGCCGCCGCCGCTCACCACCGCTGAGGTCGCCCACCGGCGTCCACTGCTTCTCCTTGTTGAAGCCGAAGGTCTCGCAGAGCTGCCCCGCCGTCATCTCGCGGCCCTTGCCGAGGTCGACGCGGTCGCGGATCTGCTGCACGGCCTGGAGCACCCGCAGGTTCGGGTCCAGCTCGGCGACCTCCTGGGAGAGGTACGCGAGCTTGACGGTCTTGCCGGTGACGACCCGGCCGACGGCCGGCTGCTTCTCCCCCTCGCTGCGCGCGGCATCGGCCATGGCCCGCAGCAGGGAGGTCTTGCCGGCGCCGTTGACGCCGACGAGGCCGACGCGGTCGCCCGGCCCGAGCTGCCACGTCAGATGCTTCAGCAGCACCTTCGGCCCGGCCTGCACGGTGACGTCCTTCAGGTCGAACACGGTCCTGCCGAGCCGGGACGAGGCGAACTTCATCAGTTCGCTCGTGTCACGCGGCGGCGGCACGTCCGCGATCAGCTCGTTCGCCGCCTCGACCCGGAACCGCGGCTTCGACGTACGGGCCGGGGCACCGCGCCGCAGCCACGCCAGCTCCTTGCGGACCAGGTTCTGCCGCTTGGTCTCCTCGGTGGCGGCGATGCGCTCGCGCTCGGCGCGCGCGAACACGTAGTCGGAGTACCCGCCCTCGTACTCGAAGACCGAGCCCTTCTGCACGTCCCACATCCGCGTGCACACCTGGTCCAGGAACCACCGGTCGTGGGTGACGCAGACGAGTGCGGACCGCCGCTCCCGCAGGTGGCCCGCGAGCCAGGAGATGCCTTCGACGTCCAGGTGGTTGGTGGGCTCGTCGAGGACGATCAGGTCCTGCTCCTCGATGAGCAGCTTGGCGAGCGCGATGCGCCGCCGCTCGCCGCCGGAGAGGGGGGCGATGACGGTGTCGAGCCCCTGCGGGAAGCCGGGCAGGTCGAGGCCGCCGAAGAGTCCGGTGAGCACGTCCCGGATCTTGGCGTTGCCCGCCCACTCGTGGTCCGCCATGTCCCGGATGACCTCGTGCCGGACGGTGGCGGCCGGGTCGAGGGAGTCGTGCTGGGTGAGCACGCCGGCGTGGAGGCCGCCGGAGTGGGTGACCCGGCCCGTGTCGGCCTCCTCCAGCTTGGCGAGCATCCGGATCAGGGTCGTCTTGCCGTCCCCGTTCCGCCCCACGACGCCGATCCGGTCCCCTTCGGAGACGCCGAGCGAGACCCCGTCGAGCAGGGCGCGGGTGCCGTACACCTTGCTGACGTTCTCGACATTGACCAGGTTGACGGCCATTACTCTCCTGCCACGGGGACGATCGACCCTCCAGGGTAGTCCGCGGGGCGCAGGGGTGTGACGGGCGGCGGGGGCTGGGGCGAGCAGGGGCTGCGCCCATGCTTTTCGCCGAAGAGCCGCAGCCCCTTCAGGGACGCGGGGGCTGCGCAAGAAACCACGGGCCACCCGCACCCGCCGAACCACCTGAGCCCCCGAGCTGCTGGGCGCACCCGCACACACCCCCTACCCGGACGTAGGGATTCCCCTTATTGACGTGCCCTCGTCAAATCCATCACTGTATGTCACCAGGACGCCACCCCCCACGACGGCCAGTCCGCGCAAGTCTTCACGAGAGGGGAACAGCCCCCATGTTCGTGCAGCACTCCCCCGCCCCCCACACCCCCGGACGCCGCAGACGCGGTGCCCTCGTCGCCATGATGTCCGCCGCGGCCCTGTTCACCGTCGGTGCCGCGACCGCCGCACCCGCCGTCGCAGCGCCCGCGGAGGGCCAGATCGTCGGTGCGAACGCCGAGAACGCCATCAAGGGCAGCTACATCGTCACCCTCAAGGAGAGCCTCCCCTTCAAGGCGGCCTCCAGCAAGGGCAAGGCGGTCGCGACCCGGTACGGCGCCGTGGTGGAACAGACGTACAAGAAGGCGCTGAACGGCTACGCCACCGAGATGACCGAGGCGGAGGCGAAGCAGCTCGCCGCCGACCCGGCCGTCGCCGGCGTCGCCACCAACAAGACCGTCCACATGAGCGACACCCAGACCGGCGCGACCTGGGGCCTGGACCGCATCGACCAGGCCGACCTGCCGCTGGACTCGTCGTACACCTACCCGTCCAGCGCGGGCAGCGGCGTCACCGCCTACATCATCGACACCGGCGTACGGATCACCCACACCGACTTCGGCGGACGGGCCTCGTACGGCTACGACGCCGTCGACGACGACTCCTCCGCCGACGACGGCAACGGGCACGGCACGCACGTCGCCGGCACCGTCGCGGGCACCACCTACGGCGTCGCCAAGGCCGCCGACATCGTCGCCGTCCGCGTCCTCGACGACGAGGGCTCCGGCACGACCGCCGGTGTCGTCGCCGGTATCGACTGGGTGACCGACAACGCCCAGTTCCCGGCCGTCGCCAACATGTCGCTGGGCGGCAGCGCGGACTCCACCCTCGACACGGCCGTCGCCAACTCCATCGCGGCAGGCATCACCTACGCCGTCGCGGCAGGCAACGACGGCGCCAACGCGTCGAGCTACTCGCCGGCCCGTGTCGCCTCCGCGATCACCGTGGGCGCCTCCACCAGCGCCGACGCCCGGGCCTCGTATTCCAACTACGGCTCCGCGCTGGACATCTTCGCGCCGGGGTCGAGCATCACCTCGACGTACAACACCTCCAACTCGGCCACCGCGTCCCTCTCCGGTACGTCGATGGCGTCCCCCCACGTCGCCGGCGCGGCGGCGGTGTACCTGGGCGAGAACCCCAGCGCCACACCCTCCGCGGTCACCACGGCCCTGACCTCGGCAGCCTCCGCCTCCACCCTCACCGGCGTCGGCACCGGCAGCCCCAACCTGCTGCTCCAGGTCACGCCCAGCGGCGACGGTGACGACGGCGGGGACGACGGTGGCGACACCGGAACGGCCTTCGAGTCGACCACCGACGTCTCCGTCCCGGACGCCGGCTCCGCCGTCTACTCGCCCATCACCGTCAGCGGCCTCACCGGTAGCGCGCCCAGCGACCTGTCCGTGTACGTCAACATCGTCCACACCTACCGCGGTGACCTGGTCATCGACCTCGTCGCCCCGGACGGCTCGACGTACCGTCTGAAGAGCAGCAGCTCCTCCGACTCCACGGACAACGTCGACGCCACGTACACGGTCGACGCGTCCAGCGAGACGACCGTCAACGGCAGTTGGCAGCTGAAAGTCCAGGACGTCTACAGCGCGGACACCGGCTACATCAACAGCTGGAAGCTGACCTTCTAGGCCGGTCCAGCAGCGTAGAGACACAGAAAGGCCTGGAAAACGCCGTGCGCCCCGGGGGCATCACCACCCGAGGCGCACGGCGGTCCTGCGAGGCCCTTACCGGCGCTGCTGCTGGATCAGTGCCGAGGCCGGGGCCAGTGAGCGGCCGTCGGCGGCCGGCTCCTGGTGGGCGGGCATGTCGTCGCGGATCAGGTTCTCGGGGATGAAGACGGCCGCGGCGACGCCTCCGGCGGCCGACTGGCGCAACTCGACGCGCAGCCCCTGGCGGCCGGCGAGGCGGTTGACCACGATGAGACCGATCTGCTTGGCGTCGAGGAGGTCGACCTTCTCCGACTGGATCTTGCGGTTGGCGTCGGCCATCGCCTCCTCGTTCATGCCGAAGCCGCTGTCCTCGACCTCGATGAGGATGCCGTCGCGCAGCCGGGCGGCGCGCAGCTGCACCTTGGTGGAGGGCGGGGAGAACGCGGCGGCGTTCTCGACGAGTTCGGCGAGCAGGTGGATGACGTCGGCGACGGAACCGCCGTGCAGCGACACCCTCGGGGCGGCCCAGATCTGGATCCGGGTCGCGTCCTCGATCTCGGCGACGGCGGCCCGCAGGATGTCCGACAGCGCGATCGGGTCGCGCCAGCCACGGCCGGGGGCGATCCCGGACAGGATGAGCAGCGACTCGGAGTGGCGCCGCATCCGGGTGGCGAGGTAGTCGATGCGGTAGAGGTCGTACAGCTCGACGTGGTCCTGCTGTTCCTGCTGCCGCTGCTCCATGACGCTGAGCAGGTCGAGCTGGCGGTGCAGCAGCACCTGACTGCGGCGGGCAAGGCTGACGTACACCCCGGAGATGCCGCTGAGGAGTTCGGCGCGCTCGGAGGCCGCCTTGAGCGCGGCCCGCTGGACGGCGGTCAACGCGGTGCCCACCTGGGCGAGTTCGTCGCCGACGAGGCGCCGCATCGGGGCCTCGGCGTCGATGTCGACACCCTGCCCGGCGTGCAGCTTCCGCATGGCCTGCGGCAGGCGCCGGCCCGCGACTTCGAGGGCGGAGTTGCGCAGGTCGAGGAGTTCGACGATGAGGCCTCGCCCGACGCTCACGGAGACGAGGAGCGACAGGAGCACGCCGACCAGGCCGAGGACGACGGCGACGCCGGACGCGCCGAGCGTGTCCCAGCCGAAGACGTCCGCCTTGGCTGCGGCACCCGTTCCCGCGTCCTCCTCCGCTTCGGCAAGGCCCTCCAGCACAGCCGTCGAGGAGGCGTCCCAGTCCTTCAGCACGGCCGCCGACACCGGCCCCGCCCCGGCGTCCGTGACCCCGTCCTCGACCTTGACGAGGGAGGCGTAACCGTCGCCGTCCAGCAGCACGTCGTAGGCGGGCCGGTGTTCGGCCTTGAGGTCGGCGACGGCCGGCTTCAGCAGTTCGCGCTGGGTGGCGACGGCGCCGACGAACCGCGCGTACTGCTCCTTGGTCAGTGTCCCGGACGCGGTGGCGGCGGCCAGCAGGGCCTGTTCGCGGGCCACCGCGTCACGGGCACGGGAGAGTTCGAGGACCACACGCGCCTCGGAGGTCGCGTCGGTGCCCTTCTCGCTGGTGAGCGCGCCGGTCACGGCGAAGGCGTGGTCGATGACCGCCGAGTAGGTGTTGTACGCCTTCGAGGCCGCGTCCTTCGCGCCGGGCCCGGTGGTGTCCGCGCGCAGGGCGGCGAGGTCGCTGAAGTCGGATTCGAGGGTGCCCAGGCGGGCGGGCAGACCGGTGTCGATGAGGGCCGCGTCCGAGCTGGAGGAGTTGAGACCCGCGCGAAGCGCCGTCACCGCCTTGTCGGTGGCCTGCTGGTCGGCCCTCAGGTCGTCGAGACCCGTCTCGGTGCGCTTGGCCGCGTACCGCATGGCGGCGGTCCGCTCGGACTGCAACGCGGTGACGAACTCGGCGACCGGCGCGAGCAGTTCACTGTTGACGTCCTTGGCGCGCTCGGTGTCGCCGATGGCGGCCACGGTCGTCACGGCGGCATAGCTCCACAACGCCATCAGCGACACGATGGGCAGCATCAGAAGAGCGACGATCTTCGCCCGCACGGACCTTGGGCGCAGCCGGGCGGTCATACGGAAGACTTTCATGGGGACCTCTTCGGGACAGGGGCTACCGCACCCCGAAGGGGCGCGGGGAACTGCGCGACCAGCCCCCACCGGCCCGCAGGTGACAACGGCGCTCCGAGCGGAGCGCCGACGCTCACGCGGTCGAAAGCTCGACCTCACGCAGCAGTTCATCGGCGAAAGACGACTCCGCCCGCTTCCCCGTCGGGGACAGCGCCACATACGCCGAGGTCAGAAAGAGGAACGACCCCAGCAACACGGCCAGCGGGAACAGGAACTCCGTGGCCGTGGCCCCCGCCAACTGCGCCGTACTGGGCGCGAGGTCGATGGTGACGGCGTACATCGCGGTGTAGTGCATGCTGCTGACCGCGAGCCCCATGACGAGCGCGGCGATCGCGGCGAGCACCCCGCCCCGCACGATCAGCGTGAGCGTCAACGCGGCGGTCGCGGCGACCACGGCGATCACCACGGAGGCGATGACGAGGGACGGGTTGTAGCCGATCTCGCCGTGGAGGTTGAGCGCGGCCATGCCGGTGTAGTGCATCGCTGCCACGCCGAACCCGGTGCCGAGGCCGCCGAAGGCCACCGCGCGGACCCGGGAGCGGCCGTAACCGGCGGTGAAGACACCGGCGCTGACGACGGCGATCGCCATGACCAGGCTGAGCACGGTCATCGGAACGTCGTAGCGGATGGGCGTCCCCTCCACCCCGAAGCCCATCATCGCGACGAAGTGCATGGTCCAGATGCCCGAGCCGATCGCGAACGAGGCCAGCGTCAGCCAGTTCCGCTTCGAGGCGCCCTCGGCCTCAAGTGCCCTGACGGTGCAGCGCAGTCCGAGCGCGGAGCCGACGCAGGCCATGACGTAGGAGAGGACGGGGGTGACCCATCCGGCGCTGAAGTGGTCCATGTGTCCCATGAGGAACCCCTCTCGCCCGCCGCGGGGACGACACCACGCGCACGGGAAGTACCGCCGGTAACGAGACACCGGGGATCGAGATCATGCCACCCGAACACGACGGGCAGACCCCACCAAAAGGGGCCAGAGGGGATTTCACCGAACATTAAATTCCTGTGGCGTGGATTACAAACTGAGGGGTACGTCAAACCAATGCCTGACCTGCACATTTCCTCCACCGGACCACCTCGGTCAGGCACTTGACCGTTCGCCACGACCAATGAGTTCCACCAGTCCCCACCCGGCGAGCGTCATCGCCACCGCCGTCGGCGCGGTCACCTGGACGGCGATCAGCAGGGCCGAGCGTCCTTCGAAGAGCCCGCCGAACCCGACCATGGAGAGCCCCAGCACACCGAAGAGACACAGGGTCGCCCCCAGGGCGGCGGCAGGGCCGGAATACGCACCCGACCTGCGCGAACCACTCACTCGGGACGGCCGAACGGCGGGCCCTGCGGCAGGGCGTTCGAAGCTCCGGAAGGCGGCGACCAGGACCGCGGTGAGGACGGTCGCGGCGGCGATGCGCAGGGGCAGTTGGGCCCACCAGGCACCCGACGCGGGCGCGGGCAGGTCGACACCGAGGGCGAGCAGCACGCCGTACACCCCGAGCATGGCCGAAAGATGCCACAGGAACGCCGTCATCGAGATGCCGTTGGCCGCCACGACCGCCCGCCACACCTTCGGCCGCCGCAGCCATCGCCCGACCGGCCCGCGCAGCCACTCCACCGCGCCGACCAGCCACAGCCCGTGGCACAGCAGCGCGAAGGTCGGCGGCGCCATGTTCGACACCTTCTCGCCCGGCATCCCGACCATCGACAGCGGATACGGCCCGTACGCCACCAGCAGCGCGGCCCCCGCGAGCCCGGCCCCGGCGAGCAGGTACGGCCGCGTCAACCGCCCGTCGGCGCGCAGGAATCCGAGCTGGTGGATCGCGAGCCACACGAAGGCGAAGTTGAGGAACTCGACGAACGGCACGTCGAACGCGAAGCGCAGTACGTCGACAGCCCCGGCGGCCGCGACCAGCGCCCCGAACGCGCCCCACCCGAACCGCTCGTGCAGCTTGAGCAGCGGCGGGGTGAAGGCGACCATCGCGAGATAGATCCCGATGAACCACAGCGGCTGCGCGACCAGCCGCAGTGCCACGTCGAGCAGTCCGCCGTCCAGGCCCGCGAGTTGGAGGAGGACGGCGGCGGCGCCCCACACCCCTATGAACACCATGGTGGGCCGCAGCAGCCGCTGGAGGCGGGCCCGGAGGAAGGCCGGGTAGACGGAAGCCCCCTCGCCGGTACTCCTTCGGCTGAGCGAGCGGTAGGAGAGGGCGTGCGAGAAACCGCCGACGAAGAAGAACACCGGCATGATCTGCAGGGCCCAGGTGAGGATCTGCAGCCGGGGCTCGACGGCGAGGAGGTTGCCCACCTCGACCTGGCCGTTCCCCCCGCCGCCGTTGCCTCCGCCGCCGTTGCCTCCGCCGCCGGTCGTGACCGCCGCCATCAGCCAGTGGCCGAGGACGACCGTGCCGAGGGAGGCGACGCGGAGCAGGTCGACGTACCGGTCACGGGTGGACGGGGTGGTGGCGGCGAGCTCGCTCGCACTCACGCTTGCGCTCATGGGAGTACGGTCGCGCCGGCGCCCGGGTGGGCGTCAGCGCTCACGTACTCAACTCACGTCTGAGTACCTAGGCTTGGGCTTGTCGGACGACGGTCGCCCCCGGCGCGGGTGAGACGGCCTCCCTCGCCGCCCCGCACGTGCCGGAGGCGAGCAGCCCCTCGGCGATGGTGCGGGCCGCGTCGGCGTCCCGGGCGAGGAAGGCCGTGGTCGGGCCGGAGCCGGAGACGAGCGCGGCGAGCGCGCCGGCCGCGAGGCCCTCGGCGAGGGTGCCGGCCAGCTTCGGGAAGAGCGAGAGGGCGGCGGGCTGGAGGCCGTTGGAGCCCGGCAGGAAGGCCGCGAGCGCGTCCACGTCCCCCTTGGCGAGCGCGTCCAGCAGCACCTGGGAGGCCACGGGCTCGGGGACGGTGTCGTGGGCGTGGAGCCGGTCGAACTCACGGTAGACGGCGGGGGTGGAGAGGCCGCCGTCGGCGACGGCGAACACCCAGTGGAACGAGCCGCCCACGTCGAGGGGCTGGAGCTGTTCGCCCCGCCCCGTCCCCAGAGCCGCCCCACCCACCAGACCGAACGGCACGTCACTGCCCAACTCCGCGCAGATGTCAAGGAGTTCCTCGCGCGAGGCGTTCGTACCCCACAGCGTGTCGCAGGCCAGGAGGGCGCCTGCCGCGTCCGCGCTGCCACCGGCCATACCGCCCGCGACGGGGATGTCCTTGGCGATGTGCAGGTGCACGGCGGCCTCGATGCCGTGGCGTTCCGCCAGCGCGAGCGCGGCCCGCGCGGCGAGGTTCGTACGGTCCAGGGGGACCTGGTCGGCGCCGGGGCCCTCGCAGGTGACGGTCAGTTCGTCGGCGGGGGTGGCGGTGACCTCGTCGTACAGCCCGACGGCGAGGAAGACGTTGGCCAGGTCGTGGAAGCCGTCGGGCCGGGCACCGCCGACCGCGAGCTGCACATTGACCTTGGCGGGGACGCGAACGGTGACGCTCACGACTGACGGGGCTCCTCGTTGTGGGTCTTGTGGCCGGTTTTGTTGTCGGTCTTGCTGTCGGTCTTGCTGTCGGTCTTGCTGTCGGTCCTGTGGTCGGTCTTGCTGTCGGTCCTGTGGTCGGTCTTGCTGTCCGTGGCGTCCTCGGTGACGCGGTTCTCGGCGATGGCGGCGAACTCCTCGACCGTCAGGGACTCCCCGCGGGCCTGCGGGGAGACTCCGGCGGCGACGAGGGCGGCCTCGGCGGCGGCCGCGGATCCGGCCCACCCGGCGAGGGCGGCCCGCAGCGTCTTCCGCCGCTGGGCGAAGGCCGCGTCGACGACCGCGAACACGTCCCGCCTGGCGGCGGTGGTCTTGACCGGCTCGGTCCGGCGGACGAGCGAGACGAGCCCGCTGTCGACGTTCGGCGCCGGCCAGAAGACGTTCCGCCCGATCGAGCCGGCCCGCTTGACCTGCGCGTACCAGTTCGCCTTCACCGACGGCACGCCGTACACCTTCGAGCCCGGCCCGGCGGCGAGCCGGTCGGCGACCTCCGCCTGGACCATCACGAGGGTGCGCTCGATGGTGGGGAAGGTTTCGAGCATGTGCAGCAGCACGGGGACGGCGACGTTGTAGGGAAGGTTCGCGACGAGGGCCGTGGGGGCCGGGCCGGGAAGCTCGGTCACCTGCATCGCGTCCGAGTGCACGAGGGCGAAACGGCCGGCGCGGATGGGCATGCGGGCGGCGATGGTGGCGGGCAGCGCGGCGGCGAGGACGTCGTCGATCTCCACGGCCGTGACCCTGTCCGCCACCTCCAGCAGGGCGAGGGTGAGGGAGCCGAGCCCCGGGCCGACCTCGACGACCGTGTCCTGCGGGCGGACGTCCGCGGTCCGCACGATCCGGCGGACCGTGTTCGCGTCGATCACGAAGTTCTGGCCGCGCTGTTTGGTGGGGCGCACGCCGAGCGCTGCCGCGAGTTCACGGACGTCGGTGGGGCCCAGTAGGGCGTCGGGGGGGCTGCTCACGGCACAAGGGTACGGGGCGGGGGCTGTGCCCCGGTTCGTGGGCGCCCTGGGGGTCGGGGGTGCGGGTGCGTCGGCGTGTGCGGGTGGTGTGTGGTCGCTGGCGCAGTTCCCCGCGCCCCTGAAAAGCAGGGGCTGCGCCCCGTGCTTCTCGGCCCGCAGGGCCACCGCTCCTCAGGCCCGCAGGGCCTGGTTTTTCAGGGGCGCGGGGAACTGCGCAACCAGCCCCCACCGGACCCGCACTCGCCGACGCACCCGGACCCCGCCCCCCGACGCGGCCCTCACCCCCGCAGCCGGGCCCCGCAATGGGGCCAGGGACTCGCCCCCCGCTGGACGTACAGCTTCTTCGCGCGGAGGGTCTGTTCGCCTGCGGAGGCGTCCTGGGGACGACCGCTGCCGCCGAGGCTCTGCCAGGTCCTCGTATCGAACTGATACAGCCCCCCGTACGTCCCGGAGGGATCGACCGCGTTCGGCCGCCCCCCGGACTCGCACGCGGCGAGCCCGGACCAGTTCAGCCCCTCCGCCCCGGCCACGGACGTCGGCATCGCCTTCGTCCCGACCTTCACAAGCTGGTCCTGCGGCTCACGCACGACCTCCGTGCGGAGCAGCCGCGGCCGCTGCCTGACCCCGTTGACCGTGCGGATCGCGTACGTGATCCGGCGGGTGCCCGGGTGACCGGCCCGCTCGACGACCTCCGTGCCCCGGAAGAGCGAGGGGTCCTCGGTGCGGAGCACCCGGAACGGGATGGGCACCTCGCGGACCTCCTGGGACCCGGTCACCCGCAGCACGGTCACCGTCTGCCCGTCCCGGGGGAAGCTCGACCACGCGACCGAGGTGGTGTCCTCCCCGCGCAGGGTGACCCCGGCCTGCTCCACGGCCTCCCCCACGGTCGCCGCGTTCGTCCGGATCGTCCGCGTCCGCCCGTCCGCCATGATCGTGACGGTGCGCTCGGTACGGACGTCCAGCTCCAGACCCTCACGCCCGATGCGCCGGGAGCGCGAGGTCGACACGTACGCGCCCTCCGCACGCACCCCGAGTTGCTGAAGCGCCCCGTCCACCGTGCGGGCGGTCGTCCAGACCTTGCGCGGCCGGCCGTCCAGGGTGAGGTCGACGGGCCGCCCGTAGTGCACGGCGACCTCGTCACCGCTGCTCAGCGCGGTACCGGGGGCGGGGGCGATGACATCGTGGGCGCCGAAGGCGACGCCTTCGTCGGCGAGCAGCTCGGAGACGTCGTCGGCGAAGGTGTGCAGCGTGCGCGGCCGCCCGTCGACGGTCAGCTCGATCGCCTTGTCCTTCGCCACGAAGGCGGAGGTCCCGCCCGCGAGGAACGCCACCACCAGCGCCTGCGGCACCAGCCGCCGCAGCGAACCGGGCCTTCCGGCGGACCGCCCGCGCCGCACGGCCCGCCGGGAGCCGCCCCGCCCGCCACCGACCGGCCCGGCGGGCTCGGGGTTCAGCTCTTCCGGCACCTCACGGGCGCGCCGGTCCTCACGGGCGGGCCGGTCCTCATAGGCGGGCCGGTCCTCATAGGCGGGCCGGTCCTCATAGGCGGGCCGGTACGTGTCCGCGTAGACCCCGTACGGCAACGTCGCGGCCTCGTACGGCGGCGTCGCGGCCTCGAACGGCGGCGTCGCGGCGGCGTACGGCTGCGTCCGGACGTCATACGGCGGCGTCCCGGTGTCGTACGGCTGTGTCCCGGTGTCGTACGAGGCAGGCTGCCAACTCGTACCGTCCGCAGGGCCATAGGTCTCGTACGACGACGACTGCACGTTGCTCACGACGACACGCTCCAGAGGGGATCCGGGTCCGGGTCGGGCGACGTGAACCTAGCGGACTCCGGTCACCCTCCAAAGCAACGTGGTCACGCAGTGTCGCGACACGGGCCGCTGATCATCTTTTTGGGTCCCTCGGACGGCCGACAGAACGTGACCGGTCAGTAATCGAACGCCCGCGCCGTGTTCGCCGCGAGCGCCGTCGCCAGCGCGTCCTCGCCGATCCCCCGCACCGCGGCCATCGCCCGAACCGTGACCGGAATGAGATACGGCGCGTTGGGCCGTCCGCGGTACGGCACGGGCGTCAGGAAGGGCGCGTCGGTCTCGACGAGGACGAGTTCGAGGGGCGCGACGGCGAGGGCGTCGCGCAGCGGCTGGGCGTTCCTGAAGGTCATGTTCCCGGCGAAGGACATGAAGTAGCCGTGCTCGGCGCACACGGCGGCCATGTCGGCATCGCCGGAGTAGCAGTGGAAGACGGTCCGCTCGGGCGGGCCCTCCTCCTTCAGGATCCGCAACACGTCGTCGTGGGCGTCGCGGTCGTGGATGACCAGCGCCTTGCCGTGCCGCTTGGCGATCTCGATGTGCGCGCGGAAGGACCGCTCCTGGGCGGCCTTGCCCTCCGGCCCGGTCCGGAAGTAGTCGAGCCCCGTCTCCCCGACCCCCTTGACCTGTGGCAACGCGGCCAGTCGGTCGATCTCGGCGAGCGCTTCGTCGAGCGCCGCGTCACCGCCGGGTGTCCGCGCGCCCTGCCGGGACCAGCCGTCCGGGTCGCCGTGCACGATCCGCGGCGCCTCGTTGGGGTGCAGCGCGACCGTCGCGTGCACGGCCTCGTACCGCTCGGCGGTCTCGGCGGCCCAGCGCGAGCCCTTGATGTCGCAGCCGACCTGCACGACCGTCGTCACCCCCACGGAGGCGGCCTTCGCGAGGCCCTCCTCGACCGTGCCGGACTGCATGTCCAGATGGGTGTGCGAATCCGCGACCGGCACCCGCAGGGGTTCGGGGAGCGGGGGCGCGGCGTTCTTGTCGTTCTTGCCGGACGCGTTGCCGGAGTCGTTCGAAGGCATGCCCCGATCCTACGAATCGCACGATCGGGGCATGTCCTCCAGGCTCGCTGGGGGGAGGTCAGCTCGCCTTGCGGTGGAACGGGTGCAGGAGGTCGGCCAGGTGCCAGTGGTGGTGCTCCTTGTGGTCCACCGCGTCCGAGGTCTCAGCGTCCGCCGCCACGGGGCGTGGCTTCGGCACGTGCCGCCGTCGCTCGGCGTCCCGGACCGACGACACCTGGCCCGCCCGCATGATCCGTACGACATGACCGTCGCAGTTCTGGCACGCGGGCCTCGACAGCGGGGACGGCACGACCTGGCCGTCGGCCACGTACATCACGAAGTCGCGTCCCTGGGCGTCGTTGTGGTGCTCTATCTCGTACGACTGCTCCCAGCCGTGCCCGCAGTGCATGCAGGCGAACGAGTACGACTCGTGCACGACGGCGGTGGCGGTGTCCCGCAGGACGGTCCGCTCTGCGATCTCGGTCATTGCCAGCTCCTCTGGTCCGCTGGACGGTGAGGACGAGTACGTCCTCAGCACCCAGTTGACTCCTCGGCGGACCTGGAGTGCACCCCACCTGCCGACTGTTGAAGCCGTTTTGGCCCTCCCTTGTGGGAAGGCCGTCTGTGCGAGGGCTGTGCTTTGCTCAGCTTTGCCAGGGCATGGGGCGTGGGGGCTCGTTCGCGGCGCACAGGGGCGTGCGTTGTGCGTCGCGGAGTGCGGGTCCGGTGGGGCTTCCCGCGCAGTTACCCGCGCCCCTGAAAGCAGGTGCCGCGCCCCACGCTTTGCGGCCCGAGGACCGTCGCCCAACAGCGCCGAGGACCGTTGTTCTTCAGGGCCCGCAGGGCCATCGTCCTTCAAGCCCGCGGGGCCTGGTCCTGCCGACCCGCGGGACCGTCGTCGTCCAGACCCTGGCCGGAAACCGTCGTCGTCCAGACCCGCGGGGCCTGGTCTTCCAGCGGCGCAGGGCATGGTCCTCCAGGGGCGCGGGGAACTGCGCGGGAAGCCCCACCGGACCCGCACCCGAAAACGCATCCCACCCCCTACGGCGCAGCCCTCTTCGCGGCCACCACCGCGTCGAAGACCTCCCTCTTCGGCAACCCGGCCTCGACCGCCACCGCGGCGATCGCCTCCTTGCGCCGCTCCCCCGCCTCCTCCCGCACCTGAACCCGCCGCACCAGCTCCGCCCCGTCCAGTTCCTCCGGCCCCTTCTCCGGCGCCCCCTCGACCACGACGGTGATCTCCCCGCGCACACCGGCCGCCGCCCACTCGGCCAGCTCCCCGACAGGGCCCCGCTTGACCTCCTCGTACGTCTTGGTCAGCTCACGGCACACGGCGGCCCGCCGCTGCGCGCCGAAGACCTCGGCCATCGCCGCGAGCGTCGCGTCCAGGCGGTGGGGCGCCTCGAAGTACACGAGTGTGCGCCGCTCCTCCGCGACCTCGCGCAGCCGCCCCAGCCGCTCTCCGGCCTTGCGCGGCAGGAACCCCTCGAAGCAGAACCGGTCCACGGGCAGCCCGGACAGCGCGAGCGCGGTGAGCACGGCCGAAGGCCCGGGGACGGCAGTGACGCGGATGTCCTTCTCCACGGCGGCGGCGACGAGCCGGTACCCGGGGTCGGAGACCGACGGCATCCCCGCGTCCGTGACCAACAACACCCGGGCGCCGCCCACCAGTGCCTCGACGAGCTCCGGTGTACGCGCGGCCTCGTTGCCCTCGAAGTAGGAGACGATCCGCCCGACAGGCTGCACACCCAGCGCCTGGGTGAGCCGCCGAAGCCGCCGGGTGTCCTCGGCGGCGACCACGTCCGCACCGGCCAACTCCTGGGCGAGCCGGGGCGGCGCATCCGCAACATCACCGATGGGGGTACCTGCCAACACAAGGATTCCTGTCACACCCCCATCCTCCCAGCCACCACCCCCTGGGGGCGAAGCCCCCGAAGGGACCGCGGGACTGTGCCGATGTGCGGCTCCACCGGGTGAGCGCGACCAGCCGCGCCCCGCCCGCGGACACCGCGGCGCAGGCATCCCCACGCCCGGAAGGCACCCCACGCCCCACGACCCACATTCCGTTCCCACGGGACTCCCACAGCGGTGTTCCCTACGATGGCGCGGTGACCAGTACCGCGTCCTCCACGGACACCCGGCAGGACCAGGCCACCGAAGAGCACCGGCCGTCGTGGCAGCACCGCCTGCGCCGATTCGGCTACGCGGCGCCCCGGAGAGGCGACGTCCGCACCCGGCTGGTGCCCCCGTACACCCGGCCGAGCCCGCGCGTCGTGGCCGTGCTCGGGCTGCGCGAGGAGGTCGCGACGCGCCTGGCCCGCTGGTCGGCGTGGGGCGGTCCGCTGCTGGTGACGCTGTTCGCGGGGCTGATGCGGTTCTACAACCTGGGCAGCCCCAAGGCGGTGATATTCGACGAGACGTACTACGCCAAGGACGCGTGGGCGATCGTCCATCGCGGGTACGAGGTCAACTGGGCCAAGAACGCCAACGAGCTGATCCTCCAGAACAACGGGGACGTGCCGATCCCGACGGAAGCGGCGTACGTGGTCCACCCGCCGGTCGGCAAGTACGTGATCGGTCTGGGCGAGCTGATGTTCGGGTTCGACCCGTTCGGCTGGCGCTTCATGACGGCCCTGCTCGGCACGCTCTCCGTGCTGATGCTCTGCCGGATCGGCCGCCGGATCTTCCGCTCGACGTTCCTCGGCTGCCTCGCGGGCACGCTGATGGCGGTGGACGGCCTGCACTTCGTGATGAGCCGCACCGCGCTGCTCGACCAGGTGCTGATGTTCTTCGTGCTGGCCGCGTTCTGCTGCCTGGTCATCGACCGCGACCGAGCACGCGGACGACTGGCCGACGCGCTCCCCCCGGACGGCGAAGGAGTAGTACGCCCCCACTCCCTCATCGCCGAGACGACCCGCCTGGGCTGGCGCCCCTACCGCTGGCTGGCCGGCCTCTGTCTCGGCCTGGCCCTCGGCACCAAGTGGAACGCCCTGTACTTCCTGGTGTTCTTCGGCGTCATGGCGGTGCTGTGGGACTACTCGGCCCGCAAGGTCGCCGGTGCCCGCCAGCCGCTGATCGCCGTGCTCCAGCGCGACCTGGGCCTCGCGTTCCTGTCCACGGTCCCGGTCATGATCGCCACGTATCTGGTCTCCTGGACCGGCTGGATCCTCTCCCCGGACGACGGCACCGGCGGCTACTACCGCAACTGGGCCGTGACCGAGGGCAAGGGCGGCTGGTTCAGCTGGCTGCCGGACTGGCTGCGCAGCCTGTGGCACTACGAGCACGCGGTCTACGAGTTCCACATCGGGCTGTCGTCCCCGCACACGTACCAGTCGAACCCGTGGAGCTGGATCGTCGTCGGCCGCCCGGTCTCGTACT
This sequence comes from Streptomyces europaeiscabiei, assembly GCF_036346855.1. Lineage (NCBI taxonomy): Bacteria > Bacillati > Actinomycetota > Actinomycetes > Kitasatosporales > Streptomycetaceae > Streptomyces > Streptomyces europaeiscabiei. The sequence goes on from NZ_CP107841.1 coordinate 4,371,624, forward strand.
TCTACGAGTCGCCGTCACCCGGCAAGGACGGCTGCGCCACCGATACCGCCGACAAGTGCGCCCGCGAGGTCCTCGCCATCGGCACTCCTCTCCTGTGGTGGGCCGCCGCGTTCGCGGTCCTCTACGTCCTGTGGCGCTGGTTCTTCCGCCGCGACTGGCGCGCCGGCGCGATCGCCTGCGGCATCGCCGCGGGCTACCTCCCCTGGTTCATGTACCAGGAGCGCACGATCTTCTTCTTCTACGCCGTCGTCTTCCTCCCCTTCCTCTGCCTCGCCGTCACCATGATGATCGGCGCCATCCTCGGTCCCCCCGGCGCACCGGAACGCCGCCGCGTCGCCGGCGCGGCGGGCGCCGGCGTCCTGGTCCTTCTGATCGCCTGGAACTTCATCTACTTCTGGCCCATCTACACCGGCCAGCCCATCCCGATCGACAGCTGGCGGTCGCGGATGTGGCTGGACACCTGGGTCTAGCCCGGCGGACGAACCACGAGTGCGTGAACCACGAGTGCGTGAACCACGAGTGCGTGAACCACGAGTGCGTGAACCACGAGTGCGTGAACCACGAGTGCGTGAACCACGAGTGCGTGAACCACGAGTGCGTGAACCACGAGTGCGTGAACCACGAGGGTGCGGCCGGCGGCCGCACCCTCGTGACACCGGTGATCAGCACACGCTGGCCGTCGAGTTGGCCCAGAAGACCAGGAACGACCATGTCTGGGCCCCGACGGTCCCGTCCACGGTGATGCCTGCGCAGCGCTGGAACCGCTTCGTCGCCGCATTGGTGACCGGCCCGAAGTCCCCGTCCAGGTCCAGGTTGGCGCCTGTCATGGCTTCGTTCAGGTAGCACTGGGCCTGCTGGACAGCGCTTCCTGACGACCCGACCCTCAGCGTCGGCCTCTGGATGGTGAAGTTGCAAACGTCTTGGGAGCCGTGGGCGACGAGCTTCTCAGGCAGCGCCGCACTTCTCACCGCCATGGCGCGAGGCGCCTCTGACTGAGCGTTCTGCGGTACCGCTACGGCCGCGCCTCCCGCAAGGACGAGAGAGGCGACCAGAGTCACACAGGTGGACAGGCGTCGCATTTTCATCACCTCCAACAGACACACCCCCTGTACCACCGTGCACTTCCGTCCCGGAGGCTGCATCCCGGCGACGCCGTCACCCGCGCCCGCGGGATTGTCCGCGGGACTGCTCGTGTCGGGGCCGGCATCGGTGGCTGGGCCACTGCAAACGGATCGCATCGGCGCCCCAGAGGAACGGTCCGTCGCCACCGTGGTCGCGAATGGCCGGATACCCGGGTGTGATGGCCTGAATCCGGTTTGCCGGGCTTCCTGGGCTAACAATCAGGGCACACACAGGAAGCATTTTTCCCACGCGTTACGTCGGCGTGTTTACAGTGAGCCTCGGCAAGCGGTTTCTGAACGCGTTCAAAGGGGGATTCGCGTCATGCGCAAGGGGGTCAAGGTCGCCATAGTCGGCGGGGTGTTCGCGGCGATGGTGGGGGGTGCCGGATACGGCGGGTACAACTTCGTGACGGCGCTCAACGGGGACGGTGGGAGCGCGGAGAAACGGACCGGGCCGCCGAGCGCGGACGAGGTCCGGGAGACGACGGAGAAGTTCTTCGCGGCCTGGGAGAAGGGCGACTCGGCCACCGCGTCGTCGTACACGAACGACGCCGTGGACGCGGGGAAGGTGTTCGGCAGCTTCGTCGGCACCGCCCGGATCGACGATGTGAGGATCGCGCCGGGCAAGCCCACCGGGACCGGCGGCCGGACCGTCCCGTTCTCCGTCGAGGCGAACGTGGCGTACGAGGGGAAGAGCAAGGAACTCTCGTACAAGAGCCGGCTGACCGTCGTGCGCGGGAAGACGACCGGACGGGCCCTGGTCGACTGGCGGCCTTCCGTCGTGCACCCCGAACTGAAGGCCGGCGACACGCTGTTCACCGGGGAGGCGGCGGCGCCGCCCATCGAGGCCGTGGACCGGGACGGCAAGGTGCTGACCAAGGAGAAGTACCCGTCCCTCGGGCCGATCCTCGACACCCTGCGCGAACGCTACGGCGCCGACGCGGGCGGTACACCCGGCATCGAGCTGGGCATCCGCCACACCACCACGGAAGCCGGCGACACCACCCTGCTGACCCTCGCCAAGGGTAAGGCGGGCAGGTTGGAGACCACGATCAGCGCGCGGACGCAGGCGGCGGCCGAGCAGGCGGTCAAGAAGTACGCCGAGTCGTCCGTGGTCGCCCTGCAGCCCAGCACCGGTCAGGTGCTGGCCGTCGCCAACCACCGCGGGGACGGCTTCAACGCGGCCTTCCAGGGGGAACTCCCGCCCGGCTCCACGATGAAGATCGTCACCGCCGCGATGCTCATCGACAACGGTGTGACCTCCATGAACGGCCCCGCACCCTGCCCCGACACGGCCACCTGGATGAGCCAGACCTTCAAGAACCTGCCGGGCATGAAGGCGAACGAGACGCCGAGCGCCACGCTCGCCAACAGCTTCGAGAGGTCCTGCAACACGGCCTTCATCAAGCTGATCGACGAGAAGCCGCTGACCGACGCGTCGTTGACCGAGGAGGCGCAGGAGCGGTTCGGGATCGGCCGGGACGACTGGAAGACGGGCATCGCCTCCATGGACGGCAAGGTGCCGCCCTCCGGCGGGCCGAACCGGGCCGCCAACGCGATCGGCCAGGGTGACGTCCTGATGAACCCGTTGAACATGGCGTCGGTGACGTCCACGGCGATCACGGGACAGTTCCGGCAGCCGTATCTGGTGTCGCCGAAGCTGGACGACCGGAAGCTGGCCACGGCGAAGGGGTTGTCGCCCGGTACCTCGTCGCAGTTGAAGCAGATGATGAGGCTGACCGCGACTCAGGGGACGGCCGAGACCGTCATGTCCGATCTCGGCGGCGACATCGGGGCCAAGACCGGCTCCGCGGAGATCGACGGGCAGGCCGTGGCGGACAGTTGGTTCACCGGGTTCCGCGGGGACGTGGCCGCGGCGGCGATGTCGGAGGGCGGTGGCCGCGGCGGTGAGGCGGCCGGTCCGATCGTGGTGGATGTGCTCAAAGCCGGGGGGTGAGTTCCCGCGGGTGGGCGGGGCTGCTCGCGCAGTTCCCGCGCCCCTGCTCGCCTCTGTTCCCGCGCCTTGAAAGACAAAGACCGGACCTGCGGACCGAAAAGCGAAAAGCAGGGGCTGAGCCCCTGCTTTTCGCTTTTCGCGTGGGCGGGGAACTGCGCGAGCAGCCCCCGCCCACCCACGGACGAACTCCCGGCCAAACCCACGGAGTGATCCGCGGGACTCTAGTGTGGTGGTTCTCGTTGAGGGACGAGAGGCAGTCGAGGGCAGCGGAAGGTCGAAAGCGTGGGTAAGCGTGGGTAAGAGAAGGCGTGTCGACGAGCGGAAGGCCGCGAAGTCGGGGAGGTCACGGCGGCACCTCGTGCTGGGCGGAGTCGCGGTCGCGGCCCTCGGCGGCGGCGCGGTCGCCGTGTACACGGTGTTCGGTGCCGGCGCGTCGGCCGACGACGGTTCGGCCGACGCCGAGGCCGTGAAGAGCGGGCCCCTGTCCTCCGCCGAGGTCCGTACGGCCGCGACCGCGTTCCTCACCGCCTGGCAGAAGGGCACCGTCACGAAGGCCGCCGCCGCCACGGACGACTCGGCCGCCGCGAAGGCCGCGCTGACCGGTTTCACCAAGGACGCCCATGTGAAGGACGTCACCCTGACCCGCGGCAAGCGCGCGGGCGACAAGGTGCCGTTCACGGTGAAGGGCACGGTCGCCTACAAGGGCGCAAAGAAGCCGCTGACCTACGCGTCCGCCCTCACCGTCGTACGGGCCGAGAAGGACGGCGAACCCGTCGTCGACTGGCAGCCGTCCGTCGTCCACCCGGACCTCGACGAGGGCGACCGGCTGGTGACCGGTGAGGCCGGCACGCCCCCGGTGAAGGCCCTCGACCGGGACGGCGGCGAGCTGACGACGAAGAAGTACCCGTCGCTGGGCTCGGTGCTGGACGGTCTGCGGGAGAAGTACGGCAAGAAGGCGGGCGGCAGGGCGGGCGTCGAGCTGCGGATCGTCCGGGCGGACCCGGCGCAGGACGGGTCGGACGGCAAGTCCGCCAAGTCCGGCACCTCCGATTCGTCCGAGTCGCCCGAGGCGTCCGAGAACTCCACCAAGTCCTTGAAATCCGGCACGTCCGGCAAGTCCGGCAAGGAGAAGGCCGCAGACAAGACGCTGCTGGAGCTGAGCGAGGGCACTCCCGGGGAGTTGAGGACGACGCTCAGCCCGTCGCTGCAGGCCGCCGCCGAGGCGAAGGTGGCGGCCACGCAGCGGGCGTCGGTGGTCGTGATGCGCCCCTCGACCGGCGAGATCCTGGCCGCGGCGAACTCCGGCAGCTTCAACGTGGCGTTCCAGGGCTCCCTGGCCCCCGGCTCCACGATGAAGATCGTGTCGTCGGCGCTGCTCATCGACAAGGGCCTGGCCTCGGCCGACAAGGTCCACCCGTGCCCCAAGTTCTCGTCGTACGGCGGCTGGAAGTTCCAGAACGACGACAAGTTCACGATCAAGGGCGGCACGTTCAAGGCGAGTTTCGCCCGCTCCTGCAACACCGCCTTCATCTCCCAGGCGAAGAAGCTGGACGACAACTCCCTGACCCAGGAGGCCCAGCAGGTCTTCGGGCTCGGCCTGAACAACTGGGCCATCGGCGTGCCCAGCTTCGACGGCGCGGTGCCGGTGCAGAGCGACGCCCCGATGGCGGCCTCGCTGATCGGCCAGGGCGGCGTGCGGATGAACCCGCTGAACATGGCGTCCGTGGTGTCGACGGCCAAGACGGGCGTCTTCAAGCAGCCCTACCTGGTCGCGCCGTCCGTCGACGGCCGCACCCTCGCCACCGCCTCCCGGCCCCTGTCCGAAACGGCCCGCTCCCAGCTCCGCGAGCTCCTCCGGTACACCGCCGCGGCCGGTACGGCGGCCGAGGCGATGTCGGGCCTCGGCCCCGACTACGGCGCCAAGACCGGCTCCGCCGAGGTCGACGGCCAGAAGGAGCCCAACGGCTGGTTCACCGCGTGGAAGGGCGACCTGGCCTCCGCCGGAGTCGTCCAACAGGGCGGCCACGGCAGCGAGTCGGCGGGCCCGATCGTGGCGGCGCTCCTGAAGGCGGGCAGCGGGGGCTGAGCACCGCGCTCAGGGCGGGCCGCCCGTCCTCGCGCCCCCTCAGCCGAGTGGCGTACGGCCGTGGACGGGGGTCTTCTCGTACGACTCGGGTGACTGGTCCAGGCACCAGTCGAACACCGACGGCCAGGAACCGTAGCCCGCGTCCAGGTCGAGATGGGCCTCGCCCGGCAGTACGTCGGCGGGCAGGCCCAGCGGTTCGGCGTACGTCGCGGCCGCGCCCCCGGGGCAGAACGGGTCGTTGTCGCTGCCGACGACCCGGGTGTACGAGGCGGTCGTGGCCAGTCGCGCGGGGCTCAGCTCCGGCGGGGCGAACTCGGCGATCTCCGGGTGCTCCAGGACGACTTCGGGGGCGGGCGGGGCGATGAGCAGGACGCGGTCGACGGGGCCGGACAGCACGTCGTCCCGCGCGACCGCGTGCAGCCACAGCAGGCAGGCCAGGCTGTGGCAGATCACCGTGATCCGCCGGCCCGCCAACTCCCCCAGCAGCGCGTCCAGTTCCGCCAGCCACCGCTCCAGGTCCGGGTCGTCCGCCTCCGGGAGCTGCGGGTACGCCACCTCGTGGCCCAGGTCGGTGAGGCGGTCGGCCAGCCAGTGCTGCCAGTGCGCGGCCGGGCGGTGGTTCTGCCAGCCGTGCAGGATCAGGAAGGCGCGGGTGCCGTCGGCGGGCGGGGTTCTTGTCATCCCCCGATCGTCAGCGAAACGGATCGGTCGGTCCAGTGCCGTCTCTGTGGCTGGATGGGATGTTCGGCGGGTGCGGGTCCGGTGGGGGCTGGCCGCGCAGTTCCCCGCGCCCCTGAAAAGCAGGGGCTGCGCCCCGTGCTCTTCAGGACCGCCGACCCGTCACCTTCAGGACCGCCGACCCGTCACCTTCAGGACCGCAGGCCCGTCGCCTTCAGACCCGCCGGCCCTTCACCTTCACGACCGCCGACCCGTCACCTTCGAACTCGCCGGCCCGTCACCTTCAGGCTCGTCGCCCGTCACCTTCAGGACCGCAGGCCCGTCGCCTTCAGACCCGCCGGCCCTTCACCTTCACGACCGTCGGCCCTTCACCTTCACGACCGCCGGCCCTTCACCTTCACGACCGCCGACCCGTCACCTTCAGACCCGCCGGCCCGGTCGCCTTTCAGGCCCGCAGGGGCCTGGTCTTTCAGGCCCGCAGGGGCCTGGTCTTTCAGGGGCGCGGGGAACTGCGCGACGAGCCCCCACCGGACCCGCACCCGCCCCACCGCCTCGACAACCCACTCGCATGGCCAGTACACCCACCACTACCGTGCCCCGCATGACCAACGTCGCGCAGGACACCGAGGGCTCCGGAGCCCACCCCCGTTTCGCCGAGGCGCTCACCGCGCTGGGTCTGGGCGAACTGCACACCCGGATCCGCCGGTTCCCGGACGCCACACGGACCGCGGCGGAGGCGGCCGCCGCCCTCGGCTGCGAGCTGAGCGAGATCTGCAAGTCGCTGATCTTCGCGGCGGACGGCGTCCCGGTGCTGGTGCTCATGGACGGCGCGTCCAGGGTCGATGTGGAACTGGTCCGGCGTGAACTCTGCGCCGCGAAGGTCACCCGGGCACGCGCCGACGTCGTACGGGAGGCGACCGGGTACGCGATCGGCGGGGTCCCGCCCTTCGGCCACCGGACGAGGACCCGCGTCCTGGCGGACCGCTCGCTCCTCGACCACGCGACGGTGTGGGCGGCGGCCGGCACCCCGTACACCGTCTTCCCCATGGACCCCAAGTCGCTGATCGCGCACGCGGGCGCCACCCTGGTCGACGTCCGGGAGGCCGGCGAGGGCGTCCGCGAGCCGAACGCGTGACGCCGGTCGTCACCGCGGCGGTGCTGCTCGCCGCGGTCACCCACGCCGGCTGGAACGCGATCGCCCACAAGATCACGGACAAGCTGGTCGGCTTCACGCTGATATCCGGCGGCGGGGCGCTGATCGGGTTCGTGATGGTGCCGTTCGTGCCACTTCCGGAGGCCGGAGCGTGGCCGGCGCGGCTAGGACCCGTCCGCCGGCAGACTGCTCAGATCCAGGACATCGCCCGCCGGAGGGGGCTGAATGTCCACTCGGTCGTTGAAGGCGCTGAACCTCGTGACGCGGGGGAAGTAAGGGTCCTTGTAGTCGACCCCCAGAAGGTACGGCTCGCCCTCGGCGGCCACGTAGAAGGTGTGGACGCCCCCCTCGACTTCGTCGTCCGTCACTCGCACAGGGATGACCGGCTCACCGTCGAGCTCGGTCGGGTTGTCCCTGGTCGCCTTGCCCAACGAGGGGGACAAAAACCGCCACGCACAGTCGGCCAGGTTGTCCGCTCCCCTCGCCGCGCTCACGGGGCTCTTCAGCCAGGGTTTGCTCCGCATCGCTGGGACCGTCTTCCGGCCCCACATTTCGCGGTACATGTCGTTGGCATGGATGTAGTCCGTCTCACCGATCCGGATCTGCTCCATCTCCGCCACATCGGAGACATAGGACGCGGTCGACTTCAAGGTGCATCTGGTCTTGAGATCGGTCGTCAAGCGGCCAGTAGATCGATTGCCGGTGGTGGTCGAGGTGACATCCCAGACGACGGTCACCGACGTGAGCGCCTTCATGGCGCGATCGGCCTCGCCGAGCAACTGGTCGGCGGAGCGCGTGTCAGACGTGCCAGCCGTGTCACTGACGTCGGCACAACCGACCGCGACAGCACCCATGAACAGGCACAGCGCAGCGGTGATCGTCTTCGTCCGCACAATCCCCCCTGGCGTGTAGGGCGGCACAGACTACCGGAACGGATCGCTCCGCATCCCGTCGGGTGTGCCACCGTCCCCGGCAGCCACTCACGCTCCTGAAGGGAAGCCCGGCAAGCCCGCCCGACAGGGGCACCGCCGACCTCGAAACGGAGCGACCAGTCAAGCGTCTCGGCCCCAGGAACGATGTCGATCATCGTGGGCGCGGCGATCGGGGCGGTGTTCTTCAAGGAGCGGTTCGGGGCGCCTCGGATCGTGGCTGCGGGGTTGCTGGTGGTGGGCATCGGGCTGATGCTGCGGGCCGGATAGGCGGGACGGGGACCGATAGGCGGGATGAGGACCGGATAGGCGGGGCGGGGGCCCGGCAGGCCGTGCGTCCACGGGCGCGGAGGAGCACTCTGGAAAGAGCGATTCCGGAGGTGATCCGTCATGATGAAAACGGCTGTCGGATGGCACATCGAGCTGGAGTTCCAGGAGGACGATCAGCGCACACGGGCGGCGGCCCTCGTACGGCTCCCCGACGGGAAGGAGGTACGCGCGAACGGCTACGCCAGCCGCCACCGGACCGACTCCCATCAGCCCCGGGTCGGCGAGGAGATAGCCGGGGCCAGGGCCCTGAACGAGCTCGCCATGAAGCTCCTCACCAAGGCCCACGACGAGATAGACGAGGCATCGGGCCGCACGTCGCACCCGATAGCGCTCTGACCCAGGACGCCGGCAACCACCGCGCCCACCCCACCCGCCTCGGCCACGCCCCGCCGCGACGCCGGCGTCGGCGTCTTCGTGGCCGTACCCCGCGCCGCGGGCAGTCGTGCCGCCGGGGGCGGCCCGGGGTGGGCGCGGCGGCGCCCTGCTCGCGCCGGTGGGCGAGACCCGCTCGCCCGGCCTCGGCATCCGGGTCGCTGCCGCGCCGGTGGTCGAACAGTGGACGCGTTGCCAAGTAACAGTGGACCGTCAGCCAACGACATTGGCCGGATTTCCGCGCATCCTGGTGATCGCCGCCGCGGAGTGCGGCCGTCCGGAACTCCGGGATCGGGCCAGGACACCAGCGGGGGAGCCCTGGGCCGGTCCGGCCGCTCACCCGTGACGGCCGCGCTTCGCGGTGAGCATCTGCGCCCGGCAGCCCGGCAGCCCGGCAGCTCGCGCTCGGGACGACTGTTGAGCTCGGGACGACTGTTGTTCGGCGGCCGCGGTCGTACGTGGCTACGCGGCTGGTCACGCCCACGCGACGGAGCCGCCCATCGACACGGCCCCGCACCCCTGGAGGGCGCGGGCGCCCTCTAGCCCAGCGCCTCCCGCACCGCCTTCACCAGTGTCTGCGCCCTCGGGTCCGCCGTCACGGTCTTGCGGTAGCCGTTCGTGACGTAGCCGAAGGCGAGGCCGGTGTCGGGGTCGGCGAAGCCGAGGGGGCCGCCCCGGCCGGGGTGGCCGAAGGAGCCGGCGCCGAACAGCGGGGAGGCGGTGCCGTGGAGCATGTAGCCGAGGCCGAAGCGGGTGTTGATGACGAGGACGCGGTCGGGGCCGGAGGCTTCCTCGGCGCGGGCGGCCTCCAGGGTCGCCGGGCCGAACAGCCGTACGCCGTCGACCTCGCCGATGAGCGCCGCGTAGAAGCGGGCCAGGCCGTCCGCCGTGGCGATGCCGTTGGTCGCGGGGAGGGCGGAGGCCCGGTACGCCGGGTCGTTCTGGTCGGGGAACGGGGTGATCGCGGCGAAGGCGCGGCGTGTGAGGGAGTCCGGGTCGTCGTAGGCCTCGGTGACCGAACGCCTGGCGCGCACCCGCAGCCCGCCCGTGGGTTCGGGCGCCGACTCCAGACGGCCCGCGCGGCCGACCCGGCCGGCCGCCGCCACCGAGTCCGGCAGCCCCAGCCACAGGCCGGCGTCCAGGCCCAGCGGGGTGGCGATGTCCGACGCGATCCACTCGCCCGTCCCCCGGCCGGTCACGCGCCGGACCAGTTCGTCGAGCATCCAGCCGTACGTCAGGGGGTGGTAGCCGTGGTCGGTGCCGGGCTCCCAGGCGGGGGTCTGCGCGGCCACGGCCGCCGGGCCCCGGCGCGGGTCCAGCGCCTCGGCGGGGGTGAGGGGACGGTCCAGGACCGGGAGCCCGGCCCGGTGGTTGAGCACGTGCCGCACCAGCACGCGGTCCTTGCCGTGCGCCTTGAACTCCGGCCAGTACCGGCCCACCGGCGCGTCGAGGTCCAGCTCCCCACGCTCGGCCAGCATCAGCGGTACGGCGGCGGCGACGCCCTTCGTCGCCGAGCGCATGATCTGGGCGGTGCCCTGCTGCCAGGGCTCGTCGCCGTCGACGTCCCGGGTGCCGGCCCACAGGTCGACGACCTTGCGCCCGTGCCGGTAGACCACCACCGCCGCGCCCCGCTCGCCGAGCGCCTCGAAGTTGCGTACGAACGCGGCCCTGACCGGCTCGAAGCCCTCGGCGACTGTGCCGTTCACGTCCACGTCGGCGCTCCTTGCTGTCCGTTCACTCGCCACGACCACTCGCCGCGACGACGGATGCAACGTGCAGGCATGGCCCGGGATTCCCCCGCCCGAGGCCGCCGCAGCCCTTCGCCGCCGGCAGCCCCTCCGGGCCGTTCCAGGCCCCTCCAGCCCTTCTCAGCCCTTCTCAGCCCAGCAGGATCGTGACCTCGATGTTGTCGCGGGTCGCGTTCGAGTACGGGCAGACCTGGTGGGCCGCGTCGACGAGCTTGGCCGCGATGTCCTGGTCGATGACCGGGAGGGAGACACTGAGGGCCACGGCGAGGCCGTAGCCGCGCTGCTTGTTGGGGCCGATGCCGACCTTCGCGGCGACGGTGGAGCCGGTCAGGTCGTAGCCGGCGCGGCGGCCGACGAGGACCAGCGCGTTGTGGAAGCAGGAGCTGTACCCGGCGGCGAACAGCTGCTCGGGGTTGGTGCCGTCACCGTCGCCGCCCATGGCCGGCGGCATCGCGACCTTGAGGTCGATCTGGCCGTCCTGACTGCTGATGTAGCCGTTCCGGCCGCCGTGCGCGGTGGCCTCGGCGACGTACATGATCTTCGTCGGACGAGTGTCGGTACGGGTGTCGGGACCGGAATGAGGACTGGCACCGGCATCGGTACCGGCATTGGAACTGGTACCGGGTCCGGTCCCCACCACGGCGTCGTCAGTCATTCCCTTGGCCTCCCCCAGGACGAGCGCGTGGCCTCCCCAGGACAGGCGCGCACGAATACATCGTGCACAAGGTACCGGTCGGTAGGGGAGAGCGGTTACCAGGGGGTAGTAACCACGGGTAACACAAGGTCACCGCCGACCGCCGAGCGACCCGCCGGCGAGCGACCCGCCGGTCGGCCTCGCCCGCTCAGCGGCCTGCCGCCTTCGTCGCCCGTGCCGTCAGCTGCCACAGTTCCTCGCGCAGCCGGGTCACCTCGGGGGCGTGCAGCCCGGTGGCGGCCGCGAGGGTGGCGGGGACGGCCGCCGCACGGTCGCGGAGCTGTTCGCCGCGGCCGGTGAGCGCGATCCGCACCGAACGCTCGTCCCGCAGCGACCGCTCCCGGCTCAGCAGCCCGGCCGACTCCAGCCGCTTCAGCAGCGGCGAGACCGTGCCGTAGTCGAGCCGCAGGGCGCCCGTCAGTTCCTTGACGGTGGTCTCGCCGCGCTCCCAGAGGGAGAGCATGACCAGGTACTGCGGGTAGGTGAGGCCGAGTTCGTCGAGCAGCGGGCGGTACGCGGCGGTGACCGCGCGCTGGGCCGCGTACAGCGCGAAGCACAACTGCTGGTCGAGGAGCAGCGAACCGTGCTGTTCGGGTTCCTCATGATTCGTCACGGGCCCCATTGTCACGGACGCGTGTGGTGCGCTGCGGGGGGACCGTGTTTGTCCGCGGTGGGTGAGGGCTGGTCGCGCAGTTCCCCGCGCCCCTCAAAAGCGCAGGGCGCCCCCGGCCTTCAAGGGTCGCGGGGAACTGCGCGAGAAGCCCTCGCCCACCCGCGCCGGGCGAACAACCCGCACCCCGAGCCCTAACCCGCCCTCACCGACCGCGGATCGAATCCGAACGGCAGTTCCAGACGATGGGCCCGCATCAGCTCGTCGTCGACGAGGAGTTCACCCGTCACCCCGTCCGCCGCGATGACACCCTCGCTGAGGATCAGGGAACGCGGGCAGAGTTCGAGCGCGTACGGCAGGTCGTGCGTGACCATGAGCACGGTGACGTCCAACGACCTCAGGATGTCCGCGAGTTCGCGGCGCGAGGCGGGGTCCAGGTTGGAGGACGGCTCGTCGAGGACGAGGATCTCGGGTTCCATGGCGAGCACGGTGGCGACGGCCACCCGCCGCCGCTGCCCGAACGAGAGGTGGTGCGGTGGCCGTTCCTTGAACTCCGCCATGCCGACCTGTCCGAGGGCCTTGTCCACCCGGGCCTCCAGTTCGGGGCCCCGCATTCCCGCCGCGGCGGGCCCGAAGGCCACGTCCTCGCGCACGGTCGGCATGAACAACTGGTCGTCGGGGTCCTGGAAGACGATGCCGACCTTCCGCCGGATCTCGGCCATGTGCCGCTTGCCGACGGGCATCCCGGCGACGGTCACCGTGCCGGCGCCCCCGGTGAGGATGCCGTTCAGGTGCAGGACGAGGGTGGTCTTCCCGGCGCCGTTCGGCCCGAGCAGTGCGACCCGCTCCCCTCGCCCGACGGTGAAGTCGACGCCGAAGAGGGCCTGATGGCCGTCGGGGTAGGCGAAGGCGAGCCCGGCGACTTCGAGGGAGAATGTCACGAAACCCTCCGAATGCCACTGCGTGATCGGGTGACGTCAGTGGCGAACGGTGCATAGCGAGAACCAAGCATGCGCATCCCTTTTGGCGTTCAGATCATCCAGGCTGGTCTCAACCCGGCTGGTGTTGATCGTGTGAGACTCGGTCATCCGCTGGATGACCGAGCAGCGTGAGCCAGGAATCCCCCTTGTTCGCAAGAGGGAGGGAGGAGTCAAAGGCTCCATCCCAGCAGACAGACAACGAGGGCCGCGCCCGGAAGCGCGAAGGCGTACGACCACTGCGCCCGGGACGCGGTCACCTCGTCGATGACGGGCATGGTGCCCGTGTACCCCCGGCTGATCATGGCCAGATGGACCCGCTCGCCGCGCTCGTACGAGCGGATGAACAGCGCCCCGACCGTTTTGGCGAGCACCCCCCAGTGCCGTACGCCGCTCGCCTCGAACCCCCGTGACTCGCGCGCGATCCGCATCCGCCGCATCTCATCGGTGATCACGTCCCCGTAGCGGATCATGAAGGACGCGATCTGGACGAGCAGCGGGGGCAGTCTGAGGCGCTGGAGTCCGAGGAGGAGTTCGCGGAGTTCGGTGGTGGACGCGAGGAGGACGGAGGCGGCGACGCCGAGTGTTCCCTTGGCGAGGACGTTCCAGGCGCCCCACAGCCCGCTGACGCTCAGCGACATCCCGAGGACCTCGATGCGCTCGCCCTGCGCCACGAACGGCATCAGCACGGCGAACGCGACGAACGGGATCTCGATGAGCAGCCGCCGGAGCAGGAACCCGGCGGGTACGCGGGCCACGTACGCGACCACGCCTAGCAGCACGGCGTACAGCCCGAACGCCCACATCGCCTCCCTTGGCGTCGACACCACGACGACCACGAAGGCGAGGACGGCCGCGAGTTTGGTGTGCGGCGGCAGGGCGTGCACGGGCGAGTGCGCGTGCCGGTAGAGCTTGTGGGCGTGGCCGGCTCCCATGTCAGGCGTTCCCGGGCACGGAGGTGGGGGACGTGGCGTCGCCCTCGTCGGTACGCCGCTTGCGTACGGCCCAGAAGATCCCCGTGCCGGCGACGACCGTGACGCCGACGCCGATCACGCCCGCGAGGCCGCCGGAGAGGCGGGTGTCGGTGAGGCCCTCGACGCCGTAGTCGGCGAGCGGGGAGTCGGCGGCGGCGTGGTCCTCGACCTTGGCGTCGATGCCCTTGTCCGCGGCGACCTTCTCCAGTCCGTCGGGGTCGGCGGACGCGTAGAAGCTGACGACACCGGCGAGGAGGAGGGAGGTGCCGAGGCCGGCGAGGATCAGCCTGCGGGGCGACCGGGCGGCGACGGGGGCGGGCGTCGGCTCGGCTGCGGGCGCGTCGACCAGCTCACCGCCGACGCGCAGCTTCAGCGGGGCGGTCAGGCCCCGGGCGCCGTGCACGAGGTCCGGGCGTACGGCGATGACGGCACCGACCGTGGCGGCGGTGATCGCCGCCTCGCCGATGCCGATGAGGGTGTGGACGCCGACCATGGCGGTGAGGACCGAGCCGATCGGCACGTCCGTGGTGCCGCCGATCGCGTAGACGAACGTGAAGGCGACGGCCGCGGCGGGCACGGAGATCAGGGCGGCGACGAAGGCGGAGACGGTGATCGAGCGGCGCGTCCTGGGCAGCACCTTCACGAGTCCGCGGAAGAGGGCGTACGCGACGACGGACGTGACGACCGCCATGACGCTGATGTTCACGCCGAGGGCGGTGAGGCCGCCGTCGGCGAAGAGGATGCCCTGCATGAGGAGCACCACGGACACGCACAGGACCCCTGTATAGGGGCCCACGAGTATCGCGGCCAGGGCACCGCCGAGCAGATGTCCGCTGGTCCCTGCCGCGACCGGGAAGTTCAGCATCTGTACGGCGAAGATGAACGCGGCGACGAGCCCGGCGAGCGGCGCCGTCCGCTCGTCCAGCTCACGCCGGGCGCCGCGCAGGCTCACGGCGACCGCACCGGCGGCGACGACTCCGGCGACCGCCGAGACGGGGGCGTTGATGAATCCGTCGGGGACGTGCATACGAGGGCTCGCTCTCCTGGTCGGGGGCCGGGCCACCGGGTGGGGACGCGCTGGCTGAGGGCTGGGTGCTGGGTGCTGGGCAGTCTGTGGATGGCTGGATTGGCCGGAACCTTACGATGATAGAGCCCTATTGCGAGTCTCTTGCAAGAGCGAGGCGGGTCCGATTAGCGAACGGCTCGCCGAACGCGGCGAAGGAACACCCGCCGACCGCCCGGCGCACCCACAGCGGCCTCCCGGGACTCCCGCAGGCCCTCCACGGGCGCGCGGCGGAAAATATGCGACATTGGAGGGGCAGCGGACAGCGGATTCACAGCTTCCGTCAGGGTCACTCAGCGTGAGGAGCAGCCCGATGTCTGTCACCGTCGAGCAGTACGCTCGGGCACATGTCGTCACGGACTCCCCCGAGGACCGGGACACCGTGCCGGTCGTCCTCCGCTACGACACCGACGCCTCCACCGTCCGCCTCCGCCTTCCCGGCCCCGACACCTCCGCCGTCCGCGGACGCCTCCCCGGCCCCGACGAGTGGACCTTCCCCCGCGACCTCCTCGAACGCGGCCTGCGCACCCCCACCAGCTCCGGCCCCGTGAGCATCTGGCCCTGCGGCCGCGTCCAGGCCGTCATGGAGTTCCACTCCGCCCAGGGGGTGGCGGTGATGCAGTTCGACACGAAGGCACTGATCCGCTTCCTGCGCCGGACGTACACGGCGGTTCCGGTCGCGCACTGAACGGAGCGCGGGGGTGTTCACGACCGCGACGGCCCTGCTGCTTCCGGCCCGGGTCGGGCCCGCGTCGGCCTGGCGGCACGGCCGCCGGCGCGTCCCAGCCGGTGTGGTGACTCTCGGAGCGAGCACGTACGCGAGGACCGGCCGCGTGCACGGTGATCACCACGCCGTCCCCGTCAGGTCGTACCCCGCCATCAACCGATCGGCTGATGCCCCTTCGAGCGCGATGGCCGATGTCCGCGTCCGGTGCCCCCGGGCACGCTCTTGTGCATGGCAGTCATCGAAGTCAGCGGCCTGCACAAGGCCTACGGAGACAGGAAAGCAGTCGACGGCGTGTCCTTCGTCGTCGAGGAGGGGGAGATCTTCGGGATCCTGGGCCCCAACGGCGCCGGCAAGACCACCACCGTCGAGTGCGTGGAGGGACTGCGGCGGCCCGACGGCGGCAGCATCCGCGTCGCCGGGCACGACCCCGTCGCCGACCGCGGCCCCGTCACCCGCATCCTGGGCGCGCAGCTCCAGGAGAGCGAACTGCAGCCCAAGATCACGGTCCGGGAAGCGCTCGAACTGTACGCCGCCTGCTGTCCGGATCCCGCTGACTGGCGTGCCCTCGCCGAGCGCCTCGGTCTCACGGACAAGCTCCGCACGCGCTTCGCGAAGCTGTCCGGCGGACAGAAGCAGCGCCTGTTCATCGCGCTCGCCCTGATCGGCAACCCTCGCATCGTCGTACTGGACGAGCTGACCACCGGGCTCGACCCGCGCGCCCGCCGCGACACCTGGCGGCTCATCGAGGACGTACGCGACAGCGGTGTCACCGTGCTGCTGGTCACCCACTTCATGGAGGAGGCCCAGCGCCTGTGCGACCGGATCGCCCTGATCGACCAGGGCCGCATCACCGCACTGGACACCCCGGCCGGTCTGATAGGCCGCACGGCGAGCGGTACGGCGGTCTCCTTCAGGCCCTCCGCCCCGCTGGACACACGGCAGCTGGCGGACCTGCCCTCGGTCGCGTCCGTGACACGGACGGAGAAGGACGGCCGGATCGTCATCAAGGGGACCGACGAAACGGTTGACGCCGTGCTGTCACTGCTCGCCGCGCAGGGCATCACCGCCCACCAACTCCGCGTCACGGAAGCCACCTTGGACGACGCCTACCTCGACCTGACGGGACTGGACGCATGACCGCCACCACCACCGCCATCACCCACACCCCCACCCGCCCCGCCGCCGTCAAGGGCAGTGCCACCGCCGTCCTCAAGGCCGAGGCGCGGCTCTTCCTGCGGGAGCCCGCCTCCCTCTTCTGGATCCTCGCCTTCCCCACGGTGCTGCTGTGCATCCTGGGCTCCATCCCGTCCTTCCGGGAGCCGTCGGCCGATCCGAACGGCCTGCGCCCGGTGGACCTGTACGTCCCCGTCGCCGTTCTGCTCGCCATGATCATGTCCGGCATCCAGGCCATGCCGCCCGTCCTGACCGGCTACCGCGAGCGGGGCATCCTGCGCCGCATGTCCACCACACCCGTGCGGCCGGGCGCCCTCATCGGCGCACAGATCGTGCTGCACGGCGCCGCCGTGGTGCTCTCCGCCTCGCTCGCCCTCGCGGTGGGCCGGATCGTGTTCGACGTGGCTCTGCCCCGCCAGTCGGCCGGGTACCTGGTGGCCTTCGTACTCGCCGCACTGGCCACCTTGGCGATCGGCGGCACCGTCTCCGCCGTCAGCCGGACAACGAAGATCACCCAGGCGGTAGGGTCCGTGGTGTTCTTCCCTGTCATGTTCACCAGCGGTGTCTGGCTGCCCGTCTCGACGATGCCTGACGCCCTCCAGCGCATCGTGGAACTCACCCCTCTGGGCGCCGCCGCACAGGCCCTCGACGCGGCCGCCGCAGGGGACTGGCCCGGCTGGACGCACCTCGGGGTCACGGCGCTGTGGGCGGTACTGCTGATGGCCGCGGCCCGGCGCTGGTTCAAGTGGGAGTAGGTCAGGCACACATGAGGACGACGGCCGAGGGAGGCGTCACGAAGACGGCCGAGGGAGGCGTCGCGGCGACGGCTGAGGGAGGCGTCGCGGCGACGGTCGAGGAACGCTGGGCGCAGTTCTTCCGGTACGGCCCGTACGCCCTGCTGGGCCTGGCCACGCTCATCGGGGCCGCGGCCGCCGGTGCGGTGATGACCGCGCGGGAGATGTACGTCGCGGGGGGCCTGGTCCTCGCCTCGCTGGCCCTCCAGGCGTGGTGGACGCGGGCGGTGCCGCGGCTGCTGGAGGCGCAGTACCCGGAGGCCTCCGCCGACAGCGGCATCCAGGCCGGGCCCCTCGTCTGCGCGGCGGAAGCCGACCTGGGCATCCATGGCCGGGTGCTGCCCGGGGGCACCGCCTCGGGGTACGTCTACTTCACACTGCGCACCGCCCTCGCCTTCGCCCTCACCTGGCTCAACCCCTTCTTCGCGATCTACGCGTGCCTCGGCTACTTCGAGGCCGCGCGCCTGCTGTCGCCGCGTGCCGCCCGGATCGGGCTCGTGGTCACCGCCGTCACCATGGCGGGGTCCCAGTCCGGCGGACTGCCGCCCGCCTCGTCGATGAACTGGGTCGCCTTCGGTGCGCTGTTCCTCATGAACGCGGTGCTCGTCACCGTCATCACGCACCTGGAGGCCAAGGAGGCCGAGAAGGCCAAGGAGCGTGCCGAGAAGGTCAAGGAGCGTGCCGAGACCATCACCGCCCTGGAGAAGGCGCTCGCCGAGAACGCCGCCCTGCACACCCAACTCGTCATCCAGGCACGGGAGGCGGGCGTGGCCGACGAACGCCACCGCCTCGCCGCCGAGATCCACGACACCATCGCCCAGGGACTGGCCGGCATCATCACCCAGCTCCAGGTGGTCGCCTCCGCCGCCGATCCGGACGTGGCCCGCGAGCATCTGGGCCGCGCGCAGGCGCTGGCCCGCCAGTCCCTGGGCGAGGCCCGGCGCTCCGTGCACAACCTCTCTCCGGCCGCCCTGGAGCACGACACGCTCCCCGTGGCTCTGCGGAAGACCGTCGCCGAGTGGTCCGAACGCACCGGTGTCAGTGCCCGGTTCACGGTCACCGGCACCGAGGAACCACTGCACGAAGAGGTCGCCGCCACCCTTCTGCGGATCGCCCAGGAAGCCCTCGCCAACGCGGCCGATCACGCCGACGCCGCCCGCGCGGGCGTGACGCTCTCCTACATGGGCGACGAGGTCACCTTGGACATACGGGACGACGGGCTCGGCTTCGACCCCCTCGCCGTACCGCCGCGCACGCGCATCGGCGGCTTCGGCCTCGACGGGATGCGCGCCCGTGCCCAACGCATCGCGGGCACCCTCGCCGTCGAGTCGGAAGCCGGGCAGGGCACCGCGATCAGTGCTCGCGTACCGTTGGTACGCCATGACTGACCGCGTCATCACCCTGCTGATCGTCGACGACCACCCGGTCGTACGGGACGGTCTGCGCGGCATGTTCGCCTCCGATCCCGACTTCGACGTCCTCGGCGAGGCGGCGGGCGGCGTCGAGGGAGTCGAACTCGCCCTGCGCCTCGACCCGGATGTCGTCCTCATGGACCTGCGCATGCCCGCCGGCAACGGGGTGAAGGCGATCGCCGAGCTCACCCGGCGAGGCGCCCGCGCCAAGGTCCTCGTTCTCACCACGTACGACACCGACGCCGACACGATCCCCGCGATCGAGGCGGGCGCCACCGGCTATCTCCTCAAGGACGCGCCCCGTGACGAGCTGTTCGCGGCGGTCCGTGCCGCCGCGGAGGGGCGCACCGTCCTCTCGCCCGCCATCGCGTCCCGCCTGGTCTCCGCCGTCAGGAAGCCCACCGTGCCCGCGAGCCAGGCTCTCTCGGCCCGCGAACGGGAGGTGCTCGAACTGGTCGCCAAAGGCACGTCGAACCGCGAGATCGCCCGAGAACTCTTCATCAGCGAGGCGACGGTCAAGACCCACCTGACCCACCTGTACGGCAAGTTGGCCGTGAAGGACCGCGCGGCCGCGGTGGCGGCGGCCTACGACCGCGGCATCCTCGGGTGAGCCGCCTCGCGGTGTGGGGGCGCCACGCCCGTCGTCGGCCTCAGCACGGACGAGTGGTTCTGCCGAGGGCACGACAGTCCCCGGCCGGCTGACCCGGTGCGGGGACATGGCGCGCCTCGGCCGAGACGGGCCGGGGCCGGTTTCCGGGTTACACCGGGACGGTGAGGGTGGCCGTGTAGCCCTTGTCGGTGCTGCCCTCAAGGGTGGCGAGCTGCTGGTCGTAGCCGTCGCTGAAGATGTTGTCGGTCTCCAGGGAGAGCTGGCCGAGGTTCTGCACGCTCTGGCTGTACCCGTCCGTCGCGTACACGGTGTCGCAGACGTCCTTGGGGAAGGCGAGTTGCGAGGTGGCGGTGATGTTCTGGGCCGCGGTGGCGTCGTCCAGGCTGCCGTACACCTCGAAGTGGATGTGCGGCCAGCGGCCCGTGTAGCAGGCGGGGAAGATCGACGTGAAGGTGACCTGGCCCTTGTCGTCGGTCTCCTGGACGCCGCGCAGGTAGTTCTCCTCGGTGACGCCGTCGGAGTAGAGGGAGTACCTGCCCTCCCGGTCGCAGTGCCACAGGTAGACGGCCGCGCCCTCCTTCGGGGAGTCGCAGCCGGAGGACTGGTCGACGACCGTCAGCGTGATCGTCAGCGGGATGCCTTCGGCGACACCGCTGGACGAGCCGAAGCTCTTCGTGATGTCGCGCCGGACGACACCGCTCTCCTTGAGGACGTTCGGGCCGTTCGAGCCGTCACCGGGGTACGGGCCGGCCGTCTCGGTCGGAATGACCTCGCAGTCCGAGCCGGAGGTGCCGGACGAGGACGAACCGGAGGAGGACGCGTCCGACGCGGCACCGCTGCTGGAGTCGTCCGTGGAACAGGCCGCCACCAGCGGGACCATGCTCGCGCCGGCCAGCAGTCTGATCATGCGGCGGCGGGCGAACACGGGGAGGTCGTAGGAGAGCCCTCTGTCGAACTCGTCGTCGTGGTGGTGGTCGTGCCCGTGGCTGTGGCCGTTGCTGCTGCTCGCTGTGCTCATGATGCCGAACCGCGCTTTCCGAATGTTCCCGTCATGGAATGCGCGTGATGCTATGAGTGATTGCTGTGCGATTCCCAGGTGTCTGCCATGGGCACCTTGTCAGACGGCTCGGCCTTCCGTCACCGTGCGGCCGACAGCATCACGAGCGCGAACCACGACAGGCGTCAAGATCATCGTGGCCAGGTGGATCCGGAACGCGAGGTGCCTGGGCCCGGATCCGGCCTGAGCATGGTTGTCCGTCACTGCTCACACCCAGTACGAAGGCGGAGGACAGGCTTCGGTTCGACGGGCGCAGGCTGGGAACCCTGGACGGCCTCACCCGCCTCAATGACGGCCGAGCAACACGTCTGACACTCCGGCAGGTGTCACGCCCCGACCGTCCCGTCCACCCCCTCCCGCAAGAAGTCCGCGTGGCCGTTGTGGCGGCCGTACTCCAGCAGCACGTGCACCATCACCATCCGCAGCGAGACCTCCTCGCCCCACCTCGGCTGGTAACCGGCGAGGTCCAGGGAGTCCGCCTCCCGTTCGATACGGCGTGAGGTCTCCACCTCCGCCTCCCACGCGCCGAACGCCTCCGTCCGCGTCGAGGCGCCCACGTCGTACGCGGCCTGGAAGTCGATCTCCTTCGACCACACCATGGGGGCGTCGTGGTCCTCGAAGGCCCGGCGGAACCAGGCCCGTTCCACCTCCGCCAGGTGTCTTACGAGGCCCAGCAGCGAGAGGGTCGACGGGGGCATCGACCGGCCGCGGAGTTCCTCGTCCGTGAGGCCCTCGCACTTCATGGCGAGCGTCGCGCGGTGGTAGTCGAGAAAGGCGCGGAGCGTCTCGCGTTCGGTGCCGAAGTGGGGCGGTCCTGTGCGGTTGTCGTCGGTCACGGGTCATGGCCTCACATGCGAAGAATCCAGCGGTCAGAGGATTCTTTCCCCTCAGGGAACTGTCGGGTGACGCCCAAGCCGTCGATCCCGGTCGCACGGGAACGCAGAAGCCGGTGAGGGCGCCCGTCCCCACGGGCCCTCACCGGCGGTGCTGCGCGGCTGCCGATCCCGCTCGGCAGTCGTCCGTCGCGTCAGGCGCGGACCAGTTCCCTGTCCTCGTCGTCCTCGGCCGGGTTCTTCGCGGCGTCGTCGTGCGCCCGCAGGCCCTCACCCTCGACATCGACGTTCGGCAGGGCGCGGTCGAGCCACTTCGGCAGCCACCAGGCCTTGTCGCCCAGGAGAACGAGGACGGCCGGGACGATGGCCATGCGGACGACGAACGCGTCGAAGAAGACGGCGATGGCCAGGCCGAAGCCGATCATCTTGATCATCGACTCGCCGGAGCCGATGAAGCCGGCGAAGACGGCCATCATGATCGCCGCGGCGGCCGCGACCACCCGGCCGCTGTACCTGAAGCCGGTCACCACGGCCTGGTTCGGGTTCTCACCGTGGACGTACGCCTCACGTATGCGGGTCACGAGGAACACCTCGTAGTCCATCGCCAGGCCGAAGACCACACCCACCATGAAGATCGGCATCATCGACATGATCGGGCCGGTCTCCTCGACGCCGATGAGTCCCGCCAGCCAGCCCCACTGGAAGACCGCGACCACGGCACCGAGCGCGGCCAGCACGCTGAGCAGGAAGCCGAGGGCCGCCTTCAGCGGAACCAGGATCGACCGGAAGATCACGATCAGCAGGAGGAAGGCGAGCCCCACCACCAGCGCCAGGTACGGGAGCAGCGCGTCGGTGAGCTTCTGCGAGAAGTCGATGTTCATCGCCGTGGCACCGGTGACCAGCACCTTCGCGTCCGTGTCCGCCGTCACGCCGGCGCCCGCGTCACGGATGGTGTGCACCAGGTCCTCGGTCTGCGTCGAGGACGGCTTGGACTTCGGGATCACCGTGATCATCGCGGTGTCGCCGGCCTTGTTGAACGTCGCGGGGGTCACCGTCACGACGTCCTCGAGCCCCTTGATCCCGTCGGTCACCGCGGTGGCGGCCTTCTGCGGGGACGCGCTGTCCTTGGCGTCGACGACGACCATCAGGGGGCCGTTGAAGCCGGGCCCGAAGCCTTCGGACAGCAGGTCGTACGCCCGTCGCTGCGTGGTGGACGTCGCCTGCGAACCGTCGTCGGGCAGGCCCAGTTCGAGCTGGGTGGCCGGGAGCGCGATCGCGCCCAGGCCGACCACGCCGAACAGCAGCACGGCGACCGGACGACGGACGACGAAGCTCGCCCAGCGGGTGCCCATGCCGGGCTTGACCACGGCGGATTCCGTGGCGGAGTCATTGGCGGACTCCGTGGTCGAGGCCACGGCGGAGTCCTTGGTCAGGGCCACGGCGTGGTCCTCGGCGGAGTTCTTCGCCTTGCCGCGTCCGAGCAGCTTGCCCTTGCCCTTCTCACCGGCCGGCCGGACCTTGCGGCCCGCGTAGCCGAGCAGCGCCGGGACCATGGTGAGGGCGATGAGGACCGCGATGACGACCGTGCCCGCCGCCGCGAGACCCATCTTGGTCAGCATCGGGACGTTGACGACCGCGAGGCCGGCCAGCGCGATCACGACCGTGAGCCCCGCGAAGACCACCGCCGAGCCGGCGGTGCCGACGGCCCGGCCGACCGCTTCCTCGCGTTCCCGGCCCTCGGCCAGTTCGGACCGGTAGCGGGAGACGATGAACAGCGCGTAGTCGATACCGACCGCGAGACCGATCATCAGGGCGAGGGTGGAGGTGGTGTCGCCGAGGTCGAGCGCCTTGGCGAGGGCGGTGATGGTGGAGACGCCGATGCCCACGCCGATGATCGCCGTCAGCAGCGGCAGCCCGGCCGCGACGAGCGAGCCCAGGGTGACGACGAGGACGACCGCCGCGAGGGCGAGGCCGATGATCTCGCCGGTGACCGCCGTCTCGGGCTCGGCCTGCAGGGCGTCACCGCCCATCTCGACCGTCAGCCCGGCGTCCTGCGCCTTGAGCGCGGTGGTCTCCAGAGCCTCCTTGGAGGAGTCCTTCAGCTCCATGGCCGGGACCTTGTACGTCACCGAGGCATAGGCGATCGTGCCGTCCCGGCTGACCGCCCTGGTGGTGAACGGGTCGCTGACGGAGGCGACTTCGGAGCCGTCGCCCAGTTCCTTGACGGTCTTCTCGACGGCCGCCTTGTTGGCGGCGTCGGCCATCTTCTCGCCCTCGGGCGCCTTGAAGACGACCCGGGCGGTGGCGCCGTCGGCGCTCATACCGGGATAGCGCTGCTCCAGCAGGTCGAAGGCCTTCTGGGCCTCGGTACCGGGGATGGAGAAGGAGGACGAGCCCGCGGCGGGCGCGGAGGCGGCGCCGACGCCCGCGAGCGTCAGCAGTGCCACCCAGACGAGGGCTACGAAGTGTCGTCGCCGGAAGGCGAGTCGACCCATTTTGTAGAGGAATGTGGCCACGGGGGCGGTACTCCCGTTCAGATCGTGGACGTGCGGAGGGCAGGACGGATCAGCCCGTGCCGCGGGGAGGAGAGGCAGGGCGGGGCAAGGCAGGGGGGATCGGCCCGACAACTTGAGCGGGTGGCGTCAGGTGGAGCTCAGCCGCGCGTCAGGCGGTTGTCGGCGCAGGGGTGTCAGTCGATCGGTACGCCGAGGGCGGGGAGGACCACGGCGTCGATGTACGAGACGAGGAAGGCCTGGGTCGGCGGCAGCTCTTCGAGCAGCGTCCGGGTGAGGAAGGCACCGAACATCATGTGCATCACGAATTCGAGCGCGGGGTTGTCCGGCCGGACCTCACCGCGGTCCACGGCGCGCTGCAGCACCCGCCGGAACTCCTCCATCTCCGGTTCGATGAGGAACTCGCGGAACGCCTCTAGCAGTTCGGGGTTGGTGTGCACCGCCATGGCCAGACCACGCATCAGCGCGGAGCTCTGCTCCATGACACAGTCGTCCTCGCGCCGCGCCTGGGCATGGAGGTCTCCGCGCAGGGACCCGGTGTCGACACCGGCCTCGCCGATCGACTTGTCCTGCCGGATCGCCTTCGCGACCAGCTCGGCCTTGCCGCCCCACTGGCGGTAGAGGGTGGCCTTGCTGGACCGGGTGCGGGTGGCCACGGCGTCCATGGTGAGGGCGTCGTAGCCGACCTCCCGGAGCAGGTCGAGGACGGCCGCGTAGAGCTCGGCCTCACGCTCGGGCGTGATCCGACTGCGGCGCACCGTCGCGGTCTCAGTCATCCCACTCCCCTTACCCAGGTTGCACGTTCGAGACGACAAGGCTACCGGCCGTACGCATGGCACGGGCCGAACACCCCGCTTCTCGAACGAAACGGTTTCGTACACTTATGAAGATACCCCGAGAGTCAAAGAAAACGAAACGGTTTCGTTCGTGCTGTGGGTCACGCCGTCACCGGTCGGTCGTTTTCACGAGTTGCCGGGGCCCCCCGAGGGGAAAAGCATGGGGAGGTGAGCGACACCTATGAGCAAGGGACAGGCCCGAAGCAAGGGTCGGACCAACGGCGGAGGTCGGACCAACGGCGGAGGTCGGGCCAGGAGCAAGGCCCAGGCCGGGAGCAAGGCGCGGGCCTGGACACCGGCTACCTCCGCTTCCCCCACCTCAGTGGCGACCGCCTCTGCTTCGTGGCCGAGGACGACCTGTGGCTGGCCCCCCTCGACGGCTCGGACCGCGCCTGGCGGCTCACCGTCGACCGTACGAAGGTCGCGGGACCGCGTTTCTCGCCCGACGGCCGGCACATCGCGTACACGAGCTGGCGCAGCATCCTCCCGGAGATCCATCTGACTCCGGTGGACGGCGGCGCCCCCGCCCGCCGGCTCACCCACTGGGCCAGCCCCGACACCGAGGTCCGCGGCTGGACGCCCCCCAACAAGAAGGGCCGCTCGGACATCCTGGCCGTCGCCTCCCACGGCGAGCCGTTCTCGTACTTCACCTGGGCCTACAAGGTCCGCACGGACGGCGACCCCGGCCGCAAGCTCCCCTGGGGCCCGGTCTCCGACATCCAGTCCGCCGAGATCGACGGCGAACGCCGCACCCTGCTCCTCACCGGCACGCCCCCGCACGAGCCGGCCTCCTGGAAGCGCTACCGGGGCGGCGCCACGGGCCGCCTCTGGCTGCACGGCGAGCGGCTGCTGGCCGGCCTCGACGGGCACCTGCACTCCCCGATGTTCGTCGGCGGCCGCATCGCCTTCCTCTCCGACCACGAGGGCGTCGGCAACCTCTACTCCTGCGCGTACGACGGCTCCGACCTGCGTCGCCACACCGACCACGATGCCTTCTACGCCCGGCACGCGGCGAGCGACGGCACCCGGGTGGTGTACCAGTGCGCGGGCGACCTGTGGATCGTCGACGACCTCGCCGCCGACGCCGTCCCGCGCCGCCTCGACGTACGGCTCGGCGGTGCGCTCACCGGGCGGCGGCCGTACCAGGTGCCGGCCGCCCAGCACGTCGACGGCATCTCCGTCGACGAGACGGGCCGGGCGAGCGCGGTCGTCGTACGCGGCAGCCTCTACTGGCTCACGCACCGCGACGGCCCCGCCCGGACCATCGCCGACACCCCCGGCGTACGCGTCCGGCTGCCCGAGATGCTCGGCTCCGGCGGCCAGGTGGCGTACGTGACGGACGTGGACGGCGAGGACGCGATCGAGATCGCCCACCTCCCCCGGACCACCGGCGACCGCGAACCCCGCCGTCTCGCCTCCGGCGGTCTGGGCCGCGTCCTGGAACTGGTGTCGGACCCACGCGGCGAACGCCTCGCCATCGCCGCCGACGACGGCCGCGTCCTGCTCCTCACGGTGTCCGACGGAGCGACCGCCACCTCGGGGACCGAGGAATCGACAGGGGACTCGACCGGGGACTCGGCCGAGGAATCGACAGGGGACTCGGCCGGAAACTCGGCCGGGGAGGTCACCGAACTCATCACCTCCCTCAACGGCCCCGTCCGCGACCTCGCCTTCTCCCCGGACGGCGCCTGGCTGACCTGGTCCCACCCGGGCATCGGCCGCACCCTCCGCCAGATCAAGATGGCCCGAATGAAGGACCGGATCGTCGTCGACGTCACCAACGGCCGCTTCGAGGACGAGAACCCGGTGTTCACGCGCGACGGCCGCTACCTCGCCTTCCTGTCCTGGCGCGGCTTCGACCCGGTGTACGACGTCCACACCGGCGACCTGTCCTTCCCGCTCGGCTGCCGCCCCTACCTGGTCCCGCTCTCCTCCGCCACGCCCTCCCCCTTCGCCCTGAACCCAGACGGCCGCCCGGTGGCCGGAGGCATGGACCCGACGGAGGACGAGAACACCGACGGGACGGTGACCGTCGAGACCGAGGGCCTGGAGAACCGCGTCACGCCCTTCCCCGTCACCGCCTCCAAGTACTCGGCGCTCCACCCGGTCGCCGGCGGCGGCCTCGTCTGGCTGCGCTGGCCCATCTCGGGCGCCCTCGGCGAGACCTTCGCCAACCCGGACGATCTGACGGGCCGCCCGACCCTCGAATACTTCAACATCAACAAGGCGAAGAAGTCCGAACTGGTCGAGCACCTGGACTGGTTCGCGGTCAGCGGCGACGGCTCACGGCTGGTCGTGGTGGACGAGGGCGACCTCCGGGCCGTCCCCTCCACCGAGTCCGGCGACGGCGACTCGACTGTCTGGATCGACCTGCGCCGCGTCCTGCACGAGGTCGATCCGGCGGCGGAGTGGCGCCAGTCGTACGCGGAGGCCGGCCGCCTCATCCGCGCGTACTTCTGGGACCCGAGGATGAGCGGCATCGACTGGGACGGGATCCTCGACCAGTACCGCCCCCTGGTCGAACGGGTCGCGTCCCCCGACGAGTTCGCGGATCTGCTGCGGGAGGTCCTGGGCGAGCTGGGCACGTCCCACGCCTACGTCTCCCCCGCGCGCCGCAACGAGGGCCCGCCCCACTACCAGCGCCGCCAGGGCCTCCTGGGTGCCAACTTCGTCCGCCGGGACGACGCCTGGACGATCCGCCGCATCCTGCCCGGCGACTCGTCCGACTCCAAGGCCCGCTCCCCACTGGCCGGCACGGGCATCAGGGAAGGCGCCGCGCTGACCCACGTCGACGGCCGCCCCGTCGACCCGACGACGGGCCCGTACCCCCTGCTGGCGGGCGCGGGCGGTACGACCGTCGAGCTGACCTTCGCCCAACCCGTCAGCCACCACCACCCTTCCGAGGAAGGCCCTCCGGGCCCCTTCGATGCCGAGGGCGAGGTCCGCTCCCGACGCGTGGCCGTGGTCCCCCTTCTCGACGAGCGACCCCTGCGCTACCAGGACTGGGTCGCCAAACGCCGCGAGGTCGTACGCGAGTTGAGCGGCGGCCACTGCGGCTACCTCCACATCCCGGACATGGGCGGCTCCGGCTGGGCACAGTTCAACCGTGACCTGCGTATGGAGGTCTCCCGGCCCGCCCTGATCGTCGACGTCCGCGGCAACGCGGGCGGCCACATCAGCGAACTGGTCGTGGAGAAACTGACCCGCACGATCCTGGGCTGGGACCTGACCCGCAACGCCCAGCCGGTGTCGTACGCGTCCAGCGCCCCGCGCGGCCCGGTGGTGGCCCTGGCGGACGAGGCGACCTCGTCCGACGGTGACATGATCACCGCCGCCTTCAAACTCCTCGGGCTCGGCCCCGTCGTCGGTCTGCGCACCTGGGGCGGTGTCGTCGGCATGACCGGCCGCCACCAACTCGGCGACGGCACCGTCATCACCGTCCCCATGAACGCCGCCTGGTTCGACGCGTACGGCTGGACCATCGAGAACCGGGGCGTCACCCCGGACCTGGAAACCCTCCGCACGCCCCTCGACTGGGCCGAGGGCCGCAACACCCAACTCGACGCGGCGGTGACCCTGGCCCTGGACCTCCTCAAGACCCACCCCCCGGCAGACCCCCCGGACTACACGAACACCCCGAACAGAGCCCGCCCCGAGCTGCCTCCCAGGGCCACCTCCTGACGCGAAGCGTCGGCGTCACAGGGGCGGCGCCTGACGCGAAGCGTCGGCGTCACAGGGGCGCGTGGAACCGCGTGACCAGCCCCACAAAAAACGCAGGGCACCCTCCAAGAAGGAGGGTGCCCCACGTTCCGCGTGGCCGAAGCCGAGTCCGGCGACTACACGTCCTGCCGGAACCTGTCTTCCTCGTCCCGCATCAGCCGCTCGGACTGCTCGTCCCGCCGCTGCGCACCGCGCTCCGGCTGGCCGTGCTCTCGCTGCGGCTGACGCTCGCGCTGCGGCTGCCCGTGCTCACGCTGCGGCTGACGCTCACGCTCCGGCTGCCCGTGCTCACCAGGCCGCTGAGCCCGCTCACGCGCCTGCGGCGACTGCCCGGCCTTCTGCTTGGCCTGCTGCTTGAGCCGCTCGGCCTTGTCCTGGAACTGGTCCTTCATGCCCATGTGGTTTCACTCCCGTAGTGGGTGAGGGGATCGGGCCTCGACCAGACAAACACGGGCGGACATTCAACGCATTTCGATCAGTGACGCTCGGTAACGCTCGGTTATCGAGGGCCCGGTGCCCCCACCCCCCGCGTCCGCTCGTCCGCGGCTCCACCGGCCCCCACCAACCCCTTGGACACCCCGCGCAGCCGCGACTCCATCCGCCGCACCTCCCGCGGCGCGAACGTCCCTATGAGCCCGGGGAGATACCCGCGTACGCCCTGCATGCCCCGCAGCCACCACTGCCCGTACACATGGCCGGCCCGCCGCTCGATCCCGGCGACGAGCCGGTCCACGGCCGGCCCCAGCGGATACGTCTTGCCGGCCGGCCACGGCAGCCGTTCCCGCAACTCCCGCAGCGCCTCGTCCTTGTCGGCGCCGCGCACCATGTCCGTGTCGGTCCAGGACAGATACCCGACCCCTACACCCACGCCCTGATGCGCGACCTCGGCACGCAGACAGTGCGCGTACGCCTCGACGCCGGACTTGGAGGCGCAGTACGCCGTCATCATCGGCGCCGGGGTGATCGCGGCGAGCGAGGCGATCTGCAGCAGATAGCCCCGGCTCTCGATCAGCGCCGGCAGGAACGCCCGCCCGGTGACGGCCGATCCGACGAGGTTGACCTCGATGACGCGCCGCCACGAGTCCGGGTCGGAGTCGACGAAGGGCCCGCTGTTGGCGACGCCCGCGTTGGCGACGACGATGTCGACCCGCCCGAACCGCTCCTTGACCTCCTCGGCGACCTTCGCCATGGCCTCGTGATCGGTGACATCTGCGTGCCAGTACGCGCTGTCCCCGTACAGCCGTTCCGACGCCCGCTTCAGCTCGTCCGGTTCGAGGCCGACGAGCGCGACCCTCACCCCACGCGCCGAGAGCTTGCGCGCGAGGAGTTCCCCGACGCCCCGCGCGGCCCCGGTGACGACCGCGACCCGCCCCTCCAGGATGCTGCCGTTGCTCATGCGCCCGCCTCCTCCAACTCGTCCCGCCCGGTCGTCGCACACCTCGTCGTGTACGCCGTCACGAGCTCGCGTATCCGGGCGGTGACCGCTTCCGGCGCCTCCACCGGCGCCATGTGTCCGACCCCGGTCAGCTCACTCACGCCCACGCAGTCGGGCAGCGCGGCGGCCAGCGCCCGCGCGTGCACGGGTGGGGTCATCCGGTCCGCGGTGCCCACGACGACGGCCGTCGGCACCGTCAACTCCTGTATGCGGTGGTCGAGATCGAGCGAGGCGAGGACATGCGACCAGGCGTGGCGCACCCTGGCCGGACACGCGTGCACGATCCGTGCGCACGCCTCGACCATCACCGGCGACGAACCGGGTCCCATCGTCGCGTACTTGAGGATCCGCCGGGCGACCGGCGTGACCGGCCCGAGCGGCGCCCGCGAGCCGAGGATCTTCCGCGTGAGCCAGGTGCGCACGCGCCCCGGACGCATCGGCACGACCAGCGACTCGGCGACCAGCTTCGAACTGCCCGTGCTGCACAGCAGGACCGCCGCAGCGTGCTCCCGGAACCCCGGCCGTCCGGCGGCAGACATCAGCGTCATCCCGCCCATGGAGTGCCCGGCCAGCACCGCCCCCTCGCCCGGCGCGAGCGTCGCCGCGAGCACCGCCTCCAGATCGTCGGCGAGGGCGTCCGCGCTGCACACGGCGGAGGCGGGGCTGCGGCCGTGGCCGCGCTGGTCGTAGACGACGACCCGGTGGTCGACGGCGAGGTCCCGGACCTGCGCCGCCCAGTACGCCGTCGAACACGTCCAGCCGTGCACCAGCACCACCGCGGGTGCGCCCTCGGGTCCATGCACCTCGACGTGCAGCCGCGCCCCGTCGGCGGACACGGCCGCCAACTCCCTCGCGGCGACGGGCGGCGCGTAGGGTCCGTGCTTCACATGGGTCAGTCGGGTCACGCTCCGGCCTCCACCTTCGCTGTGTCGGCCTTGCCGGCCGTCTCCTCGTTCTCCGTACCCGGCCGGGCCGCCCGCAGCACCGCGTACTCGCTCAGATCGACCCGCCGGGTCGCGCCCCGGAACTCGGTCGTCGTGCCCGGCCAGACGGTCGTGTTGCGGCCGTTCGCATCGAGGTACCAGCTGGTGCAGCCGCCGGTGTTCCAGACCGTGCGCTCCATGCGCTTCTGGACCCGCTGGTTCCAGGCCGCCACGGCGGCGGGCCGGGCGTCGAGGGCGACCCGGCCGCCCAGCACGTCCAACTGCCGTACGAAGTCCGCCATGTAGTTGAGCTGGGACTCGATCATCAGGATCATGCTGGAGTTCCCGAGGCCCGTGTTGGGCCCGATGATCGTCATCCAGTTCGGGAACCCGGCGGCCGACGCCCCGCGCAGCGCCTGCATCCCGCTGTCCGACCAGGCCTCGGCGAGGGTGCGGCCGTCGGCGCCCACCACCCGGTCGGCGATGGGCATGTCGGTGACGTGGAACCCGGTGCCGAAGACGATCGCGTCGACCTCGGCGGCGGACCCGTCGGCGGCGACGAGGGTGGAGCCGTCGACCTTGGCCAGCCCGGAGGCGACCACGTCGACGTTCGGCCGGGTGAGCGCCGGATAGTAGGTGTTGGACAGCAGGATGCGCTTGCAGCCGATGCGGTAGTCGGGGGTGAGCCGGGCGCGCAGCTCCGGGTCCCTGACGGTCCGGGCCAGGTTCCGCCTCGCCACCTGCTCCACCAGGCCCAGCACCTTGGGGCGCTTGGTGAAGGCCTGCACCTGCAACTCCCGGATGCCCCACAGCAGTCCGCGCCGGGCCTGCGCGGTGAACGGCAGCTGCCGGTGCAGCCACCGCTCGACGCCGCCGATGCCCCGGTCGACCCGGGGCAGCACCCACGGCGGCGTCCGCTGGAAGAGGGTCAGCCGGCCGACCTCGGGCTGGATCGCCGGCACGATCTGGGCCGCGGAGGCCCCCGTACCGATCATCGCGACCCGCTTGCCGCGCAGGTCGTAGCCGTGGTCCCAGCGGGCGGAGTGGAAGACCTTGCCGGGGAAGGAGCCGAGCCCCGGCAGCTCGGCCTCGGTCGGGATCCTCGGATCGGACAGCGGCCCGGTCGCGGAGACCACGAAGTCGGCGGACAGCGACCCGCTGCTGGTCTCGATGTCCCAGCACAGCCGCTCGCCGTCCCAGGCCATCCTCAGCACCTCGGAGTCGAAGCGAATGTGGGACCGCAGCCCGAAGACATCCGTCACATGCTCCAGATAGGCCCGGATGTGCTCCTGCCCGGAGAAGGCGCGCGGCCACTCGTAGTCGGTCGCGAACGAGAACGAGTACAGATGGGACGGCACGTCACAGGCGCACCCCGGGTAGTCGTTGTCCCGCCAGGTGCCGCCGACGGAACCGGCCCGCTCCAGGACGACGAAGTCGGTGATCCCCTCGCGCCGCAGCCGCACGGCCGCCCCGAGCCCGCCGAACCCGGACCCGACCACCGCCACCCGCACATGCGGCCCCTGCTCCCGCCGCCCCTGACCCTGCTCGGCCATCCGGTACCTCCACGCCTCAACGCGTGCGCACACCGCGTTCGCACCTCATGTCCGCGCCAGTAATCACTGGCGCAGTGGGAGCGTAGGGCAGGACCGTACCGATGGGTAGGGGTCAGACACTCTGGAGTTACCAGCGGTACGACATAGGCTGCGCGCGTGGCAGAAGACGGCGAGCGACGCGAGTACCGCATGGAGGAGCTGGCCGGGGAGGCCGGCATCACCGTACGCACCCTGCGCTTCTACCGGGAGCGCAAACTGATCCCGCCGCCCCGCCGCGAGGGCCGTATCGCCTGGTACGACGACACCCACCTGGCCCGGCTGCGCACGATCTCGGCGCTGCTGGAACGCGGCCACACGCTCAGCGGCATAGCCGAGCTGGCGGAGGCCTTCGACCAGGGCCGCGACGTGGGCGAACTGCTGGGCCTCGGGGACCCCACCGAGGAGGTCCCGGTCCGCCTCTCCCCCGAGGAACTCGCCGACCACTTCGGCGACCAGGCGACCCCGGAGAACCTCGCCGCCGCCCTCGACCTCGGCTACCTCGCCACCGACGGCGGCGAGATCGTCCACATCAGCCGCCGTCTCCTCGACGTCTCGGCCGCCCTGGTCCGCGACGGCGTTCCCCTCGCCGACGTCCTCGCCGTCGGCCGCCGCGTACGC
Source organism: Streptomyces europaeiscabiei (assembly GCF_036346855.1). NCBI lineage: Bacteria > Bacillati > Actinomycetota > Actinomycetes > Kitasatosporales > Streptomycetaceae > Streptomyces > Streptomyces europaeiscabiei. The sequence goes on from NZ_CP107841.1 coordinate 4,404,559, forward strand.
GAACACGCCGAGGCCCTCGCCATCCTCTTCACCGACCTCGTCCTCACGCAGCCGGGCCGCACCCCCGAAGACCTCCACCGGCTGCGCCCCCTGGCGAAGAGCGTGGCGGAGGCGGAACTGTCACTGGCGCTGGACCGGCGGTTGCGGCAGACCGGAGCGGGCGATCAGGGGCCGTAGCCGGGATCGGCCCCGCGGTCGACCCCGGTGCGTCAGAGGTCGTAGACCGCCGTCACCGGCGCATGGTCCGACCACCGCTCGGCGTGTGTCGCGGCCCGCTCCACGAACCCCTTGACCGCCTTGGCGGCGAGTCCGGCCGTGGCCACCTGATAGTCGATCCTCCATCCCGAGTCGTTGTCGAAGGCCCGCCCCCGGTACGACCACCAGGTGTACGGTCCCTCGACGTCGGGATGCAGGGCGCGCAGGACGTCGACGTACGCCCCGTCGCCCTCGTCGAAGACCTGCCCGAGCCAGGCCCGCTCCTCCGGCAGGAACCCGGAGTTCTTCTGGTTGGCCCGCCAGTTCTTGAGGTCGGCCTGCCGGTGGGCGATGTTCCAGTCGCCACAGACCACGACCTCGCGCCCGTCGGCGGCGGCCCGCTCCCGGAGCTCCTTGAGATAGGCGAGGAACTCTCCCATGAACCGGACCTTCTCGTCCTGCCGCTCGGTCCCGACCTCTCCGGAGGGGAGGTAGAGGCTGGCGACGGTGACGCCGGGGAGGTCGGCCTCGACGTACCGCCCGCTCCCGTCGAACTCGGCCGACCCGAAGCCGACCTGGACCCGGTCGGGCTCGCGCCGGCTGTAGAGCGACACTCCCGCGCGCCCCTTGGCGGCGGCCGGGGCGTGCACGACGTGCCACCCCCCGGGCTGCCGCACCCCCTCCGGCAGTTGCTCCGGCTCGGCCCGCACCTCCTGCAGGCACACCACGTCCGCCGAGGTCCCGGCGAGCCACTCCACGAAGCCCTTCTTCGCGGCGGCCCGCAGCCCGTTCACATTCACAGAGGTCACAGTCAGCACCCGGGCACGATACCCGCACCTTGGACGGAGTCCAGATTCTGACGAAGATCACACCGGACCGGGCGCGCTGGACGGGCGCACCGGGCGGGTACACCGGGCGGGCGCACCGGGCGGGTACACCGGATGGATACGCCGGATGGATACGCCTTGGGCGTCGGTGATGCATAGATGTACGATGCGCGGCATGATTATCCGCCGCGTAGCCTTCGACCACCCCGACGCCGTCAAGCTGAACGACGAGGTCCAGGCCGAGTACAGCGTCCGCTACGGCGACGACGGCGACGCCACACACATGGACCCGGAGCACTTCGTACCGCCGGCGGGGCTGTACCTGATCGCCTACGACGAACACGGCAGCCCCCTGGCCACGGGTGGCTGGCGCACCCAGGACGCCAACGACGAGGACTACCAGGACGGGGACGCCGAGATCAAGCGGATGTACGTCACGCCCGAGGCCCGAGGCCTGGGCCTGGCCCGCCGCATACTCGCCGAACTGGAGTCCGACGCCCGCGCCGGCGGCCGCACCCGCATGGTCCTCGAAACCGGCGCCAAGCAGCCCGAGGCCGTGGCCCTCTACACCTCCAGCGGCTACGCGCCCTGCGCGAAGTTCGGCTACTACCGCTTCCACGAACTGAGCCTGTGCTTCGCGAAGCCCCTCTGACCACACCCTGCGCCCCGCAACCCCGGGCACGTAAATCCCGGTGCCCGTGACGGCGTCGGCCGCCTACGGTGTTCCGGTGACGAAGAACAACCGTCTACGCCGTCTCGTCGTGGGCGACACCACCTGGCACTGGACCGTCCGCCAACTCCCCCACCCGCGACTTCGCGGGAGCGAGAGGGACCCCCGGCGCGTGGCCCGCGACCACTGCCGTCTCAAGCTGTCCCTCTACCCGGAGGGCCCCCGGCGCCGCCGCCTGGTCCTGCTCTTCGGCCCGTCCGAGGACCGCACCGTCTCGAACTGCTACTTCGACTCCGGCGCCCTGGTCCGCCGGTCCGACCACACCTATCTCAACCTCCACGAGCCCGGCACGGTCCGCCGCCTCCTGGACGCCGCCGCCCCGGACCTGGACCTCGACCCGTCCGCCCGGACGGTCGAGGTGGACGGCTGGCCGTACTTCGACGCGATCACGGTCCCGGAGCGGGCGACAGGCGCCGACGATCCGTCCTGACAGAGCATCGTCCTGACAACACGTCAGAGCCCCCAGTGGTGATCACCACTGGGGGCTCTGAGCTGCGTGGACCTGTGGGGATTTGAACCCCAGACCCCCTCGATGCGAACGAGGTGCGCTACCAGACTGCGCCACAGGCCCTTGCAACGAGTGAAACTCTAGCATCCCGATCGCGGTGCTCGGAAATCCGTATCCGAGGGGCCGGCGAGCGGCCCGCGGCCGGCTCGTGGCTGGTCAGCGGAGTGGGAGATCCGGGGCCGCGAGGTCACTCGTTGGCCGCTCGGGGACGGTCGCCGTCCTCGTACTGGTCGAAGAGCGGCGTACGCCCCCGCTCGCGGGAGCGGCGTGCGGACGCGGCCCGGCGGGCGTCGGAACGGCCGCCGTCGGGAGCGTCACCCGCGTCGTCCCCGTCGGCGTCGTCCGCCCGCTCCTCGCCACCGCGCTCCCCCTGCGGCTCACGCCCGGAGGCGTGCGCGGAGTTCGACGGAGCGCCCGACGAGCCGTGCGGGTCGGCCGCGCTGGAGCGCGCGGAGCTCCACGCGTCCGGTGCTCCGAGGTCGACCCCGGACGTGGCCCGGGGGGCGACCGGGGCGGTGACGTACGTCGGCAGCGGCACGGGGACCGGGTCCCAGCTGTCGCCCTGGCCGGGCCGCCGCTGGCGCTCACGCTGCTGGTCGACCCACTCGGCGTGGTCGGTCTGCTCCACGAGGGCGCGGCGGTCGGCCGCGAGCCCGGCCAACTCGGCCCGGTTCTCCTCGTTCTCCGGTCCGTCCTCCGGCTCGTCGGTGTCCACCGGGTCCGGCATCGGGCGCCGCCGCTGGGGCTGCCGCTCCCGCAGTCGCTGCGCCGCCACCTCGGCCTGCCGCCGGTCCATCGTGTACGCGAACCGCTTCAGCTCCTGACGGCGCAGATGCGCGATGTACGTGCTCAGCAGGACCGCCGGTACGGCCGGCGCCCACAGGAAGGCGAGTCCGCCGACCGCCGCGACGACCGCACCCAGCGTGAAGGCGAAGAAGAGCATCACCGTCGTACGCCGTCGGCGCGCGAGCACCTTCAAGCGCTGGGCCCGCGCCTTGGCCTCCGCCGAGTCGCCCCGGCGTGCGCCTGTCGTCTGCTTGCCCGGACGCTTCGCACGTGCGGGGGCGGGGACTTGGGCCGCACTCTGCCTGGCGGACGGCGCGCCCTGCTTGGCGGACGGCGCACCGGCCTGTTTGACCGACGGGGCACCGCCCTGCTGGGGCACCGGCTTCGCCTGCGCCGCCGGTTTCCCCGGCTGCTGCGCCTGCTGGCCCTGTTGCTGGCCCTGTTGCGGTGACTCACCCCGCTCCGCCGGCAGTTGTGCCCTCGTGTGCTCCCGGTGCGGGGGCATGGCGAAGGCCCGGACGTCCACCGAGTCGGTGACGCCGCCCGGTTCGGCGCTGGGCTCCCCCTCTTCGGTGGAGCGCGCCCGCAGGTCCTTGGCGTATCGGCGCTCCATCCCCGCCCGGCCGGAAAGCAGCCGGATGGCGGTGCTGAAGCGTTCCGTCGGACGGGCTTCGTTCAGCTCGTCCTGCCTACGGAGCCACATCGGCACCAAGTAGGCGGCCCAGGCCCCGACGATGACTGCGTAGATGAGGCCGCTGCTGCTCACGCCTCACACGGTAGAGGGGTTTGCGTGAGGCCATCCGCCAATTGAGCCGGTGTGTCGCACGATCCGGCTGATATTTCGAGCTTTTTTTGTGACCGATCCGATCAGCAGGCCACCGAGAGCGCGAAATTAACGTGCCGGGAACGCCTCAACTCGTTCAAGCCGATCGCCACTCGGTCATCGCTCGGACATGCTTTTCGAACATACATTTCATTTATTGGGGCTGTCCGGGCTTGCCCACGTCGGAGCCCGCGTTCCGCGCCCGTTCCCGCTGCCAGCGGCCGAGCAGCCCTTCGGGGACCTCTTCGGCGGTGAGCGCGAAGACGAGATGGTCGCGCCAGGCTCCGTCGATGTGAAGATATCGTGGACGAAGGCCTTCCTCGCGGAATCCGAGTTTCTCCACAACCCGTCGGCTGGGCCGATTCTCGGGGCGAATGCAGACCTCGACGCGGTGCAGTCCGACGGTCCGGAAGCAGTGGTCCACGGCGAGCGCGACCGCCGTCGGCATGACCCCGCGCCCGGCGACCGACTCGTCGACCCAGTAGCCGACGTGGCCGGAGCACATGGAGCCCCAGGTGATCCCGGCGACGGTCAACTGCCCCACCAGCCGCCCCTGGTGCTCGATCACGAACGGCAGCATCCGGCCCGCGTTCGCCTCCGCCCGCAGATGGCGGACCATCTGACGGTACGTCGGCCGGTGCGCGATGGGCCCGCTGGGCGTGGGCGGCGGAATGGTCGCCTCCCAGGGCCGCAGCCAGTCCCGGTTGCGCCGGTTGACCTCGCGCCAGACGCGCTGGTCACGCATCTTTATGGGCCGGAGGACGACCTCGCCGTCCACCAGCACCACGGGCCAGGATGGGCTGTTCAGCTCGCACCCCCGTGGCTGGGTCTGGGGTGGTCCCCGCCGCGGAGCTGGTCGACGGCGTGGGTCAGCAGGGGTTCCAGTACGGCCAGGCCGTCCCGTACCCCGCCGGTCGAGCCCGGCAGATTGACGATCAGTGTCCGGCCCGCGACTCCGGCGAGGCCCCGGGAGAGCGCCGCCGTCGGCACCTTGTCCCGGCCGTACGCCCTGATCGCCTCGGGGATGCCGGGCACCTCGTGGTCGAGGACGGCGCGGGTGGCCTCGGGGGTGCGGTCGGTGGGCGAGACGCCGGTCCCGCCGGTCGTCACGATCACGTCGTATCCGGCGTCGACGCCGGCCCGCAGCGCGGCCTCCACGGGGTCGCCGTCGGGCACGACCCGGGGGCCGTCGACGGCGAAGCCGAGCGCCCTGAGCCCGTCGGCGACCAGAGGCCCGCCCCGGTCCTCGTAGACCCCGGCGGCGGCCCGGTTGGAGGCGGTCACGACCAGGGCGGCGTACGGCGCGGTGAGGGCGCTCCCGAGCGGCGGTTCCACCGGCCTCATGCCCGGCTCCAGTCGCCCGACTTGCCGCCCGTCTTCTCCTCGACGCGGACGTCCGTGATGACGGCGCCCTTGTCGACCGCCTTGACCATGTCGATCACGGTGAGGGCGGCGACGGAGACCGCTGTGAGGGCCTCCATCTCGACGCCCGTGCGGTCCGTGGTCTTCACGGTGGCGAGAATCTCGACGGCGTCGTCAGCGACCGACAGATCGACCTTGACGCCCGACACCGCCAGCGGATGACAGAGCGGGATGAGGTCGGGGGTGCGTTTGGCGCCCATGATCCCGGCGATGCGCGCGGTGGCGAGGGCGTCGCCCTTGGGCACCCCCTCGCCACGCAGCAGTTCGACCACCGTGGGTGAGACCAGGACCCGGCCGCTGGCGCGGGCGGTGCGCGCGGTCACGTCCTTCCCGGAGACGTCGACCATGCGGGCGGCGCCCGCCTCGTCGATGTGGGTCAGTCGGTCCTGCGGCGTACTCATGGTGGCGTGGCGCTCCCGGTCGGGGCCCGTCGCGGTGCGGCGCGCGGTCCGTTGTGCGCGACACGGTACGCCACCCCCGACGGTTCAGCCGAGCAGGACGACCTCGACCTCCGTACCGGGTTCGACCGACTCGGTGCCCTCGGGGATCACGATCAGCGCGTCGGCGTGCGCGAGGGCCGCCACGAGGTGCGAACCGGCACCCCCCACGGGGGTGACCTCGCCGTCGGCGTAGGTCCCGCGCAGGTACTGCCGGCGTCCTGCGGGCGAGGTCAGGGCCTTGGGTGCCTGGAGTGTCGCCGTGGTCGTCGGCCGGTGCACGTCGGTCAGGCCCGCCAGGGTGCGGATGGCGGGCCGGACGAAGATCTCGAAGGAGACGTACGACGACACCGGGTTGCCGGGGAGGGCGAGCAGCGGGGTGTGGTCGGGGCCGATGGTGCCGAAGCCCTGGGGCTTGCCGGGCTGCATGGCGAGCTTGCGGAAGTCGATGCCGGCGCCCTCCTCGTCCTCGTCCCCGACGGACTCCAGGGCCTCCTTGACGACGTCGTACGCGCCCACGCTGACCCCGCCGGTGGTGACGACCATGTCGGCGCGGACGAGCTGGTCCTCGATGGTGGAGCGGAGGGTCTCGGCGTCGTCGGCGACGGCGCCGACGCGGTAGGCGATCGCGCCCGCGTCCCGGGCGGCGGCGGTAAGGGCGAAGCTGTTGGAGTCGTAGATCTGGCCGGTGGCCGGGGTCTGGCCCGGCGGGATCAGTTCGCTGCCGGTGGAGAGCACGACCACGCGCGGGCGCGGGCGTACGCGCACCGAGGCGCGGCCGATGGCGGCCAGCAGCCCGAGCTGGGGCGGGCCGAGGATCGTCCCCGCGGCCAGGGCGCGTTCACCGGCCTTCACGTCACTGCCCTTGGCGCGCACGTGCGCGCGTGCCTCGGCGGAGCGGTGCACGGCGACCTGGCCGGTGGCGCCCTCCGGGTTCGCGCTGCGGGCGCGCATCCCCGAGACGGGTCCCTCGCCGAGGCCGCCGTCGGTCCACTCCACCGGGACGACAGCCTCCGCGCCGGGCGGCAGGGGGGCGCCGGTCATGATGCGGGCGGCCTCGCCGGGGCCCACGTGGGGCTGCTCGGCCTGGCCCGCCGCCACGTCCCCGATCACCGTGAGCACGGCCGGGAACTCCTCGCTCGCGCCCGCGACGTCCGCGACGCGTACCGCGTACCCGTCCATCGAGCTGTTGTCGAACGGCGGCAGCGAGACCGGCACCGTGACGTCCTCGACCAGGACGCAGCCCTGGGCGTCGAGGAGTTGCAGCTCGATGGGTTCCAGGGGGCGGACGGTGGCGAGGATGTCCTCCAGGTGCTCGGTCACCGACCAGAGGTGGTCCGGTCCGGTGGTGCGGGTCGCGGCGGTGCTCAACGTGGCTACATCTCCTCGGCAACGTAAGTGCGAAGCCAGGTCCGGAAGTCCGGGCCCAGGTCTTCACGTTCGCATGCGAGTCTGACAATGGCACGCAGGTAGTCGCCACGGTCACCGGTGTCATAGCGGCGTCCCTTGAAGACGACGCCGTGCACGGGGCCGCCGACCTTCTCGTCCGCCGCGAGCTGCTGGAGGGCGTCGGTGAGCTGGATCTCACCGCCGCGGCCCGGCTCGGTCCGGCGCAGTACGTCGAAGATCTGCGGGGCGAGGACGTAGCGGCCGATGATCGCGTAGTTCGACGGGGCGTCGGCCGCCTCCGGCTTCTCGACCATGCCCGTGACCTTGACGACGTCGCCGTCCTCCGTGGCCTCGACGGCCGCGCACCCGTAGAGGTGGATCTGCTCCGGTGCGACCTCCATGAGGGCGATGACGCTGCCGCCGCTGCGCTCCTGGACCTCGACCATGCGCTGCAGGAGCGGGTCGCGGGGGTCGATCAGGTCGTCGCCGAGGAGGACCGCGAAGGGCTCGTCGCCCACGTGCGGGGCGGCGCACAGGACGGCGTGGCCGAGGCCCCTGGGGTCGCCCTGGCGGACGTAGTGCATGGTCGCGAGGTCGCTGGACTCCTGGACCTTGGCGAGCCGGTGGGCGTCGCCCTTCTTCTGGAGGGCGGACTCCAGCTCGTAGTTGCGGTCGAAGTGGTCCTCCAGGGGACGCTTGTTCCGGCCGGTGATCATCAGGACGTCGTCGAGGCCCGCCGACGCGGCCTCCTCCACCACGTACTGGATCGCCGGTTTGTCCACCACCGGCAGCATCTCCTTGGGAGTCGCTTTGGTGGCCGGCAGGAACCGGGTTCCCAGACCCGCGGCGGGGATGACAGCCTTGCTGATCCTGGGGTTCGCCTCACTCATGGGCGGAACCATATCCGGCGTCTTTGTGCGGAATCTGTGGCTCCGATGAATTCGTTCTCATATGAGCCGATTACGAAGAATACTGGAGCTATCTGTGAGCCGGATGGGACCTGAACCGGAGCTTTCCAAGCGAATGTTGCGACGAGAGCTCCTCCTGGTGAGGAATGGGTTGACGCCGGATGACGTCCGGAAAACGACGGGCGCCCTTGCGGGCCGGGCCCTCGATCTGGCCGAACTGGCCCAGGCGCGCACGGTCGCGGCGTACGTCTCCGTAGGGAGTGAGCCGGGCACCCGCGCGCTCCTCGACGCACTCCGCGCCCGAGGCGTGCGCGTCCTGCTGCCGGCCCTGCTCCCCGACAACGACCTCGACTGGGGTGCCTACGACGGAGAGGCCTCCCTCGCGCGCGTGCGGCACGGGGGCGGCCGTATGGCGCTCCTGGAACCCGTCGGCGAGCGGCTCGGCACGGAGGCCGTGACCACCGCCGACGTCGTCCTGCTGCCGGGCCTCGCGGTCGACGCGCGCGGGATGCGCCTGGGGCGGGGCGGCGGCTCGTACGACCGCGTCCTGGCCCGCCTGGAGCGCGCGGGCGCCGACCCGGCCCTGGTGGTGCTCCTGTACGACTCGGAGGTCGTGGACCGCGTCCCGGAGGAGCCGCACGACCGCCCGGTGCACGCGGTGGTGACCCCGTCGGGGGTACGACGGTTCCGGTGACCGGACGCGAAAGCGGCCTCCACGCACGCGTGGGGGCCGCTTTCCGTGTTCAGACGGGCGTCACGGTTTCAGCAGCAACGTGTCGCTCGTGGTGCTCTCGACCGCCTTGTCGGAGAACGACCACGTCAGCAGCTCGCCCTTGACCCACTTGTCGGTCTGGTCGGTGTAGTGCGCGTTGTACGCGTGCCCGGAGGCGCCGGTGAGGTTGATCCACTTGGACTTGTCGAGGTCCCCGAGGTTCACCACCATGCGCATCGAGGGCACCCAGACGACCTCGTAGCCGCCCGCCGCGTTCCAGCCGGTGGCGTTGACCGTGGCCTCGCCGCCGCCGAGCTTCCAGGGGCCGCGGTTGAGCATGTACTGGAGGAACCCGGGGCCCTCGGTACCGAGGGTCTGGTTCTTCAGGAACAGGCGGTGCAGCCGGCCCCAGCTCCAGGTGTCGATGTCCTTGCCGAGCTTGGCGGTGAGCTCCCAACGGGCGTCCCGCATGGCCCGCTTGAACAGCTCGTCACGGGTGTCGGCGGCTTTCTGGGTGCGCGTCGCCGGGGTCGACCACCAGTCGTTGTCCTCGTCGTCGATGATCCGGCGGACCACCTCGAACCAGCGGTCGCCGCCGTCCGGCTGCGCCTGGTCCGCGTCGCGCCTGCCGCACTCGCGCACCCGCCGGTCCTCGTCGGCGGGCCCGGTGGCGTCGACCGGCTCGACCGACAGGCACTGGCCCTCGACGCGCAGTTCCTTGGGCAGTTTGTTGCCGAAGGCGAGCTTGAGGATGTTGCGCCAGACCGAGTTGAAGTACGCGGCGGCCGCCGAGTCGGCGTCCTGGGTGTAGTCCCAGCCCTCCAGGAGCTTCTGCGCCTCGCGGATGTACTTGTCGTCCACGTCGATCTTGAGCAGCAGCGGCACCAGCAGCTTGGCGATCTCGCTGCTGTTGTCCATCTGCATCTGCCGCATGTCGTCGGTGGAGATCTTGCCGCCACCCTTGATCTTCGACTCGATGAGGCTGGTGATCCGCTGCGCGCGCGTGCCGTAGCCCCAGTCCCTGGTGAGGGTGTACGGGTACTTGTCGTCGACGACGGCCTGGTTCGCGGTGACGATGTAGCCGCGCTCCGGGTCGTACTCGTACGGCAGCTCGTCCTGGTCGATGTAGCCGGTCCACCGGTACCTGGTGTCCCAGCCCGGCGCGGGCACCGAGCCGTCGCCCTTGCCCCGGGTGGGGATCTTGCCGGGCAGCTGGTAGCCGATGTGGCCCTCGGTGTCGGCGTAGATCAGGTTCTGCGAGGGGACGTCGAAGAGGGCGGCGGCCTCGCGGAAGCCGTCCCAGTCCTTGGCCCTGTTCATGGCGAAGACGGCGTCCATGGAGGTGCCGGGGTCGAGCGCGGTCCAGCGCAGGGCGATGCCGTAGCCGTCACCGCGGTCGGGAGCGTCCTGGCCGACCGTGGCCTTCTTGCCGACCTGGACGAGTTCGCTGCTGCGGTCGGACAGCAGGGGGCTGTTGTCCTGGGTGGTGCGGACGACGATCTTCTTGGCCGTGCCCCCGGCGACCTCGATGGTCTCCTCACGGGTCTCGAACGGCAGGACCTTGTCGCCGTACTGGTAGCCGTCGCCGGTGAGCTTCTCCAGGTAGAGGTCGGTGACGTCGACGCCGGAGTTGGTCATGCCCCAGGCGATGTCGGCGTTGTGGCCGATGACCACGCCGGGCATGCCCGAGAAGGTGTAGCCGGAGACGTCGTACCGGCACTTCGCGGAGACGGCCTTGCAGTGCAGGCCCATCTGGTACCAGACCGACGGCAGCGTCGCCGAGAGGTGCGGGTCGTTGGCGAGGAGCGGCTTGCCGGTGATGGTGTGGTCGCCGGAGACGACCCAGGAGTTGGAGCCGATGCCGTTGCCGTTCACACCCACGGCCTCGGGCAGGTCCTCCAGGACGTTGTAGAGGCCGCCCAGCTGGGTCTGGAGGGCCGAGGAGTCCGTGGAGGTCCCCGCAGTGCCGACGCCCGTTCCCGTGCCACCCGTGCCCTGCGTGGAGCCCTCGGTGCCCTGGCCGGCGCCCTCGCCCTGCGTCGACCCGGACCCGTCCGACCAGGTCTTGGTGAGCTCGTCGTACGCGCCCTCCTGCACGATCGTCTCGTTGCGGTCGTACGGGTACTGCGGGTACAGGTCGGCGATCTGCTTGGGGCCGAGGCGGCTGGTCATCAGGGCGCGGTCGATCTCGTCCTGCATGTTGCCGCGCAGGTCCCACGCCATCGCCTTCAGCCAGGCGACCGAGTCGACCGGGGTCCACTCCTCGGGCTTGTAGTCGTTGGCGAAGCCGAGGGCCGCGTACTCCAGGGAGATCTCGTCGCCGTCCTTGCCCGCGAGGTAGGCGTTGACCCCCTTGGCGTACGCGTCGAGGTACTTCCTCGTCTCGGCCGAGAGCGTCTTCTTGTACTCCTCCTCGGCGATCCGGTGCCAGCCGAGGGTGCGCAGGAACTCGTCGTTCTCCACCTGCCCCTCGCCGAACATCTCCGAGAGGCGGCCGGCCGTCATGTGGCGGCGCACGTCCATCTCGTAGAACCGGTCCTGCGCCTGGACGTAGCCCTGCGCCATGAACAGGTCCTCGTCGGAGGAGGCGTAGATCTGCGGGATTCCATAGCCGTCGCGCTTGACGTCGACCGGTCCCGACAGACCGTCCAGGGATATCGAACCCTTGGTCTGGGGGAAGGAGGCGCGCACGGTGGAGACGGACCAGAACGCCCCGTAGCCGACGCCACCGATGATGGCCAGGACCAGGACGATCAGGAGAAGACGGACTTTGCGCCCCTTCTTCCTGCCGGACTTGCCTGACTGCTGGCCGGAGGAGGCGGGATTGTCGGTGGGCATCGCTGTCCTTGCTGTCCTAACACGAGCGGCAGGTCGGGCTGTGCTTTGTACTGAACGCTGGAGCAACCATAGGCGCAGGGCCCGACACGACTTGACGCGGAGTCGGGAACTGGCGCGGACGGCCGTTCGATCTTGCCCTCGCAAGCGTCAAGAAATCGTCAAGAGTTAGGTAAGGTAACGAAGTACTTGCACTGACGTAACCGCAACCGCACGGTTTCCGTGATCGGCTGCGCATGCCCACACGCGCGTGTGCCCCGCATCCAGTGCTCGGCATCCCCCATCGGAACCACGTGCGGTTCGGCGAGAAAGGTACGGCCCTCTGACTGTCCACGACCTCAACCAGCTCCTGCTCGTCTGCTCGCTCGTCCTGTTGGTCGCGGTCGCCGCGGTCCGGATCTCGTCGCGCAGCGGGCTCCCCAGCCTGCTCGTCTACCTGGGCATCGGCATCGCCATGGGCCAGGACGGCATCGGCGACATCCACTTCGACAACGCCGAACTGACCCAGGTCATCGGCTACGCGGCCCTCGTCGTGATCCTGGCGGAGGGCGGCCTCGGCACGAAGTGGAAGGAGATCAAGCCGGCCCTGCCGGCCGCCAGCTCACTGGCGCTGGTCGGAGTCGCGGTGAGCGTCGGCGTCACGGCCGCGGGTGCGCACTATCTGATCGGGCTGGAGTGGCGACAGTCACTCATCATCGGCGCGGTCGTGTCCTCCACGGACGCGGCGGCCGTCTTCTCCGTGCTGCGCAAGATCCCCCTCCCCGCGCGCGTGACGGGCACCCTGGAGGCCGAGTCCGGCTTCAACGACGCCCCGGTGGTCATCCTCGTCGCCGCGCTCTCCATGGCCGGTCCGGTCGAACACTGGTACGCCCTCATCGGGGAGATAGCGCTGGAACTGGCGATCGGCGCCGCCATCGGGCTCGCCGTGGGCTGGCTGGGTTCCTGGGGCCTGCGGCATGTGGCGCTGCCCGCCTCCGGCCTCTACCCGATCGCCGTCATGGCCATCGCCGTCGCCGCCTACGCGGCCGGCGCGCTGGCCCACGGCAGCGGCTTCCTCGCCGTCTACCTGGCCGCCATGGTCCTCGGCAACGCCAAGCTGCCCCACTGGCCGGCCACGCGCGGCTTCGCCGAGGGGGTCGGCTGGATCGCCCAGATCGGCATGTTCGTCCTGCTCGGACTGCTGGTCACCCCACACGACCTGGCCGACGACATCTGGCCCGCACTCGTCATCGGCCTGGTGCTGACCATGGTGGCGCGACCGCTGAGCGTCGTCGTCGCGCTGACGCCGTTCCGGGTGCCGTGGCGTGAGCAGACACTGCTGTCGTGGGCCGGGCTGCGCGGCGCGGTGCCCATCATCCTGGCGACGATCCCCATGGTGAGCGGCGTCGAGGGCAGCCGTCGGATCTTCAACATCGTCTTCGTGCTCGTCGTCGTCTACACCCTCGTCCAGGGCCCGACGCTGCCCTGGCTGGCCCGCAAGCTGCGCCTGGGCGGCTCCGGCGACGAGGCCGCCGACCTCGGCATCGAGTCGGCGCCCCTGGAGCGGCTGCGCGGCCACCTGCTGTCCGTCGCCATCCCCGAGAAGTCCCGCATGCACGGCGTCGAGGTCAACGAGCTCCGGCTCCCCCCGGGCGCCGCCGTCACCCTCGTCGTCCGTGACGGCAAGTCCTTCGTGCCGCTGCCGACCACGGTGCTGCGACGCGGCGACGAACTGCTCGTCGTCGCCACGGATCCCGTCCGGGACCAGGCCGAACGCCGCCTCAGGGCCGTCGGCCAGGGCGGCAAGCTGGCCGACTGGCTGGGGACGGGGAACGGGAAGGGGAACAGGAAGGGCGGGGCAGGTCGCTGACAGGCTCCGGGGTGGGGCACCGGGCCTCCGGGGCAGGTCGCTGACAGGCTCCGGGGTGGGGCACCGGGCCTCCGGGGCAGGTCGCCGACGGGCACCGGGGTGGGGCGCCGGGCCTCCGGGGCAGGTCGCTGACAGGCTCCGGGGTGGGGCGCCGGGCCTCCGGGGCAGGTCGCCGACGGGCACCGGGGTGGGGCGCCGGGAGCCTCCGGGGCGGGGCGTAGAGAGCCTCCGGGCGGGTCGTTAAGAACAGGTTTCACGCTGTTCACGCCCTCCGGAATCGGAGGCACGGCCGTCCATGGTGCTCGCTTTCACAGGTGACCCCGCCAGTCTCCCCTGTACGATGAAGGCGCACTTGATCGGACCAACTCTGCCTGACGCAGAGCTGGCGCGACCGTATGGCGGTCGGGACGCCCCTCGCAGTGGGCTCCGGCATCTACCGCAGTAGCGCAAGAGGACAGCTCTCGGCGCCCCCCGCACGGGCGCGCTACCAGGCGGCGGAAAGGCACGGCCGTGGCATCCACGGTCACCTCGAACACCTCGAAGACGTCCCGCCCGGGCTACGGGCAACTGCTGCGCACCCGCGGCGCGTGGACGTTCCTTCTCCCCGGCTTCGCGGCACGTCAGCCGTTCGCCATGCTGACCATCTCCATCGTGCTGCTGGTCCAGCACACCACCGGCTCGTACGGGGCGGCCGGCGCCGTGGCCGCCGCCACCGGTGTCTCCATGGCGGTGTTCGCGCCCTACAGCGGCCGTCTCGCCGACCGTCACGGTCAGCGGGCCGTCCTGATCCCCGGCATCCTCGTCCACGGGGCGGCGGGCCTCTCCCTGACGGCGCTGGCCCTGATGGACGCCCCCTTGTGGGCGCTGTTCGTCGCCGCCGTGCCGACGGGAGCCTCGGTGCCGCAGATCGGCCCCATGGTGCGGGCCCGCTGGGGCGTCAAGCTCCGCAACTCGCCCCTGATGAGCACCGCCGCCGCCTTCGAGTCCGTCACCGACGAGCTGACCTTCGTGCTTGGCCCGCTGGTCGCGACCGCGCTCTGCACCGCCGTGCACCCGGCCGCCGGCCTGCTCACCGAGGCCGGGCTGACACTGATCGGCGGCCTGCTGTTCGCCGCGCAGCGCGGCACCCAGCCCAAGGTCGTCTCCATGGCGCACGCGCGCGTGGAGCACGTCTCCGCCCTGTCCGTCCCCGGGGTACGCGTCCTGATCGTCACCTTCCTGGGCATCGGCTCCGTCTTCGGCGGCATGCAGGTCTCGCTGGCCGCCTTCTCCGAGTCGATCGGCGAGCCCGGTCTCAACGGCGTTCTGTACGGCGTCTTCGCCGCCGGCAACATGCTCTCCGGCATCGTCTGCGGCGCGATCGCGTGGAAGGTGGGCCCTCAGCGGCGCCTGGTCGTCGGCTACGCGGCCCTCGCGCTGGCGGCCTCCGCCCTGTGGACCGCCGACTCCGTGCTCGTCCTCGCCACGCTCGGCCTGCTGGTCGGCATGTGCATCGCCCCGGCCCTGATCACCGGCTACACGCTGGTCGACTCCCTGGTCCCGTCCGGTGCCCGTACCGAGGCCTTCACCTGGCTGACCGGCGCGGTCGCGCTCGGCCAGGCGGCCGCCGTCACGGCCGCCGGACAACTGGAGGACCGGCTGTGGACCGGCGCCGGATTCCTGGTGCCCGCGGCCGGTACGGCACTGGCTCTTGCGACACTGTTGGCGCTGCGTACACGGCTGGTGGGCAGGCCCCGGAGCCGTACCGTCGCGCGTGTCGTCGGTCACCGAGTGCCGGTGACAGTGGACTGATCCCGGGGGAATAGGTCAGTATGGACCGTCGTTAGCACTCATCGAGTGAGAGTGCCAGGAGGAAGAGCCAGTGCCGACGTACCAGTACCAGTGCACCGAATGCGGTGAGGGCCTCGAAGCGGTGCAGAAGTTCACCGACGACGCCCTGACCGAGTGCCCCGCCTGCAACGGCCGCCTCAAGAAGGTGTTCTCCGCGGTCGGCATCGTCTTCAAGGGCTCCGGTTTCTACCGGAACGACAGCCGCGGCTCCTCGTCGAGCAGCACCCCGGCGACGTCGAAGTCCTCGGCGGAAGCGAAGTCGTCCTCGGACGCGAAGTCCTCCTCGTCGTCTTCGTCGTCTTCGTCGTCCTCCGACTCGAAGTCGTCGTCCTCGGGCTCCTCCTCCACCAGCAGCACCTCGGCCGCATAGCGCCTCCGTCCGGGACCCCGCCGTCGCACGACGACCGGCGGGGTCTTCGGCGTCTCTCCCGGCCCGGTTAGGGTGCGGGCATGGCGAACACGGAGCACATGGAGAACGGTGTCGGGCCGGCGGTCGGGGCGGGCACGGCGGACGGCACGGCAGGGACGGACCTCGCGGAGATCGGCGTCATCGGAGGGTCGGGCTTCTACTCGTTCCTCGACGACGTGACCGAGATACAGGTCGACACCCCCTACGGGCCGCCCAGCGACTCCCTCTTCCTCGGCAAGATCGCCGACCGCCGGGTCGCCTTCCTCCCGCGCCACGGCCGCGGCCACCATCTGCCGCCGCACCGCATCAACTACCGGGCCAACCTGTGGGCCCTGCGTTCCGTCGGGGCGCGCCAGGTGCTCGGCCCGTGCGCGGTGGGCGGTCTGCGGCCGGAGTACGGACCGGGCACGCTCCTTGTCCCGGACCAGCTGGTGGACCGCACGAAGTCCCGCGCCCAGACCTACTTCGACGGCCTGCCGCTGCCCGGCGGCACCATCCCCAACGTCGTCCATGTCTCGCTCGCCGACCCCTACTGCCCCGTCGGCCGCAAGGCCGCCCTCGAAGCGGCGCGCGGGCGCGACTGGGAACCGGTGGACGGCGGCACCCTGGTCGTGATCGAGGGCCCCCGCTTCTCCACCCGCGCCGAGTCCCTGTGGCACCAGGCCCAGGGCTGGTCCGTGGTCGGCATGACCGGCCATCCCGAGGCGATCCTCGCCCGCGAACTGGAGCTCTGCTACAGCTCCCTGACCCTCGTCACCGACCTCGACGCCGGCGCCGAGACCGGCGAGGGCGTCTCCCACGAGGAGGTCCTCCAGGTCTTCGCCTCGAACGTCGACCGGTTGCGCGGGGTTCTCTTCGACGCGGTCGCCGCCCTCCCGCCGAACGACAGCCGCGACTGCCTGTGCACAAAGGCACTGGGTGGGATGGACCCGGGGTTCGAACTGCCCTGACGGTGCGGCCCCGTCGGCCCGTCCGGTGCGGGGGTGAGGGAGCAGCCGGGGCGGAACTCCTCGTTCGGGTGGTGGGGTTTTCCACAGTCGGCGGGTAGTCCACAGGCCTCAGCGGGCTCCGCCGCGAAGCCTCATCGTGGGACCGCAAGCCGATCTCACACAGCAGGTGGTGGCCCCATGTCCCGTCGCTCGCCCTCTCCCTCGCCCTCGGCCTCTCCCTCGTCCTCGGCCTTTCCCTCGCCCTCGGCCTTTCCCTCGTCCTCTCCTTCGTACTTGTCCACGCCGACGTCCACGTCCGCGCGCTCGTTCACGTCGCCGTACTCGTCCACGCCCGCATCCGCGCGTCTTCCCTCCTGGGCCGCCGGCCCACCCGGCACCGACGCGCCTCCCACCTGCGAGGTCCCGCACTTCGCCCCGCTACGGGTACGCGGCGGCGCACACCGGCTCCGCCGCCTCGCCCGCTGCCGAAGGCGAGCGATGGCCGCCGGCCTGGCGGTGACCGCCGCCGCCCTGTTGGCGACGGGAGCGGGGCCGAGGGAAGCCGGACGGGTCAGGGGCCACCCCGTGGCCGACCCGGTCCCCGAACGCCCCACCACTGTCGAGACGGTGACCGCGCCGGTCCGGATCGCCGACGGCGCCACGGTACGGCTGCTGCGCCCCGGCGACCGCGTCGACGTGATCGCGGCCGAGGAGTCCGCGACGGGCGCCGGCGCCGCACGGGTCGTCGCACGCGGCGCCCGCGTGTCCAAGGTGCCGACCGCCAGTGCCACCGAGAGCGGAGCCCTGGTCGTCCTGACCGTGCCCCGCCGCACCGCGGCCCGGCTGGCCGGCGCGGGAGCCACGTCCCGCCTGGCGGTGACGCTGTGGTGACCGCGAGCCCCGGCGCGGGTACTGGTCCTGCGAAAGCCGGCCCCCACCCGTCAAGTCCCACGATGGAGGGACCCCATTGGACACCCCGGCCCGGCCCTGACGTAGGTTGCGGAGTCATTTGTTCCACAATCAGCGCAGAGAGGCCTCGTGGTGAGCGAGAAGAAGAAGCCGAGCGTCTGGGAGGGCTTCAAGGCCTTCCTGATGCGGGGGAACGTCATCGACCTGGCCGTCGCCGTGGTCATCGGCGCGGCATTCACCAACATCGTCAACTCGGTGGTGAAGGGACTCATCAACCCGTTGGTGGGGGCGATCGGCACCAAGAATCTCGACAGTTATGTCAGCTGCGTGGAGAAACCCTGCGAGGTGGCCGACGACGGCACGGTGACCAGCGGTATCCAGATCGCGTGGGGCTCGGTGCTGGGCGCCACGCTCAGCTTCGTGATCACCGCGGCCGTCGTCTACTTCCTGATGGTGCTCCCCATGGCCAAGTACCTGGCCCGTCAGGAGGCCCGCCGGAAGGCGAAGGAGGGCATGCAGGAGGTCATCGAGGTGAGCGAGCTGGAGGTGCTCAAGGAGATCCGCGACGCCCTGGTGGCCCAGCGCGGCTCGGGCCACGACCGCGATTAGCGGCACCGGAGGCCCTTGGCGGACGGTGTCAGATGTGGTGGGGCGGCTTCTCGTCGAGGAAGCGCTTCAGGTCGGCCACGCTGTCGCCGCCGTCGCCGGGCCGCTCGCCCCACCCGTGGTCCGTGTCGTCGGACGACGGCCGGCTGAGCGGGTCGTCGAAGACGAGCGCGGCCTTGGGGTCACGCGGTTCGGGGGCGGGAGCGGTACTCATGCCTCCAGGGTACGGCCCCGAGCACGAACGGCGGCCGGTCGCAGCCCCAGCCCCGGCTCGCCCACACGTTCACCGGGCCCGTCCGCGCACTCCCTCGGTCCACCCAGGAACTGGTGAACACCCGAGCGGGAATTCCACCGGCTTTTCTGGTGTGCTTGGCCGCATGACGCCCAGTTCCACGCCATCGACCCCCTCGGTTCCGGAACCGGCCCCAGGTTCCGGAACTGCCTCGGCTTCCGCCTCCTCTCCCGGCGTCGGCCGGGCTCCGGTGCGCAGGCTGGTCGCGCGGGGGCGTGAGGAGGAACATCGGGTCGCCTCACCGCTGGAGCTCTTCTTCGACCTGTGCTTCGTCGTGGCCGTCGCCCAGGCGGGCATCCAACTGGTGCACGCCGTCGCGGAGGCGCACGCCGCCGAGGGCATCGTGAACTACGCGATGATCTTCTTCGCGATCTGGTGGGCCTGGATGAACTTCACCTGGTTCGCCTCGGCGTACGACAACGACGACGTGCCGTACCGACTGGTGACCCTCCTCCAGATCGCCGGTGTGCTGGTCCTCGCCGCCGGGGTCACCCGGGCCTTCGAGGACCACGACTGGCTGTTGGTCGTCCTCGGCTATGTGATCATGCGGCTGGCGATGACCGCGCAGTGGCTGCGGGCCGGGCGAAGCGCCACGGGCGCCGAGCGGGTCACGGCACTGCGGTACGCGGGCGGCGTGGCGCTGTGCCAGGTCGGCTGGCTGGGGCTGCTGATCGTGCCGGAACCGGCCAGGCCGTGGCTGTTCCTGGTGATGGCGATCGCCGAACTGTGCGTCCCGGTGTACGCGGAGAAGGGCTTCCAGACGCCCTGGCATCCGCATCACATCGCCGAGCGGTACGGCCTGTTCACCATCATCGTGCTCGGCGAGACGCTCCTGGCGGCGACGGTCGCCGTGAAGTCGGCGGTGGACGACGACGACGCGCTGGGCGAGCTGCTGCCCATCGCGGTGGGCGGGCTGCTGATCGTGTTCTCGGCGTGGTGGGTCTACTTCGCCGTTCCCATCCACGGTCATCTGCGCTCCAACAAGGAGAGCTTCCTGTGGGGTTACGGCCACTACCTGATCTTCGCCTCGGCGGCCGCGATCGGCGCCGGACTGGAGGTCGCGGTGGAGCAGGCGGTGCACAAGGCGCACATCTCCACGCTCGCCGCGTCGGCCGCGGTGACCCTGCCGACGGCGCTGTATCTCCTCTCCGTGTGGGCGCTGCACGCCCGTCACCACAAGGTGGGCACGGCCCAGCAGACCGTCCTGCCGCTCTCCGCGCTGGCCGTGATCGTGTGCACGTTCCTGGGGCACTGGGCAGTCCTGGCCGCGGGCGTCGTGGCGGCCGTGACGGTCACGGTCGGGGTGGTGTTCACCGCCCGCGCCCACAGCACCCACGACGCCGAAGAGACCCGCCAGGCCCACCCGGCCCGCGAGACACGAGAGGCCCACAGCACTCATGACGTCCATGACAGTTGACGCGCTGACCGATGTTCCCGGCCTGTTGGTCGGCCACGCCACCCGGGTCGGCGGGGGCTGGCTCACCGGTACCACGGTCGTGCTGGCTCCGGAGGGCGGCGCGGTCGCGGCCGTGGACGTCCGCGGGGGTGGGCCGGGCACCAAGGAGACGGACGCGCTCGACCCGCGCAACCTGGTGCAGAAGGTCGAGGCGGTGGTCCTGACCGGCGGCAGCGCGTACGGGCTGGACGCCGCGTCGGGAGTGATGGCCTGGCTGGAGGAGCGCGGACGCGGTGTGCGGGTGGGGCCCGACCCGGCGCACGTGGTGCCGGTCGTGCCGGCCGCCTGTGTCTTCGACCTGGGGCGGGGCGGGGAGTTCAGGGCCAGACCGGACGCGGCCACCGGCCGGGCGGCGGTCGAGGCAGCCGCCGCGAGCGGGCCCGGCTCTCCGGTGGCGGAGGGGTGCGTGGGTGCCGGGACGGGGGCGACGGTCGGGCTGCTCAAGGGCGGCATCGGCACCGCGAGCACCGTGCTGGACTCGGGGATCACGGTGGCCGCACTGGTGGTCGCCAACGCGGCGGGATCGGTGACGGATCCGGAGACGGGGGTGCTGTACGGGGAGTTGTTCCAGGGACGTGCGGCGTATCCGGCGCCCGAGGTCCACGAGAACGCACGCCGCAGGGTCGCCGAGGCCGCCGCGAAGAGTCCCCCTCCCCCGCTGAACACCACGCTGGCCGTGGTCGCCACCGACGCCGACCTGACCCGCGCCCAGGCCCAGAAGCTGGCGGGCACGGCACACGACGGCATCGCCCGCGCCGTACGCCCCGTGCATCTGCTCAACGACGGCGACACGGTGTTCGCCCTGGCGACGGGTGCCCGGCCGCTGCCGCCCCGGGCCGGCCTCCTCGCTCTGAACGAACTCCTCGCGGCAGGGGCGGACTTGGTGACCCGGGCGATCGTACGGGCGGTGCGGGCGGCCGAGTCGGTGGACGGGCCCGGTGGAGTGTGGCCGTCGTACGAGGAGTTGTACGGAGAGGGACGACGGGGATGAGGATGAGGGGGATGAGGGGGATGAGGGGGGTCTGAGGTCCGCTGGTTCCAGCCGCTGTCGCCGGGGGCGATTGTCCCGGTTCTGTCACGTGATGCCCTCAGGCGGGAGTCAGGGGGAACCCGCCCGGCCGCTGCTCGCTCCTTCTTCACGTACCGAGCGGATCACGTGGATCGCCGTTGACGCGAAGAAGCTGGAGCAGATCGTGACGAGGCCGAAGATTGCTGTACGGCGGGCACTGGGGACCTGTGCCGTGCTGGTGGTCGGTGCGCTGACCCTCACCGGCTGTGGCGGGGACGCCCAGGCCGACAACGAGAGTGGCGGCAAGGGGACTTCGGCCGGGGACGCGGACGCGCGGATCACGATCTCGGCGAAGGACGGTTCGACGGGCGCTTCCATCAACGCGACCGGCGTGAAGGTCAGCGGCGGCAAGCTGACCGAGGTGGAGATGACCGTCGCCGAGGGCGGCGCGGTGGTGGCGGGCGAGATAGCGGCGGACGGGCGGTCCTGGAAGCCGAAGGAGCAGTTGGAGCGCGGCACGAAGTACCGGATCTCCGCGACCGCGAAGAGCGCCGCCGGGAAGACGTCGGCCGCCAACTCCATCTTCACGACCGTGTCGACGGCCAACAGCTTCATCGGGACGTACACACCGGACAACGGCACCACGGTCGGGGTCGGGATGCCGGTGTCGTTCACCTTCGACAAGGCGATCACGGACAAGAAGGCCGTGCAGTCGCACATCAAGGTGACGTCGAGCAGCGGGCAGGAGGTGGTCGGGCACTGGTTCGGGGCGCAGCGTCTCGACTTCCGGCCCGAGGAGTACTGGAAGGCCGGGTCCAAGGTCACGATGAAGCTGGACCTGGACGGCGTGGAGGGCGCGAACGGCCTCTACGGCGTGCAGGACAAGACGGTCACCTTCACGGTCGGGCGCTCGCAGGTCTCCACGGTCGACGTGAACACGCAGACCATGACGGTCGAACGGGACGGGAAGACACTCAAGACCGTGCCGATCTCGGCGGGCGCCGCGGCGAACCCGACGTACAACGGCCAGATGGTGATCTCGGAGAAGTTCCGGCAGACGCGGATGAACGGGTCGACGGTGGGCTTCGGCGGTGAGTACGACATCGCGGACGTGCCGAACGCGATGCGGCTGACCACATCGGGCACCTTCATCCACGGCAACTACTGGTACAACAGGTCCAACCCGCCCTTCGGTCGGCAGGGCACCAGCCACGGCTGCGTCGGCCTCGCGGACGCCCAGGGGGCGAACGGCGACACGGTCGGCAAGTGGTTCTTCGACAACTCGCTGATCGGCGACGTGGTGATCGTCAAGAACTCCCCCGACAAGACGGTCTCGCCGGACAACGGCCTCAACGGCTGGAACATGTCGTGGAGCGAGTGGACGGCGGGAGACGCCATCTGACCCCTCTGTTCTGGGAGTTCGTCGGGCCGCGCGGGAACGAACCGCGCGGCTCCGGCGTTCTATCCACGTACGTTTTCTCGGTTCCCGGACATGATGTCCGACCGAGGGGCTACGGTATGCACCCACAAGGTGACATGCAGCAACGCCGGGAGAAACCTTGAGCGTTCCGTACGAGACGGCAGCGTACGAGCCACCCGAGTCGCCCGAGTCTCCTGAGGAGCACCTCGCGCGGCTCCTCGGCCGCGCCCTGAACTCCTTCGAACTGCCCGACGAGACGATACGACAGCTCGACTGCGCCCTCGCGCACGACAGCTCGCTGCACTCCGCGCACTACAGTTCGGGGCTGCACCGGGCGACGTACCGGCACACCTGGCTGCTCGCCGACGGTTCGGCCGTCACCATGTGGGAGCTGGTGCACAACACGGTGCCCGGCAGCGACACCCAGCACGAGGTGTACACGGACGAGGAGGAGCTGCGGGCCGCCACCGCGCGCCTGCCGCTGCCGCCGGACGCCCCCGACTTCGAGTTGCCCACCATGGTGGAACTGGCGGCGTTCCCCGAGCCGCGCCACGAGTACGCGCTGGACGACTCGGCGGACCACGCCCGCCGGCTGCTGCGGCGCGCGGAGAACCCGGACCCGCCCGGGGACGAGCTGGCCACGCTGCTGCTGCGGACCGCGTTCGCGCACGAGATCACCCAGGCCTTCGGCCGCCCGCACCGTCCCGCCCGGCACGGCCGGCCGGGCTTGAGCTTCTCGCTCTACGAACACGCGTTCCTGCTCGCGGACGGGCAGGAGGTCTCCCTCTGGGAGGTCGAACACACGGCCACGCCTGACGGGCGCCACATGTGCGAGGTGTACGCGTCGGAGGACGCGGCCCGAGACGCGATGGAGCGGCGGGCGGGGACCCTCGGCTAGACCTCTCGGACCTTGCGGGCCTGCGGGCCTGCGGGCCTGCGGGCGGAGGGGCTCAGGCCATGCGGTCGTCGCTGAACTGTCGGGCCAGGAACGCGAAGGCGTCCTGCTCCGCCGGGGTCAGCTCCACGTGCTCCACGTGCGGGCCCCTGCGGAGCTGATGGGGCAGGCCCCGCAGACGCTGCCCGCGCCTGCGGGCCCGGTCGGCGAAGCGGCCGCGGTGGACCTCGTGGTCACGGCGCAGGACGCGGACGAGCACGGCGACCCAGACGACCGCCGCGAGGACGAGGGCGGCCACGCCCAACGGGTGGAGGATCGACACGTGCTCAGGCATGCCGTCCAGTAGACACCACCCGATGGGACTTTGAGCCCGGACCGTGACGTATCTCGCAGGTACGGCTTACACGTCACACCGGTTGTAAAGGCTTCAAAGGGACGCACGGGGCGTCTCGCTCACCTCGGTCCGGCCCCTGTCTCCTCCCGGCCGGGGAACGCGTACGACCGCGGCCCTCCCCGGCCGGGGAACGCGCATGGCCGAGGCCCTCCCCGGCCGGGAAACACGTACGACCGCGGCCCCCTCCCACGCGGAGGGGGCCTCGGCCGTACGCACGGTCACGGGTTCAGGCCGCGACCGGCTCCTTCGTCTGCGCGTCGGCGGCCGCGGGAGCGGACTCGGGCGTCGTGCCCGCCGGGGCCTTGCGCATGCCCTTCAGGAGGATGACCAGGCCGGCCGTGACCGCCGTACCGACCGCGACGGCCAGCAGGTAGAGGAACGGCCTGCCGATCAGCGGGGTGACCCAGATACCGCCGTGCGGGGCGCGCAGGGTCGAGCCGAAGGCCATGGCCAGCGCGCCGGTGACCGCGCCGCCCGCCATGGAGGCCGGGATCACGCGCAGCGGGTCGGCCGCCGCGAACGGGATCGCGCCCTCGGAGATGAACGAGGCACCGAGCACCCAGGCCGCCTTGCCGTTCTCGCGCTCGGTGGTGGTGAACAGCTTCTTGCGGATCGTGGTCGCGAGGGCCATGCCCAGCGGCGGGACCATGCCGGCCGCCATGACAGCCGCCATGATCTTCATCGCGGAGTCGCTGGGGTCCTGCACGGCGATACCGGCGGTGGCGAAGGCGTAGGCGACCTTGTTGACGGGGCCGCCCAGGTCGAAGCACATCATCAGGCCGAGCAGGACACCGAGCAGGATCGCGTTGCTGCCGGAGAGGCCGCTCAGCCAGTCCGTCATGCCCTTCTGCGCCTCGGCGATGGGCTTGCCGATCACCACCAGCATCAGGAAGCCGACGATCATCGACGAGATGAGCGGGATCACCACCACCGGCATGATGCCGCGCATCACCGGCGGGATCTTGATCCGCTGGATACCGAGGACGACCCCACCGGCGATCAGACCGGCGGCCAGGCCACCGAGGAAACCCGCGTTGATGTTGGCGGCGATCATGCCGCCGACGAAGCCGGGGACGAGACCCGGCCGGTCCGCCATGCCGTACGCGATGTAACCGGCGAGGACGGGGATCAGGAAGCCGAAGGCGACGTCACCGATCTGGAACAGCAGGGCCGCCCAGCTGTCGACCTGGAGCCAGTCGAAGTGCTCGGTGACCGGCTTGGCCTGGTTGATCTCCCAGCCGCCGATCGCGAAGCCGAGGGCGATGAGGAGACCGCCCGCCGCGACGAACGGGACCATGTAGCTCACGCCTGACATCAGCCACTTGCGCAGCTTGGTGCCGTAGCCCTCGCCGGGCTCGCCCGCCCGGTCGACAGGGGTGCCGGGGCGCGCGGCGGCGGTGACCTCGCCGCGCTCGGCCTTGCCGCGGACCTCGGCGATCAGTGCGGCGGGGCGGCTGATGCCCGCTTTCACGCCGACGTCGACGGTGGGCTTGCCGGCGAAGCGGTCCTTCTCCCGTACGGGCACGTCGTGGGCGAAGATCACACCGTCGGCGGCGGCGATGACCGCCGGGTCGAGACGGGAGAACCCGGCCGAGCCCTGCGTCTCGACGACGATCTCGACGTCACCGGCGTCCCGGCCCGCGTTCTCCAGCGACTCGGCGGCCATGTAGGTGTGCGCGATGCCGGTGGGGCAGGAGGTGACGGCGACGATACGGAAGGGGCGGGCCTCGACGGGGGCGGCCTCGACGGGGGCGGCCTCTTCGGGGACGGTCGGCGCCGGGGTCGTGCTGACCGCGGCGGCGTCGGGGGAGGCCGTTCCGCCCGACGCCGCCGCGGAGTCTTCGGTGCCCGAGGTGGTCTCGGTGGGCTGTGCCGTCTCGTCGCCCCGGATGAGCGCGGCGGCGCGGGCCGCGTCGTCCACGGCGCGGAGCGCGTCCGTGAACTCGGTGTTCATCAGCTGGCGGGCGAGGGAGGACAGGATCGTGAGGTGGGCGTCGTCCGCGCCCGCCGGGGCGGCGATCAGGAAGATCAGGTCGGCGGGGCCGTCGGGCGCGCCGAAGTCGACGCCGGCCGCGCTGCGGCCGAAGGCGAGGGTCGGCTCGGTGACGTGCTCGCTGCGGCAGTGCGGGATGCCGATGCCGCCGTCGAGGCCGGTCGGCATCTGCGCCTCACGGGCGGCCACGTCGGCGAGGAAGCCGTCCAGGTCGGTGACCCGGCCCTTCGCCACCATGCGCTCGGCGAGGGCACGCGCCGCCGCTTCCTTCGTATCGGCGGACAGGTCGAGGTCGACCAGGTCCGCGGTGATCATCTCGCTCATCGCGGGCTCCTTCGCACGCGTATCGCCCGGGGGATGTGGCGGGCGGGGGTGGGGACGGAGGTGTGGGGGGCGTGGGCCACGGGGGCCGACCGGGGGAAGGACAGGTGCGGGAGGGCGGGTAAGGAAGAACGCAGGTTCGTTCGCGGTCTTCCGCTCATGACACCGGCTCCCTCAGGACCAGGTCCGCCGGTATCTCCGCCGTCACCGTGACCGCGGCCGGGTCCAGGTCGGACGGGGTCGGCATGACGCTTCCCGGGAGTTGGACGGCGGCGGCGCCGTGGGCGACGGCGGACGCGAGGGCTTCGGGGCCGTGGCCGCCGGCGATGAGGAAGCCGGCGAGGGAGGAGTCGCCGGCGCCGACGTTGCTGCGGACGGCGTCGACGCGGGCGGTGCCGAACCAGGCGCCCGAGGCGTCGACGAGGAGCTGCCCGTCGGCGCCGAGGCTGGCCAGCACCGCGTCGGCGCCCATCTCGCGGAGCTCCTCCGCGGCCTTGACGGCGTCGCCGACGGTGGCGAGGGGGCGGCCCACGGCTTCGGCGAGTTCCTCGGCGTTGGGTTTGACGACGTCCGGGCGTTCGCGGAGGGCGGCGAGCAGGGCCGGGCCGGAGGTGTCCAGGGCGATGCGGACGCCGGCGGCGTGCGCGCGGGCGACGAGTTCGGCGTACCAGGACGGGGCGAGGCCGCGCGGGAGGCTGCCGCAGCAGGCGATCCAGGAAGCGTCGGCGGACTGGGCACGGACGGTCTCCAGGAGGAGTTCCTGCTCGGCGGCCGTCAGTTCGGGGCCGGGTGCGTTGATCTTCGTCAGGACGCCGTCGGCCTCGGCGAGGGCGATGTTGGAGCGGGTCGCCCCGGCCACCGGCACCCGCGCGACCTCGATGCCCTGCGCGTCGAGGAGGTCCGCGACCAGCGCGCCCGGCGCTCCGCCGAGCGGCAGTACGGCCACGGTGCGCCGGCCGGCCGCGGCGACCGCCCGGGATACGTTGACGCCCTTGCCGCCCGGGTCCATGCGTTCGCCGGTGGCCCGGATGACCTCACCGCGGTCGAGGGAGGGGACCTCGTAGGTGCGGTCGAGGGACGGGTTCGGTGTGACGGTGAGGATCATGAGCGGTCTTTCCGGCCGTTGGACCGGGCCGCGGCGGAGCCGTTGACGGGTGTCGTGCCCGGGACGCGCAGCACTTCGGTGCCCTTGCGTTCGATGGCGAGGGCGTCTTCGGGACTCAGTCCGCCGTCGGTGATCAGCAGATCCACGTCGCTCAGGTCGCCGAAGCGGGCGAAGTGCTCCTGGCCGTGCTTGGAGGAGTCGGCGAGCAGCACCACGCGCCGGGCGGCGGCCACCGCCGCCCGCTTCACGGCGGCCTCGGCGAGGTCGGGGGTGGTCAGACCGTGGTCGACGGAGAAACCGTTGGCCGCCACGAAGAGGACGTCGGCGCGGATCTCTCCGTAGGCCCTGAGCGCCCAGGCGTCCACGGCGGCGCGCGTGCGGTGGCGGACACGGCCGCCGACCAGGTGGAGCTGGATGCCCGGGTGGTCGGCGAGGCGGGCCGCGATCGGCAGGCTGTGCGTGACCGCGGTGAGCGCGGCCTCCAGCGGGATGACGGCGGCGAGGCGCGCGATCGTCGTACCGGCGTCGAGGACGACCGTGCCGTCGCTCGGCAGTTCGGCGAGGGCGGCCTGCGCGATGCGGTCCTTCTCGTCGGCCGCGGTGCCCTCACGCTCGGCGAGGTCGGGCTCGAAGTCCAGGCGGCCGGCGGGGATCGCGCCGCCGTGCACCCGCTGGACGAGGCCGGCGCGGTCGAGGGCCTTCAGATCCCGGCGGATGGTCTCCGCCGTGACCTGGAACTCCTCCGCCAGCGACACCACGTCCACCCGGCCGCCGTCACGCGCGAGCCGGAGGATCTCCTGCTGCCGCTCCGGTGCGTACATGTCCGTTCCCCTCCGACCGATGCCCGATTCTGTGGTTTCGATCGGAGGCTACGCCCGGATTTCCAGAAAGTAAACAGGTTCGGGCGTGACTCAGACATGGACGGGCATGCCCGGGCGTACGGCGAGAGGTGGGGTCCGGCACCTTCCCAGGTGCCGGACCCCACCTCTCGCCGCCGCCGGCGCACCGGTTCACCGCCGGTCAGCGCACCGGCTCACCGGCCCGTGCCGACGCCTGCTCACCGGCCCCGGCGTACACCGGCTCGTCGGTTTCTGCGTACACCGGCTCGTCGGGCTCCGCGGACGTCGACTCGTCGGGCTCCGGGGACGTCGGCTCACCGGGCACCGGGGCGGCTCGCCCCGGCAGGGCGAACATCAGCAGGAAGATCGCGACCAGGACGGCGGCCACCCAGCCGAGCGCGTACTCGAAGGCGTCCACGAAGGCGGGGCCGATCTCGGCCGAGGCGAGGTGGTCGTCCATGACGCCGAAGAAGACGACGGCGACCAGGCCGAGGCCCAGCGCATTGCCCATCTGCTGGACGGTGCTGATCAGCCCGGACGCGGACCCGGCGTGCTCTCGCGGCACTCCGGAGAGGATCGCGTCGGTCAGCGGGGCGACGACGAGACCCATGCCCGCGCCCATCACGACCAGCGGGAGCGCCATCTGCCAGGGGGTGATGGCGAGGCCGTACCGTTCGGACTCCGCCAGGTACAGCAGCACCCCGGCCGCCATCAGCAGCGCGCCCGTCTGGAGGACCTTGCGGCCGAAGCGCGGGACGAGCTTCTGGACCGAGACCCCGGCCGCGACCGACACGGCGAGGGAGAACGGGATGCCGGTGAGGCCGGCCCGCAGGACGCTCCAGCCGAGGCCGGTCTGGAGATAGAGCGTCCAGACGAGGAAGAAGACACCGAGGGCGACGCCGAAGACGGTCTGCACGGCGATGCCCGCAGCGAAGCTCTTCACCCTGAACAGCGACAGTTCGATGAGCGGCGACCCGTCACGCGCGGTCTTGCGCCGCTCGTACGCCACCAGCGCCACGAGCACGGCCAGCGAGCCGGCCATCGAGACGTACCCCCACAGCGGCCAGTCCAGCTCCCGGCCCCGGGTGAGCGGGTAGAGCAGCATCAGCAGGCCGGCGGTGACGAGGGCGACGCCCACGAGGTCCAGCTTCAGTGCCTGCGGGGCCTTGGACTCGGTGATGAAACGGCGGCCCAGGATCAGGCCCGCGACGCCGACCGGCAGGTTGATCAGGAAGATCGCCCGCCATTCGAGGCCGAGCGGGTTCCACTCGATGAGCAGGGCGCCGAGCAGCGGGCCGGAGACCGCGCCGAGGCCCACGATCGCCCCGAACAGGCCGAACACCTTGCCGCGTTCGTGCGCCGGGAAGGTCGCGTGCACGATCGACAGCACCTGCGGCACCATCAGCGCGGCGGTCGCGCCCTGCGCGATCCTCGCCGCCACCAGCATCTCCGGGTTCGCGGCGAGGCCGCACAGCGCGGAGGCGAGCGTGAAGCCGCCGATCCCGAGGAGGAAGATCCGCCTGCGGCCGTGGATGTCGCCGAGGCGGCCACCGGTGACGAGGCCCGCGGCGAAGGCGAGGGCGTAGCCGGCGGTGATCCACTGGATCTGGCTGAACGTGGCGTGTTCGCTTCGCTGGATGGAGGGGATCGCGATGTTGACGATGGTGACGTCGACCAGGTCCATGAAGGCGGCCGTCATGACGATGGCGAGGGCTGTCCAGCGGCGGCGGTCGGCTCCGCCGGGGGACGCGTCGAGCGCCGTTCGGGCTTCTGTCGTCGGGTCGCCGACGTTCGTCCGTGGCTGGTCGCGCCCACGCGACGGAGTCGCAGATGTAACAGCCCCGCGCCCCTGAAGGGCGCTCGTTGTCGAGGTCATGCGTGGAAAGTAGAGGTCCAGTAGGCCAGATCGTGTCCTACTTCTCCGGCATGCTCGGGTCATGACGACACCAGGGAAACCATCGGCCGGAGAGGGGCTCTCATGACCACCGACACCCCCGGCAGGCTCCTCCAACTCCTCTCCCTCCTCCAGACGCCCCGTGAGTGGCCCGGTGGGGAACTCGCCGGGCGGCTCGGGGTGTCGCGTCGTACGGTCCGGCGGGACATCGACCGGCTGCGGGAGCTGGGGTATCCGGTGCAGGCGACCATGGGGGCCGAGGGCGGGTACCGGCTGGTGGCGGGGAAGGCGATGCCCCCGCTCGTGCTGGACGACGAGGAGGCCGTGGCGATCGCGGTGGGGTTGCGGGCCGGGGCCGGGCACGCGGTGGAGGGGGTGGACGAGGCGTCCGTACGGGCGCTCGCCAAGCTCGAACAGGTGCTGCCGTCGCGGTTGCGTCACCGGGTCTCCACGTTGCAGGCCGCCACCACTCCCCTGACCAGCGGCGACGGGGCGACCGTCGCACCCGAGACGTTGACCGTGATGGCCTCGGCGGTGGCGGGTCGGGAGCGGCTGCGCTTCGCCTACCGTTCCGGCGACGGCACGGACTCACGGCGCCACTGCGAGCCGTACCGGCTCGTCTCGACCGGCCGCCGCTGGTATCTCGTCGCGTACGACCTCGACCGCGCCGCCTGGCGCACCTTCCGGGTCGACCGGGTCGAGGAACCTTTCGCCACGGGCGCCCGGTACGCGCCGCGTGAGCTGCCGACGGGGAGTGCGGAGGAATATCTGCGGCAGTCGATGTACCGGCGGCAGGAGACCTACGCGTTCGACGTCACCTTCGCCGCGCCCGCCGAGTTCATCGCGGCCCGGCTCCCCCGCTGGTTCGGTACGCCCGAACCCCTCGACGAGCACAACTGCCGGCTGCGGGCCTCCGTCGGCGACTCCGTGGAGTGGCTGGCCGTACGGCTCGCCATGGTCGACTGCGACTTCACAGTGCACGAGCCGCCTGAACTGGTCGGGTGTGTCAAGGAGTTGGGCTCACGGCTGACTCGGGCGGCGGGCGCCTCCGAGGCGTGAGGCTCGGGGTCGGACACGGGACGCGGGACGCGAGGCACGAGGCACGGGACGCGAGGCACGGGACGCGAGGCACGGGACGCGGGCCTCTGACGTGCGGGACGCGGGCCTCTGACGTGCGGGTATGGCACTCGCCATGCCCGGGCGGGGATTGCCTCCGGGGCACTATCTGCCCCGTTCGGTTCACCCCCGGGGTTCAGGGGCCGGGGGTCGGTCTGCCTGGCCCTGATTCCCTCCGGCCGGACCCCTCGGGCCGGTCGGACTCCCTCGGGCCGGTCGGCCCGTTCGGGCGGCTTCCCCCCTGTGGCTTCCGGGGCTCCCCGGGGCTTCCATGGCTTCCATGGCTTCCATGGCTTCCATGGCTTCCATGGCTTCCATGGCTTCCTGCGACAGCGGAAAAGAAGCCGGGCTCCGGCGCCGGGGGGGGTGGCGCCGAAGCCCGGCTCTCGGAGAGTCCCGGCGCTGGGGGGAGAGCGTCGGGACTCGGCTTCGGATGGCTTCGGTGAAGTCCGGGGTCCTGCGGTGAAGTCCTGTTCAGGGCCATGACGGGACTTCGAGTGGTGACGGCGTACGGAGGCGCACACGCACTTCGGTGTGGCGTGTGCCCCCCCGACTCCCTCGAACTCCGGGTCCCGGGCCTGACGGCTCCGGGCCCGGTGAAGTCGTGGCCCGGAAGTCTTGTGCCCCGGGAACGGGGAGTTGAAGCGGCGTAGTACGGCCAAGTAGCGGCACAGTACGGCCAAGGTGTGGCCGACGTACGGGTGGTACGCCGGACCAAGCCCCGTGGCGGCCCCAGGGGTTGGGCCGTACGGGGCCTTGGTCCGTACCGGGCCGGATCGTCCGTTGCTTGACCCTCGAAAGGGTCAGGCGACCGCGTCGAAGCCGGTGTCGCGGGCGAGCTTCTTCAGTTCGAGCAGGGCGTGCTTCTCGATCTGGCGGATCCGCTCACGGGTGAGCCCGTGTTCCTTGCCGACCTCGGTGAGGGTGCGCTCGCGGCCGTCCTCGATGCCGTACCGCATCTTGATGATGGACGCGGTGCGCTGGTCGAGGCGCCCGATGAGGTCGTCCAGCTCCTCGCTGCGCAGCAGCGTGAGCACGGACTGCTCGGGCGAGACCGCGGAGGTGTCCTCCAGCAGGTCGCCGAACTGGGTGTCGCCGTCGTCGTCCACCGACATGTTCAGCGAGACCGGGTCGCGGGCCCAGTCGAGGACGTCGATGACACGGTCCGCGTTGGAACCGAGCTCGGCGGCGATCTCCCGGGGCTCGGGGTCGCGCCCGTGCTCGCGGTTGAACTCGCGCTGCACGCGGCGGATCCGGCCCAGCTCCTCGACGAGGTGGACGGGCAGCCGGATGGTGCGCGACTGGTCCGCTATCGAACGGGTGATGGCCTGACGGATCCACCAGGTGGCGTACGTCGAGAACTTGAAGCCCTTGCGGTAGTCGAACTTCTCGACCGCGCGGACCAGGCCGGCGTTGCCCTCCTGGATGAGATCGAGCAGGGGCAGGCCACTGCGCGGATAGCGCCGGGCGACGGCCACGACAAGGCGCAGGTTGGACCGTATGAAGATGTCCTTGGCCCGCTCGCTGTCGGCGACGAGGGCTTCGAGCTCCTCGCGGGTGGCGTCCGCCTTGGGCTCCTCGGCGCCGTCGAGGATCTGCTGCGCGAACACACCCGCCTCGATCATCTGGGACAGCTCGACTTCCTTGGCGGCGTCGAGCAGCGGTGTACGCGCGATCTCGTCGAGGTACATGCCGACCAGGTCGCGGTCGGCGATCTCGCCGCCAGAGGCGCGAACGCTGCGAGCCGCGTCGGTCCGGCCGGCGGACGAACGACGAGCGGCGACGGCACGGGTTGCCATGCGTGCTCCCTTGCGATGGTGGGCTGGCAGGGTCGTATCGGGTCCTGCACGGGTCTTGATGCGGCCGCTCGGACACTCTCCCGAGTGCCCTGCTTCCGAAGGAAACAACGACTGGAATCAGGACAGAATTCCCAACCCGTCCCACTATTTTTCTGATCTTGCAGTACCCTGTGCCGCCACAGGGGGAGGCGAGATGTCCAGGGAGTCCGTAGAGGTGCAGGTCAGACCAGGAGTCGAGACCGACCTCGCCGCCCTCACCGACATCTACAACCACTACGTCCGTGAGACGCCCATCACATTCGATACCGCCGTCTTCACTCCGGAAGAGCGCCGTCCTTGGCTCCTCTCCCACCCTGAAGACGGCCCGCACCGCCTGATGGTTGCCACCTCCACGGACTCACAGCGGATTCTCGGGTACGCCACGAGCAGCGCGTTTCGCGTGAAACCGGCGTACGACACCTCGGTGGAGGTGTCGGTGTACCTCGCCCCGGACGCGGGCGGCCGGGGCGTGGGCACGCTGCTGTACAAGGCCTTGTTCGAGGCGCTCGCCGACGAGGACGTCCATCGCGCCTACGCCGGGATCGCCCAGCCGAACGAGGCGTCGACACGGCTGCACGAGCGGTTCGGGTTCCGTTACGTCGGCACGTATCGGGAGGTCGGGCGGAAGTTCGGGCGGTACTGGGATGTGGCCTGGTACGAGAAGGGGCTGTGACTCCCCGCCGACGGCCCGGGCCGTTGATCGGCCGAACTCGCTGATCGGCCGAACCCACCGCTCGGCCGAACTCACTGCTCGGCCGAACTCACTGCTCGGCAGACAGTGCCTCCCTCATGACCTTCGCGGAGGCGGTGGGGTCGTAGTTCTCGGGCACCCCTTCGACCAGGATGATGTCGCCCTCGACATGTCGTGACCGCAGCGGGGCTATTTCCTGGTACGCGGGGGAGTCCCACCAGCTCCGCGCCTCGGCGATCCCGGGGAAGCCGATCACCACGACAGCTCCGGGCCAGCCCCCCTCCTTCACCTCGTGCTGGGCGAAGTGCACGAGGAAGCGGCCGCCGTACGGCTCGAAGGTGGCGGGGATGCGCTCGACGTACTCGGCGATCTCCGGGTGCGGGGCGGCGTCCCTCAGGTGGGCTATGGCGTAGGCGGGCATGGCGTCCTTCCGGTCGGGCGCTCTGGCGGTCGGGCTCCGTACGCCGACGAGCCTGACAGCCGGACGGGCCGGGGTCGATGACCTGACAGGTAAACGACCCCGGCCCGAGGGCCCGTGCCAACAGGCCCGCCCCGTCGCCGGGGCCGCCGCCGGGAGCGGCTAGCCGAACTGCACCGAGCGCTTCGCCAGCCCCAGCCAGAAGCCGTCGATCACCGACCGCTGGGCATCCAGTTCACCGGAGGCCTCGGCCGCGCCCATCGTGACGAAGAGGGGGGCGAAGTGCTCCGTGCGGGGGTGGGCGAGCTGCCCGGCCGGGGACTTGTGGAGGAAGTCGAGGAGGGCGTCCCAGTCGCGGGATTCGAGGGCCCGGTGGCCCCAGTCGTCGAACTCGGTGGACCAGGTGGGGACGCCGGCCTGGCGGAGGGCGGCCAGGTTGTGGGTGAAGAATCCGGAGCCGATGATCAGCACGCCCTCGTCCCGGAGGGGGGCGAGCTTGCGGCCGATGTCCATGAGCTTCACCGGGTCGAGCGTCGGCATGGAGATCTGCAGGACCGGGATGTCGGCGTCGGGGTACATCTCCACCAGGGGGACGTACGCACCGTGGTCGAGGCCCCGATCCGGAATGTCCTGGACGGGGATGCCGGGGGCCTGGAGCAGCTTGCGGACCGAGGCCGCCAGCTCGGGGGCACCCGGTGCCCCGTACTGGACCTTGTAGTAGTGCTCGGGGAAGCCCCAGAAGTCGTAGACCAGGGGGACGGGGGCGACGGCGCCGAGGGCGAGCGGGGCCTTCTCCCAGTGGGCGGAGACCATGAGGATCGCCTTGGGGCGGGGCAGGGTCGCCGACCAGGCGGCGAGCTCGGCGGGCCAGATCGGGTCGTCGGCGAGCGGCGGGGCCCCGTGACTCAGGTACAGGGCGGGCATGCGCTCGGCTGTGGCGGCGGACATAGGGGTGACTCCCTCAACACGCGCGACGCACACGACACACGCGCCTCGGCGGGCCCGGTGGTCGCTCTCTGTCTCCTTGGTTTCGCCTGGCTCTCCAGGCTCTTGAGACTCCCCCAACTCCCCAGTAGTTGAAGTCTCAATATTTCTTGTTTCACCTTACATCTCTATAGTTCAAATTTCAAGAAGGAGCCTCGTACAGTGGAGTCATGAAGGATGCATCCGCTGAGGAAGAACCCCGCTGGCTCACCGACGAGGAGCAACGCACCTGGCTCGCCTACGTGCACGCCACAACCCTGCTCGAGGACCATCTCGACCGCCAGTTGCAGCGCGACGCGGGCATGCCGCACCTCTACTACCACCTGCTCGTGGTGCTGTCCGCAGCGCCGGAGCGGCGGCTGCGGATGACCGAGCTGGCGATGCAGACGAAGATCACGCGGTCGCGGCTGTCGCACGCCGTGTCCCGGCTGGAGAAGAACGGGTGGGTGCGGCGCGAGGACTGTCCGTCCGACAAGCGGGGGCAGTTCACCGTACTGACGGACGGGGGGTCCGAGATGCTCTCGAAGAGCGCGCCGGGGCATGTGACCGCGGTGCGGCAGGCGCTGTTCGACCGGTTGTCGGCGGAACAGCGGAAGGCCCTCGGCGAGATCATGGGAGTCATCGCGGAGGGCCTTCAGCCGTCTGAGGCGGGTGCGGATCTGCCCTGGCTTCGTTAGGGGCCTTTCCGTCGTGGAGTTGTGCGGGTGGGCGGGGTCTCACGCGGTGGCCGCGCGGTTGCCGCGCAGCTGCCGCGCGGTTCCCGCACCCCTGGAGGGGTGGGGTGGGGTGGGGCATGAGCTTCACCCCTGCCCCACCCCACCCCACCCCTCCAGCACCCCTCTCAGTGGGCGATCACCGGAACCTTGATCTCGTCCGTCGCGTCCTCGCCCGCTCCGGCCGTGGCCGTCATGTCCGGCTTGCCGGTGGTGATGAGGGTGAAGGCGATGGCGGCGGAGGCCACGAGGATGGCCACGGCGAACCAGATGGCGTTGGTGTAGCCGTTGACCATGCCCTGGAGTTCGACCAGCTGGCGGGCCGGCTTCGAGGTGGCCGAGCCGATGTGGTCCTTGATGTAGGACGTGGTCGCGGAGGCGGCGATCGTGTTCAGGAGGGCCGTGCCGATGGCACCGCCGACCTGCTGGGAGGTGTTGACCATGGCGGAGGCCACGCCCGCGTCACGCGGTTCGACACCGTGGGTCGCGAGGGACATCGCCGGCATGAACGCCGTACCCATACCGAGGCCGAGCAGCAGCTGGGCCGGCAGGAGCAGACCGGCGTACGAGGAGTCGACCTCCATCTGGGTCAGCAGGAGCATGCCGAGGCCGGCGACCAGGAAGCCGGGGGCCATCAGCAGGCGCGGCGGGACCCGGGTCATGAGGCGGGTGCCGATCTGGGTCGAGCCGGTGATCATGCCCACGATCATGGGCAGGAAGGCGAAACCGGTCTTGACCGGCGAGTACCCCTTCACGATCTGCAGGTAGTAGGTCAGGAAGAGGAACAGGCCGAACATCGCGATGATCGCGAGGCCGAGGGAGAGGTAGACACCACCGCGGTTGCGCTCGATGAGCACGCGCAGCGGCAGCAGCGGGGCCTTGACCTTGGACTCGACGAACACGAAGGCCGCGAGAAGCACCGCCGAGGCGATGAACAGGGTGATCGTCATCGAGTCGCCCCAGCCCTCGGACTCGGCCCGCGTGAAGCCGTAGACCAGGGAGACCAGGCCCAGGGTGGACAGGATCACGCCGGGGATGTCGAGCGGGGAGCGGTTGCGGCCGCCCGCCGGCTCACGGATGACGAAGTACGCGCCGACCGCCGCGATCACCGCGAACGGGATGTTGACGAAGAAGGTCCAGCGCCAGTCCAGGTACTCGGTGAGGAAGCCGCCGAGGATCAGGCCCACGGCGCCGCCACCACCGGCGATCGCGCCGTAGATGCCGAAGGCCTTGGCCCGCTCCTTGGCGTCGGTGAA
Source organism: Streptomyces europaeiscabiei (assembly GCF_036346855.1). Classification (NCBI taxonomy): domain Bacteria; kingdom Bacillati; phylum Actinomycetota; class Actinomycetes; order Kitasatosporales; family Streptomycetaceae; genus Streptomyces; species Streptomyces europaeiscabiei. The sequence continues at coordinate 4,441,297 of NZ_CP107841.1, forward strand.
CATCACGGCAAGGAGGGAGAGCGCGGCGGGCGCGAGCAGTGCGCCGAAGACGCCCTGGAGCGCGCGGGCGCCCAGCATCATGGCCTCACCGGTGGCGGCGCCGCCCAGCGCGGAGGCGCCGGCGAAGCCGATCAGGCCGGTGACGAAGGTGCGCTTGCGGCCCCACAGGTCGGAGATGCGGCCGCCGAAGAGGAGCAGGCCGCCGAAGGCCAGCGCGTACGCGGTGATGACCCACTGGCGGTTGCCGTCCGATATCCCCAGGTCCTGCTGGGCGGACGGAAGGGCGATGTTCACGATGGTCGCGTCGAGCACGACCATCAGCTGGGCGAGGGCGATGAAGACGAGCGCTTTCCAGCGGTTGGCATGAGCGTCGTTGCGCGGATCGTCCACCGATCCGGCGGCGCTGCGGACTGTTTCGGACATGGGGATACCCACTTCGGGACTTCGTGACGGAAAAATCGGTATCGGGTGGCGAAAAAGGCGTCGAGAGGTGGCGGCTTGTCGGCGGTCTGTCGTCGTCGACAGTGGTGAGATCGGTGCGATCGGGCGATCGGGCGATCGGCGGGATCCGTGCGACGCCGGCCTGTCTCTTGGCGGAATCGGCGGGATCGGTGCGATCGAGCGTCAGGTCAGGTTCGGGCCGGACCGGTTCGATGTCTGGTCAGGACGGTGTGGCCAGGTCGGGTGGGTCAGGTCAGGTCAGGTGGGCCAGGTCAGGTGGGCCAGGTCAGGTGGGTCAGGACGGGCAGGGCCTCCGTAGGTCCTCCACGGTGATGGGGGCACCGGGCAGTTCGGAGAGGGCCGGGGCACGCAGGCCGTCCAGGAACACTTGCAGGTGGCGGTGGAGGAAACGGTCGGCGCCCGCGCACTGGGTGCCGGCCGGGGGCCTGCTGAGCTGGCTGACGGCGATCATCAGGTCGCCGACACCCACGTCGGAGCGGAGCTGCCCGGCGTCCCGGGCGCGCTTCATGATCCCCTCGACCTGCTCCTCCAGACGCTCGCGCGCCGCCTCCAGGTCGGGGTGGTGCTTGTCGAACGTGCTCTGGATCATCGGGCAGAGCGCGCTGATCCGTTCGTCGGCCGAGGTGTGCACGAAGCGCGAGAGCGCCTCGAACGCGTCACCGGTCTCGGTGAGCGCAGCCTCGGCCGCGAGGGCCGTACGGTCCATGACCGAGCAGACGACCTCACGGACCAGCGCGTCGCGGTCCGGGAAGTTGCGGTACAGCGTGGCGTTGCCGACGCCGGCCCGGCGGGCGACCTCGTCGAGCGGCACCTCGGGGCCGAACTCGACGAACATCTCCCGTGCGGCGCTGACGATCCGCTCCCGGTTGCGCAGGGCGTCGGCCCGAGGGCGGGGCACCTTGCGACGTACGGCGGTGGCGGTGGCGGTCTCCACGACGTACTCCTCTTCCCTGATCCAGTGGTGTGGGGGGCGCCCGGGGACTATCCGGGGATGGAGTCCCCGTTTCGCTCGGACACATGGCTAAACGGGGAAATGATCCCCGGTTATTTCCGCCACCGAAGACTTTTCCCGTGACCTGGATCACACATCGACAGTCCTTGCGTCGATGCCCACGTTCGGCCCTTCCAGCGCGCGCCCGCGCACCCCTCGACCCAGGGTGATCGAGAGGGTGCAGCCCCGTCCCCGGGCGGCTGCCGTGGAGCGAAGGGCGCGTGCATGCAGCAGCCGTTCCGCAGACGCGGGATACCCGCGCGCCGGATACGTCCGCGCCGCGTCGTCGCGCTCGCCTCCGTCACCGCCCTCACGCTCGCGGTCAGCACCTCCGCCGGCACCGGGCACCTGATGGCGAAGGAGACGACGACGGCCGCGGGGGCCACAGCCCCGGCCCGCGGTTCGGCGCTCGACCCCTGCATGATCCGCGGTCCGCTCGGCACCCAGATGTCCGAGGGCGTGCCGACCCCGCCCGGCTACGCCCGCTCCACCGGCACGGTACGCGCCCTCAACCTGATGATCGACTTCTCCGACGCGCCCGGCGAGGGCAGTGCGATGGACCGCTTCGCGGAGTTCGCCCCGCAGACCCAGAAGTGGTTCAGGACCAGCAGTTACGGCCGTATCGACTACCGCCCCGAGGCCCCGCTCACCGAGTGGCTGCGGATGCCGAAGTCCTTCCGCTCGTACGGCATAGAGCGCGGCGCCCCCTTCGATCCCGGCTACCGCCGGCTGGTCCAGGACATGGTGCGGGCCGCCGATCCGCTGGTGGACTTCCGGTCGTACGACCTGATCAACGTCCTCGTCACCCCGAACGCGGGCCCCTCCGCCCTCGACACCGTCCTGTCGGTGACCTTCGCCGGCAACCGGGAGGCACCGGTCGCGGACGGTGTGCCGGTCGCCAACGCGTCCTTCGTCTACAGCCGCCAGGACGACGGCTCGGGCTCGTACGCGGAGACCGGGTACCGGGTCCTCCCCCACGAGAACGGCCATGTCTTCGGGCTGCCCGACCTCTACACCCACGAGGGTGGGGGCGCGGTCGGGCACTGGGACATCATGAGCGAGGACTGGGGCGTCGAGAACGATCTGCTGGGCTGGCACAAGTGGAAGCTCGGGTGGCTCGACGAGACGCAGGTCGGCTGCGTGGCCGCCGTCGGCACGGCCGAGTACACGCTGACCCCGCTCCCCGTCGCCGGCGGCGCGAAGCTGGTCGTCGTCCCGCTCGGCTCCCGAGCGGCGTACGTCGCCGAGCTGCGCACGCGGGCGGGCAACGACGCGGCGGTGTGCCGGCCGGGTGTGCTCGTCTACCGGGTCGACGCGACCGTCGACACCGGGAACGGGCCCATCAAGGTCCACGACTCCCGCCGGGACAGCGGTGGGTGCACCCGCAGCCCCAACGTCCACGCGGAGCTGTCCGACGCGCCGTTCGTCCCCGGTGAGACCTTCAAGGACGTGCGGACGGGGGTGGAGATCACCGTGGCCGGGGTGGATGTCGGGGGGAACCATCGGGTGGTGGTGAGCCGACGGTGACCTTTGGGGGTGGAGGACGGGGTGGGGTGGAGGACGGGGTGGGGTGGAGGACGGGGTGGGGTGGAGGACGGGGTGGGGTGGAGGACGGGGTGGGGTGGAGGACGGGGTGGGGTGTCTGGGGTATGTCTGGCGGGTGCGGGTCCGGTGGGGCTTCTCGCGCAGTTCCCCGCGCCCCTGAAAAGCAGGGGCTGCGCCCCATGCTTTTCGCCCCGCAGCCCCGTCGCCTTCCAGGCCCGCCGCCCCGTCGCCTTCCAGGCCCGCCGGCCGTCGCCTTCCAAACCCACCGGCCCGTCGCTTTCCAGACCCGCAGCGGCCACGTCATCCAGGCCCAGCAAGGGCCTGGTCTTCAGGGGCGCGGGGAACCGCGCGAGAAGCCCCACCGGATCCGCACCCGCCAGACCACACACGCGAGCTACCGGGCGCCCGGCGCGGCAGCGCGGCCGGACCGCATTACCGTGACCCCATGCTCCCGAACGCCCCGCGCGCGGTCCCCGCGCCCGCCGAAGCCGTCGCACCCCTGATGCGGGGGATCACCGTGCTGCGTCGGCTCACCGAGGCGGACGGAGCGCTGAGTCCGAGCGGGCTGGAGCGGGCCACCGGTCTCGCGCGCTCCACGGTCGACCGGATCACGGCGACGCTGGCCCGCATGGGCTACGTACGGCTGGACGGCCGCGACGCGGTCCTCGCCCCCCGCCTGATGGAGCTGGGCAACGCCTATCTGGCCGCCATCCGTCTCCCCCGCCTCCTCGACGCCCACGCGGACGCCCTCGCCGACGAGCTGGACGAGTCGGTGTCCCTGGCGGTCCGCGACCGGGACGGCGTCCGCTTCATCCACCAGGCGACCCGCCGCCGCGCGATGTCCCTCAGCTTCCGCATCGGCGACCTCCTCCCCGCCGAACGCACCGCCCCCGGCCCACTGTTCGCCACCGAGTGGGAGCCGGCGGACTGGGCCCGGTGGCACGCCCGCCGCGCGGCCGACCCGGAGGGCCACGGCTTCCCGGCGGTGCCTCCGCGCAGCGGCGCGTACGACGACTTCGAGGACCGTACGGTTCGGGCGGGCGCCCAAGGGTGGGCGCTGGACGACCAGTTGATCGAGCCGGGGCTGGTGGCGGTGTCCGTACCCGTGCGGGATCCGCGTACGGGGCGCATCGCGTGTGTGGCGAACGTCGTCAGCCATACGAGCCGGCACACGGCGGAGTCCCTGCGTTCGGTGCTGCTGCCGCGGCTGCGGGCGGCCGTGGGGGCGATGGAACGGGAGCTGCGGGAGCCCACGGTGGCCGCCGCCTCGGCGCGGGTCGGCGCCTCGGGCCCCTCCGGTCCCGTGGGTCGCTCCTCCGGTCTCGCCGCCTGGACCGGTGCGTCCAAGCAGGAACTGGGCCGGGAGTTCATCGAGTCGCTCGCCCGGGGGCTCACCGTGATCACCTCGTTCGGCGAGGGGCGGGCCACACTGACCCTCACCGAGGTCGCCCAGGCCACCGGGCTCGCTCGGGCGACGGCCCGGCGCGCGCTGATCACCCTCGAACACCTCGGGTACGTCGAGTCGTACGACCGTGTCTTCCGCCTCACGCCCCGGGTTCTGGGCCTGGGCTTCCCACCCCTGTCCATGCTGCCCCTCCCCCGGATCGCCGCGCCGCACCTGGCCGAACTCTCCGCGCGGGTCCACGACTCGGCGTCCCTCGCGATCCTCACCGGGGGCGGGGACGAGGTGCAGTACACGGCGCGGGTCGCCACGAGCCGCATCATGAGCGTCAACATCACCCTCGGCACACGGCTGCCGGCGTACGCGACCTCGCTCGGCCGCGTCATGCTCGCCGACCTGCTCCCCGAGGTCTCCCTGCCGGAGCGTCCCGTCCGACTGACCCCGCACACGGTCACCGACCGACGCGAACTGCTGGCCGTCCTGGAGCGCGTGCGGGGCGCCGGTTACGCCCTCGTCGACGGGGAGTTGGAGGAGGGCCTGCGGTCCATCGCCGTGCCGGTCCGGGAGCGGGGCGGGCGGGTCGTCGCCGCGGTGAATGTCGCCATGCACAGCAGTCGGCGGTCGGTCGAGGAGTGCGTGACGGAGGTCCTGCCCGAGCTGCGGGACGCGGTGGGGCGGATGGAAGGGGAGCTGGCGGTGGCGGGGATGTTCCGGCGCGTCCCGGAAGTCTGACGGAAGACCGAGGGACGTTCGACCTGAAGCCCCGCCTGAAGCCCGGCCGAAGCCCGCCCGAAAGCCCGGCCCGAAGCCCCGCCCGAAAGCCCGGCCAAGGCCCGACCTGCGGTGCGAACACCGTACGCTGGCCGTGTCAACCGTACGCAGGTAGAGGAGAGGCGCTCCCATGGCACCCGAGAAGCCGGTCAGGAAGCAGGAGGGGTTCCAGTCCGTGTGGACCCGGCCCCGGACCGGGCGGGAGCAGCCCGCGCTGAGCCGGGAGCACATCGTGGCCGAGGCGCTGCGCCTGCTCGACGAGGAGGGCATCGACGCCCTGAGCATGCGCAAGCTCGGCAACCGGCTGGGCGCCGGCGCGACCTCGCTCTACCGCCATGTCGCCAACAAGGACGAGCTGCTGGAGCTGGCGGTCGACGAGATCTACGGCGAGATCGAGGTCCAGGCCACCCCGGCCCCGGCGAACTGGCGTCACGACACGGCCACTTGTGCCCACAGCCTGCGCGCCACGATCCTGCGCCACCCGTGGCTGGCCTCCGTGCTCGGCGAGCTCGGCATGTCCTACCTCGGCCCGAACTGGATGCGGGCCTCCGAAGCCATGCTGAAGCTGCTGACCACCGCCGGGTTCCCCGCCGACGAGGCCGACCGGGCGCTCTCGACGCTCGTCGCGTACGTCACCGGCACGGCCACCAGCGAGGCCGCCTGGCTCAACGTCCTCGCCCGCAGCGGTCAGGACGAGCGGACCATGGTCGAACGGCTGTGGCCGGCCGCCGAGGAAGCCGCCCAGGAGTACCCGCTGCTGCGCGAGGGCTACGCCGAACAGCGCGGAGCGGATCCGCGGGCGGCCCGGGACGAGGGGTTCCAGTACGGACTCGACCGGGTGCTGGACGGGTTGGAGACGCGGCTGAAGTGAGCTGACGTCGACCGGCCGTGTCTCCAACCCCCTTCAGACGCTCACCCGTTGACGCCCGTGTACTTGCTCAGGCTCCAGTTCCACAGCAGCCGCGACAGGACGAAGGCGAGGAGGCCGATGAAGGGTGAGGCCACCGCCAGCGCCTCCGGTACACCCATCGCGTCGCCATGGCCGGTCAGTACCCCGGCCGGGAAGTACGCGATGAAGGCGAGCGGTACGACGAAGGTGAACGCGGCGGACGCGGCCTTCGGGAGGATGCTCAGGGGATAGCTGCCGAAGGTCCCCATCAGCTCCTCCAGCCACTGGCTCCAGTACGAGGTGGCAGGGAAGTGGAACGCGGCGGCGGCCAGGGCCGTGAAGAGCGCGGCCTCGACCAGCATGCCGCCGAGGACACCCGCCACCACGTACGCGATCCGGCCCGCCGTCCAGTCGACGGAGCTGCGCTGCAGTGCGGCGACGAACAGCCCGACAGCGACGACCAGGTCACCGAGGGCGTTGACCGGGAAGAAGGTCAGCTGGACCTGACGGTAGACCGGCATCGGGCGGATCAGACAGGGGTCGACGACTCCTTCCTGGACGAGGACGTTCATGTACTGGACCCGGCCGAGGAACAGCACGTACAGCCCGTGGGCGAGCATGCGCATACTGGCGATGAGCAGCACGTCGGAGCTGGACCAGCCGCCGAGTCCGGGGAACCGGGTGAGCAGGACGGTGGCGAAGACGACGATCGAGACCTGCCAGATCGCGCCGACGCAGACGTTCATCAGGAACTCGCCCCGGTACTCCAGCCGGGCCTTGAAGTTGAGCTTGGTGATCCGCCACACGACGCGCCAGGCGTGCGCGGGCCCGTGCGGAGCGGTTCCGTGCGGGGCGGTCCCGTGCGGGGCGGTTCCGTGTCGTACGTCGGTCCCTTGTGTGGTCGTCATGGTCATCCTCCCTGGGACACGACGCGACGGCCGGCCAGGTCCCAGAGCCGACGGGTCAGCAGTGCGAGCAGCACGATCCAGACGGCCTGGATCGCCATCTGCCCGAAGGCGTCACCGACACCGATCCGCCCGACGTAGATGGAGAGCGGTACGCCGAGGGTCGCCTGGAACGGCAGGAACGCGCTGAGCGTGATGAACCAGTCCGGGAAGTACCAGAGCGGGGCGTACACACCGGAGAGCAGGTTCTGCGCGAAGACGAGGATCAGCAGGGCCGCCTCGTTGCGCAGGGTCCAGAAGCACATCAGGTCGACCAGCATCATCACGTAGTACAGGACGAGTTGGCCGAGCAGCATGCTGACCGCGAAGACCCCGGCCACCGAGGGGGAGGCGGGCGGTGCGACGACCCCGACGGCGAGACACAGCACGTATCCGGCGAGCACCCAGCCGAAGCCGTACAGCTGGTCGCCGAAGGCGCGCAGCGCGTAGTAGCGCTGGGGCTTCATCGGCCGCAGGTACCAGTAGACGATCGTCCCGAAGTGCAGATGCTGGATCACCGTGTCGCGGCCCGCGCGCCGGTCGAGGCCGCGGATGCGGTTGGCGAGCACGGCGAGTACGGCGTAGCCGACGGCCTGGGTCTCGTTCAGCCCGGCGCTGGAGTCGGTGTTCGCGTACAGCCCCCGCCAGAGGTAGACGACCAGGCAGACCTGGACGAGGAGCCGTACGGCGGTGGCGGTCATCCGGGGCGGGGTGAGCAGCTCGCCCCGGGGCGTGATCCAGGAGACGCGGCGGGCACGGGAGAGGGCGGACGGGGTGGACGGGGTGGACGGGGTGGCTGTGGCGGCCATGGCTCAGCCGCCCTGGGGGGCGGAGGTGACGGTGGCCGGTTCCTGGGACGGGATGTCGCTGAGGTAGGCGGCGCGCATGACGTCCTCCAGGTCGTTCTCCTCCAGCGCCAGATCCGCGACGCGGAACCGCCCGATGATCGCCTTGAGCGCCTCGTGGACGGTGGGCGCGTCCTCGCCGACCGGCCCGAAGACGACCCGCGGCCCTTCCCTCCGCAGCACACCGATACCGGCGAACCCGGGCAGAGGCACGGGGCCGATCTGCTCGATCTGTTCAACCTGCTCGGTCTGCTCGATGTCGGCCGGGTCGGCGAGCGTGGCGCGGACCTGCCAGGTGCCGCCGAAGCGGCGCCGGATCTCCTGGAGCGAGCCGTCGAGGACGATCCGGCCGTGGTTGATCAGCACGACGCGCTCGGCAAGCCGTTCCACCTCGGTCATGTCGTGCGTGGTGAGCAGGACGGTACGGGCCCGCTCCTCGACCTGGTGCCGCAGGAACCGCCGTACCTGCTCCTTCACCACCACGTCCATGCCGATGGTGGGCTCGTCGAGGAAGACGACGGGCGGGTCGTGCAGGAGCGAGGCGGCGAGATCGCACCGCACGCGCTGTCCGAGCGACAGATGCCGGACCCGGGTGTCCCAGAACTCGGAGAGTTCGAGCAGCCCGTCGAACTCCTCGATCCTCGCCCGGAATTGAGCCTCGGGAACGCCGTAGATGTCCCGCAGGATCTCGAACGACTCCCGGGCGGGCAGATCCCACCACAGCTGCGTCCGCTGCCCGAACACGGCCCCGATGTTGTGGGCGTTGCGCTCCCGGTCCCGGTGCGGGACGGCCCCGGCGACGAGCGCCTCACCGGAGGTTGGCGTCAGGATCCCGGTGAGCATCTTGATGGTGGTGGACTTCCCGGCCCCGTTGGGACCGAGCAGTGCGAGCAGCTCCCCCTCACCCACACTGAAGTCGACGTCCTGCACCGCGACCTTGTCCACGCGCAACGGACTGACGAGCGACTTGAGCGCCCCCGCGAGGCCGGGCCGCCGTACGGTCGTCCGGAACACCTTGGACAGCCCGCGCGCCTCGATCACCGCAGACAACGGCATCACATCCCCTCACACCAGCTCATTCGAAATATCGAACATCATCCGGAACAACGGCGGAATGCTAGGCCCGCACGTGGGCGGAGAGAAACGAATTGTTGCCGTCATCGCCATCGAGGCATCGGGCATCGGGCATCGGCCATCGGGCATCGGGCATCGGGCATCGGGCATCGAGAGCCTCAAGGACGCCGGTATCGCCTTCTCCTTGCCTCGCGCATCGCGAAGAAGCCGACGATCAAGACGTCCCTGTCGAAGTCGCCCACGCTCTGGTTCCTGTTCCTGCTCCTGTTCCTGCTCCTGTTCCTGCTCCTGTTCCTGTTCCTGCTCCTGTTCCTGTTCAACGGCGGCGTGGTCGCGTACTGCCACCTGGCCATGGACGGCGTGAAGGGGATCGCGACCGCCGGCGGCATGGGCCTGGCCTAGCTGGGCGGGCGCGGTCGGCGGCCTTGTCGCGAACCGCCGAAGCCGGTCACGACTTCGGTTTCGGCTGCGGGCCGGGCCACGACTGGTGCCGCGGGACGCCACCGGGCCCAGACCGTCCCTGCGCGAAGGCGGTCCGGTCCGCCACGCGGACTCTCGGGCGATCACTCGTGCCGGTTCGGGGGTGGTGTCGGGTGCCGGCAGGCCCAGCGCGTTGCGTACGGCGATGCGGCGCACCGGACGGCGAGGACCACTCGACCGTCGTCAGGGCAGTCGTCGCGTCAACCACCGCCCCCGAGCCGTGACCGCGCCGAACGCCGGCCCGTCGGCCTCACCCGTCCGCACGATGCGCCGCACCGTGCCGCGGCCGGACCTTCGACAAGAGATCCGCAAGCCACCAGGGCGGCTGCACCGATCCGACTGACGCCGCCCCTCGTCCAACAGACCACATCTCTCACGCACGAGAACCACACCTTCGGGGCCGGAGATGTGGTGCGTCAGACGCGCTGCCCGGCGTCCAGCAGGGCGAGGGCGTTGCCGATCCCCTGATCGAGGAGTTCATTGGCGAGCTGACTGTCGGTCAAGGCGCGGGACAGCTGGAGTGTCCCGGCCATCAGGCCGAGGAGGCCGAGTGCCTTCACACGTGCGGAGGACGGGGCCTCGGGCGCCATGCGGGCGGCAATGCCGTCGATGAGGACCAGCACGCCGTCGGTGTACGCCTGCCTGGTCGGGTCGGCGCAGCGCCCGATCTCGTCGAGCAGAGCGGCGTTGGGGCAGCCGTCGCCAAGGCTGTCGCGGTGCTGGGGCGACAGGTATCCCCGCACAATCTGCTCGAGTCCGGCACGGCCCGGAGCAGCCCGCGCGACGACACTCTCGGCCTGCACCTTCAACTGGTCGGCGACTACCGTGGTGACGAGGTCGTCCTTGGAATCGAAGTGAGCGTAGAAGGCCCCATTGGTCAGCCCCGCGTCCTTCATGAGCGTCGAGACCCCGGAGCCGTCGATACCGTCTTGCTTGAGCCGGCGGCCCGCCGTCTCGATTATCCGCCGCCTCGTCTCCGCCTTGTGCTCTTTTCCGTACCGCACCACAGCAACCGCTCCTTCGCGGGCCGGAAGGACCGGTTGCCCTTCACCGACTTCACCAGCCTATTGTATTGCGAACGTACTCCAAAAAGTCGCCGACCCGGCCCTGCCGCATCAGGCGCCCCCGGGGTGCCCGGCTCCTGGCAGTGAGCGTGCGGCGGTGCACCTGGCGGAGAACGTCGCCGCCGGGACGATCAACCCCAGTCACCCTGCTTACGAAGCGCTGCCCGAAGCAGTCGGCCGACTCGCCCCGGGCTCCGGCCAGGCCGAGGCCCCAGGTCCGCACCTGTCCGGAGACCGGCTCGACGCCCGGCACCACTGATCGCTTCAGCCGGTGACCTGTGTTCCAGGACCGGGATATCGAAATCGATGATCCCGGCCCGGCGGGAGTCCGGTGAAGATGAAGATCACCCCGGGCCCGGAACTTCCACACCGATGGATCGGGCGGCCACGGCGATCTTCACTTCCCCGCCCCCGGTGCGCTCGGGCAGCCCCTGTTCGACATGTCCAGCCTGCACCTCGCCGAAGCGCACACCACAGCCGGCGGCCGGCCCTACCTCTACCAGCCGACCTGGCCGGCCCCGGCCATGGACGGCGTCTTCGACGCCACCCAGCCCATCGGCACCGAACCCGGCGTCACGCCCTACCCGGCCGACACCACCCACCGTGTTTGGGCGGACCGCAACCTTCAACGCCCTTCCGCTGCGACCGCTCTCACTCGGCATCACCAGGATCACCTCACCCGTGCCCGCAAACAGTGCCCCGGACACGAGGCAGTCACATGACCGCGGCTCATCACTTGCCGCCTTCTGCTCCCGGACCGATCGACGGTCCTCGCCTGTCTTTCTCCCGCTTTCTCCCTCCGGATTCTCCGTGTTCATCGCCTATGTCGTCCTCGCTGTCATGCTGTCCCTGGTGCTGGTCTTCTCTGCCATCCCCGACATCACCCACGACCCGAAGATCACAGAGGGGCTCAAAGCGCTCGGGGTGCCCGACAGCTGGTTCCTGCCGCTCGGCCTGGTCAAGATCGCGGGCGCTCTGGGGCTGCTCTCCGGCATCGCCTACCGGCCGTTGGGCATCGCGGCGGCGATCGGCGTCGTCCTGTACTTCCTGGGCGCCGTGATCACGCACCTCCGTGCAGGCGACATGAAGGATTCGGCACCCCGACCGTCAACATGCCGGCCGCAGCCGAAGACCACCCTGATGATCGCCTGGGCCTGAGGCCGGCCGCGCTTCAGCGAGGCAGCAGGACGTCGACCTGCCTGCGGATGTCCTGCACGATCTCCTCGACGCTCAAGGCGATGTTCACGCTCACCGCCATGCTGAGGAACATCACGGCGGACACGATGTGTGCCAGCGTCGCGGCGTCGCCCTCTGCGACCCGATCGTCTCGGCGCAGCACGGCGGCGACGGCCTCCTCGGTCTGCGCGACGATGGCCAGTGCCGCGCCGTGCCGGGGCTCCTCGGGGTCGCCGAAGACCATCTCTCGCAGGTAGGTGCGTCCGTTGTCGACCTGGATGCGGTTGCACTCGACGATCGGCCGGACGATCGCCAGCACCGCGTCCAGCACGCCGGGGACGGCCTCGGCGTCCGCAAGGCCCTGCTCAAGTGCTTCGACGTACTTGGCGTTCTGGACGAGCAGGAGGAGTTCGCCCTTGGTCTTGGCATAAAGGAACAGGGTCCCGGTGCCGATGTCGGCCTTGTCGGCGATCTGCTGGGTCGTGACCTCATCGACGCCGTGTTCGGCGAACAGCTCAGTGGCGGCAGCGACGATGCGGTCGAACTTCTCCTGCTTGTTCCGCTCGCGCCGTCCGACCGACCGGGGGGCGACAGACATGGCAGTGTCCTCCAGGAATAGATTCCGACTGTAGTCAGTTATGATTGCAGTCGCTACCGCGTGGGCTCGAATACGGCTGCGCTCATTCTCCCACGGCAGGGCGAGGAGTCACTTCGCCGCTGTCGGGCCACGGGCGCAGGCGGTGCCAAGTGCCGCGAGTTCACCCCGGTCGGTGTCGGTGTCGGTGAAACTCGGACAGGCCATGCCCAGCGAGCGCTTCGTCGAGCAGCATCCGGTGCAGTTCGCCCAGCGACCTGGCCATGACCGAGTGAATCAGCCCCAGCGGACCGACCTCTTGGCCCCAGCTGCCGGATGCGTGAGGGGTGTCGGACGGCGACGGGGCGCGAGGAGGGCCGGGAAGCGTGGGGCAGATGGATTGCTGAGCAGATCCGGCGGTCCGCTTCTCGCCCGCGCCACTCACTCCTCGTGGTGCGGGAGGATGCCGCCGTTCTTGACGTAGGTGAGGGCGGCGGTGACGTCGTAGGCGTGGATCGCGGAGACCTGCGGTGCCAGCCGGTCGGACAGGTCCTGGATCGCGTCGCCGGTGAAGAAAGCGTCCCGTGCTGCGGTGTCGGTGAACCCGAGGCTGAGGGAGGCGTGGAAGTGCTGGTCGTGGGGGTTGTCGTGGGCGACGTCCGGGGTGTCCCAGAGCTTTTCTATCCAGGGCAGGAACGTCTGCGTGCGCAGTTCCTTCAGCACTCCGGTGCCGGCGAGCGCGGGAGCGAGCTGCTCGTTGACGAACTTCCGGAAGGCGCCGGCGCCGACGCCGTCTCTGCGGCGCAGGTAGACGAGAGCGCGGGCGCCGACCGTCTGTCCGGGGCCTGCGACGTCGTACCAGCGGGATGAGTTCGGCGGGCCCGCGTAGAGCAGGGTGCGGCGGAACACGTTGATCTCGTCGGCGTGGGCCAGCTTCGTCTGCTTGCGCCCTTTCAGGGGTGCGAGCGCCGATCGAAAGGTGACTTCCGCGACGCCGTCGATCTTCCGGTCGGCGGGGATCGCGGTCTGGACCCCGTCGGTGGCCGGCCACCGCCCCGTGTTGTGCTCGGCGAGGTGGATCTGCCGGTACTCCTCCAGGCCCGGGGTGGCGGAGATGATCCCCGAGTGCGGGCCCTTCCAGTGGTCCATGCCCCTCTGGCGGGGCTGATCCGTCCGCACCCACAGCAGGATCGAGGAGGTGAGAGGCTTCTTCACTTCCAGGGGTGCGACGGCCGGTGACGTGCTCATGATGCTGCCCTTCTCTTCCCGGTCAGGCGGTTGTCATGGGGCGAGGAACTCGACCGCCACGGGGGCGAACCGGTCGTGGAACTGGAAGATGCCGCCGTGCCCGGAGTCGGGGTAGATGATCAGCTCGCTGCCCTTGATGCGGTGGTGCAGGTCCTCCGACAGGACCGAGGGCACCATGCGGTCGTTGTCGCCGTTGGCGATCAGGGTGGGCTGCGTGATCGACGACAGGTCGTCGGGGGCGGAGCGCCCCCACTTCTTGATCGCCTTCAGCTGTGTCTGGAACGCCTTGGTCTTGATGTCCGCGTCGCGGTCGACGGTGCGCTCCTTGAGCCGGTTGACGAACGCGCGTGCGGCGGGCTTGCCGGTGGCGTTGCGGTTGAAGAACAGGAACTCCTTGGGGTCCGAACGGGTCAAGGTGGCGCGCAGGATGTCCCAGTAGGTGATTCTGGCGACCTTGTCCATGTCCTTGCCGCCCTTGGGCCCGGTGCCGGTGAGGACGAGCTTGCGGACGAGCTCGGGGTGCTTCACCACCAGGGCCTGGGCGACCATGCCGCCGAGGGAGAAGGAGAAGACGTCGATCTTGTCGAACCCGAGCGCCTTGATGAAGGTGTAGGCGTCGTCGGCCATGGCCTCGACACTGTCCGGCACCTGGCCGGTGGAGGCCCCGACACCGCGGTTGTCGAAGGCGATGACGTGACGGCCCTTCGCGATGGGGTCGATGATGCGGGGGTCCCAGTTGTCCAGGGTCGCGGCGAGGTGGACGAAGAAGACGACGGGGATGCCGCCCTTCGGTCCCAGCTCGCGGTAGGCGTAGGTGACGCCACCGGCGCTGACGGTGCGGGCCGGGGCCTTCGCGTAGGAGGTGATGACGGCTTCGTTCGGGGTGTCGGTACTGCTCATGACGGATTCTCCTTGCGTGTTCTGTGTCGCTGTGTGTTTCGTGTCGCCCGTCGCGGTTGCGGCGGGTGAGCTGGGTCAGCTGTTGCCGATGACGGCCTTGCCGCGGATGCCGCCCTGGGACAGGGACTGCAGCGCCTGCGGGGTCTGGTCGAAGCCGACCACCTTTCCCACGACCGGGCGCACCACGCCCTCGTCGATGAGGGTGGTGATCTGTCGGAGCTGGTCGCCGCTGGCGCGCATGAACAGGAACTCGTACGTCACCCCGAGCTTCTTCGCCTGCCTGCGGATCTTGCGGCTCAGGCCTGCGACCGCCAGGCGCAGCAGCGGGTTCAGGCCGGCCTCGCGGGCGAACGCGGGGTCCGGGGGACCGGCGATCCCGATGGCTTTGCCGCCGGGCTTGAGCACCCGCAGGGACTTCTCGAGGGTCTCCCCACCGATGCTGTCCAACACCAGGTCGTAGCCGGTCAGGAGCTGCTCGAAGTCCTGGGTGCGGTAGTCGATCACCGTGTCCGCGCCGAGCGCGCGCACGAAGTCCGCGTTGGAACCGCCGGCGGTCGTGGCGACGCTCGCACCGAGGTGTGCGGCGAGCTGGATCGCGATCGAACCGACCCCGCCGGCGCCGGCGTGGATGAGAACCTTCTGCCCGGGCCGCACGTTCCCGCGCTCCACCAGCGCCTGCCACGCCGTGAGCGCCGCCAGCGGCAGTGAGCCGGCTTCTTCCATGCTGATCGAGGCGGGCTTGAGCGCCAGGTCGCTCTCCGCGACGGCGATGCGTTCGGTGAAGGTGCCGATGCGGTCCTGGTGGGGCCGGGCGTAGACCTCGTCTCCGGGCTTGAAGCCGCGAACCGCCGCCCCGACGCTGATGACGGTGCCCGCGACGTCGTTGCCCAGGATCAGCGGCAGCTTGTAGGGCAGGATCTGCTTGAACTCACCGGCGCGGATCTTCTCATCCAGCGGGTTCAGTCCGGCGGCCTCCACCCGGACCAGCACGTCGTGCTCCCCCACGGTGGGCTCGGGGACTTCCGCCTCCTGCAGCGGCTCCTTGTACTTGGTGACGACGAACGCTCTCATCGGGCGCCACTCCTAGCCTTAGTCCTATTTATCCAAGTTTGAGATTGGATCGGCAAACCCGGTGCGACATCCAGGGTCTCGCCCCGCACGACCAATCCGAGTACACTCAACTATGAGTCCACTCAGAAATATTGTCAAGGGAGGTCCCCATGGGAAGCGGTCACATGCCGATCGGGCGCCGCGAGAGGGCCAAACAGGACAAGCGCGAGCGCATCACGGCCGCAGCCCGCGAGCTGTTCGCCGAACACGGCGTCGCCAGGGTCACGACGCAGCAGATCGCCCACCGGGCCGACGTCGCGATCGGGACGCTCTACCTGTACGCGTCCACCAAGGCCGAGTTGTTGATCATGGTGCAGAACAAGAAGTTCGCAGCCGCCATCGATTCCGGCCTCGCCGCCGCGAACGCCGCCGTCGGACAGGGCGCGCTGGAGCCGGTCGTCGCTCTCATCCGCCCCGTGGTGGAGTGTGTGAGGGAGCACATCGAAAACGGCCGCACATACCTGCACGAACTCGTCTTCGGCGACCCGGCCGAGCCCTACCGGCAAGCGGGCCTGGCCCTTGCCGGCCGTCTCGAGGACGGCGTCACCGGCCTGCTCACCCGCGACGAGCACATCGGCGCCGCCGACGCGGCGACGCTGGCACGGGTGATCACCGCGATCATCCACATCAGCACCACCGCCACCGTTTACCTGCACCGCAGCGACGAAGCCGTCCTCGCCGACATCCGCCACCAGATCCACGCCACCCTGACGCCCCACCACCGCGCCGCATGACCGCTCGCTGCACGCTGCACGCTGCACGCTGCACGAGCCAACCATCACCCCCAGAAAGCGGGCACCTCATGAGCACGCACTACGACGTCATCGCCCACGGCGCCGGAACAGCGGGTACGTCACCGCGATCCGCGCCACGCAACTCGGCAAGACCGCTCGGCCGTGGTCAGGCTTCCGGGCTCCCGCCTCCGACCGGTCGCCGTTGCCGTGTGTCGGTGGCGCGAGAATCCCCGCGCGGCAGGCATCGAGGATTTCGTCCGCCAGCGGAGAACCGTCGGGGCATGCCCGCGACAACATGACCGCGCCGACCGAATGGGCGAGCGTGTCGATCACCAGGGCTCGGGCCGCGCCCTGGTCCATGTCCCCCCGCGTTCCGCCATGGGCCTGGAGGACAGTGAGCAGCTTCTCGATCTCCAGAAGGAGGGCGTTCACCTGGTGGCCGGTCCTGCAACGCTCCGCCGCATCATCCAGACCGCCCCGGACTACTGCACTGACCCGGCAGCCGTCGCAGGGCAGACGAGCACCTACCCGGAAGACTCGAAGCCGGCACGGCTATCAGCCAACGGACAACCTGTCCGGATCCGCATCACCGCTGGCGACGCCTCCTCAAGGTCGGCAATGTCAACGGACCACGAGCTAGCCCTGCGCGCCTTCGACCCCCTGCGCCCTCCTCACAGTGCACCCTTCAGCACTCGTGCCTGCCGGCGCCAGAACTCCCGCGAGACCTCGGCCTTGGGAAACACCAGGTCGAAGCCGTGGAAAGCGCCGGGGACGACGTCGAGGTCACAGGGCACGCCGCTGTCGCTCAGCCGGCGCGCGTACTCGACGTCTTCGTCGTGGAAGAGATCGAGGGTGCCGACGCCGATCCAGGCCGGAGGGAGACCGGTGAGATCCTCGCGGCGGGCCGCGGCCGCGTACGGGGAGACGTCCGGGCCCGCGACGGCGTCGCCGAGGTAGGACGACCAGCCGTATCGGTTGCTCTTGGGCGTCCAGACGCGCACCTTGAGGGTGTCCAGGTCCGCTCTCGTCGTCGTGCGGTCGTCCAGCATGGGGTAGGGGAGCAGTTGGAACACCGGCCGGATCTCGGCCCGGTCATGGGCGAGGAGCGCGAGGGCCGCGGCGATTCCGCCGCCCGCGCTGGCACCTCCGATCGCGATGCGATCGATGTCGATGTACAGGCCACCCGCGCGCTCGGCCAGTCCACGCAGCGCGGCGTAGGCGTCCTCGACCGCGGCGGGCGCGGGATGGTCCGGCCCCAGTCGATAACGAACCGCGGCGACGGTGATGCCGAGCTCGCGGGCGAAGGCGATGTTCGTACGGTCGTCCTGCTCGGGTGCGCCGAAGATCAGCCCGCCTCCGTGTACCCAGAGCAGCGCCGGAGCCGCTGCCTTCAGGCCGGTCGGCTGGAAGACGCGAAGCGAAACGGGCGGTGCGCCCTCGGGCCCGGGCACGACGATCTCCTGAACCGTGACGTCCGGCCCTGGATCGGTCGAGCGCCACTTCACGCTCCGCACGATGCGCGACGACAGACGTCCGTAGGACACATTGGGGAGGAAGCGACCTCGTTCGAGATCGGGGTGGAAGGCGCTCATCGGGTCCTCGTTCTTTCCCCTCGTCGAGGGTGTACGGCATCGTCCGGCCACCCGGCGGGGGACCGGCGTCGCGAGTGGGGACGGTCATACAGCCGGTGCGGCGGAGCCTATGGGGCAGGGCCGACGCGCAGCTGCATGAAACTCTCGCGGTCGCGCGCGTAGCTGAGGCCGCCGCTGTGGTCGGCCGTCCAGGCCGTCGGCTGCCGGACCGGGGCGAGGGCGCGGGCGTCGCTGGCCAGCGTACGAGCGCGGGTCATGTCGGCGTCCGTCCACCGCCTCGATCCGGCAGGCGCGCGGATCGTGCGACTGCCGTGCCTGTACCGCTCGGTCAGACCTTGGCCTTCTCGCGGACCCAGGCGCCGATCTGTGCGATGGCGGCGTCGGTCTCCGGAATGCGGCCGGCTCCGTAGACGTAGGAGTGCTGGCCTCCGGGGACCACGACGGTCGCCGTGTCGATTCCGGCGTCCTTGACGCGGGCGGCGAACTCCTCGTCCTCGCCGGCCAGGACCTCGTAGGTGCCCCAGGAGACGAGGGTCGGGGGCAGACCGCTCAGGTCCGCCCGGTTCAGGTTGATCCGGGTGTCCGTGAACTCGATGCCGGTGCCGCCGATCCAGGATTCCCGGAAGAACTCCAGCAGTTCCTTGCTGAGGATCTTGTCCGTTCCGGCGTTGGCCGTGATGGTCTCGTCGGCGATTTCGAGGTCGCACCAGGGGGAGATCGACACGATGGCGCCGGGCAAGGGCTGCTTCTTGTCGCGGAGGCGAAGCGCCAGGGCGACGGCGATGAACCCGCCGATCGAGTGGCCGATCGTGATGATGTTTCCCGGCTCGTACCCTTCGGAGAGCAGCCAGTTGAAGGCCGCCTCCGCGTCGTCCACCTGGGCCGGGTACTTGTGTTCCGGTGCTCGCCGGAAGTCCAGGACCAGTACGGGGGCCCCGGCGGCCTTGGCGATATGGCCTGCGAGCTTTCGGTCGACGTGTGCCGACGCCAGAACGGAACCCCCGGCGTGACTGTGCAGGAGGACGTGGTCGGTGTTGGCGTCGACGGGTTCGCACCAGATTCCCAGCACGCCACCCGCGTCCACCTCCCGATAGGTGACGCCTTCCGGCTCCCGGGCCGCGAGATGGACTTGCTCCGCCTGGATACGCGCCGCATCCAACTCGGACGGGGGCTCCGCCCCTGTGGCCAGCCATTCCGCGAACGCGGTCGCTTCCGGGCTCAGTTCAACAGCAGCGTGCTCGGACACGTGGTACCTCCATGGGCCATTTGGGCATACCGGCCCGCCAGGACCGGTATGGCCGGGGATTGTCAGGCGATGAGGGTGGGGTAGTCGGTGTAGCCGGCCTCGCCGCCGCCGTAGAAGGTGGCGGGGTCGGGGGTGTTCAGCGGTGCGCCGGTGCGTACGCGCTCGACCAGGTCGGGGTTGGCGAGTGCCATCACGCCGACGGTGACGATGTCGGCCAGACCGTCTTCGATGTCCTTCGCGCGGGTGGCGATGTCGGTGCCGGCCCGGTTGAGAACCAAGGTGCTCGGCCACAACTTGCGGAGGGTGTGCAGAAGTTCGTCGTCGCCGCCGTGGCCGATGTGCAGGTAGGCGAGGTCGAGCGGGGCGAGGGCGCGCACGAGTGCCGGGTACAGCTCGTGGGTGTCGCTCTCCGCGATGTCGTTGAACGGGTTGCCGGGAGAGATCCGCAGGCCGGTGCGGCCGGCGCCGATCTCGTCGGCCACGGCGGTTGCCACCTCGACGGCGAAGCGGATGCGGTTCTCGACGGAGCCGCCGTAGCGGTCGGTGCGCTGGTTGGTGTTGTCGGACAGGAACTGGTGCACCAGGTAGCCGTTGGCGCCGTGGATCTCCACGCCGTCGGCGCCTGCCGCGACGGCGGCCGCTGCGGCACGCCGGAAGTCGTCGACCGTGGCGGCGACCTCCTCGGTGGACAGTTCGCGCGGTACCGGCATCTGCTGAGGGCCGGACGCGGTGAACATGTCGCCCATCGGCTGGACCGGGGAGGGAGCGACCGGCTGCCTGTGGTGGGGGGTGTTGTCGGGGTGGGACATCCGTCCGGCGTGCATGAGCTGGATGACGATGCGTCCGTCGACGCCGTGCACGGCGTCGGTGACCTTGCGCCAGCCGGCGATGTGCTCCTCGGAGTAAATGCCGGGGGTGAGGAGGTAGCCCTGGCCGTCGGCGTTGGGCTGGGTGCCCTCGGTGATGATGAGGGCGTGCGAGGCGCGCTGGGCGTAGTACTCGGCGTTCAGCTCGGTGGGTATGCCTTCCGGGGTGGACCGGTCCCGCGTCATGGGGGCCATTGCCAGCCGGTGCGGCAGGGAGATCTCCCCGGCGACGATCGGGTTCCACAGGACGTTCGACATGGATGTCTCCTCGAATAAGGGGGGAGAGAGAGTTGCGGGGTGGCGGGCTGGCGCGAGTAGCGCGTAGGCGGTGCCCGGCCGGACGGGTCTGGTGACCTTCCACCGTGAAACCGACCTGGCCCACGGCCGGGCGGCCCGGTCCGCGCTCGGTCGGGAACGGCGGCGGACCGCGTGGAGGGGCGGTCGAGGGTGCGGGCGGGCTCGCCGCGCACATGACCGCCGCCTTGGCGATGCTGAGCCCTGGCTTTTTGCACAGGGGGAGGACGCCGAGCGCGTCGGTCTTCCCCCACGCCGGGGGACACATCGGTCGTGTGCGGCAGCGGCCGTGCCGTTGTCACAAAGGGACTGCCGCACCGGAGTCGGAGCGGTGGTCAGCCGCGGTAGCGATCGGCCGGGACCCTCAGCGACAGGTTCGGGACGAGCGCCTGACGCGCCTTCTCGAACGACTCCCAGTCGCTGATCTCCGGCAGCGACGGGATGGTGACGGGCTCCCCGGCATCGAGGCCGGCGAGCGCCGCGTCGACGGCGTCGTCCACGTTCATGATGATCTCGTCGGGGAACGCCTCGAGGTCGACGCCTGAGCCGTCCCAGAGATCCGTGCGGACGGCGCCCGGCAGCACGGCCTGCACCGTGACGGGGCTTTCGGCGAGTTCCTGCTGCAGGGCCTGGGTGAACGTCAGCACGTAGCTCTTGGTGCCGCTGTAGACGGCGCTGACGGGCAGGATGTTGAGAGCCATGGCAGAGGAGATGTTCACCACGGTGCCGCGTCCGCGGGCCGTCAGGCCCGGCAGGACCGCGATGGTCAGCCTGGTCAGCGAGGTCACGTTGAGGTTGATCAGCGCCTCGTAGGCCGCCGCGTCGGAGCCTGTCAGCGGCGTGAGCAGCGCACCGCCGGCGTTGTTGATCAGCACCTCGATGCTCTCGTCGGTCCGCAGACGCTCCTCGACCACGGAGATCTGCGCCGCATCGGTGAGGTCGGCGGCGACGACGTCCACCGCACGGCCCGTGCGGCTACGGATGTCCGACGCCAGCGTTTCCAGCCGCCCGGTGTTCCGGGCCACCAGGATCAGGTCGTAGCCCCGGTCGGCAAGCCGCTGCGCGTAGGCGGCACCCAGGCCGGCGGACGCACCGGTGACGACGGCGGTCTTGTTCTGCGTGGTCATGGGGTGGATCTCATTTCTGGTGCGGCGGATGAGTAGGGGCCACAGCTTCGGCCCCGCTTTAGATTACGATAGGTATCTAAAGCGGTCCAGTCAACGGGCCCGGCGCCGCCAGTCACCGCACGCGGCCGGAGACTGCTCGACATACACGCGGGACCACAGGGTCGACGCCGAGCGGGTTCGGAGGGCGGCCCCTCGGGCACATGGTCGCCTTGGACGGTTGCGCGCACCGCCTTCAAAGCGAGCACGCGGGCGCGACGAACGACACCCCCGCAAAGACCCCGCACGCCGCCCGCAAAGACCCGCACGCCGCCCGCCGCACGCACGCCGGGCGCCACGCGAGCCACCCCCAACCGGCGTCGGATCACCCCCGGCCACTCGGGGGCGAGCAGCGCGGTCTCCGGCTTCGACAACCCCTCGGCTTGCCGCGTACAGGCGCTCAGACGCCCAGGCGCGGGACCCACTTGTCACCAAAGGTGAGGGAACAGGCCCGTTCAGCCGCCATGCGTGCGCTCCACGAGCTTTCGCATCGGCGTCTTCCCACAACCGCCCTCCGGGACGGAGGCATCACACGGGCGGAAGTGACAACCGGTTCGGATGCGGGCCCCTCGCGGACTTCTCGCCTTACGCAGCGAGAAGGATTCGTACGGAAGAGGGTGCCATGGTCGGCCGTCGACGCTTCGCATATGATAGATGCACTTCACTATCTAACGTGAGCAGGTGACTGATGAGTCGCGTTTCGCAGGCGCAAGCGCTCGAGAACCGCAGGCGCGCGGTCGCCGCGGCCTCCCAGCTCTTCCGGGAGCGCGGCGTCAACGGCATCAGCGTCGCCGATCTGATGAAGTCCATCGGGCTGACCACGGGCGGCTTCTACAAGCAGTTCCCCTCCAAGGAGGCCCTGATCGGCGAGGCTGCCCAAGCCGCTTTCGGGGACCTCGACGTACTCCTGACCTCGTTCGACACGGCCCACGGCGATCACGACACCGCGCGCGGCGCCCTCGTCGACTTCTACCTGTCGGCCGAGCACCGTGACCAGCCCGGCACCGGTTGCCCCACCGCGGGATTCGCAGGGGACATGGCTCGCGAGCCCACAGCCGGGGAGGTGCGCGACACGTACGCGGCCGGAGTCCAGGAATTCGCCGCGTGGATGTCCACCGACGCCGACGACGGCCTTCCCACGGTGGCCGCCCTGGTCGGCGCGATCCTCCTCGCCCGGGCCACCGCGGGAACAGAACTGTCGGAACAGATCCTGGAATCGACCCACAAAGCCCTGACCGCACCACACCGGCCTCGACCGGAATCCTGAAGACGGGCTATGCGGCTGTGGCCCAACGCCACGTAGCCAAAAGGTTGTTGGCCCTGTCAAAGATCCTGCTGGCTTATTCCGTCCCCGCGGGGCCGGCGGCTCGTTGGTCGGGGCAGCAGCGGCCGTCTTGGCGTTCCGGTCGCGGGTGGGGTGTGGAATGTCGATGCGGCCGAGGCCATGGCCGAAGGTGCCTGAGCTGACCGCGCAGGTGGCGCGGGCCGTGGCGCCCTCGGTACTGGTGTGCTCTCGTATTCAACTGTCGCCGGTTCGCCGAGAAACCCAGCTCCTTGGTGACCTTTTGTAGTCGCCAGCTGCATATCGGCTCCACGCCGGCCCTGATGTCCGGACTCAGCCGACTAGCGTTCTGTAGGCCTTCAATTCCACTGATGCCCCGGTCGTCGTGCCAGACTGTGCCGACATTCATGGCGGGTATCGGGGACAGCCAAGGTGCTCAGGTCGTTGCTGCGGGCTGGTGGTGCGGAGGGGCGGGCCGGCCGACCGAACAGCAAGGCTGATGGGAAATCCTCAGCCGGGGTGAACGGGTGGGGCTGGTGATCTTGACGGGTCCCAAAACTTTAGCCCGTATTGGTCCTCAATCTTGTGGACCTCCTCATGCTTGGGGGGCGCGGGCCAGATGGTAATTACGTGGTCTTCAACGGGATGGCCAGGGAGTTCAGGCACCGCACTGAGCTGTCGCCCTTGGTCACGCCCACGGGTGTGAATTCGGATGCGGTACCAGCCGGGCCCCTTGTGAGCCAGATTCCCGGCTTCGCGCAGAGTATCTCCTGCCCAGAGGAGAGGAAACATGATTCCTTTCTCGCTGTGATGGCTGAGGTCCACGACCGATTCCCACGCTTCGAAATCCTGGGGCGGCTCATTATCCCGGCACTCGATGGCCAGCGTGATACAGCCGCTGTGTGTGCCCGGCATAATGGTCAGATAGCCACTCCCGGCTCCTGCGAGCGTGTTCCCTCTTGAAATCCTCGGAATCTCTTCAGGGTCGGGGAGGCTGCCCCATTCGCAAAGGTAGTACTGGCTGTACTCCACATTCAGATGGTCTGTTCTCCATGTCACGCCCGACAACGTGCGTCCCTCGATTCAGCGATCCCGCCACACCTGTTGCAACCAGTACGGTGAGCCATACCGGCGCCGAGCCGCACTGACGCACACCAACGTGCTCACGCCACAGCGCCTCCCCCGACGCCGACGCCCTCTCAGCCTTCGCTCCACGGGACGGACGCGACCACAGTCCGTGACACTCGCTCCTCATCCACGACAGCGGGCAGCCGAACACCGACTGCATGATCAACGACGCCTACCAATCGCAGACCCCAATTCGGTTACGCGGCGAGGGAGAGGTCGAGTCGGGCAAGGTGGCTGACGCGGGTGCGGTGGAGCGGGTGGCCGTTCCACCAGGCATCGAGGCGTATGAGGTTGAGTGCGACGGCGGAGAAGACGTGCTCCAGGTGGGTCTTCTGGAGACCGCGATCGCGGGCACGTCTCATCCCGGTGACCGCGACGGCCTGGTGGATGGTTCCCTCGATGCCCGCGCGGGTTCCGTACTTGGCTCGCCACTGCTCGTCCCTCCCCACAAGATCCATGACTCCGGTGCGCCACACCCTGCCTGCCCTCCAAGCGAAGCACAGCAAATCCCTGAACATCGCTCCGAGCAATTTCATATGACGGCCCATCAGCCCTACCGTGCACCCCGCCACCAAGCCCTACGACAACCAACGGAGGCAACCTGACCCACCAACTCACAGTTGGCGAGGGCCTGTGCCGCTCTCCATGCACCCAGAGGAGAGGTAACTCGCCTACAGGACAAGCTTCCTGGCGACACACCAGATCCGGATCCGCGTACCCCCACACCCGTCGGCCCCGCGGCGGGCGGTTCACAGCCCCGAAGCCCCCATCGGGTCGCACGCCTTCGGGGTCACGGCGCCCAGCGCCACATCTCTCTACAGACAACGGGTCCCCGCCACCGTAAGGGCACCGGTCGGTCACCCTGGAGCGTTGCACGATCTACGCATGCCGCGCAGTAACAACGATGAGCACCCTTTGCACTACGTAGCGGACGGAGACCGGCCGGAGGCCACCCTGACCCACGACGCTCCGCTGGGCGCCCACTGCGGGCTGCTCCTCGCCGGCGACCTGAACCGCACCATGCGCTCCCGCAAGCTCCCGCTTCACGGACTGGCCGACCTGGCCCGTGTCGCGCATTCCACCGTCGCCCGAGTCCTCAACGGCGACGTCCTGCCGGACATCGGCACTCCGACACGACTGGAGGAGGCACTCGACCATCAGCTCTGGCCCGGCCCCGCAGCGATTCGCGCTTCGGCATCAGCCAGGCGCCAGGTGATCTGACCCGACAGGCTCCGCCGCGAAAGGCCGGCGGCAGTCAAGCCGACACCTGCAATCACCTCGCCTCCACGTCGGCGGCGGAACGGACAAACCGAGCCTCCGCGCTGACAGAGACGAACACTAACCAGCCCTACACAGAAAACCGCAGGTCACACCCTTCGCAACGCCCCACCCCCCGTACTACACCCCTCCGCTCCGCCCCGATCCGCTACGCTGTTCACGTCAGCGGTCAGGTCGCGCAAGATGTCCGCCCGGGAAACCGTCGCGAGCACCAGCGCACCCCCATTGACCAGCGGGCTTGTACGCCTCGGTTGAAGATCCACTCGCTGGGTTTTCTCCAAGGTTCTTTACAGGCCCCCGCCTTCGTAGCTCAGGGGATAGAGCACCGCTCTCCTAAAGCGGGTGTCGCAGGTTCGAATCCTGCCGGGGGCACAGCAAAAGGGCCAGCTCAGGAGGGGTTCCTCCCGGGCTGGTCCTTCGTCGCGTTCGAGGCCGTGCCACACGCGTGCCACTAATGCCACGCGGATGCCACATCACTCCTGGCCGGTGGCCTCTCCCCCGCCCTCACGGATCATGGCCCCGAGCCGGTCGGCGATGGCACGGTCACGGTCGCTGGTCATGTGCTGATAGATCAGCGCGGCGCGCGAGCTGCTGTGGCCCATGCGGGTCATCAGCTCACGGGTGCTGGCCCCAGCCGTAGAGGCCAGCGTATTGCCCGTGTGCCGAAGATCGTGGAAGTGCAGTTCAGACGTGACTCCCGCCGCCTTCCGCGCCTTGACCCAGTCGTCACGGAAGTTGCTCCGCCGAAGCTGCCCGCCCTGCGGCCCGACGAAGACGTGACCGTCACGACCAGGAGCCGCAAAGTGCTCCAGATGACGGGTGACCTCGCCGAGCAACTCGGCCGGGAAGGAGACGGTACGCACTCCGGCCGCAGACTTGGGCGCCTTGTCGAACAGCCGACCGCTCTGCAACTCAGCCTGAGCACGGCGAACGGTGACGGTCAGCCCCTCCTGATCGATGTCTCGACGCCGCAGGGCCGCCAGCTCCCCGAACCTCAGCGTGGTGAAGGCTGCCAAGAGCACGAGCAGCCGGTAGCGCGGCGCGATTGCGTCGGCGATGGCGAAGACCTCGGGCACCGTGAGGATCGGCCGCTCGGGCACGTCATAGCGATCGGCGCCCTTGATACGACACGGGTTGCGCCGGATCAGCTCGTCGTCCACGGCCGTGTTCATCAGGGCCCGCAGCAGTTGGTACGCCTTGACGACCGTTGGCTCGCCGATGCCGGCCGCGAGGAGCCTGCCGCGCCAGCTGCGCACCCGAGTCGTCGTCACGTCGGCCACCGATCCGGCCCCGAAGGTGGGCAGGATGTGCAGCCGCACCACCGACTCGTTCCGCTCTCGGGTGCGGTCAGCGAGCTTCCGGTCCCGCAGCCACGCGGTTGCGTACTCCTCGAAGTTCACCGCCCCGGCATCCGGGTCCGACCACTGCCCACGCGTGATGTCGGACTCGACGTGCGTGAGAGCGGCTTGAGCATCGGTCTTGGTCGGGTAGGTCTTCTCGGCCGGACGCAACTGGCCCGTCTCCGGGTCGCGGTAGCGGACCTGCCAGCGACCGGACGGAAGCTGCCGGACCGACCCGAAGTTTCTGCGCCTCCCCTTCTTGTTGGCCATCAGGCGACCCTCCGGAGAGAGCCGCGCCGGTGGCCGATCGGCTGCACCGTGTTGGCGTCGACGAAGGCATTCACCGCGCTCTCTGGGATGCGGACGTGTCGGCCGACCTTGACGAACTCGATGCGTCGCTCGGCGATCAGTCGGCGCGGGAAGCGTTCCGTGGTGCCGAGGAGTTCGGCCACCTGCGCCACGGTGAGGTAGCGGTCAGCCACGGGTGGGTTCTCCTTCCGTTCCGGGTGCGGGCGTGAGGGATTCGGCGAGCCAGGCTTCGGTGTCGGAGAGTCCGGTTCCTGCAAAGACCCAGTGGGCAAGGACGTACGTCGTATCTGGAGCCGGTCCGTTGGCTGTCGCGGCTTGTGCGCGGCGCCATTCGGCGCGGGCGTCGCGGAGTGCGCCGAGGGTGGTGGAGTAGCGGCGGGACTTGGTGGAGAAGTGGCCGCGGAAGCCGAGCATGTGGGCCCAGGCGCGCAGGCGGAGGTGTTCGAGATCCTTGCGTGCACCGAGGAACCAGGCGGTTCGAATGAGGCGGCGGGCGTGGTCGCTGATGTCGAGCTGGGCGAGTTCGGCGGCGAACTTCAGCGGCCGGTCGAGAGCTCCCGCGGCTGTCTCGGCGCCCTTGGTGGCGTACTTGGCGATGTACGCGGCGACCGCGCGCTCGGTCAGCTCCTGGCCGTCGTTGAAGTCGGCGGAGCGGATGGTGCGGACGTCGAGTTGGCGGCCGAAGGTGAAGGTGTGAGTGCGTCCGTCGATGACCGGGCCGTCCACACGGACCTTGGCTGCCGCCGTCTCGATGGCGTCGGTGAGCAGTTCGGCGGTGGCCCAGGCCGGAGGCGGGGTGTCGCCGCCGGTGGGGCCGTCGATGCGGATGACGGCGTGGAAGTGGACGGCGCCGCGCTTTTGGTACTCGGCGACCTTGGCGAAGGAGACGCGGGCGTGGTCGCGGAACCGGCGTTGTGACAGGCCCGCGCGCTTGGCGACTTCCCGGCGCAGGTAGGTGGAGAAGCGTCGCCAGAGCGGACCGGCGTGGGCGTTCCAGAGGACGGCCGCTTCGTAGTCGTAGGTGTCCGGGTCGAGCGGGGTGCCGAGTTCGGCGTCGTCATGGTCGTGGCGGTTGCGGCAGCGGCAGGAGCGACCGCTGGAAGGGCGGTTGTGGACCGGGCCGAAGCTCGGGGCGGTGAAGGTGGCGAAGACGCGCGGGTGGGTGGCGACGTGTTCGGGGGTGCCCTTGCCGCCGCGCAGGCCGGAGGTGATCAGGTGGAAGGTGTCACGGCGGTAGACCTCGGAGCAGGCCGCGCAGCGGGTGGTGCGGCGGTTGTTGCAGCGGACGAGGAGTTGGCCGGCCGGGAGGTCGGTGGAGTCGAGGTGGTGGAGAACGCGGCCGATCTCACCGGTCGTGGTGTCGACGTCGTGCTCGGTGCGGTGGCCGTCGAGGCGGATGGGGTTGACGCAGCCGCCAAGTCCGGAGAGCTGGCGGAGGATACCGGGCAGGGTGCCGTGCTCCGCGAGCTTCGCGAGTTCCGGGAGCGGGGGCGGTGTGGTGCGGGTGAAGATGGCGATTCTCCTTCTGACTGGCTCGGTCAGGAGTGATGGCCCCGGGGCGGCGGATGCTTGGTCGTGTGCGCCGCCCCGGGTGTCGGGCGCGTTCAGCGCCGGTTCTGTTCGCGGATCAGGGAGCGCAGGACCACGGCCGCGATGGCCACGGAGAGGGCCGAGACGGCGACGGCGGCCAGGAGCGCGGTGATGACGACACCGCCGACGACCACGGCCGCCACGACTCCGGGACTGATGGAGACCGCCGGGAGCGAGCGCCGTACGGGCGCCGGATCGGCCGGGGTGTGGGTGTGTGCGGGCGGTGGGGTGGGGCTGTGGGGGTACTTGGGCAGGAACACGGTCGGGCTCTCCTTATCTACTCGTCTAGGCGTGTGAGCCGTTTATGACGTCCACGCCGGAGCGGGTGCCGGATTCGATGGCGGGGGCGAGGAAGGTCTGCGAGAGGTAGAAGCCGAAGAGGGCGATCAGGACGACGACCCAGGTGCGGACGCCGAGGAACTTGACCGCTCCCCAGGCGAAGAAGCCGAGGACGACGACGAGCGGCAGGCTGACGGTCACGGTGTACGGGGTCCCTTCGGAGGATCAGCGGACGGGGCAGCGGTGGGTGCGGGCGGCCAGCTCGGCGGCGGCGCGGCTGTCGTAGTCGGCGGAGAAGCCGCAGCGCGGGGCCGTGCAGGCGGCGGTGTGCTTCTCGCGTCCCCGGCCGTCGTAGGACGTGGCGACCTGGACGGGGCCGATGCGGGTGGTGTTACGGAAGCGGCGGTTGGCGGACACGGGGTCTCCTCTCAGAGGTGGGCGGCGATGGCTTCGGCCATGGGCGCGGGGACGCCGAGGCGGGCGCGGAGAGTCGGGGTGTCGATCGGTGCTCCCGTGCGGATGTGGTGTTCGGCGGCGACCTTGCGGGCGTGTTCGACGAGGGCGGTCGGGACGGGTACAGCGGGCCGCTCGGGCGGCGGTGGCTCGATGGCCGGTGGTATCGGCGGCGGTTGCTCGGGGGCGACTTCGGGCGCGTGCTCCTGGTCCACGGTGTCGTCCGTGTCGTCGAGGTCCGTGTCGGTGGTCGTCGGGGTGGTGTGGGCGAGGAGGGTTCCGCCGAGGAAGGCGACGGCGGGCCAGCCCGCGACGAGGATGCGCAGCCAGGCCGGGACGTCGTTCAGGTCGAGGAGGCCGGCGGTGGCGACATTCGCTCCGAGGGAGGCGGCGAGGGCGATGACGAACCAGCACCACCCGGCCGCTTTCGCCTCACCGGTCCGCAGTCGGCGCCAGGCGGCGACGAGCAACAGGTCGACCGAGACCGGGTAGGCCCACGCCTTCCACCCGTCCTGACCGGCCGCCGAGGCGATGTCGTGCAGGTGGGCGAAGGACAGCGCGGCGGCGATGAGCGCCTGGACGAGCACCGCGTCGACACGGGCCAGTTGGGCGCGCATGATGCGGCTCCTTCCGGATTTCAGGCATGGCAGGGGTAGGGAGTTGGCGCGAGGCGGTCACGCCGACCGGGGTGAGGGGTGGGTGAAGGTCAGTCGGTCACCGGGTGCGGCTGCACTGCCGGGGCTGAGGACTCCACGGACCGTACGGGGGTGTCGGGCCGGAAGGGCTTCAGCGCGGGAAGGTCGGGCACCAGGTGGGCCAATTCCCGGCAGATCTCGGCAGCGGCGCCGAGAGAGAGGTACGGGGTGCGGATGCGGGACCAGCCGCCGGAGGTGTCACCGGCCACGGCCAGGCCGGGCAGTTCGGGAGCGATGGCGCAGGCGGCGAAGACCGCTTCAGGGGCGATGTCGCCCAGCGCCATTTTCGCGGAGGCTTCGTCGTTGACGCGGTGGCAGACCCGGCCGGTGAGCTGGGCCCGAAGCATGGTGGCGCCCTTGCCCAGCTCGGCGCCGAAGCGCTGCCCGCACACCTCCAGGTAGATGCCGACGGCGCGGCCGAGCTGGGCGAGGCGGATGAGCTGAGTGACCATCTCGTCCCGCCGTTCCTCGTCCTTCTTCGTGGCGACGAGGAAGAGTTCGGCCACTTCGTCGACGAACAGCACGATCGGCACCGGGCGTTGACTCTCAGGCAGGCCCCAGATGTCGGAGGTGATCTCCTCGTCGGGTGTGCCGGGGGCGATGCCCTGCCGGGCCTTGATCAGGTCGTAGCGGTCCTCCATTTCCTTGACGAGCACGGGCAGCAGCTCGGCAGCTTCGTCGGAGTCGGTGGCGAGGGCGGAGAGCCGGGAGGCGAACGGCGCCAGCTCCACACCCCGCTTGCAGTCGATACCGACCAGGGCAACGGACTGCCGGGCCAGGCCGGTGATCAAGTGCCGCAGGTACATGGACTTGCCGGACAGCGTGGCGCCGAGGGTGAGTTGGTGCGGGATGGTGCGGTAGTCGCGTACGAAGGGAGTGGCGTCCTCCCGCAGTGCCACGGGCACCTTGAGGAGTTCGGCGGCGGCCTTGCGGGGCATCCGCACGTTCCGCAGCACGTCGAAGCCGACGAGCCGCAGTTCGACCACGCCAGGCTTGACCGTCGTCACGTACACGGCGTGGACGCCCCAGGCGTGCCGCAGCCGTTCGGCCGAGGCGGCGACATCGGCGGGTTCCTGCCCCGGAGCGAGCCGGAGGCGGAGCCGCAGCCCGGTCGAGGTGGGCCGGATGATGCCCCGACGGGGCGGTACCGGCCGGACCTCCCGCCGAGTGGTGGCCTTGACGGCGAGGACCCGCAGCCGGGACGGCGCCACGGTCAGCCCGCACGCCTCCATGACCGAGCCGTAGGAGCCGAGGAGCCGGGCGGTGGATATCGGCAGGCCGACCGTGGGCCAGTACACGCGGGGGTGCTTGGCCCGGATGTAGGCGGCCCCGCCGCCGAGCGCGGCGACAGGACCACCCACCTCCAGAAGAGTCACCAGATCGGACATCAGGCGGTGGCCCCCATGGCGGCCGGGAAGGCGGCCGGAGTCACGGCGGCGGCGCGGAAGGCGATGCCGTGACGCTGCTGCCCGTTGAACACGCTCTCCCACGGCCGGGCAACCAGCCCCGGCAACGAGACCGGCGCCCCCAGCGTCAGCCCTTCGGTCACACCACCCTCAGGAATGGTGACCTTGACCAGCGACGACTCCCCGTCCTCGATGTAGACGACGCCGAGCGTCATCAACGCTTCCCCGCTCACGGCGTCCTTGGCGATCTCGCCCGTCTGCCGGTCCCGGACCTTGGGCTCAGGAGCCTCGGTCAGCAGAATCGTCGCGGCCGAGGTCTCAACACGAATGGTGCGCAAGGCAATTCACCCATCTACTCGTCTATACATGATGCGATCTGCGAACCCGATCTACGGGGCTCACGCGGACCACCCTGCCACACCACTTGCCCACTCGTCTATACGAGTATGCCTGTTGGGGTGTACGAGTTCGAGAAGCGCGCCCCCCACTGTCAGACCCATCCGCCAGAATCCGGCCATGCTGATAGCAACAAGCGCCAACGGCCACGTGGTGAAGCGTCCCTCGAAGCCAGCCATCGGGACGATGCTCGCCAACCTGCGACGCGGCAACGAGCACATGGTGCTTGAGCGCCAGGCGGAGGACCTCGAAGGGGACTGGTACATCCAGGTCCTGTTCCGCGACAACAACACCTACCAGCTGGAATACCGGGACGGTGTCCCTGCCGAGCACTACCAGACGCGCACCGTCTCGCAAGAGAAAGTGCGGGTGGCGCTCATCGGCTGGGTAACCGGCAAGCCGGACTGGCGCGATGGCTTCATGTGGAACAACATCGGCGACATGTTCACACCGGAGGCCTAGCACCCCACCGACACCGGTCACGCGATCACGTCGCCGGGAGCTGGTACGCCAGGACGTACGCATCCGCAGCCATAACCGTGTCGCAGACCTCCACGGCCCGACCTTCGGCGTCGAAGGCGGTACGGATCAGGTGGATCACCGGCACACCGGAGGCCAGCCGGAGCGTCTTCACCTCGGCCGGCGAGGGCATCCGGGCGCGGATCTCCTCCTCGAAGTGGTCGAGGCGGTGGCCCAGCTCTTCGAGGCGGGCGTAGATCCCGCCGGGGCCGGGGTTGGGCTCGGCGATGGGAGTACCGCGCGCGATGTCGAGCGGGAGATACGAGGTGGCGAACTCGACCGGCCGCCCGTCGAGGAGATACCGGCGTCGACGAGCCAGCACCCGCCGCACGGACCCGAGCCGTGTCGAGACGTCCTGACTGGCCTTTTCTTCCTTTACCTCAAGGCTGTCGACCTGGGGGTGACTGCCGGCGGCGTTGGCTTCGACGATGAAAGCCGCCTTGCCCTGCTCGCGGTGGCGCCGGGCGAACCGGTCGGAGGCGAGTCGCCGCACGGGCGGCCGGGGCCGGACGAAGACGCCCTTGCCGTGCTCGGCGTGCACGAGCCCTTCGCCCTGGAGGACGGAGAAGGAGTTGCGGACCGTCATCCGGGATACCCCGTAGTGGTCAACAAGCTCGGCTTCCGAGGGCAGTTTTTCACCCTCCTTGAACCGCCCACGGTCGATGGCCTCACGCAACTGGTCGGCGATCTGCCGAAAGACCGCACGATCACTCGTGGGATCGAGATCACCGAGGAAGCCGGAAGGAAGAGAGGGCACGTGTACTCCTTTAGATATCTAGACGAGTGGGCGATTGTTGTTGCTACGGTGGAGAGCCTAGCCAGCCGAGAGGGCCGAGGAACGTGAGCACTGACCGTCCGCACTCCGTGAGCGTCGCCGGAGTCATAGTCGACGACCAGGGCCGCGCCCTCTTGATCAAACGCCGTGACAACGGCAAGTGGGAACCCCCGGGCGGAGTCCTCGAACGCGAGGAAACCCTTCCCGAAGCCCTCCAGCGCGAAGTCCTCGAAGAGACCGGCATCAAGATCGCACTTCCCGCGACCCTGACCGGCGTCTACAAGAACATGACGGGCCTGATCGTCTCGCTGGTCTTCCGCTGTGAGGCGGCCGACGGCACACCGACCACCGGCGACGAGACCCGCGCACTGCGCTGGGCCACCCGTGAAGAAGTCACCGAGCTTGCCGACGAGGCATACGCGATCCGCGTCCTGGACGCATTGGACGCGGCATCCCCGCCGGCCATCCGCGCCCACGACGGCGTGAAACTCGTCTAGCCCGAACCCGCTGCACATGGCGGCCTACCAGCACGAAGGAACTTGTATGCACGAGTATACGAGCACCGCCCGGGTCTGGGGACTCACTTGCCCAGGATTTCCGGAAGAGGTGAGCCGGGCCCGCCGCTGGACCCGCGACATCCTGCACGGATCGCCCCTGGCCTACGACGCCGAGCTGATCGTGAGCGAGCTGAGCGCGAACGCGATCCTCCACACGGCCAGCGGCATGGAATCCGGCAGCTTCCACCTGGCCCTCGCGGTGACCCGGCAGGTGATCGCCCTGTCGGTGACGGACGGCGGAGGAACCGGCACGGCCCCCAAGGCCGAGCACCAGGACGCCGAGGCCGAACACGGCCGAGGCCTGGGCATGGTCACCGCACTCGCCCACCGAGTCGTCGTCCACGGCAGCAACAGCGGATACACGGTCACCGCGGAACTGTTCACCGGCACCCGACCGGGAGACCACCTGTGCTGAAGGACGAAGCCCGCCGGGGCTACTGGTGCGAGTGCTGGACCGAAGACCTCATCGACAAGGGCGGGTTGGAACTGCGGGCCTCGTTCGACGCCTACACGGCACCCCAGGCCGACAGATGGGTTGCCGTCGCGCTCCGCACCATCTCACCGGCATTCGACCCGGACGCATCCGCCCAGGCGTGGGAGTGGCTGTACGACGGCCGCATAGACACACGACGAGCCCTCCTACGCTCCGAACCCTGTACCGTGTCGGTCACCTTCGACTCGACCCGCATCACCTGGACGATCCGGCCAGTGATCTTCCTGCCCCTCGCACACCGACAGGGCACGGAACTTCCAGCCTGCGCATACGACTTCAAGCCTCACACGGGCCGCTCGAACCAGCCGCCGAGGTGCGGTTGAAACGCCTGCTCTAAACGATCTCCTTCCAGACGATCGCCGAGATTGTCTGGCGAGCTACCACCCGAACTCAGAGGGCCCGACGACTCGGGTCACATGGACGGTGCGACAGGTGCTCTTCCTGTCTTCCACAC
Source organism: Streptomyces europaeiscabiei (assembly GCF_036346855.1). Taxonomy (NCBI): domain Bacteria; kingdom Bacillati; phylum Actinomycetota; class Actinomycetes; order Kitasatosporales; family Streptomycetaceae; genus Streptomyces; species Streptomyces europaeiscabiei. The sequence continues at coordinate 4,475,621 of NZ_CP107841.1, forward strand.
CGTCAAGGTCGCGAACTCCCCCTATGCGCATACGCCTTCAAAACGCTCACGCCCCGAGTTGTCGCTTAACCTCGTCCCCCTGGGGGTGGGAGATGGAGCAGGCCGTTTTCGAGTCGGTCAGGTACTCCGCGATGTGCCAGGACTGTGGTGCGGAGCTGGAGTGCTGCGGTGTCCAAGCGCTCGTTGACGGCCGCTTGCGGTGGGACGTCGAGTCAACGTGTCCTGCGTGCGGGTTCGCGGTGGCCGTGTGTGGCGGGGATCTGCCGAGTGAACAGCGCCAGCAGCTGCTCGCGGAGCATGGGCCAGCGACCCTTCAAGTGCTCGATGAGTCGGCAAACAGTGTCGTGATCATGAGGGTGCTCCGAGCCGAGCTGGGCATCGATCTGGTCGACGCCAAGGCTGTGCTGCGCCGTGTTCTGAGCGGTGGCCACTCAGGAACGCTTCCTGAGCTGGAACTACTCGCCCAGAAGCTGCGGGCGGCTGGCATCGCGGCCGCCGCTACGCGGTCCTAGAACAGCGGCCAGCGTGCCAAAGCCCGGAGGGGACGTCAGGCATCTCCCGGGCCCGGACAAACCCCGAGCGAGCGTGTCTAGTCCCAGGTGATGTTTGACGTTCTGGTCCCAGATGATGCTTGACGGTGGGCCTAGACAACATCGGAAACCTTGTAGGGCTTGTTCGCCTTGACGTGGCGGACGGGAATGTCGGTCGTGCGCCGGATGACCCGGACCTGCCCGTCCAGCTCGACGGTGATCGTCGTCTCAGACACGTGCACGGTCACCGTCTGGCCTGCGTACGGGCGGCCGAGGGAGACGCTCTGGCGGCAGACCATGATCGTGCCCACAGCACTGATCCGCCGCTGCACCCGCACCGGCTCGATGCCCGGCCGCGGTGGCGGTCCGGCCGGACGCAGGCCCCGCAGCCGACGCACTTCCTCTCCGGTCAGCGGGTTGGGCCGCACCCGCAGGAGTTCTCGCGAGGATGGGTCGAAGAACGACAGCGTCTCGTCGTCGAGGCGGATGCCCACCTGGCGGCCGCCGAGGATCTCCGCGGCCAGCACCTGGCGCCCGGCCAGGCCCACCAGGCCGCTGTTGTTCACGACCCGGTCCACCTCGAACGCCATCCCCTCACCGGCAGGCAGCGGGGCCGGTCCGGCCGTACGGCCGCCCCGGACAGCCAGCCGTCCCAGGTCAGCCACCGACAGGTGCGACCGCACGCTCTTGATCCGCGTCCCAGCGATCAGCAGATGGATCACCGACGTGTCCGCCCAGAACGTCACCGTCAGCCCCGAACGGGCCGGACCCAGCCAAAACTGCTTGCCCGCCACCTGCAGATTCCCACTCGCAGGCACCACCCGATCGAACTCCACCGGCCCACCGGGCTCCACCGCCGCGGCCGGGACCACCTCAGGCAGGGCGGCGGGCACAGCCGAGGCTTCAGCCGGAGCCGGAGCCGGAGCCGGAGCCGGAGCCGGGTCCGGGTCCGGGTCCGGGTCCGCTGGAGGTGTCCGCTGCTGCGGCACCAGCGCCAGCACTCCGGGAATCTTCAGCCCCAGCATGTCCCGCTCCTCCTCGGGCACCGGGGTGAACCGGTCTCCCGGAGACTGCATGTCCAAGGCCTGATGCGGACGCATCGAGTTGTATTCCTGCACCCAACGATCCAGTGCCGCCTGGGCCGCTTCGATGCTCTCGAACGCGCCGCAGTCGTCGAGGAGTTCACGCCGCAGCGTCTGATGGAACCGCTCCACCTTGCCCGTCGTGGTCGGCGACGCCGGCTGCGTCAGCCGATGCGCGATCCCGTTCTCCCGGCAGATCCGGTCGAACAACACCTCACCGCCCTGCCCGAACCGGTCGGTGAACTGCTTGCCGTTGTCGGTCAGCACCTCTTCCGGCACCCCGAACCTCCGCAGGGCCCCCGCGAACGCCGCACAGACCGCCCGACCGGTCGCCCGCTCCACCACCGACGCGATCACGCAGAACCGGGAATGATCGTCCACCCCGGTCACGACTTTGGCCTCGGTCAGCTCACCGGTCACCGTGTTGACCAGCATCACGCCGCCGACGATGTCCATCTGCCACAACTGCATCGGCCGGTCCCGCTGCCAGCGCTTGTAATCCGACCGCTTCCGCCGCCGCACCCCCGGCTCCACCAGACCGTGACGGACCAGGATCCGATACACAGTCATCCGTGACGGCAGCGGGCTCACCGCCCCGGACCGCTCCAGCGCATGAGCGATCCGCCGCGGACCCCAGCGAGGGTGCTTGCGCCGCAGCTCGCACACGGCCGTCTCCACCTCGGCGGAGGCCTGATGCGGACACGAGGCCGGCCTGCGTGACCGGTCCGCCAGCCCCGCCAGGCCCGAGGCGGCATACCTCGACTTCCACCCGCTCACCGTCTGCCGCGACACCCCCAGCGACGCGGCGATCTCCGTCACCGTCGCACCCGCCAGCACCGCGAGCACAGCCCGGTATCTCTGCTCGACAACCGACAACTCCACCAGAGCCAATCCCGGCCTCCCGCCACACGCCACAACAACGTGCACAGAAAAGCCGATCACGGCCACCGTCAACCATCAGCTGGGATCGAAGTGTCAAGCATCTCCCGGGACCGGACAAACCCCGAGCGAGCGACTGCGTTACAACTTTCTCTACTGGTTCAAGAGCCCGCGCACGGCGCGGGCGCGCACCGCCTCTGCGGCGCGGCCTGCCTCCTGTCTGCGCCCCGGCTGGCCGCGCCCGGCGGCGCGCCTCGTGCAGCGGGCAGAAGCGAGGAGGTCACCCGCAGGTCAAGGACATGCCTCCGGCGGGGGCGCTCAGGCTCCGAGATGGCGGGGGCACCGTTTGTGGGTGCCAGCCGATTGGTGGCGCGCGCGGGGAGCTCCCATCCCGTCTGCCATCGACCCAGGCAGAGCCGAGCAGACGCGGCCCAGGGGCGTCAAGGTCGTTCGTACAGTGGCGCGCTCCACCTTGACGCCCCTGAACCACGCCCGCTCCACGGTGTGTGGGTCGACGGCAGACGGGATGGGAGCTGGGGTGAGTGGTGGGCTGAGAAAGCGGGGAACGGGGTGCTCCTAGTCTCATCAGTCCCACGCGTTGAAGATCACCCCGCCCAGCGTGGTAATGCCATATAAACGAATCTCGCGCCACTCGCCCTGTGACAGGTCTGAGGTGTCCACGTCGGCAAGAGATGCGGTGAGCTGCTCGCGGTCGAGCACCAGGAACCCAGCGTGCACGAAGGTGCCGGCCCAGGGCGGTGGTGCGACGAACTCCTCGCGGTACCAGTCCCTGCGCATCTGAGCGAACGCGATCCAGGGCTGATGGGCGTGGCACAAGATGATGTGCTGGCCTGCGTCCTCGACGACCGACGCGGTGTGGAACGTGCGGGGGTATGCCTGTTCCTCCACCTCGCCCACCTTGCCTCCAGCAGCGCGAGCAGCTGCATACAGAGCGCCCCTGAAGGCCCGTAGATCGGTCTCGGGAAGGGGGCCGTCCTTTGGCCGATGAAAGCCTGTCGCCCCTCGCGGCAAGCTGAAGCCAGTGTTCTTGTCGTCGGCCATGTGGTCATCTTGCCGCCTGTGTTCGATGGACGTTCCCACGCCTCTGCACACACCGCAGGGCATCCGGAGGTATCCCCGGGCAACAGCAGCGTGCCCCTCCTGTGCCCGATCGAGCGGGGAACCACGGGGAACACCGGACGATCACGGTGGGTCGACGTGCTGACGACCCCTGACCATGTTGCCTGGTCAAGGGCCGTTCACCTGCGGTGGGTGTGGGATTTGAACCCACGGTGACATCGCTGCCACGACGGTTTTCAAGATCGCCGGTGGTTGACTCAGCCAGGCCAGCTAAAGCGACGCAGTGCCGATCAATCCTTAAGGCGACGCTTCCACCACGGGTCCCAACTCGCCGCGTAGGGATCAGGGAGTGTTCGTGAGACATAACGATCATCCAAGGAAGCAACCGCCGCAAGAAAGTCACGCTTGCTCCTGCGCCGCATCGAAGCCGCCACATCCTGCAACAGCGTTCGCGCGTGCATGTCCCTCCAGGCCGTCGTCCCGTAGCCGTGGTTCGCTCCCTGGTCCGGCCACTCGTGTAGAGCCAGAGCCCAAGCCCGGAAGGCACGGGCAACATGCCCTGCCGGCAGCTGATGACGGGCCTCGAACCGAGCGATCTCGTGATGCGTCGCGGCGCACAGCCCGTCAATAGCCAAGCGACTGCCGCCCAGCACGCGTCGAGGCCGTTCGGCCCTGATCTCGCCCGGGGAACGGCGAGCCATGAGAACTTCCCGTATGACAAAGGACGGAGCACCTCACGGTACCGCGCAATGGCCATCGACCGTCACCGCTGTGACGGCACCGAGTAGACGGCTCTGGAACGCCACCACGTGCTCGGGTGAGTGTCTAACTGCGTGACAACGCCCACGAACAGCGGCGGACAAGGGCGGACGCCTGCGGACCATCGGCGCAGGTGAGAAGCACAGCAGTCCACGGTCAGACGCCCGCTCAGTTTGCTTCGGGAGCAAACGGTCTAGGAGCAAAGTGCGGGCGCTCTATCGCCTTCGGTCATGAAGGTCCGGGCGGCGGCTGTGCCTACCCCACATGACCCGACGAGCCCGCACAGCGAGTCAGACGTCATGCTCCCTCGCCAATGCTTCTCAGTGCCTCGCGCCGTCTGCCATCATCAGGGAGCCGCCCCTCTAGGAGATGACGAATGTGTGCAGCCGGAACGCCTGGCTCAGCTCACCCCTGGTCTCCTCTTACGTACCTAGGACAGCTGTCCCAGGAAGCGCAGCATCTGGTCTTCGCCACGGGGACCGAGGTGAGCTACCACCGCGACAACGTCCTATTCCGGGAAGGAGAACCCTCCACCTATCTGCTCTTGCTGAAGCAGGGGCTGGTGAAGGTGACCGCCGCCTCGGAAACAGGTCAAGTGACGCTGCTCGCCATCCGCGGTCCGGGCGACGTCATCGGTGAGCTCTCGGCGGCTGACGGAAACCCGCAGCGGTCTGCAACGGTGGTGGCGGCTGCTGACGTACACGCGTGCCTGATAAACCATCAGGACTTCATCCGACTTACCCAGCAGCGTCCAGAGATCATGGTGGCGATGCTCCATGTTCTCAGTGACAAACTGCGTCAAGCCTCCCGTGCGCGGGTCGAGGTACACACCTACACCGTGCGCATGCGGCTGGCTCGCGTCCTGGTAGAGCTTGCCCAGGCGTACGGGCAGGAAGGAACAGGCGGCACACGGATCGATCTCTCGCTCACCCAGCCGGAGCTGGCGGCTCTGGTGTCCGCCTCTCCCGCGTCTATCGCCAGGTGTCTGCGAGAGCTCCGCCAGAGGCGGATACTCGACATCGGCTATCGCCATGTGACGCTGCACGACACGAAGGCGTTGGCTGCCATCGCCCGGAGCTGAGGGACCCTGCACCTAGGCGAGTTGCTACGAAAATCTACGTCCCAGGTATGAGCGGTGGTTAGACAGGAGCAGGCGAAGCCGCGGGCTACCACCCCCGCAGCTTGCCTGCCTGAACGCCGGACAAGGGCTCGGCAAAGAGACTCCTGTGCGACCTGACCAGGTTAGACGCACCGCCGACCCCGAGACCATGTCAAATGATGAGGTTCACGACGGTTTTTTGGATCTCGCCTCGATGTCCCTGGGGCTCTAGAAGCGGGCACAATCACCACGTAAGGTGATGATCGATCGACGGGTAGTTAAGCGCGTCTCCTACCAAGGCGCTCTGCCGTCGATCATCGGATAGGGCTCGGCAATCGGACTTCGCAGGAGATGATGTGACAACGCATATCTGGATGCTTGTCGTCAGCGGTACGGTAGTGATCACCGCTCTCGCACTCGCAGCCTTCGCGGTATCGAAGATGGAGAAAGGTTCGCCCGCCCGGGTGGCCATCGTGATCACGGCGCTGGCCGGGTTCCTCGCCGCTATTCCGCCGCTGGTCACCTCCTTCACCGCGCTCCAGGGCTAGACCATGGGCAGAGCCGGGCACTGGAACCTCAATCGCTTCGTCCCTCACAGTGGCGAACCGAGCTTCATTGACCGCCAGTGCCCGGTGCTGTCCGAACGCCTGGAGAGTGAGCCGTTCCAGCGGCTACGCACACTGCAGCTGCCCCGCGAGGACTTCGTCGTCGCGGGCAGCGCCCCGCTGTTCATCCGCGGGCTGAGAAACGAGATCTCCGATCTCGACATTGTGACGTATGACGTCGCCTGGGAGCGTGCTCGGTCTCTGGCCGAGGCACACAACGCGCCCTACGGAGAGGCGGAATCGGTCCCCCTTTTCCACGGGCGTATCGAGGTCCTCAACGGATGGTTCCCGCACCTCTTCGGCACCGTTCCAGCTCTCATCACACGTACCGAGGTCATCGGCGGCTTCAGGTTCCTGACCTTGTCGGACACGGCCCTTTGGAAGCGCGACCTGGACCGCGAGAAGGATCGCGCCGACCTCCTACGCCTGTCCTGTTCCCCACGGCGCCCACCGCCGCGCCGGCTGACCTGGCTGGGCACGCGACGTCACTTGGGCCACCGTGTATAGAAGGGGCCCGGAGAACGGTGAAGAGACCACGTCCGAGGCCTGTAGTCCTACAGCCAGCGAGGCTGCTCAGGCCGAAGCCAACCTGGTCAGGTCTGGGCCGTCCTGGAAGCGGATTGCCGTAGCGGCTGGCGGTATCGTCACCGCGGTTAGCACAGCCATCATCACCCTCGTCGCGACTCACAAGTCCGCACATATGGCGAACGCGGCGGCTTACACCCACGGCCTCCTTGACGGGGCCGAAACCGCGAGGAACGGTTACGACTTCGACGAGGTCCACGACTAGGACGAGTTGGCGAACGGCGTGAAGCCTGCCCTTCGGGTGCTAGATCAGTGCGGGGGCCAAACAGGGGGCCAAAAAGGCCGCAGTCGCAACATGACTGTCCTGGACAGTCGTGGACAGCCGTGGAGGGAAACAGGCAAGTCAGCGGCCCCATACCGAGGTCCCAAGGCACCTGATCGCGTTCGGGACGAAGAGGTCGTCACCCAAGGTCTCACCCCCACGCTTCCGCCGACGCGGCTTGCTCCGGTCGACGGCATGGCATCGTGGCTGAGGCCGGTGGGGGTGCAGCGAGGCACACGCGCGCCTGATCGTCGGCGCACCCACCGTCGTGGCTGACTGTCGTCGGCTGAGGTTCGTGCCACAACCGTGCCAGATCCAGGGGTCAGCCACGGTCAACAGCGGTTGCATGCGGTCGAGTTGCCAGCCACCGCATCAGATATCGAAGCCGCAGGTCAGTAGCAGGAAACCCCAGCCTCTCTCCTAAAGCGGGTGTCGCAGGTTCGAATCCTGCCGGGGGCACAGGTAAAGGGCCAGCTCAGGAGGGTTTCCTCCCAGGCTGGCCCTTCGTCGCAGGTCCACAGACAGCCCGACTCGCCGGAAGCTTACGGGGCCATGATCACTCACCCCATGGCAGCTCCCGCCCAAAGCCGCTCCACCGACCTTGCTGAGTAACCTCACCCAGCGGTCGTCAAAGCTCCCAGTCATCCTCGCCACCAGGGCCCACCGTGATCGGGGCTACCCCGTGTCTGGCCAGGTGCCAGGACACGAATCGTGGATCTGGGCCGATCCAGAGCCCGGCACCGTCTTGAAAGTCGATGACCAAAGCACCGTGCTCGCGGACATCGACCCCCTCTCGGCGACGCCTGAATTCAGCCGCCGCCGACACCCCCGTGAGTGTCTGCCCGAATAGGGCCAGAACGGGGGCGAGGCTCACACCCGTGCCGGGGTCGATTTCATGCCATTCGCCACCGGCATCCCGGAACAGGAACGGCGTCTCCAGCACCAACTCGGCATCCAACCGGTAGCCCTCATCGGGGTCGAGAGCGCCAAGGCTCAGCCGCACTTGGTGATCAAAAGCTGTGCGCTCCACTTGAGCGCCGATCAAGGCGCTAGGGACCTTCACCCTGTCTCCCTTCCGCACCGTGTGACAGCTCGACAGCGTAACTGCGTGCCCCTCCCGTGTCCGTTCGGTCGGGAAACGGCGGGGAGTCACGGTCGCTGGCGAACAACGCTCACGAGAACGGCTCCTGACCGATTTACCTGGTCAGGAGCCGTTCATCTGCGGTGGGTGTGGGATTTTGAACCCACGGTGACATTGCTGCCATGACGGTTTTCAAGATCGCGTAAGACTTGACTGGCCCCTTGAGGCTTCACCGCCCGCGTTGCTGCCTAGCTGACGCAGATCGCGTACGCAGAGGGTCCAGGAATCGCGTGTCCCCCTACGCTTCTATATCCAGCGACCAACGGGGGCAGCAGCGTGGGTCTCTTCGTCGGCATACTCGTGATCACCATCGGACTTCCAGTGCTTGGCATCCTGAGCCGCAAGGTCAGTAACGGCCAGCTGTGGCAGACCGGGATGGCCATTTGGTTCGTGGGCTCCCCGGCAGTGCTCGGTCTTGGCGGTTGGCTGATCTACCGGAGTTTCTGAACCAGGGCGAACCCGGTGGACCTCCTGTGAGGGCGGGGTGCGGCATCCCCGTACCGCAACCCCAGCAACCGCCCTCAGCCGGCAGCACCCCTCCAGGGCCTCGTAGCGACCGGTATGGCTGTGGCTGACCGATCTCGCTAGAGCTACGGATCGAGAGGTGGGACAGGAGGCGCGTGAAGAGCGATGATCGCGACCACCGAACACACTGGAAGCCGCACAGGTTGCGTGTCTAACTGCGTGACAACGCCAGCGAACAACCGCGGACGAGCGCGGACGTCAGCGGACCATCGGCGCAGGTGAGCAGCACACCAGCCCAAGGCCAGACGCCCACCCAAGTTGCTTCGGGACGACGAAGTCATCGCCCAACGGCTCACCGTCGCACTTCCGTCGGCGCAACTTACTCTGGTCGACGACATGGCAGCGTGGCTGAGGCCAGTGGGGGTACAGCGAGACACACGCGCGCCTGATCGGTCGACGCACCCGCCATCGTGGCTGACTGTCGTCGGCTGACGCTCAGACCCCAAGACCGAGCTTCCACCCAGGTGGGTGTTGGCTAGGTTTCACGCTCCGCCTGGCGCGCTGCTTCTATGAACAGGTCGATGGAGGCCAAGTAGGCGTTCATGGCGCGTCGGAAAGCCTCGGCCTCGCGTATGTCTTCCTCTACGGAGATGAGGCGGATGTACGCCTCGCCTGAAGCCCTGTGGACTGCCTTCGCTGCCGCTATGGGCTCAGGGTGACACTCCAGAGACACAACAGCTAGGGCGCGCAGGAACGGTTCGTAGGAGTCACGTAGTTGATCTCGAAGCCCAGTAAGGGAAGCAAATCGTGCCTCTTCATTGTCTACCTTCAGGAACTTGGGGATCCTGAGGTACAGGACCCCCATCTGGTTCGCTTGCTGAATGAAGTCCAACTGCGTGGCTCTACGTGCTTCGCGCACCCGCGCGACGTGCGCAGCTTCGGCAGCGGCATGCGCCTGAATGCGAGCAGCTTGCGCATTGCCCCTACTTGTCACCCAACTGGCGACAACTGCTGTAGCAGCCGTCAGCAGGGCCACCCACAAGGCACTATTGTCCATGGCCCACAGTGTGAGTGACATCGGCCAACTTGCCCAGTGTGCACCGATATCAGATCTTCGAACAACGACGCGCAGACATAGCCGCTGGATCGACGGCTTCCAGCCCACTCGGCGGACTAGCAAGCGGCGAGCCCGTCTCAGTTTCCGTCTCATTCAGCGCCGTTCACGGCCGTTCAGACGAGACCGGAGGCGGTAGACGCTCAGGCGATCGAACCCCGATGAACGCAGGTGAACGCCCCCGAAGGACACCCACCACCCCACCACCACAGTTGGAAAGCGTGTTGGGTGGTGTGCACCGAGGAGGAAGCAGGGTCGGATGTCAGACGTCGATGAGAGTGTGTCGGCCATGGAGACACCCATTGCCCCTGAGACCGGGGATGAGGAGCACGCCGTCATCGCGCACTTCCGGCTCGCCAATGGCCGTTTCGGCAAGGCCGACCAGCGGGAGCTGGTCTACGAGGCCGAGCAGGCGATGGCAGCCGCGGTCGAGGAAGCCGATGTTGGGGAGGTCGACGGCAACGAGTTCGGTGCCGGCGAGGCAGTCGTGTACGCCTATGGACCCGATGCCGATGCTCTGTTCAAGGTCATGGAGCCGATTCTGCGCGGTCTACCGTTCCGGCCGGCGCACGTCGTTTTCAGGCGAGGCGACGGTGAGTCCCGTCTGGACCTGTAGGCCCGGCCCAGCGGCCGCCGGGCTGAACCGGGCGAGGTCGAGACGAGGCGCACCACAACCGCACCAGATCTAGCGGGGAGCAGCGGGGAATCACGGGGAGCAGAGGCACTGCGGCCAACGCCAACACCCAGTCGCTTGCCCAGGTCAGCGCTCAAGTAGGCCCTAAATGACCGCAGCTTCCCAAGCTGAGAGCGCGAGTTCGATTCTCGTCACCCGCTCCATGCGAAACCCCCAGGTCATTGACCCGGGGGTTCTTTGTTGTCTAGACCGGTGCGCGGGTGGCGCACCCCAACCGCACCATAAGGACTCGGCTAGGTCCCGGCGGCCTCCTCCTCGTGGTGCGCGGAGTCGCCCGTGTGGTTCTTCGCACGCTCGGCGCGCACCATCTCGTCGAGGCCGGCCGCCAAGTCACGCTGCCGCTCGTCGTCGGAGTGCTGATAGATCAGCGCGGCCTTCTCGGAGCACTGTCAGTGGCCGAGGTTGGGGTGGAGCGTTCAGGTCCTGGCGCCGGGCCGCACCGACTTCACCCGCTGTGACCTTCTGATCCGTAGCTCTGGAGGGATGCTCATGCGTATTGAGGTCAGGATGGATGCGTAAGGCCGTACGCGTTAAGAAATGTAAAGCCAAGGAAAGCGAGCGAGGTGAAGGCCGCACCTCCATGCCAGATGGCTTCGGGGAGAGTAGCTCCATCAGCCCGATCGGCCATGCCGTATGCCACGCCACCCAGCAGTGCAGCAAGCATGACAGCTACTAGAGGAAGAGGCTGCGGGGTGAGCATGCTACTGAAAGCCAGCGTGGTCATTCCGGTGAAAGAAATTCCAGCTCGCTTAATGGAGCCGGGCAAAGTGCCACCGTCGTTTCGATGCAGGAGTCCTGCGCCAACAGCAAGAAGCAATCCTGTAAGCGCGGAAGTGATGATAATCCAAGGATTCAGGGAGTTGGGGATTGAGGTAGCGAAATGACCCACGTTAATTTCCTTCCGCCTGCTCCATACCCGGTTGGGCACTCGGAAGGGGATCACATCACCTCGCACCGACCCTAGCCTGCACACTTCTCCGTTTCTCCACGTACCTGCTGGTCAGACGGCTAGCATGACTTGCACCGAGTCAGCCGAGTCAGCCGACTCGGTGCCAGCCCGAGGACGTACCTGGTAGGAGGCGAAGGTGTCCGACGAGCAAAGTGATCACGGTGATGAGTTCACCACGGCCTTCCTCGAACTCCATCGACGCGCTGGAAAACCGCGTGCAAGTCAAATCCTAGAGCGCGCAGCGAATATGCGACTCATGGACCGAAGAATTGCCGGGTACGGAAAAGCGCCAGCCGATAGCACCGTCGATGACTGGATTCGGAATAATCGAATTCCTCGTAGCGAGACCAAGCTTCTCCTGGTAGTAGCGGTTTTGGCGCATATGGCCGAAGAACGCGAGGGGTCGCGTACCTTACCAGCTCACCTGACTGCTCCAGAAGCTTGGCGTCGCCGCCTGACACAGAAACGGCAAGCCGCCCCTTCTGTTAGTTCAACGAACTACCCCAGCATGACGACAGAGGAATCCAGCGAGTGGGCCGGAAAAGATTTTTCTACAAAAAAGTTGCGCTTCACCGTTTTAATCACTGCCGGTGCAGCAGTAATCGCCACCGCGACGGCAATTGCTCTACTGGTGGCCAATGGGGAGACTAGAGACAAAGACGAAGGGTCACGCATCGAAGGAAAGTCGACTAGTATCGAATACACAGACAGCAGGCAGGCGCCGGTCAAAGTGGTAGCAGTGACCCCACGGCTCGCCGATGCCAATAGTTGGACTTACAAGAAAGCCCTCACTCTTTCCAATGATGCCCTATCCAAAATCGGAGATCCGGGTGGCTTTGGGAATAGCCTTTCCCGCTACGATAAATGGTTTCTCGATCACGACGCAGTTCCAGTGGGCGGCAGGGCAGACCAAATTATCCTGGAAGGCAACTCAAGAACCCCTGTTCGCGTCATTGATATTGAAGTCAACAAGCAGTGCCACCCACCCCTCGCGGGTTCGCTATTCGATAACCCTGGGGCCGGGGCCGACGACTCAACCACTCTCAGTGTTGACTTGGACAGGCCCATGCAGGTTGAAGAATCAAGTCCGCAAGCCGAGCCAGGACCGTACTTCGATCGCCACACGATCTCGCTCAAGTATGGCGAGCAACACGTTCTGGTACTACAGGCCGAGACTTCTAAGTTCTATTGCGAATATACACTGGGGCTCAAGATTTCACGCAATGGCGAAACATTAACCCAAGTCGTCAAGAACAATGGAGTTCCGTTTAGAGTGTCTGCCGAGATTGGGGATCACGAAGATCACAATCCATATAAAGGATATGCGCGCGTCTACATTGCCGGCATTCCATCCTCTTACGCCTGCCCCTCCAGCAAAGGCAAGCTAATCCGAGTGGATCCCCTGACCTACACTATAGAAACAAAGAAATGCCCATGAGGGCAGCCGCGCGCGTGGTCGGTCGCCGTCGTGGCTGGCTTTCGTCGGCTCTCCACCGCCGGACGGGGCTGCGGGCCTACAACGCGTCGGCCGACGCCGACAGAATGATCGAGGGACAGCCGTCAGCCTCCCTGCACCGATGCTTCCCGCAAAGCAAGAAAATTGAGGGTGAGTGTGTAACTGCGTGACAACGCCGACGAACAACAGCGGACGCCAGCGAACGTCATCAGACCGTCAGTGCAGCTCAGAACCACACCAGACCAAGGCAGCGCCCCCACCAAGGTTGCTTCGGGACGAAGCGGTCGTCGACTAACCGCACGAATCGCAAATGCCTGTCGAAGGCAGTTGGACGAAGCAGCGCTCACAAACCCGGGCAGGCTTTTCAGTGCGCTCGCGCCGACGCTCGACCGCGGCTTGAAGTCTGGGGGCGAGGGCCGGCACACCACCGCCAGGCGGCATGGTCGCCCCAAAGTGGCGGTAGCAAGCCAGGCGGGCGTCGGCAGCGTGATGCTCACGTTCCAGCTCGTCATCTACCGGCGTCTCTCCGGCGACCGCCAGAACTTCCTTGTAGCCACTGCCTACCTTGCCGTCGTCTGTATGGACCACCAGGGCCGTCAGTGGTGGGTCGCCGCGACGGTGGGCTTCACGCACCACCCGGCCCAAGATCGGACCGATCCAGTTGTGCAGGAGAGTCTTGGTCCGGATGCCAGTCCTGCTCTGAATCTCCTCCGCCAACTCCTTGTAAGTGATCACTGCGTGGTAGGTCTGCGCTACGCCTACGAGGATCAAGTACGCCTCTGAGCTCCAGGCTTCGCGTGCCTCCTGGCCCGTCGGCTTATCGGTGCCGGCCTCAGACTCAGAATCCCCCTGCTTCATCCCCACCCCGTCTTGCTCTTGATCGTTGGCACTCTCTTGCATCCTCCCCTACGGGAGGACGACAGCGCCATGGCTCTGTGCGAGCTCACCGACGTACGCCAACCGGTACACAGAGCAGCGTCGGCAGCGAGCGCCCTGATCCCTGCGATACAGCAGCGAAGTACAGCAACCACGACGACCGTAGCTGGCCGCCAGCACTCTTCAATGGCCAGCTGAACAGCTATCGCGACCTCAACGACCTCTGCGCCGAGACTTCGGGACGTTCGTGCCAGATCCGTGCCAGGTCGTGCGGGGAACTACGGGGAATGGCGGGGAACAACGAGCCATCCCGTCACCTCTCACAGTAGCTTCGCCGCAGGTCACCGCAGCAACTACCGCCAGAGAACACGAGCTTCCCAGGCTGAGAGCGCGAACTTGATTCGCGTCACGCAGGGCCTGGCGGTCAGCGCCGTCCACGATCTCTGAACAGCCGGGCCGCCCAGCCTCCGATGATGATGACCCCGGCGAGGATCGCACTCCGAAGCCAGCTGTCTGGCGGATCCTTCAGCTGTCCAACAAGCCATAGGACCACCGTGAAGATCGACCAGTGGCTGATCCATAGCAAGCCCTCAAGCCGCACGGGCAGTGCATCGCTCTCGACGGGAGAGACAGGAGCCGACCGGAACCCCCCTTTGCGCTCGTAGTGAGCCTGGCGTCGGCGCTCAAAGCGACACACGAGCCAGGCGAACAGCCCGGCGCCCAGCCCCACCAGCACTGCCTGCAGCATGCGCCCCGGATCGTCGAAAGCGGACAGGGCCGCGGCAAACAGCAGTCCCTGGAAGACGCCATGGACTACTCCCGTACCTACCGGATGCCGGGCCAAGTACACCTGCACTCGGGGCGGCGGTTTGGTCCCGCCGAAGCGCTCGTCAAAACGCAGGAACGCCCGCCGCAATCTCTCCACCGGTCAATTCCCCTCTCCCCGACACTGGTTGATGCGCATCTTTCCCTACGGGCGCTCCCATTGTCCTTGTGACGGGATGCCGCCCTCTCGCAGACACGGCCCTGGCAGCCGACTCCGGAACATGCGGCAAGCGACCAGCTTCAGTGTCAGCGGCGGCTGAACCTGGGTTCTGGCTCACTTTGGTCGGTTGAAATCTGACCCGGGTGTCTTCGGTTCGGTCGTTTCAGGGACCTCTCCCGGAAGCTTACGGGGCCATGATCACTCGCCCCATGGCAGCTCCCGCCCAAAGCCGCTCCGCCGACCTAGTCGGACACCGTGTCCGCCGTGCGTTCCTGAGCGACAGGAAACATCAGCCGGGCAGCGAAGACGATCACGCCCAGGGATCCCCATGCCAGGGCATGACGTAGCCATCTCATGCCGCCCTCCCAGGCTTGCGGAGGACCGAAGACCAACCAGACCACAACAATGGCGCCGACCAGCACGCTTGCCACGCCAGCTGTGCGACGTAATCCAGGACTCATGCGCCCAGGATCTCCCGTGGTCTCCACCCTCACAATCGAAAAAGCGGCGAGTGCCCTACAGTTCGGGTCGCGTGCCCCCTCTGTGCCCGCCAGCTCAGGGAACCACGGGGAAAATCGGTCGCCGACGGGCAGCCATCAGCCTGACGGCCCCTGACCGTATCGCCTGGTCAGGGGCCGTTCGCCTGCGGTGGGTGTGGGATTTGAACCCACGGTGACATCGCTGCCACGACGGTTTCAAGACTGTTGGCCTGTTGCATCGTCGCCCAGCCCAGGAGGCAGGTGAGCCATCACCAGGCCGATGGCGTCCTCAGCCGTTGCCGCCTCTCCGAGGAGGGTCCCGTAACCGGACGCGTAGACGCTGTATGGCGGCTCACCCAGCACGATGAACGGCAGATCATCAGCCGGAGGCTCGTACCACGGGGGAGCATCACGGATGAACTTGAGTGTGCCGTGGGTGTGAAAGGGAAAGAGCCCGCGCAGCACAGGCTCGGCGTATGCGGCAGCCGCGATGGGTGGCAACGTGTCGTTGAACGAGCCTCGGGTCCCTGGTCGACGCTCCAGCAGCCATGTCCACGCAGTCTCAACGTCAGGGGCCTCGGACATGGTCATACGATCCTACAACCGACAGACGGCAGGCAAGATCTCTGTGTCGATACAGCAGGGAAGTACAGCAACCCTCCCCGTCCTTCTGCAGGCAAGCACAGCCGCCCAAGGACCGGGATGGCCCCAGAGCTCAATCTGTATAGAGCTACAGATCAGAAGGCTTCTGACATCCACGGCTGACATCAACGACGCCGGACAGCGGCGTACACCAGCAACTCTGTCCGGCCGTCGCACCAGCCGACGGCTGCAGCCGGATCAGGCTCGGATCGAACTCCTGAAGCGGGTGTCGCAGGTTCGAGTCCTGCCGGGGGCACAACATAAAGGGCCAGCTCAGGAGGGGTTTCCTCTCAGGCTGGCCCTTCATCGTGTTCGAGGCCGTGCTACACGCGGGCCACTCATGCCACGCGGATGCCCCATCGCTCCTGGCCGGTGTCCTCTCTCCCGCCCTCACTGATCCCTTCACCTCAGCCGCAGACAGCGCAGCAAGCCGCGCCTCACCGAACCTCACCGATCTCACCGCGGGCGGCACCATCCGCTTCCGGATCAAAGGCACGGACGAGACCTGCGAGGTCAAGGTCAGGCGGGTCACCGAGTACCCCGACTTCGAAGCACTGCTCGATGGCGAGGGACCGAGCAACGTCAACCCGACCGCCACCCGCGAACTGCGGCTCGCCAACATCCGCGCCATCTACCCGTCCGAGAAGGAAGCCCTGGGCGCCCTCGCCATCGAGATCGCACTGCTCGACTCGGCCCCCTGAACCTGGCAGAACGTCACTACGATCACGGGCCATGGACTGGCTGGAGCGCACCGCGAAGCTGAGGCAGTGGACCAGGAGCGGGACACGCGCTCCGCACAAGCCGTTGCTGCTCCTGTATGCCCTCGGCCGGTTTCAGGAGGATGCCGACGGCGGGCTGCGCTACACCGCGGTGGAAGAAGACCTCCAGCGGCTGTTGACCGAGTACGGCCCACCGAACAGGACGACGCCCGCCTATCCGTTCCACCACCTGGTCAGCGACGGTGTGTGGGAAGTGCGTACCGATCGCGGGCCCGGCAGCCCTGGAACCGGGGTGCGGGGTCTGCGCGAGACGGGTGCCACCGGGCAGCTCGCGCTGGATCTGAGGACTGCGTTGCGACACGAACCACCGCTGCTCGCCAGGATTGCGCGGTCGCTGCTCGATCTGCACTTCCCGCCCTCGCTGCACAGTGAACTGTGCGAAGCCGTCGGCCTGGAGCTGGAGCCGACCGAGACCGAGCACCTCTCGACCGTGAGACGACAGCGGGACCGGCGGATGCGGGAACTGGTGCTGACCGCCTACGAGTACCGGTGTGCGTTCTGCGGTTACGACGGCAGGCTCGGCGCGGTGCCGGTCGGGCTGGAGGCAGCGCACGTGCGGTGGTGGGCATTCGACGGACCCGACGACGTCGAGAACGGGCTGTGCCTGTGCTCACTGCACCACAAGCTCTTCGACAAGGGTGTCCTCGGGGTTGGATGGGGGTCCCCCCGCTCGAACGAAGCCGAGAGTGAGGGAGGTCACCGCATCCTGGTCTCGCAACGCTTCGTCGGCCACAGCCCCGCTGCCCGCGAACATGTCATAGCGCTCGCCGGCCGTCCGCTCGTCGGCCCACAGCCGGGCGCACGCCCAGTCGCAGCCGCCCACCTCGACTGGCACACCACCCAGGTCTTCCACGGCAGTCCACGCCCGGCCACTGCTGTCTGATCACTGGGTCAGCACTGGCATCAGGGGCGTGGCCGACCGACTGCCCACGGCTGCGGCTGCGGCTGCGGCTGCGGCTGCGGCTGCGGCTGAGTGTGTCGGTTGATGGCGGCGGTCACCCGCGGATCAGGCCCAACTCGCCCGCGCGTACTCCGGCCTGGAAACGGGAACCCGCGTTGAGGGTGACGAGCAGTTCGGCGAAACGCGCCGTGGCTATCCCGCGGCCAGGGGCGTGGAGTTGAGTTCGCGTATCAACTGCGGGGTGAGCAGTTCGCCGGCCCGGTCGGCGAGAACGGCCATTTCGTAGCCGACCAGGCCGACGTCGCATCCCTCGGGAGCGAGGACGCCGAGGCAGCTGCCGTCGCGGATGCGACCGACCATGAGGAAGCCGCCGAGCATTTCGATCATGACGAGCTTCATGCCGTGGAAGCCGTGTGTTGTCGCCGCGTTCTGCGCGAGGCTGGTGATGCCCGAGACGACGGCGGCGAGGTGGTCGGCACGATCTCGGCCGAGGCCGTCCGAGGCGGCCATGAGGAGGCCGTCGGAGGAGACGGCGACGGCATCGATGACGCCGTCGGTGGTGCGTACGAACTCCGAGATGAGCCAGCCGAAACTCTGGACGGCGGTGGTCACGATGACACTCCTTGGGTGCTTCTGGCCTCGGCACGGGCGACACCTGCTCGGAAGCCGTTGAGCAGGGCGGAGACAGCGGGCCTGGCGGGCGGGGGTGCGGCGGCGCCGTTCTGGGCGGGGGCGAGCAGGCGCCCGGGAAGGACGAGGAGAGCGGACAGGCCGCCGCCGGGGGTGTCGAAGAGCTGGACCTGCGCGCCTTCACCGAGGCGGTGGACGAGCCGGCCGACGACGAGGTGGCCGAGGAACCGGGTGGGCGCGGCGAGAAGGGCTTCCTCGCCGGATTCGGAGAGACGAGTGCGCGCACGTTCCTTGTCGGCTTCGGACATGCCGATGCCGTGGTCGACGACGGCGAAGCAGTACGTGTCGTCCTCGGTGTCGTACCAGCCGTGCACCTCGACCGGTTCGGTCGGAGGTGAGAAGTTCAGCCCGTTCTCGACGAGTTCGGCGAGGAGGTGGGCGACATCCGCGACGGCGTGCCCGCGCACCCGCACCGGCTCCACCGCCGCGATCAGGACCCGCCGGTACTGCTCCACCTCGGCGACGGCGGACTGAACGACCTCCAGGCCGTCGGCGGGTGGTGCCGTGGGCCGCGGCGGATTCTGCCCGGCCAGGACCAGCAGGCTTTCGGCGTTGCGCCGCATACGGGTGGCGAGGTGGTCGAGCTCGAAGAGCTCGGCGAGGGCGTCCGGGTCGAGTTCCTGCCGTTCCAGGCGGGTGATGAGGCTGAGCTGGCGACGCACGAGGTTCTGGTTGCGGCGGCCGAGATTGGCGAGCGATTCGGTGGTGTTGCGGCGCAGGCCGGCCTGCTGGGCAGCCAGGTGGAGGGCGGTGTGTTCCACCTGGCGCAGGGACGCCGCGACCTCGGCGATCTCCGCCGCGCCACCCAGCAACCGTGCCTCGGGGGCGTCCGGGGCCTCCGTCGGCGGGAGGACCTCCCCTTGGTCCTGCGGGGACTGCTGGATACGGGCGACGGTCGCGGGCAGCCGGTGGCGCGCCACGTCGTGGGCGGCCGCGGCGAGTGCGCCGAGCGGGCGGGTGAGGGAACGCGAGGCGAAAGCGGCGAGGCCCGCGACGAGAGCGGCCATGAGCGTTCCCGCGACGAGGTAGGCGGCAAGGCCGAGTTCCGCTTCGTGACTGAGCCGGTCGGCCCGGTCCCGTACGTCGTCACCGACCGACTGCTGGACGGCGTACAGATCGTCGACGAGTACGGTCATCGCGTCCCACCACGTGCCGACGTCGGCGCGCAGCGCGGAGCCGTCGGCGGCGCCCTCCGCCTGATTCTCGTAGGCGGTGGCGCGTTGGGCGTCCTTGGTGCCGAAAGCGTTCTTCAGGGCGGCGCGCTCGGGCGCGGTGGCGACCTGGCGGAAACGAGTGAGGGCGGCGACGCGGGTGGCGCGCACTTCGGTGAAGGTGAGGTACTCGCGGCCGTGGAAGGCTCCCTCGGCGAACACGCCGTTGAGGAGACCACGTTCGAGAGCGACGGACTCCTTGGCCGCAGCCAGCTCCCGCAACGCCGCCAAGCCGTCGCCCAGTTGACGGTCGGCGCGGGTGGCGGTCTCCGTCACCGGGTCGACGGCGTTGAGAGCGTCGACGGCGGTGGTGTAGAAGGCGAGGGTGGCGCTCCGGTCCGCGGTGTCCGTGCCGACGATGTCCCTGTCGGTCGTGCCTACGGTGTCCCCGTCGGTCGTGCCTACGGTGTCCCCGTCGGTAGGGGTGCCCTTGTCGACGGAGGTGTCCTTGTCGACGGGGGTGCCCTTGTCGACGGGGGTGCCCTTGTCGACGGAGGTGCCCTTGTCGGCTGCGGCACGGATGGCGGTGAGGCGCCGCAGGTGCCGCTGGATGACCTCCGCGACGGCGGGTTCGTGGCGCATTCCGCGCAGCGCGGTGTCAACGCGCTTGCGCGTGGCGGCGAGTGGGGTGCGGAAGCTCTCCTCGCCGCCCAACAGGCCGTTCGTCAACCCGCGTTCGCGTTGCAGCTGGTGCACCAGCGCCTGGACCCGCAGGCTGAGGCCGACCTCGGCACGGGTCGTCCGCGCGTCGCCGAGGGCCTCGGCGCGGTCGTACATGGACAGACCGGCCACCGCCAGCAGCAAGCAGATCGGGACCGTGATGACCACCGTCACACGGCCTCTGATGCTGCGCCAGCCAGGCAGCGGACGACGGTTGTTGGGCAGCGGATGGTCGCCGGGGGTCGTTCGGCTGCCGTGGCGGCGCCCTGATCCGCCCCTGCCGAGACGGCCCTTGGCGATTGCGCCGAGCCCGCTGAGCCTGCCGGGCAGCGGCCGGGATGACGTCCACACCCTCATACTCACGAAGCTAGTCCGGCTGCCGTGGCGGCCGGTTTCCGGCCTGTTAGGCCCGTGGGAACTTCAGTTGCGCCGCCCTCACACCGCATGGCAGGAGACTGTGACCGTGCAGGGCAGGACGAGTGCCCGGGCTCGTCCACCACGCGGAGGCCTGACGCCAGCCTTCTGATGCGGCTGCCGTATACGAGGGGCCTTCTCTGCCGCCTGCCTCCTCGGTGTCTCCGTTCCTGCCTCTTCCGCAAGGGGAAGGTCGCCGCGGCGCTCCGCGTTGGTGCTTCTGTTGCTTCGTCAGTCGCCGGTTTCCGTCTTGTCCTCGGCGGTGGTCATGGGGACCCAGCCACGGGGGTCGCGGTACCAGTAGTGCGGTAGCTCCTCGATGCCGGTGGTGCGGAACGGGCGGCCGTGGTCGTCGATGCGCACCGTGCCGGTTCGGCCCTGTGAGGACCAGTCGAGTTCGAGGTACCAGTCGCAGGTGCAGGACTCGGTGCTCGCGGCGAGCATCAGGACCTCCGGCTCCCGCAGGGACACCTGGTAGGGGAAGTCGATCGCGGGGGCCGGTCTGTCCGGGTCGTTGCCCGGCATCGACCGGGCCAGGGGCCGGTTCGCGTCGAGGTTCACGGAGAAGTGGCGGGGGATGAGGACGGCGCCGCAGCCTCCGTACGTGGAGTAGGCGATGCCCCGGCGGGCGGCGGGGGTGGTGCGGCCGGCCACGCGCACATGCAGTGCCTCCAGGACGACGGCTGCGGAGCCGCGTCCCTGCACCGAGATCCGCAGATTGGTGGTGCGCCCGTGCACCGCCTCCAGGGACGCGGCCCACACCGCGGCGTCCGCCGGGATCGGCGGCGGTGGGACCTGCTGCGGTGGCTTGTCGATGACGTAGTTGTGGTCGCATTCGAGCCGCCAGAGCTGGGAGTTGGCCGTCCAGGTGAGCGGGACCGGCGGCGGGACCGTACCGCCGCTCGCCCGGTTCTTCTGCGGGCCGCCGTCGCTGTGCGTGGCCGACGCTGAGGGTTCCGGTGCGGTGGGGGCGGAGGCCGAGGCCGCCGACTCACCGCCACCGGAAGGGGGCCCGGAGGCGGATGTGGCGAGGCCGACGAGCGCGATGGCGAGCGAGGCCGCCAGTACTGTCGATCGCACGGGCCGCCGTCGGAGGCGCCCGGCATGGGGCCGCCGGTCGGCCGGTGAGGCCGGCGCCGAGCGTGGGTCGGCCGCTGGGGTAGGCCCCGGGCGCGGGACGACCACTGAGATCGGCCGCGGGCGCGGATCGACCACTGGGGTAGGCCCCGGGCGCGGATCGGCCACTGAGATCGGCTCGGGTGCCTCGTCCGACGGGCTGCTGTGACTCGCGGAAGCAGCCGATGCCGATGCCGCGGTGCTCGTGGTGTCGTGGGGCGTCGGTGCCCGCCGGGCATCGGACGGGCGTGGTCGTTTCCGTGCCGCGGCTGCCAGGATCCACCGGCGGTGCAACTCCACGCGTTCCTCGGAGGAGGCTCCGCAGAGTGCGGCGAACCGCTCGATCCCGGTGAAGTCCTTGGGAACCGCCTCACCGGCGCAGTAGCGGTGCAACGTGGAGGCGTTCGTTCCCAGAGGGCGGGCCAGCGCCGCGTAGCTGCGGTCTGTGCGCTCCTTCAGACGCGCCAGCAGTAGCGCGAACTCCGCTACGTCATCGTGGATTGCATCCATGTGGTCCGTACTCGCATCCATCCGTCGGCCTGTGCCGTCATGTCCTGATCCGGGACGACATCCCAGGCACTCCCCCACAGGTGCACGTCAATACGGCTGGGATGGTTGCAGGGTCGCGCCGTCCCTCTCCCCCAGACCACCGTCACCCGCGGTCCTGGGGCGCCGCCTTCTGCACCGCCGCCGGCCGGGCCCGCACACCGCATCGGAGCACCGCTTCCCGCCGGTGAGCCGCGCGGCCTGAAGGAGTGGGTCGGGGACGTCGACGCACCCGACTTGGCAGCGGGGGCTCTGAGGCAGGGCCGTTTGCACCGTCGCCGGCCGAGGCTGCGGGCGCGGGTCGAGGCCACCGGGTACCCGGACGCCGACCTCAGGGGGATTCCCATCCCAGACCGGCATCCCAGGCTGCCCTGTCTCCGCAGGTTGCCGGAGGTGGGATCGTCCCACCGTTGCAAGTCGGAGGCAGCCGTTGCCCCAAGCCCACGAGGCATCCGACGCTATGGCTGTCGCACCGGCTGAAGCGGCCGATCGCACGGCAACACCACGGCACCCCGACCCACCCGTCCGCTGGGACACCCATCTCTTCGGGCACCCGGGTGCGGGGCGCGGACGCTCACGGGGTCGCCCGACCGCCTTCGCCCCCGCCACGGCCACCGCCACCGCCACGGCCACCGCCACCGCGGTCCGAGGGAGAGGCGGGTGGTGTGGCGGCGGCAGCCGAGCACGCGACCTCATACCGAATACCGATCAGAAGAGGAACACGCACATGAACATGAAGTCCCTTGCGACCCACCGTGTGGCCGTGGCCGCAGGTCTCGTCCTGGCTCTCGGGTGTGGTGTGTCGGCACAGGCCTCCGCCACCGGGCCGCGGACGATCAGCGGGAAGGCCAACGACGCGGTGACGCACCGCTCGGGCGGCAGCAGCGCCAAGAGCACCATCGCCGCCTGCTCCCAGAAGGTCCTCGGGGTGTCCGCCGTGACGGAGCCCGCAGACAGCAAGGACGCCAGGCACCTCCTCCTCACTGTCCAGAACGCCGGCGACAAGAAGTGCAACCTCTACCGCTACCCCCTCGTGCGGCTTGGTGACGGCCGGAACACGGCCCGCGTGATCAAGGAGAGCGACCCGCACCCGGGGATGCCCGTCACTCTCGCTCCGGGTGAGGAGGGCTATGCCGCTCTGCTCGTCAACGGCCCCATGGATGAGTACGAGGCGAAGAGCATCACCCTCAGCCTCCAGGGTCGTAAGTCCGGCAGCAGCGCGGGCAAGCCGATCGATGTCCCCATGCCCGTCCCCACGTTGTACGCCAACGACTTTCAGCGTGTCACCTACTGGACGACTGCTCCCGGCTACGCCCTGGACTTCATCATGTCGAAATGACGGACCTCGATCGCAACCGCCGGGTGAGGCGGGTGGGGGGTACAGGGATACAGGCCGGCGTCTCGGCTGGATGGCGGCCGACCGCGGCCGACCGCGGCCGACCTGACGCCGGAAGGAGCCGCGGCTGACGCGGTCGCCCCACCGCAACAGTGCGGTGGGGCGACCCTTCAGCCGCGGCTCCCCTGCACCACATTTACCGACTTCGGCGCCTCGGGGTCGGTTCGGTCTGTGGAGAGCGAGGCCGGTATCGGCGGGAAACCCGCCGAGGATGTGTGCCGGTACGCAGCGCGTCGAGTCGCCCGCGGAGCAGAGCCTCCCACTCGCTGAGAGCGCGGGCAGCCAGGTTGGCCGGGCTCCGCTCGATGTCCGCCCACAGACCGTCCACCGGGTTGTGGACCGACGCTTCAGCCACCCGTAACTCCCGGGCGGTGCAAGGAGCTTCGATGCCCTCCTCGAAGAGGCCCACGGCCCGCATACGTGCCTCTTCCCGGCGCCTGCGCTGCTCGGCGGTCAGCCCGCCCCCCGTCCGGATGACGCACGCTTGCGGGCGACAGCCAAGACTGCCCCGTCCGGATGACGCACGCTTGCGGGCGACAGCCGAGACTGCCCCTGTCACGAGGTCTGCCGAAGGCCCGGACTCCATAACGCCATAACGCCAAGGTCAACAGACGGGGCGATCGGGTGAAATGGCGACTTCTAGCCTGCTTACCGACCAATCGGTTATTTCCGGTCAGTACATTCCCCACGTCGACTCCTCCACTCGCTCCCGGAGCCTGACCGCAGCGGACCTTCACGGACAGGAGAAACCGTAGATGACAAGACACGGATTGAGGCGGCGCATGTCTGCCCTCGGCACGGTGGTGGGGCTGGGCGTCACACTGCCGTTTGCCCTGTCGGCCACGCCCGCCCATGCTCAGCCGATCCTGAGCGTCGACAAGAGCCACGAAGGGAACTTCGCACGGGGAGGGCAGGGTGTCTACACCATCACCGTGACCAACAGCGGCGATGAGCCGGCCTCGCCGCTCACCCTCACGGACAACCTTCCCACGGGTCTCACGGTTGCGGACATCCAAGGCGACCTCGCGTCTACCTGTAACGTCACCAACAGCGGTACGACGGTCACTTGCAATGGTGGCTGGGGTCTTGCCGGTCCTGGCTCCACCGAATTCGTGATCACAGTCAACGTCGCCGACGACGCACCGTGTTCCGTCACCAACACCGTCACGGTCACCCAAGGGGGAGGTACAACCGTCTCGGACAGTGACCAGACGACGATCACCGGAGGCGACTGCGACAACGGAGGCGGTGGCGGTGGGGGCTCGATCCTGCCGATCAACCTCAACGGTGTCATCCCGATGTTCAACAACATCAGCATCAACGACAACATCAACAGCCCCGGCGCCAGCAACGACAGCCGCCAGACCTTCCGGCTGGACGCGCCCTGAGCTGTGGCGTCGCACCCCGCATCACACCCCGTACGCGTTCTGGACCGAGTCACTGTCACGCAAGCGCGAAGCTCCAGCCGGTAGTCGCTGCTGATCGAGGTTGCTCGGGCACACTTCCTCGACACCGTCGTTGCGGCACGGCCGTGGGTCCAAGGGAATGCGGGTCACGCGAGTTTGAGCCGACGTCATCGAGCCAACCCTGAGCACTCCTGACATCCACGGCTGACATCGAAAAGGGCGCACAGTCAGCCCTTCCGCCCAGAGGGCGGGAGGGCTCCTGCGCTTGCGACACCTATCAGCGGCGCTCCGTTTCTGCCCCACCGCTGCGCTCCGCCGCTGCTCCGCCGAGGTGCGCGGGTGGGCGAGTCGCTCTTGACGCGAGCTGCGTCACTGGGCGCTGATGGCGTCGGCGGGTGGGGTGCGCAGTGCCTGGCGGGTGGGGAGTTCGATGGTGGGGAAAGCCGTGACGGTGACGGTGAGCGCGAGGGCGGGCAGACGGTGGCGGTGAGCGCGAGGGCGGGCAGCAGCCATGCGGGGCCCGCGGGCCAGGGGCGGCCGAGGAAGCCCTGACCCAGGAGGGCGAAGGCCGCCGCCCGCACGCCGGTCGTGTCCCGTACGTCCGCGAGCGTGGCGGCGGGCAGTCCGCCCAGGCCCGGCGCGCTCAGCCGCTGCTGGGCGAGGGTGCCGGTGCGGGTCTCGTCCGCCGTGGCGGCCAGCAAGGTGGTCTGGGTGAGGGTGTACGTCAGCACGAACACGGCGGCCATGGCCAGGGTGCTGACGATCCCCGCGTTGCGCAGGGCGTAGGCGCGGACGTTGGCCATCGCCAGCCACGTCGGCGCGGAGACGCCGGAGCGTGTGCGCCGGGCCGCCGCGTTCCCGATGCCCCGGCGCTCTACGGCGGCCCGCCTGAGCGCACGCCTGAGCACGTAGCGCTCCACCTGGACGACGAACTCTCCGGCACCGGCAAGGGTCCGGAGCGGCCGTACCTCGTCGTCTCCGCAGACGCCGAGTACGCCGAAGCCCCAGTCCCGCGGAACGATCGCGTCGACGCCGACGTCCGTGGACCGTGCGCCCGCGTGCCTGCCCCACGCCCGGTCGGCGCCCACCCCCGGCCGACCGACCACCACGACATGCCGCAGGTCACGGCGCGATGGTCGGTCGGCCCGAGGTCTCCGGCACAGCTCCGGGCGTTTTCGTGGCGGACGGCTTCGTGGTTTTGCTCCTGCTGGTGCCCGTGCTGCTCCGGGCAGGCTTGGCGGCCGCGTTCTTCCGCCTCGTGGCCTTCCCCGTGCCTGCGGCCGTCCGCGACGGCGCTGTCCGGGTCGGTGCGGTCCGGGTCGGTGCGGTCGGCCACTTGAACTCGATCTCCAGCTCGATCTCGCCGTCACCGATCTCGACCTCGACCTCGCTGCGAAGGTCGTCGGGAATCCGCAGGCTCAGTGTTCCGTGGCCGAGTTCCACGTCGGCTTCCCCGCCCTCCCGCAACGCGGCTGCGAGGGCCGTGAGCTGGTCAGCCGCCTCAAGGCGTGAGAGCGAGCGCTTCTGCTCGAACTTGAGGTCTCTCATGGGTGTCTCCGATCCGACACAAAGGGCAGATAGCGCTCATTGTGGTGCCAGGCACGGAATCGGACATCTCATGGCCGGGCGAAGGGGCCTGGCCGGGCGACCGGCCGGGGTCTCTTCGAACCATGCGCGTCCCCGGGCGCCCCTAGGACGCTTCTGATGGCTCTTGGTCGGAGAGACCCCGGCCGATCGGCGCCGCGCGAGGTGACTCGTGAGGCGCTGACCGCCTCACCGGACTCGCCCGTAACCGCCAACGAACGGCTTCAAGAGCCGCCAGAAACGGCCTGGGCGCCCTGGCGTTCCCGGGCGCCCCTATGCGTCGCCAGGCGTCGCTAAGCGCCCCTGCCCGTCCATTCGCCTCGTTCGCCCCCATGGTGACCCATCCATCCCATATGTTCCATGTGTCCCATGCGCGAAAGCCGGATGGGTTCTACGGTTGAGGAGAACTCCCCCGGGTTCGTGGAACTCGGTTCCTTCCGCCTCGTACATCCCTCGGGCTCGAAACTCACCAGGAGGGCATGCGACATGTCCACTGCATCCGAAACCCCTGTCCTGGACACCCTCGCCGCCATGACGGTCGACTCGCTGGAGCGCTGCGGGCTGCCCCCGGACATGCTCATCCTCACGCGCATCGCGGCACTCGCCGCCTCGGACGCCCCGCCCATCTCCTACGCGGCCCATATCGACCCCGCCCTCAAGACCGGCCTGACCGCCGAACAACTGCAGGACGTCCTGGTCGCCATCGCCCCCATCGTGGGCACCGCCCGCGTCATGACGGCAGCGGGCAACATCGCCACGGCACTCGGCATCGCCATCGCCGTCGCCGATGCCGAGATCGGGTCTCAGGGCTGAGAGCAGACGCCCCGGCATCGATATCCGCGCGGCCGACGGCCGAGAGGGCCATGGAATCCCTCTGTCCGACGTGCCCTGTGCCGGGTGTCCCCAGAGCCACAGGGCCAGAGAGCCGTAGGGCCAGGCAGGAGGGTCTTCGATGTCCCAGAACGCAGCGACCACGGCGATGCGCATGGCACCGCACACCACACCCGAGGAGCGCGCCGCCCTCGGCAAAGAGGCGCGGCGCCGCACACCACGGTCGGGCCACGCCGTGTACAAGCCGTCTCCTGCCCGGCCGGATCCGCTGTCGATCCTGGAGGCGCAGTCCGCGTCGCGAGTGCCCGAACTGGTCCCGATCCGCTACGGCCGGATGACCGAGTCCCCGTTCCGCTTCTACCGGGGCGCCGCCGCGATCATGGCGTCCGACCTGGCCGGCACCCCCGTCTCGGGGCTCACGGCCCAGCTGTGCGGAGACGCGCACCTGCTGAACTTCCGTCTGCTCGCCTCGCCGGAGAGACAGTTGATGTTCGACATCAACGACTTCGACGAGACGCTGCCGGGCCCCTGGGAGTGGGACGTCAAGCGCCTGTCGGCGAGTCTCGTCATCGCGGGCCGGGCGAACGGCTTCGACGACGACGAGCGCGCCCGCATCGTGAGCGCCACGGTCCGTTCGTACCGCGAGGCGATGATCTCCTTCGCGGGCACGGGCAACCTCGACGTCTGGTACGCGAAGGTCGACCAGGACCTCCTCGAGTCCCTGGCCCCGGGCCGGCTCCACAAGCACGGTCAGAAAAGACTGGCCCGCGCCATGGCGAAGGCCCGTACCCGTGACAGCCTGCAGGCTTTCGACAAGCTCACCGTAACGGTCGACGGCCGGCCGAGGATCGCGCCGGACCCCCCGCTGCTCATGCCGGCCGGCGACCTGCTGCCGGACGTCGAGCGCAGCGCCCTGGAACGCCAGTTCCGCGGTCTCGTCGAACGGTACGGCCGCACCCTGACCTCCGACCGGCGCACACTGCTGCAGGACTACCGACTGGCGGACGTCGCCCGCAAGGTGGTCGGCGTCGGCAGCGTCGGCACCCGATGCTGGATCTTCCTCCTGCTCGGCCGGGACGGCCAGGACCCGCTCTTCCTCCAGGCGAAGGAGGCCGACACCTCCGTACTCGCCGAGCACGTCGGCGCGAGCCGGTACCGCAACCAGGGTGAGCGGGTGGTCTCGGGCCAGCGGCTGATGCAGGCCGCGAGCGACATCTTCCTCGGCTGGGAACGGGTGGACGGGATCGACGGCAAGCAGCGCGACTTCTACGTCCGCCAGCTGCGCGACTGGAAGGGCATCGCCGTGCCGGAGACGATGCGGCCGGAGGGCATGCGGGCGTTCGGCCAACTGTGCGGGTTCACCCTGGCTCGTGCGCACGCGCGGTCCGGCGACCGCATCGCGATCGCCTCGTACCTGGGCAAAAGCAGTTCGTTCGACCGGGCACTCGCCACCTTCGCCGAGGCCTACGCCGACCAGAACGAGCGCGACCACCAGGCCCTGGTCGACGCGGTACGCGAGGGCCGGCTCCCCGCGGAGGAACTGCCCGCGGCCTGACGCGGGCGGCCGGGGTCCGAGGTCCGAGGTCCGAGGGGCACGGGTGTTCCTTCCGGGCCCCTCTCTCCCTGGGCAGAGGTGCTGCCGCGGCAAGGCCTTGGCGAGACCGCCGAGGCCGATGGCGGCCAGGGTCATCCTGGCGGCGGCGTTGGCGCCCGTTCGCCATGGGCGTCATTCTGGCGGCTGTGGCCGCGCGCGAAGCCGCGCGAAGCCGCGCGAAGCCGCGCGAAGCCGCGGCAACCGTCTTCACCTCCGACACCGACGACAGAGCCCAACTCCTCGCGGGACCCTCTGTACGAATCGAGAAGGTCTGACGAGACGCCGCCCACACCTCACTCCGACCGCTGCCGGGTCACCACCATGAGCGCAACGACAGCACCCCGTTGAGGAGTGCCGAGGAAGCCGAGGCACGGGGCGCTGTCCTCTTCCGGACACCCGCGCTCCGGGCCTACGCGGGGAGCCTCACCACAGAGGACATGGTCCGTCGTTCTCAGGCCTTCCACTCACCTGAGGGATGTCGGGCCGAGTCGGCCCGCCGAGTGGAACGCCACGAGCACAGAAGACACTGACCACGCACGCGCCCACGAAGGAGTCGCGTGCCGCAGCCATGCCCGACGCAGAGTCGGCCACCGTGGACGAGAGGGCCGGTGGGCGCAGTCGGACCCGCCCCCGACCTGCGAAGCTCCAGGTCACCTGCCCTACGGCCCAGTCTCTCCCCGCAATCCTGCCGGGGCACGCGGCCAAGGGCCGGTTCGGAGAGCGGTCCTCCGGGCCGGCCCTTCGATGTGGATCACAGGCTCGGTGCTCCACATGCGCCGCGATGGTGCCCGTGGGGCCTGTGTGACTTCTGTGAAACTTGAAGTTTCAGGGTTTCAGACGTCCGGGTGGGAATGACAGGGTTCGGAGCGCACAACTCGGCCGCTGCGTGCGGCCGTTGGACTCCTCACCCCCCACGAGGCGTGACATGGCGAAAGCCTCCTCGCAGAGAACGCGAGCGACCATATTCACGGCGACGGCCGGCCTTGCGCTGGCCGTCGCCCTTTTGCCCGGTACCGCGAGCGCGGTACCGGACGACCCGACGGGGCCTTCCGCGCCCGGCACCGGGTCCCCGGCGGCCGAAGGTGTGCCGCCCACGCCGTCGCAGCAGACGCTGGTACGGCGCGACGCCCAGTTGGCGAAGGCCGAGCAGCGGCCCGGCGTACGGCGGCTGCGGGACCGGCTCGGTGCTCAGGGTGTGCTCGAACTGGACCCGGCCACGGGCACCGCGCGCCAGGTGGCCCGGCTGGACGGGTATCTGACGGCGCGCAGTGCGGCAGACCCGGAGGACATCGTCCGTGCGTATCTGCGGGCCCATCCCGATGTCTTCGGGCTCTCCACCGGTCAGGTGGGCGACCTGACGCTGCGCAAGCAGTACACCGACGTCGCCGGCATACGCCATCTGTCCTTCGTGCAGTCGGTCGACGGAGTGCCGGTGTTCGGCAACGGCGTCAAGGCCCATGTCGCCCGCGACGGGCGGCTGATCAGCGTGCTCGGCTCCCCGGTGCGGAACCTGCCGTCCGGGTTGTCTCCCGGGCGGATCAGCGGAACCCAGGCCCGGCACACCGCCGTACGCGACATCGCGGGCGCCAGGGCGGTCGGCGGTGACAACCCGGACGGCGACACCGCCAAGCAGGTGGTGTACGCGGCGTCCGGCGGCGCCGCCCGCCGCGCATGGCGGACCGTCACCTCGCCGGACGGCCACGCCATGTGGCTGCACGTCGTCGACGCGGCGACCGGGCGGGTCCTGTACCGGCAGAACCTGTCCTCCGACCAGTCCTCCGACCAGTCCGCGACCAGGACGTCGGGCAGCGGCTCGGTGGTGGCGGCGGCCAAGAAGACCCCGCCCCCCGCTCCGGGGCCGCTCCTCGGCGCCAGACGGGCTCTGGCCTGGGAGAACGCACCGGGTGACGCGCGGGGTGGCAAGCAGCGCACCCGCAACCTGACCGCCCGGGGATGGCTCCCTGCCAACGCCAAGACCCTCGACGGGACCGTCGCGCACGTCTACAGCGACGTGAACGACAACAACGAGCCGGACGTCGGGGAGGAGATCACGCCGGCGAAGAACGGGACGTTCTCCTTCCCGTTCAAGCCCTTCACCGGTGACGGCTGCGGCACCCCGGTGCCGTGCTCATGGGACGCGAAGACGCCGAACTCCTGGCAGACCAACCGCGAGCAGAACGCCGCGCAGGTCTTCTACTTCCTCGGCACCTTCCACGACCACCTGAAGTCCGCCCCGATCGGCTTCACCCGGGCCGCGGGCAACTTCGACAGCCGGGACGGCGACGCCCTGCAGGCGCAGACCGACGACGGCGCGGCCATGAAGGACGGGCTGCCCGACGACAACCACCTGAACAACGCCAACATGGGGACGCCGCCGGACGGGCAGCCGCCCACGATGCAGCTCTTCCTCACCGCGCCGTCGGACAACTACCCCATAGTGCAGGGCAATTGGGGCGACGACGCCGCCACCGTCTATCACGAGTACACCCACGGTCTGTCCAACCGGCTCGTCGTCGACGCGGACGGCGTCTCGACCCTCGTCAGCCAGCAGTCGGGGGCCATGGGCGAGGCGTGGAGCGACTGGTACGCCCTCGACCTCCTCGCCGCCGAGGGCCTGCGGAAGGACACCCGTGGCGCGGACGGCGAGGTGACGCTCGACCCGCCGAACTGGGTGGACTCCGCCCCGACCCGTTCTCAGGGGCTGGACTGCCCGGTCGGCTCCACGTCGGCCAGGTGCCCCGGCACGACGGGGGCGGGCCCCGGCGGGTACACCTACGGCGACTACGGGAAGATCTCCGGCGGCGGCCCCGAGACGCATGCCGACGGCGAGATCTGGGGCGAGACCCTGTGGGACCTGAGGGCCGCACTCGGCAGCCGGCTCTCCCAGTCGCTGGTGACCCGGGCCATGGAACTGTCGCCCGCCAATCCCAGCTTCCTCGACCAGCGCAACGCCATCCTGCAGGCCGACACGGTGGTCAACGGCGGGCGCTCCCACGACCGTATCTGGAAGGTCTTCGCCCACCGGGGCATGGGCTACTTCGCCGCCGCCCTCACGGGTGACGACACCAAGCCGGACGAGGACTTCTCGCTGCCGCCCGGCCCGGACACCCCGGTGGTCACGCTCACCGGCAAGGTCACCGACGACGCGTCCGGCGCCGCCGTGGGCGGGGTCACGGTCAGCATCAGCGGGCACGCCTCCGGCTTCCCCGGCTCCGACTTCTCCGCCGTGTCCGCGGCGGACGGGACGTACACGATCCAGGACGTCCCCGAGGGCACGTACCGGAAGGTGTACGCGAGCGGCAACGGTTTCGAGCCGCAGATCCGCACCCTCGTCGTGGGATCCGGTTCCGCCGACTGGCAGGTGCGCCGCGACTGGGCCGCCGCCTCCGGCGGTGCCGAGGTCGCGGACTTCAGCGGTCCGGACAACTCCGGGTTCGGCTGTGGGCCGGGCGGACTGATCGACATGTCCGCCACCGTCTGGGGATCGGACTTCAGCGGCGGCACCAACGGCACCGGGGTCGACCCCGTCCACAACACCGTCCGGCTGCCCGAGGCCGTGGACATCAGCGAGCTGCTCGTCGATCCGACGGCGGGCTGCGGGGACGACACGACCGCGTCCCTCGGCGACTACCGGATCGACACCTCCGCCGACGGCACCACCTGGACCACCGCCGCCGAGGGCCACTTCGGACCCGCAGACACCGGCCGGGAGAACGTTGTGGCCCTCACGGCCGGCACCGGTCAGAACGTCCGGTACGTCCGGCTGACCATGCTCGGCAACCAGGCCGTCGACAACGGCGTCGACTGCGCGAAGGACTCCGGGCCCTCGGGCTGCCAGTACCTGGACGTGACCGAACTCGTGGTGCACGGCGCCCCCCACAAGGGCTGACGGACCCACCACCCGACCTCCGAGGGCGGCATCCCGACAACGGGACGCCGCCCTCGGGCGTTCCTGCCGCCATGGGCCGAGAGAGCGGCAGGAGTAGGTTGCCGCCGCCCGCGGCCTCGGGACACGCCTCCCCCGGTACACGGATCGCCGACACTGCGGCCACCAACCCCGGCGTCGGTGCGCGAGCGCGGCTCGGCCGGACCGGCCTCGGGGGCGTCCCGCACGGCCCGCAGGGGCAGGTACGCCACCGAGCTGATGAGGTTTCCGCCCTTCGGGGCCGCCCAGGGTGGTGTTCCTCCCCTCCAGGGCAGGGCGGACACGGGGGTCGATGACGAGACCCTGCTGCGTACGTCCGCGCCGTCGTACTCGATCGCCACCCCGGCCCGCCCGGCGCTGTCCGTCACACCCCTTCTCGTCGAGTGACGGCGCGAGCGTTCGCCGCGTACACGAAGGGCTCCGCACCTCGCAGTCACAATCCAGCCACGCACCCTCCAAAAATCAGCCCGCATACAGGATGATTCATCCTTCAACTGCACCACCGTGGGGGGGGATCATGAGCCACGACATCACGCCACCGCCCATGCCGGGCTACGGGCCGCCGATGCCACCGCAGCCGCCGAGGCCGCCGGGCGGGAACCGGACGAACCTGGTCATCGTCGGCTGCGCCGTGGCCGTCGTCGCGAGTGTCATCGCCACGGGGGTCGTGGTGATGAACGACGGCGACGGGACGGCCTCCCCCGCGCCGAGGGTCACCGTCACCAAGACGGTCGCGGCCGAGGACGCCGGCACCACGGGCGACGACAGCTCCGACAGCGGCTCCGGCAGCGGGTCCGACGACTCCTCCGACGACGCGAGCGACACCTCGGCCGACACCTCGGCCGACGACGACGGTGTCTTCGCCCTCGACGACACGGTGATCTACGACAGCGACGTCGAGGTCACGCTCTCCGGGTTCAAGCGCGGGGTGTCCAGCGAGTACGCCTCGCCCGAGAACACGCCGTACGCGAAGTTCACGATCAAGATCGTCAATGGGTCCGACGTCACGGTCGACGCCAACGAGATGACCGTCGACTGCGCCTACGGCGACGAAGGCAAGGAGGGCGAAGGCATCTACGACGACGGGCTTGACGGGCTCCCCGACACCCGTATCCTCGCCGGGCGCTCTCTCACCGTTCCATGGGCCTGCGAACTCCCCAGGAGCGAGACGTTCCTCCAGATCGAGGTCTCCCCCGACTACGACTCCGAGGAAGCGATCTTCACCGGCAACGTGAAGAAGTGAGGGACGGGCACACTTGAAGGCAGTGCGTGCGGCGCGTGCAGTGCGTGCGGTGCGTCGACAAGCACCTCCGGGAAGGGTCAGATGTTGATCATCTTTGGCACCAAGGGATACCTCTACCAGCTCGCGATACTGACGCTGGTGTGCGGGCAGTGCGGGAACCCCGCCGCTCACACGCTCAGGAAGCGGGTCACGAAGTTCACGCTGTTCTTCGTGCCGCTGTTCCCGGTCTCGACGAAATACCAGACGCAGTGCACCTTCTGCGGCGCCGAGCAGAAGGTGAGCGCCGAGCAGGCCGAACAGCTCCAGGCGCAGAACGCGGGCGGTCACGGCACCCGCTCCACCGGCCAGCCGCAGCAGCAGCCGTACCAGTCATGAGAGCGGTGAGAACGCGCTGAGCACGCCCGCTGTGGGGAAGCTGTGAGTTCGCTGATTCTCATTCTTCCCTCAGCACTCGCTCAGCGTCGCCCCAGAAGCGGCCCCGACAGTCGCTGCCATGAACGAAATGAACGCGGGAGGCGTCCGGCAGCGCTCGGTCGAGATCGTGGTGCCGGTGTACAACGAGGCGCACGTCCTCGCCGGCAGTGTCGGCCGTCTCCACGCATACCTCGAAGCGTCCTTCCCGTTCCCGTTCCGGATCACGATCGCGGACAACGCGAGCACGGACGCCACCTGGGAGGCGGCCCTCGCCCTGGCCGAGCGGCTCCCGCACGTGCATGCCGTCCATCTGGACCGGAAGGGGCGGGGGCGGGCGCTCAAGCACGTGTGGAGCCGGTCCACCGCGGACGTCGTCGCCTACATGGACGTCGACCTCTCGACCGGCCTCGAAGGCTTCCTGCCGCTGGTCGCGCCCCTGCTCTCCGGCCACAGCGACCTCGCGATCGGCAGCCGGCTGCACCGGCAGGCCGACGTCGTCCGCGGGCCCAGGCGTGAGTTCGTCTCCCGCTCCTACAACCTGCTGCTGAAGCTGGGCCTCGCCGCCCGCTTCTCGGACGCCCAGTGCGGCTTCAAGGCGGTACGCGCCGACGTCTTCCGCGCGCTCGCCCCGCACATCGAGGACACCGCCTGGTTCTTCGACACCGAACTCCTCGTGCTGGCCCAGCGCAACGGGCTCCGCATCCACGAGGTCCCCGTCGACTGGGTCGACGACCCCGACAGCCGCGTCGACATCGTCCGTACCGCCGTCGACGACCTCAAGGGCATGGGCCGCATGTTCCGGGCGACGGTCGAACGCCGGGTCCGCGTGGCCGACGTACCGCACCGGGCGCGTCGTTCGTGGGTGGCGACCGCCGACAGAGGCCGTACGGCCTCCCCCACCACCGGCATCGGAACCCCCTCCACCGCACCGCTCCCCCAGCTCGCCCGGGGCCTCAAGGACATGGAGTACGCGTCATGACGACCCTCGCCCCGCCGCCCGCCACCGGGCGGGACAGCGGCCCGAGGCATCGGGCCGAAGCTCCTCCCGCCGGAGCCGCCGGAGCCGCCGGAGCCGGGGGCGGTCTCGCCGCCCGCGCCCGCCGGATGTTCACCGGAGCGCCGGAGGACCCGCGCTGGGCGCGCCCGGCCCTGTGGGCGATCCTCGTCCTGGCCACGGCGCTGTACGCCTGGAACCTCTCCTCCATCACCGGCAACACCTTCTACAACGCGGCCGTCTACAGCGGCACGAAGAGCTGGAAGGCGTTCTTCTTCGGCGCGCTGGACGCGGGCAGCTTCATCACCGTCGACAAACCGCCGTTCGCGCTGTGGGTCATGGGCCTGTCGGCCCGGGTGTTCGGCTACGGCACCTGGCAGATGATGCTGCCGATGGTCGCGGTCGGCGTGGGCTCGGTGGCCCTGCTGTACCGGATGGTCAAGCGGGACTTCGGGGCCGTGGCGGGCACGATCGCCGCGCTCGCCCTTGCCCTCACGCCGATCACGGTCGCCATCACCCGGGACACCAACCCGGACCCGGTCCTCGTCTTCCTGATGCTGCTCGGCGCGGCGGCGCTCATGAAGGCCGTACGCACCGGACGCGTGATGCCCCTGATCTGGTCCGGCGTCGCGATCGGCTTCGCCTTCAACACGAAGATGATGCAGGCGTACGTCGTCCTGCCGGTCTTCTTCCTGGTCTACCTCTGGGCGGCGAACGCCCCGCTCGGCCGCCGGATCCGCAACCTGGCCGTCGGCACGGTCGCGCTGATCGTGTCGAGCGCCTGGTGGATGGTGGTCGTGGATCTGATCCCCGCCTCCTCCCGGCCGTACATCGGCGGCTCGACCGACAACACGGTCTGGGACCTCGTCATCGGCTACAACGGCTTCGGCCGGATCTTCGGCGCCAGTTCGTCGGTGGGCTCGCAGGGCAACGGGGCGAGCTTCGGCGGTGACGCGAGCGTCTACCGGATGTTCAACGAGATCATGGGCGGCCAGATCTCCTGGCTGATCCCGTTCGCGCTGATCGCCCTGGCGGGCGGTCTGGTGCTGCGGGGCCGGGCACCGCGTACGGACGCCAGGCGGGCCGCGCTGATGCTCTGGGGCGGCTGGTTCGTCCTGCACTACCTGACCTTCGCCCTCGCCGAGGGCACCTTCCACCCGTACTACGTCACCGCCATGGCCCCCGGTATCGCGGCGCTCGCCGGTGCGGGCGGGGTCATGCTGTACGGCGCCTTCAAGGAGGGGTCGGTCCTCAGGTGGGGCTGGGTGCTGCCGCTGGCCGTCGCGGTGAGCGCGGTCTGGGCGGTCGTGCTGCTCCAGCGGGTCTCCGGCTCCGGGACGATCTACACGGTCGCCCAGGTCGTGGCCGGTGTCGCCGGTGCGGTCGCCGTGATCGGGCTCCTGGTCGGACGGTTCACGCGGCGCCGGAAGCTCGTCGCGCTGGCCTCCCTCGCGGCGGTCGTCGCCCTGCTGGCCGGGCCCGCCGCGTACTCGGTGTCTGCGGCCACCACCGCGAGCTCCAACGGCACCAACCCGACGGCCGGCCCCAACACCGGGGGCGGCATGGGCGGCGGCGGTGGCATGGGCGGCGGCCAGCGGCCCAGCGGGAACGCGCAGAACGGGAACGCCCCGAGCGGTACGGGCAACTCCGCCTCCAGCAGCTCCGGTTCGAGCTCCACCTCCGGCAACTCCACCTCCAGCGACTCCACCGCCTCCTCCGGCAGCACTCAGGCCGATGGCGCCGACGGCGACGGTGGCGGTACCGGTGGTGGGGGCATGGGCGGCGACTCCGAGGTCTCCTCCGAGATGATCACGTACCTGAAGAAGAACCAGGACGGCGCGACCTGGCTGGTGGCGGTGGCCACCGACCAGACGGCCTCCTCGATCATCCTGGAGTCCGGTCAGCCGGTGATCTCCATGGGCGGCTGGTCCGGCAGCGACGAGGCTATGACCCTCGCCAAGCTCAAGGAACTGGTGAAGGCCGGCAAGCTCCACTACATCGTCGTCAGCGACAGCGGCAGCGGCGGCCAGGGCGGCAACAGCAGCGCCGCCTCCGAGATCGCCGAGTGGGTCAAGGACAACGGCAGCGCCGTGAGCGACTACAGCGGGCTGTACCGCCTGGACGCGTCCGACGTCAGCTGACAGTCACTCCCGCCTGACCGACCGCTCCCGACGGGCGGGCCACCGGATCTCCCCCTCCGGCGGCCCGCCCGTCCGTTTCGATGGACACCTCCGCCCACACCGTCTTCCCCACGGGCCGACGAGGCGCCGACCCCCAGCGCACGGCCAGGACGTCCACCAGGAGCAGTCCTCGACCGGACTCGCCCTCGGGATACGACAAGGGCGGGGTCGTGGGTGGCCACTTCGCGGAGGCGGCGTCCGCGACCTCGATACGCACCAGGCCCGCAGCCGCGTCGAGGGCGAGCCGGAGGCCGAAGTCGTGTCCGGGAACCCGGCCGTGCTGTACGGCGTTCGCGGCGAGTTCGCCGACGACGATCGCGACCGCGCACGACGTGTCGGACACCGACAGATAGCCCCACTCCTGCATGCGCCGGACGGTGAAGCGTCGGGCGAGCCGCACGCCTCGCGGTGAGGAGACGAACTGCTCCGCGAATGCGGGGAGTTCGCGTGCCGCGTCGGCCGGCGCGACGGTTTTCGCCGCAGGGGGCGCGGCGCTCCGTCGTGGCACGTCTCCCGGGGTGGTCGTTCCTGTCCGCACGGTCGGTCCGTCCTTGTCTGTCGAGCCGAGGCATCTCGCGACGTGCACGAGTCATCACGTTCCGTGCTCAAGGATCGCCCGATCGACCTACGCTCGACAGGTGACACGGCCTTACTTTTCAGCCCGTAAGGAACGGAAGTGATGCTTTGGCCAACGGAATTGACCCCAGCACGTCGATGGCGGCCCTGTTCGGCGCCCGGGTACGCAGACTCCGTACGGCGGCCGGACTGACCCAGGCCGAGCTCGGCGACCGGACGCACGTGGTGAGCACACGGATCACGCAGATCGAGCGGGCGTCCGGAGCGAAACCGACGCTGGAGCTGGCGCGTGCGCTGGACGCGGCCCTCGGCGCGGACGACTTGTTGGTGGACCTGTGGCCGTACGTGTACCGGGAGGCGTTCCCGGACTGGTCGCGGAAGTTCATGGAGTACTCGGCGCGGGCGGGGGCCATCCGGCAGTACGCGGCTCATGTGGTGCCTGGCTTGTTGCAGACGGAGGACTACGCGCGGGCGGTGCTGAGTGTCGGTCGAACGCTCAGCAGCGAGGAGCAGCTGGAAGAGCGGGTCGCCCTTCGTATGGGACGACAGGAGCGCCTCGGTACGCCCGATCGTCCCGAACTGTGGGTGGTCCTCGACGAGGCGGTGCTCAGACGTCCGGTCGGTGGCCGGGAGGTGATGGGTGAGCAGTTGGCGCGGCTGCTCGGGACCACGGCGGAACCCCACATCACCGTGCAGGTACTGCCGTTCGACCAAGGTGAGCACGATGCCTTGGGCGGATCACTCACGGTGCTCACCATGCCGGACGGCTCGGAGATCGCCTACACGGAAGGCGCGCACTACGGCCAACTCATCGAGGATCCGGACGAGGTCAGGAGTTTCGCGCTGACTTACGATCGGCTGCGGGCGGCAGCGCTGCCCCCGCTCATGTCGCTCGACATGATCCGATCCGTGATGGAGGACAACCACCGTGGAGCGAACGTCCCGTCCCGATCCGAACGGCGTCGCCTGGCGCAAGAGCAGCTACAGCAATCAGGAGGGCGGCGACTGCGTGGAAGTGGCCGACGGGTTCCGGACCGTCGTCCCCGTCCGTGACAGCAAGGTCCCGCACGGTCCGGCGTTGCACTTCGACACCGCCACATGGGCCGCCTTCATAGGTGGGTTGAAGGCCGGGCACCACCGTCCCTGAGGCCGTCCACCGCTCGACATGATCCGGTCCCATGGAGGCAACTACCGTGGCTCGAATCTCCCGTCCCGAACTGAACGGCGCCGCCTGGCGCAAGAGCAGCTACAGCAATCAGGCGGGGGGCGACTGCGTGGAAATGGCCGAGGGATTCCGCGGGGCCGTCGTCCCCGTCCGTGACAGCAAGGTCCCGCACGGTCCGACGCTGTGCTTCGACACCGCCTCCTGGGCCGCCTTCATAGGCCAGTTGAAGGCCGGGCACCCCCGTCCCTGAGTCGGCCGGACCCCGGTCGTCGTCCGTCTCACGGGCTCACCGGACCCTTGTCCGCGAGGGTCCGGCGGGCCACTGACCTCCTGAAAGAACCGGGGGAAAGAACTACCCGCCCACCCACCCTCCCCGGTCGCGAAGCCCGCGTCACCCGTCCGAGTGACCGGCTTGCAGGCGCGGGATGCGGGCGGTTACGTTCGCCGCGACAACCTCAAACAGATACGGCCCCCGGCCGGGACGGCAATCCCGAACGAGGGCCTGACCAACCAGGAAGTAGCGCTTCCCGATGGCTGACTCGCAGTCTAACGCGCGCCTGCGCGCCGACGCCGGAGCGCCGACCTCCGGCGTGATCCACGTACGCACCCGCCTCACGGCCGACTTCACCGTGATCTCGAACGCCCTCGCCCAGCGGCGCGGCAGCGCGGTCACGGTCGGCGTCGCGGTCTACATCCTCTCCCTGCCCGACGGCACCCCCGTGAGCATCACCGCCCTGTGCGAGCACTTCGACGAGGGCGAGATCCTGATCTCGCGGGCGCTCAGGGAACTCGAAGCGGCCGGATACCTGGAGCGCCGCCGCGAGCGAACGCCCGCCGGGAAGATCCGCACCCGGACGTACTTCTACGACGTCCCCGGCGGCGATCCGGGCCTGAATCCGGACCCGGACCCGGACCCGGACCCGGACCCGAATCCGGATCCGGACGGGTCTTCGGGGCCGCCCAAGCCCCGTCGGCCCCGGAAGAAGCCCGCCGAGGCGGCGGTCACGCCCTCACCCGTAGACGGAACGGTGACCGCGCCCGCGCCCGCACGGACCGAGGCGGCGGCACCGATCCCGCTCGACACCGCCGAAGCCCACGCCGACGCTGCCGCCGACCCTCGCGCCATCGCCGTACTCGCCGGCCTGCGGCGCGTGGACTCCCGCCTCGTCCTGTCCGCGCGGGAAGCCGCCCGCCTCGCCCCGGCCGTCACCCGGTGGCTCGCGGCAGGCCTCCTGCCCGCCCAGATCACCGACCACCTCACCGCGCGTCTCCCGGACCACTTCCTGGTCCGCCCGGCCGGCATCCTCGCCTACCGGCTCAAGGAGACGCCCCTTCCCCTGCCCGCACCGGCCGGAGACGCGGACCGCGCAGAACCCGCAGTACGTCCAGCGG
This sequence comes from Streptomyces europaeiscabiei, assembly GCF_036346855.1. NCBI lineage: Bacteria > Bacillati > Actinomycetota > Actinomycetes > Kitasatosporales > Streptomycetaceae > Streptomyces > Streptomyces europaeiscabiei. Next base: position 4,516,320 of record NZ_CP107841.1, read on the forward strand.
TCACGAAGATGCGGAACTGCGACGGTTGCGACCGGGGCTTCCGCTCGGCGGGACACAGTCGATGCCGGGACTGCCGATCCGATGACCGACTTCGGGCGACTGGCTGAGCCAGTGATTCAGCTGCCCTTGACCAGCCGGGACACGAGGATGACACTGGTTGTACGACATTTGTCATACACGAGAGGAAGGGAGGTGGGAATGGTTCCGAACACCGAAAAGAAGAGCCGGGCCTCCGGTGCCACAACCAGAAGGCGCACACCGACCGCAGCCTCGGCCTCACAGTCGCGCCAACAGCAGGGCGCCAGCAGTGCGACGAGCGTGGCCCAGGTGCGGCTGCGCCCGGATGAGCTGGCGGATCTGCAACGGGTGATGCAGACCCTCAATCTGCACTCGCTCTCCGATGCCCTGCGCGAGGGGCTTCGGCTCCTCTCTCGCGAAGCGACCGAGGTCGCCGCATCTCAGGAGATCCGCGACTTCTACCAGGGCGCCCAGGCTCCGACTCCGGCAGGTGTCCTGCCCGCCACGGCGGACGAACTGGCGGCAGCGGACGGGACCGAGTGGTGAACATCGGCTCCGCTCTGCGGGGTGAAGTGTGGGGTTGCGCCCTCCCCAGCCCCATGGGCCCGCACCCGGTGGTTGTTCTCACGGTGAACCGCATCGCCGAACCGCTGTCGGCGCTCACCGTCGCCGTGATCACCGGAACGAGTGGCCCCACCTCCACCCACGTTCCGATCGGTCGTGACTGCGGAGTGACCAAGTACGACGAGTCGTTCGTGAACTGCACCGACCTGCACACCGTGGACAAACCAAGGCTTCGGCGGCGTCTCGGCCTGCTGGATCCGAGCGAGATGCGGCGGGTGGAAGAGTGCGTTCGCGTGATCCTTGGGCTGACCTAGTCGCCGCCTACGCGTCCGGTACCGCCGGTGACGTGAGCCACGCCCGCTCGTCCCGACCCGCCGCCCACAACACCAGCGTCACCGTCACCGACGCCCCCGCCATCACCGCCATCGCCGCGCCCGGTGAGGTCAGTTGGGCCACTCCGCCCGCCAGGCCCGCGCTCACCCCCTGCAACGTGAGCATGCCCGCCGAGTGCAACCCCAGAGCGTGGCCCGTGAGTTCGGGTGGGGTCAGGGCCAGCAGTCGCTGTTGCTGGACCAGGCTCGCGCCGAAGCCGACGGAGGCGAGGGCCGCGCAGGCCGCCGCGACGGGGGTCGGCGGGTGGAGGGCGAAGAGCAGGTACGGGGTGGCCAGGAGCAGGAGGAGGGGCGTGGCCAGGCGGTCGCGTACCCGAGGTGGGAGGAGACGGCCGACCGTCACGTCGCCCGCCAGCATGCCGAGCGCCGCACAGGCGAAGAGGAGGCCCGCGCGGTCGGGGGCGTACGCGACGAACAGGGACTCGCAGCCGACGACCAGGCCGTTGGGGATCCACAGGCTCAGATAGAGGCGGCGGCGGGGAGCGGACGACCACAGGCGGGCGTTCGTGCGCCAGGTCTCGGCGACGGACGGGCGGCCGGAGGCGCGCGGGGCGCGGCGGGTCAGGCCCGCGAAGGAACAAAGGGCGGCCGTCGCATACAGGGCCGCCGCCACCAGCAGCGTGACCTCCGGGGACAGCAACGCCACCAGGACGCCGCCGGTCGCGTAACCGGCGACCTGCATGACCCCGTGCAGCATGTTGAACACCGAGCGGCCGAGCAGATAGCCGTCCTTCGGAAGGATCTCGTTCAGCAGGCCCCAGTGGACTCCGCCGCCGAGGGACGCGACCAGGCCCTGGGCGGCGATCACCGCGAAGACCGTCCACAGGGGCAGGCCGGGCAGGGCAAGGGACGCCGCACTCGCCGCGAAGACCACCGCCAGGCCGGTCAACGTCCCCCGCGGCGGCAGTCGGTCCGCAGCCGAGAGCAGGGTCGTCGCACCGAGCACCTGGGCGAGGGACGGGCCGAACATGCTGAGCGCGGACAGGAGCGGGGAGCCGGTCGCCGCGTAGACGGAGGTGGCGAGGGCGAGGCCGCCGATCGTGGAGGCGGCTGCCTGGAGGGCGGAGGAGAGGAAGAGAGGGGTGAACTCCCTGGTGCGGAAGAGGTCTTGGTAGCTGCGCATGGGAAATGACCCTCGTCCCCTCCGCACGCCCGCCGTAATGTTTCGCCCACACGCGAAAGCCGAACCCGCGAGAGCCGCACCCGCGACAGCTCCGCCGAAGCCGAGGCGCACCCCGGGACCGGCTCGCTTCTGACTCCGGAGGTGTCCACGTGGGCTGGTGGCAGGTCAACGCCGACACGCTCGCCGGGAGCCGCTTCGTCGTCTCGCCGCTCGCGGAGACGTTCGCGAGCCTGAAGATGCTGCACGCCGGGGCCGGGACACACCCCGGGGAGCGGGACTGGCTGCGGGCCCACCTGCCCGCGTACCGGGCCGAGTTGGCCGGGGATCCCGTCACCGCCCTGCTGATCCGCTCGGGGCTCGGCAAGGAGTGGATCGCCGACTTCCTCACCCCCACACCGCGCGAGGACGAGACCTTCGCGGACGGGATCGCCCGTGTCCGGGGCGCCGACCCCGCCGCCGCCCGCGCCCACCTCACCCTCTCCCTGCGCGGCCCGCTGCCCGCCGCCCTGCACCGCGACGACCTGCCCGACCGTGCGGCCGGCCTTCTGACGTACGTGTGGGAGGAGACCGTGCGGCCGTACTGGGAGCGGCGTCGGCGGGTGCTGGAGGCCGATGTGCTCGCCCGGACCGCGCTGTTGGGGCAGGGCGGCTGGGCGGCCGTGCTGGACGCGATGCGACCGGGGATGCGGTGGCTCGGCGAGAACCGGCTGCAGGTCAACGCGCACGAATACCCGCCGCGCGAGATCTCCGGGGCACGGCTGGTCTTCGTGCCGGTCACGCCGCAGCGGACGGGGTGGGTGGCGTGGGAGGAGCGGGAGCGGTACGCCGTCGTCTACCCGTGCTCCGGCGTCCTCGCCAAAGGAAGCGGTGCCACCGCCGTGCCCTCCGCCCTCGGACCGCTCCTCGGCGACGCCCGCGCCCGTGTCCTCGTCCTCCTCGACGCCCCCATGAGCACGACCCAGCTGTGCGCGGTGACCGGCCAGGGCCTCGGCTCCGTCGGCCGCCACCTGAGGGTGCTGCTGGACGCCGGGCTGGTCCGGCGCGGGCGGGCCGGACGGTCGGTGCTGTACGCGCGCACGGCGGAGGGCGAGGTGCTGGTGCGTGCCGCACCACACCCTCGCGGAGGCGAACGTCCTTCCGGAGATAGCATCCGTTTATGACTACGAACAACGCCACCCCCTCTGTCCTGGACGTACGGATCGACGCCCTCAAGGGCGGTTCCGCGGACCTCTCGCAGTACGCCGGACAGGCCGTCCTCGTCGTGAACGTCGCCTCCAAGTGCGGTCTCACCCCCCAGTACACCGGCCTGGAGGCACTGCAGGCGCGCTACGCCGCGCAGGGCTTCACCGTGCTCGGGGTGCCGTGCAACCAGTTCCTCGGGCAGGAGCCGGGGTCGGCCGACGAGATCGCGGAGTTCTGCTCGGCGACGTACGGCGTGACCTTCCCGATGACCGAGAAGGTCGAGGTCAACGGGGAGGGCCGGCACGCGCTGTACGAGCGGCTGGTGGACCACGCGGACGCCGAGGGGCACACCGGTGACATCCGCTGGAACTTCGAGAAGTTCCTGATCGGCCGTGACGGCTCGGTCGTCGCCCGCTTCTCGCCGCAGACCGAGCCCGAGGCGGCGGAGCTGGTCGCCGCCGTGGAGAAGGCCATCGGCTGACGCCCGGAGGGGTCGTTCGTTGACCTTGCCCCTGGGGCAAGGGGCACCGTCCCTCTCGTCGGGCGGAGGGCGCCCGGCGACGGAGGATGACCCAGTGCACATCGACGGACCGGACGACCTGCTCACCATCGGTGCCTTCGCCGCCCGCGCGCGGCTGTCGGCGAAGGCGCTGCGGCTGTACGACCGGCTGGGGCTGCTCACGCCGGCGTACGTCGACGAGGTGAACGGCTACCGGTACTACCGGGCCGGCCAGGTCGAACGTGCCCGTCTGGTGGCCCTGCTGCGCCAGCTCGACATGCCGCTCTCGCGGATCGCGGAGATCGTGGACGTCGTCGAGCCGGCCGGCACGCGGGCCGCCGAGCTGCTCGCCGCGTACTGGGCCGGGGCCGAGGAACGGTTCGCGTCACAGCGGACCCTTGCCGCCTACCTCCGTGGACGTTTGTCGGGAACGGAGTCAGGTATGGACGAGACGTACGGGAAGTTCACGGTCGAGACGGTCGATACGGCCCCGCAGGTGCTGCTGACCCAGTCGCGGCACACGCTCGCGGACGAGTTGCCGACGTGGATCGGGGCGTCGCTGGGGCGGCTGGAGGAGGGCGCGGCGGCGTGCGGCGGGACCACCGGCGCGCCGTTCGTCGTGTATCACTCCGAGGTGTCCATGGAGAGTGACGGGCCTGCGGAGTCGTGTGTGCCGGTGGCCGACGAGGGCGCGGCGCGGGCGTGGGCGGCCGAGCACGGGCGAGCCTGGGAGACGAAGGTCCGCGTGGAGCCGGCGAGGCGGCTCGTGTACACCCGGATCACCAAGGCCCAGGTGGCCCATCCGCAGATCATCGCGGCGTTCGAGGCGGTAGAGCGGTGGATCGCCGCGCAGGGCCTGGAGGTCACCGGCCCGTGCCGTGAGATCTACTTCGCGGACTGGGACGCGGCGGGCCCCGAGGACCCGGTGTGCGACGTGGCGTTCCCGGTCGCATCCTGACCCCTGGGGCACGGGGCACGGCCGTAGGGCTTTCCCTACGGCCGTAGCGGATCGCACACGTCCTGTCGGCCAACTGTCAGCGAGTGATTAGCGTCTACCTCAGCACACGTCTGTCCCCACGCACGGAGAACGTACGGAGAAGGCACGGAGAACGGCTGGGAAGGCGTCTGTGAAGACGTTCGAGAAGAGTTCGAGAAGACGTTTGTGAAGACCGCACCCGCCCGCACGAGTCGAAACGGAACGGAAGAGCCGCTGTGGCCTTTGCCGAGCTGACCCCACGACGGCCCGTCTCGCGCGCCGACAAACCGTCGCGCGAGCCGTGGCGGGAACGCCACCGGGTGCCCCTCACGGCCGCCCTGTGCGCCCTGCCGCTGTACTTCGTGTGGTGGGCGGTCTTCGCCACCGGCGGCGGCGATCTGGCGGCCCAGGTGGCGTGGGCGGAGTTCGCGAAGATGTACCCGGACTCCGCGGTCAACCTGTTCTGGTACGGGGGTCTGCACGCGGCGAACTACAGCGTGCTCTCGCCGTATCTGATGGCGGCGTGCGGAGTCGTCCCCGTCACGCTGGTGTCGGGGCTCTCGGCCTCCTGGCTGGCCGGTGCGGTCGTCACTCGTACGGGTGTACGCGCGCCGGTGCCGGTCGCGCTGGCGGCGACGTTCTCGCTGTGGTGCCAGGTGGTGTCGGGGCGCTCCACGTTCATGCTGGGCACGGCCTTCGCGATGGGGGCCCTGCTGGCGGTGCTGAGCGGGCGCGGCGGGCGGCAGCTCGCGGTGGCGGCGGTGTGCGCGACGCTGTCCACGCTGGGGAGCCCCGTCTCCGGGCTGTTCCTCCTCGTGGTCGGCGCCGCGTATCTGCTGTGCCGCGAGTGGGGCCGGGCGGCGGCGCTGATCGCGCCGCCGGTGACCGTCGTCGCCGTGACCACGCTGCTGTTCCCCTTCGAGGGCGAGCAGCCCATGGCCTTCAGCCGGATCTGGCCCCCGGTCGTGCTGTGCGTGGTGGTCGTGCTGGTCGCACCGAGCGCCTGGCGGGTGCTGCGCCTGAGCGCCGCGATCTACGCGCTCGGCGTGGTCCTCTGCTATCTGATCCCCACCCCCATCGGCACCAACGTCGAACGCCTCCTGGAGCTGGCGGGCCCGGCGACGGCCCTGGCGATCTGCCTGTACCGGGGCGAGGCGCGCTCGGCCGACGACCGGCTGCCGCTGTCCTGGTTCACGCCCCGGCGGCGGCAGATCGCCGGAGTGGTGGCCCTGGTGCTGTCGGTGACCTGGCTGACCGGCAAGACGACCGCCGACATCGTCACCAACACCAAGGTGCCCGAGTGGGCGGTGAAGACCGACGGCGTGGTGAAGGAGCTGAAGCGGCTCGGCGCCTGGAAGACCCGCGTCGAGGTGGTACCGGCCCGCGACCACCGCGAGGCCGCCATCCTCGCCCCGTACATCAACATGGCGCGCGGCTGGAACCGGCAGGCCGACGTCGAGCGCGGCCGCCTCTTCTACGAGGGCCACGGCGGGACCGAGGTGCCCGAGGGGGCCTTCACGCCGACCGCGTACAAGGCGTGGCTCTCGCAGTGGGCCGTCGGATTCGTGGTCCTCGTCAACGGCGAGCCGGACGGGCCCGCCGAGCTCGAACACGCGCTGGTGACCAGCGGACCGGACTATCTGCAGCCTGTCTGGCAGGACGCCAACTGGAAGATCTACCGGGTGAAGAACGCGACCCCGCTGGTCGACAGGCCGGCCTCCGTCGTCAGCGCGGACGGCGCCAACCTCGTCGTCCACATGCCGAAGGCCGGCGAGATCACCGTCCGCGTCGCCTACTCCCCCTGGCTCTGGGCCGACAACGGCTGCCTCACCGCCGACCGTGAGTCCGACGGCGACCTCACCGAGTTCACCCGCCTGACGGTGCATGAGCCGGGGAATGTGCGGATCAGCTCCCAGTACGGGGGACCGTCACGGAAGACGGCCCTGGAGTGCGAGAAGGAAGCGGACGAGAAGGCGGAGCAGGGGGACGGAGAGGACGGGTAGGACGGGGAAAACGCAGAGCGTAGGACGTAGGGCGAGGAGAGCCTGGGACGGGGAGGACGCAGGACGCGGGGAGGACGTGGGGCAGGTGCGCGTCACGCGCCGGGCCGTACAGCACCGAAGCGCTCCTCGCGACCATGCGGTCGCAGGGAGCGCTTCGGTGTGGTCCTGCTTGTCCGGGCCAGGCCGGGCCGGGCCAGGCAGGGCCGGGCCAGGCAGGGGCCCGCGGGTCAGCCGACGCGGGTCAGCTTGGTGAGGAAGTCGGGCTCGGTGAGGTTCCGTTGGAGGGCGACCGGTACCTCCACGCCGTCACCGGCGCCGTCACCGACGATCAGTGAGCCGACCTCGGTGCCCGACTTCGCCTCGTGCGGGATGGTGGCGCTCGGGTCGAGTTCGAGCTTGACCGTCTTGCCTGCCCAGCCGACCGCCGAGACGTTCTTGGTGACCACGACCGGGGTCTGTCCGCCGAGCCCGTCGTCGACGTAGCCGACGACGTCGCCCTTCTTCAGGATCGCGTCGGAGATCAGCGCGTCCTGGGCGGCGAGCATCGCGGTCTTGCTGACCGCGTTGACCGTGTCGATGATCGGCGGTGTGTGCTGGCCGAGGACCGCGCCGACGACGATCGCCGTCTCACCGCCGACCTCCTTCGTGGCCGCGAAGAGGAGGTTGCCGCCGGCGGCCGTGGTGGAGCCGGTCTTGATGCCGATGGCGTTGTCGTACGGGACGAGGGTGTTGTAGTTCCGATGCTTCAGGCCTGAGGGGTCCTTCCACTCGGGCAGCCTGGTGATGTCCGTCAGTGCCTTCATCTTCACCACCGCGTTGCCGAGCTTGACCTGGTCCTCGGCGGTGGAGACGGTCGTCTCCTTCAACCCGGACGGGTCGGTGTACGTGGTGTTGGTCATGCCGAGGTCCTTGGCGGCGGCGTTCATCTTCTTGACGAACTCCTCCTCGGACCCGTTGCTGTCCCAACGGGCGAGCAGCCGCGCGATGTTGTTCGCGGACGGAATCATGATGGCCGCGATCGCGTCGTACTGGGAGAGTTCGTCGCCCTCCTTGACGGTGTTGAGCGTGGACTCGCCGTCCTTGTCGTAGCCGCCCTCGGTCTCCGCCTTCGCGTCGACCGGGATCGTCGCGCCCTTCGCGCCGGCCTTCATCGGGTGTTCCTTGAGGATGACGTACGCGGTCATCGCCTTGGCGACCGAGCCGATGGCCACGGGCTTCTGCTCGCCGAAGCTGTCCACCGTGCCGATGCCGTTGACGTCCATCCAGCCCTGCCCCTCGGCGGGCCACGGCAGGTCGACCTTGCCGCCCTTGAACGCGTACGACTCGTCGACGGTCAGGGCGAGCGTGGGGGTGGGGAGCGGACGGAATGACTGTGCGACAGCAAACGCGATCACCAGCAGGGCGGCCAGGGGCGTCCAGATCTTGACCCGGCGGATGATCGTCCGCACGGGGGTCTGGCGCGGGGGTGGTGTGTTCGTCAGCTCCGCCAGCAGATCCAGCGGCGGCTTGGGCGGCAGCGGCTGCTGCGTCGTCCGCTCCGGGCCCACCTGCGGGATGGCCCGCGTCGCCTCCGCCGGGCTGGTGGCGGGGCTGCCGGGCGCGGCTGCCGGAGGCTTGGGCGGGGCGTGCTCGTCCAGCGACTTCAGCGCGACGAATTTGCTGGTGCGCTCGGCCGGGGGCGGGGAATCCGCGATGTCGCCCCTGGCGGCGGTGTCGGCGGCTGCGGGCTTGTCGTCGGCCTTGGCCGCCCTGCCGTCGACCTCGGACCTGTCGGAGACCCCGGCCTTGTCGGAGATCCCGGACCTGTCGTCGCCCCCGGCCTTGTCGTCGGCCTTGGCCGCCCTGCCGTCGACCTCGGACCTGTCGGAGACCCCGGACCTGTCGACATCCTTGGGCTTGTCGGAGACCCCTGCGTCCTCGGCGGGGGCGGCGGGCTCGGTGGCCTTGGTGGCACCGCCGCCCAGCTTGAGCATGGTGGTGGGGTGGTCCACGGCGGGCGGTCGGGGAGCCCGGAAGATCGCGGTCGGCTGATCCACGACCCGCCCCGCGCCGGCTCCACCATCGCCCTCCGACCCCGGCCGCGCCTCGGCGCCGGATGCCGAAGCCACGGCGGCCTCCGGCTCGTCGTCGGCTTGAACGGCCTCGGGGGCTGCGTCGAGCCGGGCTGCGTCAACCGGAGCTTCGACCTCGGCCTCGGGGGCTACGTCGGGCTGGGCTTCGGCCTCGGTCTCGGGGGCTACGTCGGGCTGGGCTTCGGCCTCGGGGGCTGCGTCAACCGGAGCTTCGGCCTCGGGGGCCACGTCGGCGTGAGCACCGGCACCGGGAGCGGCGTCAACCGGAGCTTCGACCTCGGCCTCGGGGGCCACGTCGGCGTGAGCACCGGCACTGGGAGCGGCGTCGGCCCGGGCGTCGTCGCCCGGCTCGGGGCTCGTCGTCTCCTCCGCCCGCGCTGCGGGCAGTCGCGCCATCGAGGCGGCCCGCGTGGGCGCAGCGGCACCCCGCTCGCGCGGGTCGGCGTCACCGTCCTCGCTGTCCTCACCGTCCGCACCGGCCGCCGACTCCCTGCCGGAGGCCGCGTCCTGGCCCTCCTGGGCCCCGTCCGCGCCCTGACCCTCCTCGGCCCCGTCGGCGTCGGGCCGCGCCTCCGTGGAGCCGTCCGGGCTCTTCGCGGCCCCGTCCGGGTCCTCACCGTCGCCGGAGTCGGTGTCCGCCCCGGCATCGCCCGAGCCGGCGCCCGGGCCCCCGGCAGCCGATCCAGCGTCACGCGAACCGGCGTCCGAGCCCTCGGTGTCCGCCTCACCGTCACCCGAGTCGGCGTCCGGGCGCCCAGCGTCCGGACGGGCCTCGACCGAGCCGCCGGCGCCCGCCCCGCCGGTCCGGCCGGTCTCTGGCTCGTCCGTCCCCGTCTCCGGCTCGTCCGTCCGCGACCCGGCGGTATCCCGCCCCGCAGGCTCAGCCGTGTCCGTGTCCGTGTCCGAGTCCGTGGCCGCGCCCCTCAGGGCGTCGTCCAGCTTCAGGCCCTCCGCCTCCGCCGCCTCCAGCAGTGCCCGGCGGGAGAAGACCGCTGTCGCCTGGTCGACCTTCGGGGTGGAGTCCCGGGACAACGACAGGCGAGGGTCCGGGGATGGCTTCGCCGGGCCGGGGGCCGGAATCGGTGGCTCGTTCCCCGGTGTCGACTCCGTCGACGACTCGTACCGCTTCGACCTGTCGGGGGACGTGCCCGCCACCGATGCCTCCTCCCGCGCGCCTCCCGTCTCAGGAGCGCGCGCCCAACCGAACCGTGAAACCCGCCGCCCGGACACTAGTCACCCCAGGCACCACCGCGCCGCGCCGGTGTCCGAACCATGTACCAGTGTCCTGTGTGCGGGCTTGACCCCTGCGGTAGACGAGAACGACATACCTATCGGTTCCACTACATTCCGGTCACGCACTCTCGACAGATGAATGTGAGAGGGGTCACCCTGTCATTCATCCACGCGGGGAGGCATGGATGGGCAGGAGCCGCAGAACGATTCCGGAAGAGCTTCTACTGCTGGCGTTGGACCCGACCACGGGTACCACCGCACAGCCGCAGTCGCTCGACCTTGGTCTGGCCGGAGCGCAGCTAGTGGAGCTGGCGCTGGCCGGACGGATAGCCCCGGACGGGGATCGTATCGCCGTGGTGTCCCCACGGCCGACTGGAGATCCGACTCTGGATTGCGCGTTGGAGTTGCTGCGAAGGCGTGGCGCTCCCGTACGGGCGGTCCACTGGATAGGCGGGCCCCGTCTCGGGCTCCGCCAGACCTACCTCTCGCATCTGGAGCGGTGCGGCATGGTGCATGCCGTGGCGGGCCAGATGTGCGGAGTGCTGCCGACGACTCGCTATCAGTCGAGTCAGACCGAGATCAGCCGGGAGATCCGAACCCGGCTGGACTCCGCGATCCGCACCGGCGTCCCGCCGGACCCGCGGACCGCGGCGCTCGCCGCCCTGGCGCACGCGGTCGGCCTCGGCAAGCACCTGTATCCGGGGAACGAGGGACGCTCGTCCCGCTCCCGGCTGCGGGACCTGATCCGGCACGACCCCATGGGCGGCCTGGTGGCCCACGCCGTCATGGACGTGCAGAACGGCGTGGCCGCACAGCCACGCCGCAGCCCGGCACCGACCGGCCGTCAGGCCGCCCCCGGCGCCAGGCCACCCGCACCGGAACCCGCACGTGGCGTTCCGATGCAGCCACGCCGCGGCTCGATGGCCCGCGTAGTGGCGCACTGAGAAGCACGCGAAGCATGCGAAGCACGCGCTGAGGCACCGCCGGTGCGCGTGGGAGCCGGACCCCGGAGCCGCGGGTCCCGCCCCCACCGCACCCTGTGCATCACGCGCGACACCCGCTTCACGACGCTTCGTGACGCATGACTTGCACTGCTTGCACCGCTTACACCGCTTGCACCGCTTGCACCGCAGGCGCCGAACCAACGGAAGGACCCCAGGACCCGGTTCGGGAGCCGCAGGTTCGCGCGGGGCGTGTACGGCCGCACAAACGGCCGTACACGCCCCGCGCGACCGCATGTCCCCGTGCGTCCGGGTACGTTCGGCCGGCTGTCGGCCGGATACCTCGCGGCTGCGACCTCTCGTCTGCCACCTCGCAGCTGCGACCTCTCAGCCGCGACCTCTCGTCAGCCGCCTGCGCGTCATCCGGCGGAGATCCCTCCGCGGCGGAAAATCACCGGCGTAAAGGGCGTGCGCAGCGCATATCCGCTGTTTTCCAGCGGTACCAAGCACCTTGGTGGCAATCTGCTCAACAGCAGATACACAAAGTAGAGGCACGCAGCCGGAGGTGCACGTCCCGTGGCGTCCAATGTCAATCCCACCGTCAGGCGACGCCGGTTGGGCCAGGAGCTGCGTCGGCTCCGCGAGCTCAAGGGCATGACCGCCGAGGAGGTCGCCGAGCGACTGCTGGTCTCCCAGTCGAAGATCAGCCGCCTGGAGAACGGCCGCCGCAGCATCAGCCAGCGCGACGTCCGCGACCTCTGCGGGGTCTACGAGGTCGAGGACCAGCGTGTCGTCGACTCGCTGATGCAGATGGCCAAGGACTCCCGCCAGCAGGGCTGGTGGCACGCCTTCGGCGATGTCCCGTACAGCGTCTACATCGGCCTGGAGACCGACGCGGCCAGCCTGCGCGTCTACGACCCCCAGGTCGTCCCCGGGCTGCTGCAGACCCGGCCGTACGCCGAGGCACTCATCGCGGGCGCGTTGCCCGAGACGACACCCGGCGACATCGACAAGCGGGTCCAGGTACGGCTGCGGCGACAGGAACGTATCTCCGCGCCGGAGGCTCCCCTGCGGCTGTGGACGGTCCTCGACGAGTCCGCGCTGCGCCGTGTTGTGGGCAATCGCTCCCTCATGCGCGAGCAGCTGGAGCACCTGGTCGAGCAGTCCCAACTCCCGCACGTCACCGTGCAGGTGATCCCCTTCGACATGGGCGCACATCCCGGCTTGAACGGGCAGTACGCGATTCTGGAATTCCCGGACGCGTCGGATTCCAGTGTCGTATACATCGAGGGCGTCACCAGCGACCTCTATCTGGAGAAGCCCGCCGACGTGCAGAAGTACAGCGTCATGTACGAGCACTTGAGGGCGCAGGCCCTGAATGTGGAACAGTCACGCCAGTTCATCGCGGACATCGCGAAGGACTACGCACAACTCCGCCCCCACTGAACGCCCGATCCAAGCCTTGATGGGGCTGAAGGGGCCGGAAGATACACCCTCGACACACTCGATGGGAAGACCCCCATGGAATATGCCACCCACCCGAGTGAATAGTCGCTTCGTCAGCCGATGTTGGCGAGTAGCGTCGATCACGCCAAGGAAATCAACGACCTTGGCGCAAACCGAACCGTGGCTTCCGGCAACGGACAGCACCATTCCACGGCTCGGCGACAGCAACTCAACGACCAACCGGCAAGCGGAGCAGAAATGGCAATTCAGCAAGGCGCCCAGGACACGTGGATCAAGTCGTCCTACTCCACGGGGAACGGCGCGTGCGTCGAGGTCAAGTCCCCCGTTGTCTCAGCCCTGTCCGTGCGTGACTCCAAGGTTTCCGACGGTCCGACCCTGGCGTTCCCCGCCGACTCGTGGAGCGCCTTCGTGGCCGAGGTCGGCCGGGGAGCCTTCGACCTCGCGTGACCATGGTTCACCACGACCATCACCATCCCCAACATCCCAACTTCACATACACCCACTGACAGAGCCCTCTCGACCGGCCCGCCGTCCTGGCCGAGGGGGCTCGGCCTTGCCCTCACCTCACCGAGGGAGCAGGGAGCAGGGAGCAGGGAGCACGAGGGACGCCACACACCGTGGGCGGAGGGGCACGAGGGGCACCACAGGGGCACAGCGGGATCCCCTCGGGATCGCCTCGGGATCACCGCAACCGGTCCACGTACCTGTCCGTCCCCGGCACCGTGGGAACGAACGGCGCCAGCAACTCCGTCCTTCCCAGGCCCGATTCGGTGACCGCCTCGCCCAGTCCGCCGAAGTACTCCTCCCAGCAGTCGCGCGGGTCGGCCTCCAGGAACCACAGAAGCGTGAGGCGGGTGTCGACGCCCTCGACCTGCTTGACGTACGACATCCGGTCCAGGGGCAGCGGAGTGGGCCGGAAGACGGTGACCATCGCGGCCGGCGACCCGGCGAGCCGCTTGGGCAGATGCCGGGCCCGGAGCCACTCCAGCAACCCGGCCCGCTCCTCGGGCCCTTCGGCGTCGATCACCTGGAGCACGAGCCCCTCGTACGGGTGGTCCAGGGCGTGGAAGTCACGGGGCCCGGCGGCTCCGTCGCGGTAGACCGTCGCCTCGTGGTCCTGGAAGGCCGTGAAGACGTGCGTACGGTCCTGGTAGACGCGCGCGTCGCGGTTCAGTCGCTTGTTGATGGCGACCGTCCACCTCATGTGGTCGTCGTAACGGCCGTCGGTGATCCAGTACGTGGAGAGGTAGCAGCCGGCGGTGACCGGCTGGGCGATCGCCGACTTCTCCGGCGTACGCAGGAGTTGGAGATCCCGGGTGGCCACCCAGCGGCGGCCGGAGAACATCCAGGGCATGGCCATCGCGCCCGCGTAGTAGTGGTCGTCCTCGTACCAGCGGTTGTACGCGTACTCGTGGCCCGGGTGCGGCTCGACCATGGTGATCAGGGCGTGGCCGGGCCGGACGCCGTACGGGCCGACGGCGGCCAGTTCGGCGTATGTGGCGCTGCGGGTGTCCTCGCTCATGCGCTTGGCCTCGCTCATGTGCTTCCCCTTCCGTCCACCTGCGGTCGCCCATACTCTGACGCTCCGTCAGATAATGCGCCAGAGCCGGGAGGTCTCCGATGTCACTGCTCGCGGGAAAGACGGTCGTCGTCTCGGGGGTCGGGGCCGGGCTGGGTCAGCGGGTCGCCGCGGCGGTCGTACGGGACGGCGGGAACGCCGTGCTGGGGGCGCGCACGGAGGCGAATCTCGCCAAGGCCGCGGCGGACGTGGACCCGGGCGGCGCGCACACGGCGTACCGGGCGACCGACATCACCGACGAGGCGCAGTGCACGGCGCTCGCGGCGCTTGCGCGGGAGCGGTTCGGGGGCGTGCACGCGGTGGTCCACGTGGCGGCCTGGGACAGCTACTTCGGGGGCCTGGAGGACGCCGACTTCACCACCTGGCAGGCGGTCCTCGACGTGAACCTGCTGGGCACCCTGCGGATGACCCGGGCCTGTCTGCCCGCCCTGAAGGCGGCGGGCGGCGGGTCGGTCGTCATCATCGGCACGCAGTCGGCGGTGGCCGCGCCCTCTCAGGTGCGGCAGGCGGCGTACGCGGCGTCCAAGGGCGCCCTGACGAGCGCGATGTACTCGCTGGCGCGGGAGCTGGGGCCGCACCGGATACGGGTCAACACCGTGCTGCCGGGCTGGATGTGGGGACCGCCCGTGGAGGCGTACGTGCGGTTCGCGGCGCACGGTGAGGGCGTGCCCGAGGCGGAGGTGCTGGCGCGCCTCGCCGAGCGGATGGCGCTGCCGGAGCTGGCCACGGACGGGGACGTCGCGGACGCGGCGGTCTTCCTGGCCTCCGACCGCGCACGGGCGATCACCGGCCAGTCGCTGCTCGTCAACGCCGGTGAACTGATGCGCTGACCGCCCTCATCGGTCACCCTCGCCCAGGGGCGGGGGTGATCTTTTTCGGCCACCCTGTCGTTCATATGCATGAACCAAAGTCATCGCCCGGAACTTCTTTACCCCCTCTTGACCTACCCATTCCTTGCCGTGGGCATGCCACCGAACCCAGAGTTCACATGCCTGACCCTGGCGGCGGACCCTGGAAGGGGGCCCATGAACAGTCTCGACTGGGCCGTGCTCATCGGCTACTTCGGTGTGATGGTCGCGATCGGCGTCTGGTCGCACAAGCGTGTCGACAACGTCAGCGACTTCTTCACCGCCGGCGGCAAGATGCCCTGGTGGCTCTCCGGCATCTCGCACCACATGTCGGGCTACAGCGCGGTGATGTTCACCGGGTACGCCAGCATCGCGTACACCTACGGTGTCACGTCCTTCGTGACCTGGTCGTTCCCCATCGCCCTCGGCATCGCCATCGGCTCCAAGCTGTTCGCGCCGCGCATCAACCGGCTGCGCTCACGGCTGCATGTGGCGTCTCCGCTCGAATATCTGAAGAACCGTTACAACCTGGGCACCCAGCAGGCGTTGGCCTGGTCCGGCATGCTGCTGAAGATCGTGGACGTCGGCGCGAAGTGGGCCGCGATCGCGACCCTGCTCTCGGTCTTCACGGGCATCTCCCTGAACCAGGGCATCCTGATCACCGGTTCGATCACCGCCGTCTACTGCACCATCGGCGGCCTCTGGGCGGACGCGCTCACGGAGTTGGGTCAGTTCGTGATCCAACTGCTGGCGGGGATCGCGATGTTCGTCGCCGTGGTGGGCAAACTGGGCGACTACGGCGGCTTCTTCGGTGTGTGGGACCGCCCGGAGCTGAAGGGCCACGCCGAACCACTGGTGGGCCCCTACGGCACGATCTTCCTGCTCGCGTTCCTGTTCATCAAGCTCTTCGAGTACAACGGCGGCATGCTCAACCAGGCCCAGCGCTACATGGCCACCGCGACCCCGTACGAGGCCGAGCGCTCCGCCCGGCTGTCGGCGATCCTGTGGCTGGTCTGGCCGCTGGTGCTGTTCTTCCCGATGTGGATGTCGCCGCTGCTGGTGACGTCGGAGAAGGGCGACGGTTCGGACTCGTACGCCCTGATGACCGAACAGCTGCTGCCGCACGGGCTGCTGGGCCTCGTCATCGTCGGCTTCTTCTCCCACACGATGGCCATGTGCTCGTCCGACGCGAACGCCATCGCGGCCGTCTTCACCCGGGACTGCGCGCCGGTGATCTGGCGCCGGGCTCGGACGTGGAGCGAGGGGCAGGGGCTGCGGGTCGCCCGGATCGCGACGGTCGTGTTCCTGGGCCTGTCGATGGCGGCGGCCACACAGGTCAACTCGCCCGCCTTCAAGGACATCATCACCGTCGTCATCAAGTGGGTCGCCGGGCTGATGGGCCCGATGGCCATCCCGATGATGCTGGGTCTGCTGCGGCCGTTCCGCCGGTCGGGGCCGACGGCGGCGCTCACCAGCTGGGCGTGCGGGCTGTTCGCCTTCTGGCTGGTGAACTACCCGATCCACTGGAGCGTCGAGGGCGGGGTGCCGCTGCAGTACCAGGTGTCCATCCCGCTGGCCGTCTCGCTGGTGCTGTACACCGTCATCGGCTTCATCAAGCCCGAGGACACGCCCGAGCGGCTCGCGCTCATCGAGATCATCAACTCGGACGGCGACGGGGACGGCAAGGGCGGCGCCGGCGCCGCGGCGGCGGTACCGGCCCAAGGGAAGGACGCGTCCAGCCCCAGCGGGGTCTGAGGGCGCCGCCTACGGGGTCGTTGTGGAGCGGTGAGGGCCGTGCCGGGATGTCCCGGGGCGGCCCTCACGGCTGTTGTGTGTGTGTGGGGGGGGGCGGATGCGGCTGGCTGGCGGGGTCCGTCAGCGGGCGGGCTCTGCGCGGCGGAGGTGCGGTGGACCGACGGACGGGCGGACGGGCGCTGTCGGTGCCGGTCGCTCGGGTGCCGCGCATGCGATCACTGATCACCGCCGTCCGCGAGCACGACAAGGTG
Source organism: Streptomyces europaeiscabiei (assembly GCF_036346855.1). NCBI lineage: Bacteria > Bacillati > Actinomycetota > Actinomycetes > Kitasatosporales > Streptomycetaceae > Streptomyces > Streptomyces europaeiscabiei. The sequence continues at coordinate 4,533,223 of NZ_CP107841.1, forward strand.
GGGAATGTCAGCCGACGTGGGCGGCGATCGTGCGGGCGCAGGTCAGGGATTCGGTGTGGGTGGTGTCGACCTCCAGGTCGTAGTGCACACCCTCGTGGACGATGTCCGCCTGCGCCTCGGCCATTCCCCGGACGCGGTCTCCCCGGGCGATCTCGCGGCCGGCGGCGACGGTGCTGTCGCAGCGCACTCCGACCCAGAGCACGTCCACGCCGTGCGGGCCGTCGAGAAGCTTCCGCCAGCGCTGCTGGGAGGCCGCTCCGCCGAGGAAGATGTCGTCGATGATGACGCGGGCGCCCGCGCGGACCATGGCCACGACGCCCTCGGCCCAGGCCTGCTCCAGTGCGCGGAAGTCAGCCCCGATGTCGACCGCGCCGTCGGCCGAGATCGCGATGCCGCCCTCCGACGTCTGCATCCGCGCGGGCATCGCGTCGATGAGGGAATCGGCCCCGAACGCGAGCCACTGATCGGACAGTTCGGCCTGCAGACACCGTACGATCCCGGACTTCCCCGCGCTGGAACCGCCGTTGAGGATGATCATCTGAGTGGTCACCGGGCTACGGTAGGACGCCCCGCGCACGGCACGAAACCCATTTCGGGGGCAGGGGACCAGGGACAGGGGACATGGGGCGGGCGCCGGAGCGGGAAGGGGAGCGCGTGGGTGTCGAGGTCGTCGAGCACGAGGTGACCGAGCCCTGGGAAGGCGTGCTGGTCGCTCCCAGGGATGGCAGCGGTGCCGGTGTTCTGGTCCTGGCGGGTTCCAGTGGGCGCGTCGAGCGGGAGAGGGCACGGCTTCTCGCCCGGCAGGGCATGACGGCCCTGGCGATCCGCTGGTTCGGCGGGCCGGGGCAGCCGCCGGGTATCTGTGAGGTTCCTCTGGAGACCTTCACCGCGGCCGTCGACCTCCTCCTGGCGCACGGGGCGGCACACGTCGGAATCCTGGGCTCCTCCAAGGGGGCCGAGGCGGCACTGCTCACGGCGGTGCACGATGCGCGTGTGAACGCCGTCGTCGCGCTGTCGCCCACGTCTCGGGTCTGGTGCAACGTGGGGCCTGGCCGGGACGGAGCGCATCACCCCTACCGGTCCTCCTGGACCTGGCGGGGCCGGGCACTGCCCTTCGTGCCGCTGGACGATTCCTGGACGCCCGCGGAGTCGGACTCAGGCGGCCCGGTCGCCGTACGCGGGTGGTACGAACTCAGCGAGCGGACGTTCGCCGAACTGCTCCCTGCGGCCGAGATCCCCGTGGACAGGGCTCGGGCCGATCTCCTGCTGGTCGCGGGCGGCGACGACGCGATGTGGCCGTCCCTGCCCGCCGCCGAGCGGCTGGCTGAACGCCGACGCTCGGCGGGCGCCGGCGTACGGCTGATCGCCCGCCCCGACGCCGGTCACCGCCCACGCCTTCCCGGCGAGAGCCCCGCCCCGCCGTCCGCCCGGTTCCGCCACGGCGGCACCCCCGAAGCCGACACCCTCCTGGGCACGACCGCCTGGCCCCATGTCCTCGACGTGCTCCGTGACGGGGACCGACGCCGCGCTACACGGGCTCACGCACCATGAACACGTCCACCGGGTCCTCGGTCTCCAGGCGGAAGCCGTGGCGCTCGTAGAGGCGTCTGGCCGGGCTTCCCCGCAGGACGTTCAGGCGGACCGGCACGGCGGTGCGGTCGCAGCGGGCGAGGAGGTCGTGGAGTACGGCCGTGCCGATGCCGGTGCCCTGCAGATGCGGGGCCAGGTAGAAGTGCTCCAGCCAGTGGGCCTCGGCGGTCGGGCGGAGCGCCACGCAGCCGGCGAAGGCGCCGCCGACCTCGATGATCCAGGTGTGGGCCGGGTCGAAGGAGTCGCGGAAGCGTCGGCGTACGCGGTGGGGGTCGTAGCGGCCGAGGCGTTCGAGGTCCTGGCGCATGACCACGGCGCGCAGCTCGGCGATGGGTTCGACGTCCGTCGCCAGGGCCGGGCGTATGTTCCAGTCAGCCATGATCGGCACGGTACTCCGCCCCGGATTCAGGACGTCGCGGCGTCCCAGTCGTGGCGTCCCAGTCGTGGCGTCCCAAGAGGGCGCGGGCAACCGCGTGGCCGGCCACGACGCGGCGTCGCTCGCCGGACTGCCCCGCGCCCCTGCGTCCAGCCCCCGGCCGCGGCCTCAGGCCCGCGGATACCGGGTCAGCCAGCCCGGTACCGCGCCGCCCGGGGCGTGCAGGGCGGGGCCCTGGGTCATTTCGAGGGCGAAGTCGTCGGCGAGGACGAGGATCGTGGGACGGCCCTCCAGTTCCGCGAGCCAGGCGGGGGGCAGGGCGGTCTCGCCGTGGAGGGCGCCGAGGAGGCCGCCCGTCAGGGCGCCGGCGGCTCCGGAGGGACCTCCGTGGTTGACGGCGAGGCACAGGCCGTGGCGTATGTCCTCGCCGACCAGGGCGCAGTACACGGCGACCGCGAGCAGGCCCGCCGCCGCGCCGTCACCGGCGATCTGCTCGACGACGGCCGGGGACGGCGGGCCCTGGCGGACGGCGGTGACGGCCTGTTGCAGGGCCTCGGAGACGGGCTGGTGGCCGGGGCGTGCGGCCAGCAGGACCAGGGTCTTCTGGACGGCGGCGTCGAGGCCCTCGCCCCGCGCGAGGGCGTGGACGATGACGGCGTAGGAGCCGGCGGCCAGATAGGCGGTGGGGGCGCCGTGGGTCTGCGCCGCGCACTCGACGGCCAGTTGGAAGACCAACTGGGGTTCCCAGCCGACGAGGAGACCGAAGGGGGCGGAGCGGGCGGCGGCCTCGGCGCCGGACGCGCCGGGGTTCTTGGGGGCGTCGAGGGTGCCCATGGTCCCGTCGGAGAAGCCGAGGAGGCAGATGAGGGAGGGGTCACGGCGGGCGTAGAGCCACTCCTCGCGGGCGAGCCAGCCGTCGTCCTTGCGGCGTTCGTCGGGGCCCCAGTCCCGCTGGGTCGCGGCCCAGCGCAGATAGGCCCGGTGCAGATCGGTCGGCGGGTGCCACACGCCGGTGTCGCGGCGGACCTGGGCGCGGATCAGGCCGTCCACGGTGAACAGGGTGAGCTGGGTGAGGTCGGTGATCGCGCCGCGTCTGCCGTACGCGGAGGCCAGATCCGTCAGCCACTCCGGACCGTACGCCTCACCGATCTGCGACAGGGTGAGCTGGTCGACCGGCGCGCCCAGCGCGTCACCGACGGCCGCGCCCAGCAGCGTTCCGCGCACCCGGCTGCGGAAGTCCTGCTGCTCGACCCGCCCCCAGACGGCACCGGCTGTCGCACCCACCCCGGCCTCCTCACGGCCCTTACCCGACCCGTACGTCAGTACGTCCATACATACGTACGCCCGTACGGCTCGACAGTCCAGCACTGTAATCGAACGGGAACGGTCGGCTCAGGGGTCTCACAGAGCGCTAAACATTTCTTAATGCGCAACTGCTCAGACTGTTCGGTCGGTCCGGACTCCCGACGATCAGCTGTCAACAGGCGGCGAACCCGGATCCCACTCTCGGAGAATCCGTGCGCCGGCGCAACAGCCGTCACCGGTCCGTTCACGCCGTTTCACTCCGGACGGTCCGAGCGGTCAGAACCGTCCGAGCGGTCCGAGCGGTCCGGCCGGGCCGCCGCCTCCGTGGCCCGGTCGTGCACGTCCGCGATCAACGGGTCGCCGGGGCGCAGCGCCCGCGCCCGCCCCGCATCGGCCAACGCTCGTCCGGTGTCGCCGAGTTCGAGGTGGAGCGCGGCTCGGTGGCGCAGGGCCCAGGCGTACTCCGGGAGGAGGGCGACCGCCGCGTCGAGGTCGGTGAGGGCTTCGTCGTGGCGGCCCAGCCTGAAGCGGGTGACGCCCCGGCTGGCATACGCGGAGGCGTACAGGGGGTCGAGTTCGATGGCCCGGTCGTAGTCGGCGAGGGCCTCCTCGTCCCGGTCGGCGGCGCGCAGGGCGTCGCCGCGTTCGCAGCGGGCCCAGGGGGCGTCCGGGTCGAGGGCGACGGCGTGGTGCAGGTCGGCCAGCTGCCGTCCGTGCTCGCCCCGGGACCGCCGTACGCGCGCCCGGCGCACCAGGGCCCAGACGTACTCCCCGTCCAGTTCCAGAGCGCGGTCCAGGTCGGCGAGGGCCTCGTCGAGGCGTCCCTGCGCGTGCCGGGCGGCACCGCGCGAGGCCCAGGTCGAGCGGCGTACGGGGTCGAGGGCGACCGCCCGGTCAAGGTCGGCGACCGCCGCGTCGGGGTCGCCGAGGAGGCGGTGGTAGTCGCCGCGCAGGACGAGGGTGGTGGTGTCGTCGGGGGCGAGCGCGTCGGCCCGGTCCAGGTCGGCCACGGCTGCGGCGTAGTCCCCGGTGTGCGCCCGCGCGACCGCCCGGCCCTGCCACGCCGTGGCGGACCCGGGGTCGAGGGCGAGGGCCTGGTCGTACTCGGCCACGGCCGACCGGTGCGCCCCGTCGCGGTGCAGCGCCCGCCCCCGCAGGGCCCGCGCGAACGCGGCCCCCCGGGTGTCGAGACCGGCCCGGAGCAGCAGCACTCCCAGCGCTTCATGGACACCGCCCCGCTCCAGCGCGCCCAGCAGGTCCCGCCCCCAGCGTCCCGCGTCCTCGTCGTCGGCGTCCTGCCCTGCCTGTGCCAGGGCCTCGGCCCACCGCCGGGCCACGGCAGTGCCCTCGCCGCACGCGTCCACCACGTCCCGCAGCACCCCGGCGAGCGCCCCGCGCTCCCCCGCGCACAGCCGGTGGTACGTCTTGGCCAGCCGCAGCTCCCGCCACCGCACGGCACCCCACAACTCATTGCCTTCCAGGGCGACTTCGGCCTCCGCCCGCCACCCGGCGAACGCCTCCGCCAGCCGCCGGTGCCGCTCGCTCCAGCCCCGGGGCGACCGCATCCGCTGCAACCGCACCATCGGCGCCCGTACGACGTCGTGGAACACCACCCGGTCCCCACGATCGGTCACGAACGGCAGGGCGCGCAGCCAGGCGAACAGCGCTTCGGGGGCCTCGCCGCTGCCTCCGTCCGCACCCCTGCCTCGGTCCGTACCCCTGCCTCGGTCCGCACCCGTGCCTCGGTCCGCACCCGTGCCTGGGTCCGCACCCGTGCCAGGGCCCGTGTCGGACACGGCCACCCGGAACACCTCCGCGTCCAGCCAGCGGGGCAGCGCGCAGGTCAGCGCGGCGGCCCGTCGTACCGGGTCGCTCTCCCACCGCAGGAAGCGCTCCACGGCCGTGGCGCTCGCGTCGCCCGCGTCGGCGAGGTCGTCTAGGTCGGCGGGGCGGGCCTCGGCGAGGGTGGAGACGAGGACGGGCAGTCCGCCGGTGAGCCGCAGGACTTCGCCGACGACCGGCTCGGCGAGCACGCCCTTGGCCGCGAGGAGGCCGCGTGACTCGACCTCCGTGAAGGGCCGCAGGGGGAGGTCGAGGACGAAATCGGTGAGGCCGCCCCAGCGGGCGGCGTCGAAGGGCCGTTGTCCCGCCGTCACGAGGACGAGGTTGCCGGGGAGGGGGCCGTAGCGGTCGCCGGAGACGATGTCGTGCAGCCACGGGTCGAGGAAGGCGCCGGTGCGCTCGTAGGTGTCGAAGAAGAGGACCAGCCACGGCACTTCGGCCGCGACCCCGGCCAGTTCCTCCAACAACGCCGGGGTGAGGACGAGTTCGGGGGCGAGCACCAGCTCGGCGTCCTCCTGGCCGCGGGCGCGCGAGCCGAGCCCTGTCCGCAACCGGTGTGCCTGGCTGGCGAGTTGGGCCGGGTCGACGGCGCCGGCGAAGGGGCCGACCACGGGGACGAGTCCGAGCGCGACGAGGGTCGCCCGCGCGGCGGCCATGCTCGCGGCCGACGGCTCGGCGGCTGCGGTGGCTCCCGTGCCCCCTGAATGCCCCGGCTGTCCTGGCTCTTCCTCCGACTCGGACAGGGACAGGGCGGCCAGTTCCACCTCGTACCGTCGCTCGCGGTGGGCGGTGAGCAGCCGTTCCAGTTCCTTGAACCGCCGCCCCTGCCGGGCGAACCGGTCCGCGATCACGGCCATGGCCTCCGGCGCGCTGCCGACTCCGTCGTCGACGTACGCGGTGAGGGCCCCGCGCTCCTGGGCGATCTGCTCCAACTCCCGTACCAGGAACGTCTTTCCGATACCGGCGTTGCCGTGCACGTGGAAGAGGAAGCGGCGCCGCTCGTCCTCGATGGGCAGGTCGAAGTTGGCGCGAAACGCGGCCCGTTCGGCGTTCCGGCCGACGAAGCCCTGACGGGTGCGCCGCCGGATCAGCTCCTGCATCGTCGGAATCGGCGGCTGCGCGCGCCCCATGCGTACCCCTCCGGCCGTCCTCGGTTCTCCACGGTTTTCCGCCATCGGCGGCTCTCATTGTGGTCCAACGCGCCGAAAATCACCTGGGGACGATCCATGCCCGCGCACATAGTGGACCATGGCGCTCGTATCGTTCAGCAACATCACCGACTTCGGTACGAACCAGCAGTTCGTCCGCCATGTCCTCGCCATGGACACCACGTTCAAGGACGAGGACCTCATTTGACATCCTCCCCTTCTTAAAAGCGGGGGATTCCAACCCGTTCGGGCTGAGGTTCACGGACGTTCGGCCGCTGGTTGGGCGGTGTCGTCCCTCCGGCACCGGCTGTCCGCCGGGGGCGGGGGAACCCGCCCTGTCCTGCCGCGACGTTGATACTGGCGTTGGTGTCCGCGTTGCAGGTGAAGCCGCAGGAGGAACAGACGAACTCGGCTTGGCTCTTGCGCGAGTTCTTGTCGATCCATCCACAGGCACTGCACCGCAGGCTGGTGTAGGGGGCGGGGACGTCTTCGACCCGGCCGGGGGCCTTGTGCCCGGTGCGCTGCCGCAGCAGGCCCCACCCTTGGGCGAGGATTGACCGGTTCAGGCCGGACTTCTGCGCCACGTTGTGGCCGGGCCGCTCCACGGTTCCCTTCGCGGAGCGGGTCATCGTCTTGATGTTCAGCTTCTCGAACCGGATCAGGTCATAGCAGCGGGCGAGCATGGTGCTGGTCTTCTCGCACCAGTCCTTGCGCCGGTTCGCGTCGCGCGCCTTGAGCCTGGCGGCCTTCGCGTACTCGGCCGCCTTGGCATCGCTGCCTTTCGGGGCTCGTGCCAGCGATTCGGCTTCCCCCGCCCCGCCCCGCTACGCGCGAGCGGGCATTCACCCCCCGGCCCTGAAGGACCGCCCACCCTGCCCGGCGAGCAAGGTGGCAGTCCGGCGACTGGAACGGTCTCGACGCCGCGCTCCGTGTGTTCCTGCTGAGCGGGGTGGTGCTGATGGTGACGTACCTGCCGACGAACGACCGGGCGATCGACTGACCCACGGCCGGCACTTCGGGGAACCGGCCGCTGTCACCTCGGGTGAAGAGCTGTGGCCCCCGCCGTCCAGTCGACCGGCGGGGGCCATAGCCCATGAGGAACAACAGGAGAACGGTACTCAGCAGAGACAGGGCTCGGTGCCCCGGCCCAGTTGCTTGATCTCGTGGTCGTCCAGAGCACCGGCGAACGCGTGCACCTCGTCGACGTCGCCGTGGAGGTACTCGCCCCAACCGTCGCCGACCTGGGCCCGGCCGACCTGGAGCGGGCCGGAGCTGGGCGGGCCGCCCGCGAAGTCGGCGGTGGATCCGGTATAGGGGGCGCCGTCCAGGTAGAGCTTGATCTTGTCGGTGGCGTCGTCGTAGACGACCGCGATCCGGTGCCCCTCGCCCTCGCCGCCGTCGGCCATCGCCAGCTGGGCCACGACGGTCTCCGTGGCACGCTGAGAGGGTTTTCCGACCCGCTCGCCGCAGCCGTCAGTCCAGCACCGGCAACAGCTCCGGCAGATGCCCGTCCGACACCGCCGCCGCCCGTTGGCGTTCCTCCGGGACCTCGCCGTACAGCGTCGTGCGCGGCTTCGCCGGGCGGCCCGCCGCGTCCGCCACCGCGATCAGGTCCTTCACCGACTTGTAGGAGCCGTACGACGAGCCCGCCATGCGGGAGATCGTCTCCTCCATCAGGGTGCCGCCCAGGTCGTTCGCGCCGGAGCGGAGCATTTCGGCCGCGCCCTCGGTGCCGAGCTTGACCCAGCTGGTCTGGATGTTGGGGATGTGGGGGTGGAGGAGGAGGCGGGCCATGGCGGTGACGGCGCGGTTGTCGCGCATGGTGGGGCCGGGGCGGGAGATGCCGGCCAGGTAGACCGGCGCGTTGGTGTGGATGAAGGGGAGGGTCACGAACTCCGTGAAGCCGCCGGTCTGTTGCTGGATCCGCGCCAGGGTGCGGAGGTGGCCCAGCCAGTGGCGGGGCTGGTCGACGTGGCCGTACATCATCGTCGACGAGGAGCGGATGCCCAGCTCGTGGGCGGTGGAGATCACCTCGATCCAGGTGGCCGCCGGCAGCTTGCCCTTGGTGAGGACCCACCTCACCTCGTCGTCCAGGATCTCCGCCGCCGTGCCGGGGACGGAGTCGAGGCCCGCCTCCTTCGCCGCCGTCAGCCATTCGCGGATCGACATGCCGGTGCGGGTCGCGCCGTTCACCACCTCCATCGGGGAGAAGGCGTGGACGTGCATGCCGGGCACACGGGACTTCACCGCCTTGGCGATGTCGAAGTACGCCGTCCCCGGCAGGTCGGGGTGGATGCCGCCCTGCATGCAGACCTCGACCGCGCCGAGGTCCCAGGCCTGCTGGGCCCGGTCGGCGACCTGGTCGAGGGAGAGCGTGTACGCGTCGGCGTCCGTGCGGCGCTGTGCGAAGGCGCAGAAGCGGCAGCCGGTGTAGCAGACGTTCGTGAAGTTGATGTTCCGCGTGACGATGTACGTGACGTCGTCACCGACGGCCGACTTGCGCACGTCGTCCGCGATCCGGGTGAGGGCGTCCAGCGCGGGTCCGTCCGCGTGCAGCAGGGCCAACGCCTCGGCGTCCGACAGCTTCGTGGGGTCGTCCGACGCCGTCGCCAGCGCCGCGCGTACGTCCGTGTCGATGCGCTCGGGCACCATGCCGGGCGCCGCCGCCTCGCGCAGGGCGCCCCAGTCGCCGTAGACGGAGTCGAAGTCGTCACGGCGGTCGCCGGTACGGCCCTCGGTGTCGATGGAGGTGTGCAGATCCGTACGGCCGGTGGCGACGAAGACCTCCTCGGGCTCCTGCCACGGGTGTCCCTCGACGACCGCGTCCGGCAGGGCGAGGCCCGTCTCGGGGTCGGCGAGGGCCCTTACGTGCGGCAGGAGGCGCGGGTCGAGCCACGGCTCGCCCCGCGTCACGAACTCCGGATACACGCACAGGCGTTCCCGCAGCTCGAAACCGGCGGCACGGGACCGCTCGGTGAGTTCCTCGATCTGCGGCCAGGGACGCTCGGGGTTCACATGGTCGATCGTGAGCGGGGACACCCCGCCCCAGTCGTCGATCCCGGCGCCGATCAGCCGCTCGTACTCGCTGTCGACGAGGTTCGGCGGGGCCTGGATACAGCCCGCCGGGCCCATGAGGTGCCGGGCGACGGCCACCGTGGCGACCAGCTCGTCCAGCTCCGCGTCCGGCATGCCACGCATCGCGGTGTCCGGCTTGGCGCGGAAGTTCTGGATGATCAGTTCCTGGACTCCGTGGTAGGCGCGGGAGACCTTCCGGAGCGCGAACAGCGACTCCGCGCGCTCCTCGTACGTCTCCCCGATCCCGATGAGGACACCGGACGTGAAGGGCACGGAGGAGCGGCCCGCGTCCTCCAGGACCCTCAGCCGGACCGCAGGCTCCTTGTCCGGGGAGCCGTGGTGCGGGCCGCCCGGCTCGGACCACAGCCGCGTCGCCGTCGTCTCCAGCATCATGCCCATGGAGGGCGCCACCGGCTTGAGCCGCTGGAAGTCCGTCCACGACATCACGCCCGGATTCAGGTGGGGCAGCAGCCCTGTCTCTTCCAGGATACGGATCGAGATGGCCCGGACGTACGCGATCGTGTCGTCGTAGCCGTGCGCGTCGAGCCATTCGCGCGCCTGAGGCCAACGGTCCTCCGGCTTGTCGCCGAGCGTGATCAGCGCTTCCTTGCAGCCGAGGGCGGCTCCCTTGCGGGCGACTTCCAGCACCTCGTCCGGCGACATGAACATCCCGTGCCCGGCCCGGCGCAGCTTGCCCGGCACGGTGACGAAGGTGCAGTAGTGGCACTTGTCCCGGCACAGCCGGGTGAGCGGGATGAAGACGCTCTTCGAGTAGGTGATGACCCCGGGCCGGCCGGCCTCCTGGAGGCCCACGTCCCGCACCCGCGCCGCCGACGCGGCCAGATCCTCCAGATCCGCGCCGCGCGCCTGCAGCAGCACCGCCGCCTCGGTCACATCGAGCGCCACACCGTCCCGGGCGCGTTTGAGCGCGCGCCGCATGGAGTTCTCGGTGGGGCCGGTGGAGCTGGCCGGGTCGGTGGATCCGTTTCCAGAGGCCGCGGGAGTCGTCATCCTTCGAGCATACGAGCGGCTTGGCTCCGCCATCGGGCCGGGCACCTGATGGCCCAGGGGTGCGGGTGCGTCGGCGGGTACGGGTACGGGTGCGTCGGCGGGTACGGGTACGGGTACGGGTGCGTCGGCGGGTACGGGTGCGTCGTGGTTGCTCGCGCAGTTCCCCGCGCCCCTGGAAAGCAGGGGCTGCGCCCCGTGCTTTTCGGCCCGCAGGGCCGTGGTCTTTCAGGCCCGCAGGGGACTGGTCTCTTCTCTCAAGGGCGCGGGGAACTGCGCGAGAAGCCCCACCGGGCGCGCACCCGTCGACGCACCCCGTGGCCCGAGCTGTCAGGCGCCCCCACCCAGGGACACTCCGTACTCGTCCAACAGCCCGAGCACCTACCCCTCCCCCGCCGGAGGCCGCTGCACCACAGCCTCCTCGTCGTCGTCGCGTAGTACGCCAGCTTCCGTTGCTGAGTCCGTAGTCAGGTCTCAGTATTCCGGGCATTTCGACCCGGAAGGTCCGTCACATCACCAGAGCATCAGGGGCTCGGCTTGAGGACGGTCTCCCGCTTCCTGCTGCCGTTGGTTCGGCAGGGTTACGCCACCTGCCCGCCCCGTCCCTGCCTTGCGGCGGGGACGGGTGATGCGGGTCCTCCGGTCGGCTCCACGGGGCTTCGACACCTTGGCGGTGTCCTGGTCTCCGGCCACTCCGGTACCAGTCGTTACGGCTGCCGCTGCGAGGGCGGCGAGGTTGCGGGCCGCGTTGTCGTCCCGGTCGATGACCAGGCCGCACGCGTCGCATTCGTAGGTCCGGACGTGCAGCGGCAGCTTGGCTTTCACCGCGCCGCACCCGGAACAGGTCTTGGAGGAGGGGAACCACCGGTCGGCGGCCACGATGCGGCAGCCGTTCCGGCGGGTCTTGTAGGTGAGCTGGCGGCGGATCTCGCCGAACCCGGCGTCGGCGATGCGGCGGGCGAGGCGCCGGTTGCGGAGCATGCCAGCAACGTTGAGGTCTTCGACCACGACGGTGCCGTACTCGCCTGTCACCGTGGTGGTGAGCTTGTGCAGGGCGTCGGCGCGAAGGTTCGCGACCCGGTGGTGGACCTTGTTGCGGACGGCGTTGGCCTTCTCCCACCGCTTGGACGCTTGCTGTCCGGTCCTGCGGTCGGGGCCCTGGCGGCGGGACACCGTGCGAGAGGCCCCGCGCAGGGCCGTGAGGGCGCTGTCGAGGTGCCTGGGGTTGGGTATCTGACGGATCGCTCCGGTGCTGTCGGCCATGACGGCGAGCGTCTTGATGCCGAGGTCGATGCCGACCGCGGCGCCGGGCCGGGCCACGCGGCGGATCTCCCGCGCGGTCTCGGTCTGGAAGGACACCAACCATCGTCCGCGTTCGTGCCGGACTGTCGCGGACAGGATCCGGGCCGTTCCGGCCTGCACGCGGTTCAGCAGCTTCGCGGTGGGTTCGTGGACGCGGATCGTGCCGAGGCGGGGCAGCGTGACATGCCGGCCGTCCGCCTCGACGCGGATCGTGCCGGTGGTGAACCGGCAGGAAAGGCGCGCTTTGCGCTTCGACTTGAAACGGGGCATCCCGACCTGCTTGCCCCGCCGCTTGCCCTGCTTGGACTTGGCGTAGTTGTCGAAGGCGGCGGCTGCGCCTGCCAGGCCGGTGGAGTACGCCTCCTTGGAGTTGTCCTCCCACCACCCGCAGAACCTGGGGTCGGCATGCTTGGCCTGGTTGAACGCCTTACGGAGGGAGGGCAGCGACCACGGCCGCCACTCGGTGAGCCGGTCTGCGGGGATGCCGTAGGACTCCTCCGCCTTGCGCTGCCACCACGACGCCTCGACCCAGCCCACGGCCCAGTTGTAGGCGGCCCGCGCTGCCCCGCAGTGCGACCGCAACGCCTGCTCCTGGGCGGCGTTCGGGTCCAGCGCGAACCGGAACGCCTGCACCACGAACCCGGGCTGCGCCTGGAACTTCTTCATCAGGCGGTCCCGCCGGTCTCGTCGCCGGTGGCCGCGGCCACCGCTCGGGCGGCACGGTTCTTCGCCGCGCGACGCCCATACAGGCGGGCACACATCGAGGTCAGCACCTCGGTGATGTCACGGACCAGGTCATCGGTGCTCTCCCCGGGGTCGAGGACGACCAGGCGGCGGCCGGACGCGGACAGGGCGGCTTCGATGTGCTCGACGCCGAACCGGGCCAGCCGGTCGCGGTGCTCGACCACGATCACAGCCGTGTCCGGGTCGGCGAGCAGCCGGTGCAGCTTGAGGCGGCGCCCGTTCAGCCCCGACCCGATCTCGGTCACAACCTCTGCGACGGCCAGGCCCAGCCCATTCGTGCCGGACACCACCCGCGCGGCCTGCCGATCCAGGTCGGCCTTCTGGTCGGCTGAAGACACGCGGCAGTACGCCACCACGCGTCCGGACGGCTGGACGGAAACCTCGTCGACCAGCCATGTCCCGGACGGCGCCTGGCGGACCGGGACGGGCATCTTCCCGTCCTTCACCCACCGCCAGGCGGTCTGGTAGCTCACGCCCTGCTGACGCGCCCACTCCGAAAGCTTCACAAGACCAAAGTACGTGAGACATCCGACTAGAAATGACTATGAATGATTAGAAAATCTGTAGCAGCTGTCACCCCCGCACTCGGCTGCACCGCGTACGGCACCACCTGCAACCCCGCGGGATCGCGCCCGGCATCCGCCCACGTCGTCCGCAGCACCGGCAAGGCAGTCGACGACCTCGCCCAGGCGATCGAGGACTGCGGCAGGGCTGTCCTCGACGGCGACGGCGACGGCGACACCGACTCCAGTGAATCGACACGGCCGCCGACGAACTGACCAACGTCTGCACGTCGTAAGGAAAACCGGCGATTTCCCTCCCTTGTCCCACAGTTCACCACCGCATAGGAAGGTGGCACGCACACCCCCGCGCCATCCACGCCATGTCACTCACGACCGACCTGGGGAGCAGCAGCATGTGCGACGACCACCACGGTGACACCCGGAGCGAGGGCGACGGGAACGGACTCGGAAGGCGCGCGCTGTTCGTGACGTCGGCGGCGGCCGCACTTACGTTGGGAAGCGTGACCTTTGGGACGAGCGGCGCCGAGGCCGCGGACGGCGACCAGGAGACGAAGACCATCCGGGGAACCCTCCCCACCGGCTCCCCCGATTTCGTGTATCTGCCGGTCGAGGTGCCTTCAGGAGTACGGGAGTTGAAGGTCTCGTACAGCTACGAGAGGCCGAGCGTCCCGGCGGGCACCCTGGGCAACGCACTCGACATCGGTGTCTTCGACGAGCGGGGCACGGAACTCGGCGGCAAGGGCTTCCGGGGCTGGTCGGGCGGCGCCCGCACGGAGTTCTTCGTCCGGGCGGACGAGGCGACCCCGGGCTACCTCCCCGGCCCGGTCCGCCCCGGCACCTGGCACATCGCGCTGGGCCCCTACACGGTGGCGCCGGACGGGCTGCCGTACGAGATCACGATCACCCTCACGTACGGCGCGCCTGCCACGCCGGTGAAGCCGGTGTATCCGCCGGAGCGGGCCAAGGGGCGGGGCCGGGACTGGTACCGGGGCGACTGTCATCTGCACTCCTGGTACTCCGACGGCCGCCGTACGCTCGCCGAGCTGGCGGCGCTGGCGCGCGCGGCGGGCCTGGACTTCATCAACAGCTCCGAGCACAACACCCAGTCCGCGCACGCCCATTGGGCCGAGCACGCGGGTGACGACCTCCTCATTCTGCTGGGCGAGGAGGTGACCACGCGCAACGGTCACGTGGTGGCGCTCGGCGTCGCACCGGGGACGTTCGTCGACTGGCGCTACCGGGCCCGGGACAACCGGTTCGGCAAGTACGCCCGGCAGATCCGCCGGGCCGGGGGCCTGGTCGTCCCGGCCCACCCGCACGCCACCTGCATCGGCTGCAACTGGAAGTTCGGCTTCGGCGAGGCGGACGCGGTGGAGGTGTGGAACGGCGCGTACTCGCCGGAGGACGAGGTGGCGCTCGCCGACTGGGACGGCATGCTCGTGGCGTCCGTGAAGGAGGGTCGCGGCTGGATCCCGGCGATGGGCAACAGCGACGCCCATCGCGACCCCGACCCCGTCGGCCGCCCCCAGACGGTCGTCCTCGCCGACGACCTGACCAGGGAGGCCATCCAGGAGGGCCTGCGAGCCGGCCGCTCGTACGTCGCCGAGTCGAAGGACGTGTCCGTGTCGTTCACGGCGTCCGGTGCGCGGGGCGAGCACGCGGGCATCGGTGAGCGGCTGAAGGTGGCTCCGGACACCCCGGTCACCGTCCGTGTGGAGGCGACGGGCTCCGCCGGCTGCACCATCCGCTTCGTCACCGACCAGGGCGCGATGTTCACCTCGGCCGTGCTCCCGGAGTCCGGCGCCGGCTCGGCACAGTGGCGTACGACGGCCTCGTACGCGGCGTACGTACGGGCCGAGGTCCGCCGGCCGCCGATCGTGCCGGGCTTCCCGGGGCCGCTGGCGGCGTTCACGAACCCGATCTTCCTCGGGCGGGGATAGGGCGGGGAGAGTGCGGGGATGGCAGCCAGCCGGAAGGTCCGGCGAACGTAGGGGGAACCCGCGTACGAAATAACTGTGTTGGGCCTTAGGTTTGGCTCGACACATCACGTGCGTCTGTACGGCTACGTCCGTTCGCGTGGACGCACCCGTACGGCGGAGGAGACGGCGCCCATGACCGATCACGCGACCACGCCCGACCCGGCGGCGGCTCCGGCTGCGAAGGAGAAGGTCGACACTTCGGTGCCCGCCTCCGCCCGCATCTGGAACTACTGGCTGGGCGGCAAGGACAACTACCCGGTGGACGAGGCGGCCGGCGACGCGTACGCCGACGCCTTCCCCGGCATCGTGACCATCGCCCGCAGCAGCCGCGCGTATCTGCGGCGCAGCATCCGGCACCTGGTGGAGGTGGAGGGCGTCCGGCAGTTCCTGGACGTCGGCACCGGTCTGCCCACCGCCGACAACACCCACCAGGTCGCCCAGCGCAGCGCGCCGGAGGCGAGGATCGTCTACGTCGACAACGACCCGATGGTCCTCGCGCACGCCCGCGCGCTGCTCTACTCCGCCCCCGAGGGCGCCACCGCGTACGTCGACGCCAGCCTCTACGACACGGACCGCATCCTGGAGGCCGCCGCCGCGACGTTGGACCTGTCCCGGCCCACGGCTCTGATCCTCAGCGGCATCCTGGGCCACGTCCGCGACTACGAGGAGGCCCGCGACATCGTCCGCCGCCTCCTCGCCGGCCTTCCCTCGGGCAGCTACCTCAACATCAACGAGGGCTCCCGGGGCACCGATCCCGAGTACGAGCGCGCCCAGGACGCCTACAACGAGACCGGCGCCGTCCCGTACTTCCTCCGCCCCGTCGACCAGATCACCGGCTACTTCGACGGCCTCGACCTGGTCGACCCGGGCATCGTCTCCGTACCGCTGTGGCGCCCGGACGCCACGGATGCCGCGGGCGAGCCGAAGCCGATCGGGCAGCACGGGGGGCTGGGCAGGAAGCCGTAGTCCACGTGGGCGGCGCGGGTGTCCGGGGTCCTCAGTGGGCCCCGGCCCCGGCCTCCGCCCCGGACTCCGCCCCGTCCGCCAGGTCGGCCACGACGGCCATGTGGTCGGAGGGCCATACGCCGTCGACGGGACCGTCGCCCGCCCTCCGTACGGCGCGCACGTGCCCGACTCCGCCGTGGCCCGGCGGTCCGACGTGGATGTAGTCGATCCGCACGCTCGGCCCGAACGTCCCGGCGACGTAGGGGTTCACCACGTCCCAGGTGGCCGACGGCGCGCCGGGCTCGGCGTACTCCCAGACGTCGAGGAAGCACTGTCCGGGCGCGGCGGGCGCGGTCCTGTGGCCGCCGAAGAGCCGGACCTCGTCGGAGTCGGGCCAGGCGTTGAAGTCCCCGGTGATCACGGGCGGGTGGGCGCCTCGGCCTCGGTGGCGGGCGACGAACTCGACCAGCGCGGTGACCTGGCGGCAGCGCACCGCTGACGCGTCGGTCGCGGAGCTGAGGTGGGTGGTGAAGAAGGGGACGGGCGCGCCGGGGGCGTCGAGGAGGGTGTAGAGGGCGCCGCGTGTGCTGCCGCCCTCTCCCGTCGGCAGCCCGATGGAGTCCCGCTCCAGGACGGGCCACCGGCTCAGCACGGCGTTACCTATCCCGACGTCCGGGTCCCCGATCCGCCGCTGCCAGCGCGCGGCGTCGCCGTACGCGCCCCAGGCCCAGTGCATACCGAGCTCCCCGGCGAGCCAACCGGCCAGATTCCCCGCGCTGTCCCCCCTGTCCCCGCCGTCCCCGTCCCGCTGCCAGACCTCCTGCAACCCGACCACGTCGGGCCGCAGTTCACGCAGCACGGCGAGGATCGCCTTCTGCCGCTCCTGCCACGGTCCGAACCGCCACCACAGGTTCCACGTCACGACCCGCACCGGCCACCCACCGCCTTCGCCCCGTACCCGATCCTGTAGTCCGTACCTCCCACACTTCGAGGAGAACCACGCCGATGTCCCGCAGTGCGGAGCACGCGAACCATCCGGAGCACGCCGGGCTCAAGCAACGCGTCGTCACGGCCTTCCAGCGCCGCGTCGCCAACCCGGTCCTGCGTCGCGTCCCGCTCCAGACCGTCCTGGAGACCACCGGCCGCACCTCCGGCCTCCCCCGCCGCACCCCCATCGGCGGCCGTCGCGTCGGTGACACGGTCTGGCTGGTCTCCGAGTACGGCGAGAAGTCCCACTACATCCGCAACATCAAGGCCGACCCCTCGGTCCGCGTCCGCCTCCGGGGCCGCTGGCACGAGGGCACGGCCCACCTCCTCCCGGACGACGACCCGGTGGCCCGCCTGCGCACCCTGCCCCGCATGAACAGCGCGGCGGTACGGGTACTGGGGTCGGGGTTGCTGACGGTGAGGGTGGATCTGGCGGACCGGAGCGGCGGGTAGCTTCCGTTCGGCGGCGTCAGTCCACCACCAGTGGCTCTCGGAAGTAATAGGGGATCGATGTATTTCGACGTCGAGTGGGAGCACGTGTTTCTACGGATCCGCCTGCACGACGCCTACCGGCCCCTGGCGGTGGACGGATTGGACGAGGACCGGCTCGCGCTCTACATGCTCGCGCAGCGGCTCTCGCTGACGGCGGGGCCGCTGCGGCTGCTCGACGGGGACTTCCCCGACCGGGCGTTCATGATAAGGGCCGTGTCGAGCGCATCCCGTACGAGCTGTGCGTGCTGGTGGCGCTGCGGGACGCGGTGCGCCGGCGGGAGATCTGGGGGTGTTCACGAGCGCTGATGACGTGCGGCAACAGAAGGCCCTCACGATCTTTCCCCGTGCTGTCGAAGATCGTTCCCCAGTCGCTCGGGGAGCCGGAACCGACGCACCACCGCGTCGCTGCCGGCGACCACCTCCACGCACACCTCGACGGCGAGGCGGGCGTCCAGCCGGGACGGCATGCCCGGAGGTCGTTGTGCGACCATTTCAACGGTCCCGCGATCCTCAACTGCCCCTGAAACAAAACACGTTGACACTTGATCAGGAACCTGACAATCTTTTGCTTGATCAACTTGCTGTCAAGTGCGGGGAGAGTTTGCAGTGAAGATCAAGCGTGGAGTGAAGCTCGCGGTGGCGGCCGGCGCCCTCGTCCTGGCCGGTGCCACTCCGGCACTGGCCACCGTGGTCAGCGTGGGCGGGGGTACCTGGGACTACGGCGCCGGCACGTCCTACGTGTGGTCCTACTACTACCACGGCAGTAAGTGCCACGGCTCGACCGCCATCGGGGAGTACATCGACACCGATGAGGCCGCCAAGGGTTCTTGGTCCATTGCTCAGGCCGACGTTGCGCTGAGCGGTAACAAGTCCTACTACAGCACCACCTGCTGACCTGAGACCGGGCCTCACAGCTCGGTCTCACGGCGTCGGGTGGTCCGCTCACGGAGAGTCGACGGATCTTCCGCGATCTCCCTCCGAGGGGGGCCGCCCGACGTGTCTCCGGTCTCCCCATGAGTCGCGCTCCAGAAGTGCCCTGATCTAGGCAATCGATGCTGCACCGAGGTATCAAGTTCGTTCACACCGCCGTGCTGGCGTACGCCGCAGTTCTCGCCTTCCTTTTCCTACGGAGCCTCGACGAGGACTGGGTGCTGGGGCATTCCGCCGTCGTCTGGGTGACGGACACCGACAACTCGACCAGCGGTTCGCAGGTCACCCGCGTGATCGCGGAGTTCGCGAAGTCCAACGGGACTACCGTCGCGCGCGAGGTACCCGACCTCGAGAACCCCTACAGCCGTCGGCACCTCTACCTCGCTCCCGGCGGTCAGCGTTCCGACTGGCTGAGGGACGGCTATCCGGCGTTCAATCGCGACTATCGCACCGACGTGCATCCGATCTCCGAGCTCGGACAACGCGATCCGCGTGGCTTCTACTACGTGTTCGGTTCAGACCGGGCCGCCGCCTCGCTGACCCGGACCCTGACCGACCTCGGCCTGCAGGCCACGGTCAACCATCCGCTGTCAGTGGCGCAACTGACCCCCGTCTACGCGGACAGTGCGCTGTACCGCTCGTTCTTCGTCGTCGCGCTCGCCGTCGTGACGACGACCGGCGCTGGTGTCCTGCTCAACGCGAAGGCATACGGGGTGCTGCGGCTGCAGGGCAAGTCATTCGCGCAGATCTTGCTGCGAGACCTGCGCCAACTCGCGGTTTTCTGGTCGACGGCGTTCGCAGCGGTGGCCGCCGCGACACTGCTGCTTCTCGGCCTCTACAACGGGCTGACGTGGATCGGCTGGTTCTCTTCGATCGCACTGACCTGCGCCGCCGCACTCAGCCTCATCGCCTTCGCTGTGCACGCGGCCATGCTCTGGCTGACGTTCCAGACCGACGTGCTGCGGGCCCTGAAAGGTGAGCTGCCCTCGCGGACCGCGTCGGCGAGCGCCTACCTTGTGAGAATTCCCGCTCTGCTTCTGGCACTCAGCATTGCCACGGCCGTCGTCCTCGCCGGCCAGGACGTCGTGACCCGGCAGGAGAGCAGCGACGCCTACACGAAGATCGGCGACACCACCTCTATCGAGCTCAACGGCAGTCTGGCCAGTGCCACCGCACTGCAGGACCTGAACGAGAAAGTGGGAGGCTGGCTCCGCCGGGCCGACAGGAACGGAGAGGTCGTCGTCGTCGGGCACCGGGATCTTCAGCGATCAGCGCCAGGAGATGGTCTGCCGAAGGGCGACCTTCTGATCGTCAACGAGTCCTTCCTCGCCGAGCAGCCCGTCCTCGACTCATCAGGGCGACGCCACAACCCGACCGCGACGACCAGCGACCAGGTACGGCTGCTCATCCCCGCGGCCCTCGCCCCGTACGCCCACCGCCTTCAGCAACTGGTCCCAGGACTGCTGAACCCCAGCGATCCGGACAAGATCAAGCCTGACCAGGTGGAGGTGTTGCGGTCGAAGGACGGCCAGCGCGTCTTTACTTACAACCCCCAGGGCCAGTCGCAGGCCGACGAGAACCCGGGCGCGGACGACTCGTTCGTCACGGACCCCGTCATCATCGCCTACCCCCACGGTTCGAACTTCCTGAGCAACAGGGGCTACACCGCCTACGCCTCTCAGCAAAGCATCGTCTTCCATGATGCGGACAAGGTCACAACAGGCATCAAGAAATATCACCTTGAGACGTACGTGACCGGTATGAGCCCCGTCGGGCAGAACGCCGCACTCAGACTGCGCGACCTTGTCCGAGACTTCCGGCTGCAACTGTTCAACCTGGGCGTGGCAGTGATGGTGCTGCTCATCACCGGAGTCGGCGTCTGCATCGTCCACTCCCGGAAGAACGCACAGGCGATCTTCGCCCGGCACATCAGCGGCTGGACGTTCACGGCCACGCACCGCACCGTCCTGGCAGTCGAAGGCGTCCTGGCCGTGCTGCTCGCTGGATGGGTACCCGTCCAGGTGTGGCAGCAGAACCAGGGTCTCGAAAGGTATGAGGCCCTCGGTATCCCCCCGCCCCGCGCACCCGTCGAGATCACCGAACTGGGTGTCGGCGTCGCCGTGGGGCTCGTCACCATCGAGGTCGTGGCAGTGCTCCTCGCCCTCCTTGCCTTCCATCGCCGGATTGTCAAGGAAGGCGCGACCGAGTCGTGAACCCCCAGCGTTGTACAGGAGCTGCACCGTGATCGAGATCGAACATCTGTCAAAGTCCTACGGTGCTCGCGTTCTCTGGTCGGGACTCGAATTCACTGTGGCTCGAAGCGAAATGCTCGCGTTGACCGGGCTGAGCGGATCCGGCAAGTCGACGCTCCTCAATTGCCTCGGCCTCCTCGACTCACCGAGCTCGGGCGCGATCCGCTACGAAGGCCGGGATGTCACCTGTTTCAGCCCGCGGGCGACCCGGCACTATCGGCGGGATGTCCTCGGCTACCTGTTCCAGAACTACGCACTGATCGAGAATGCGACCGTCGCCGCCAATCTCGAGGTCGCGATGAAACCGCGACGGGCGAAGAAGGACGCTCCGACCATCGCCGAGGCTCTGGAGCGGGTCGGACTGGCGGGACGGGAGAAAGAACACGTCCATCGGCTCAGCGGCGGGGAGCAGCAACGCGTTGCCCTGGCCCGCCTGATCGTCAAGCAGCCCGCCCTCGTTCTGGCCGACGAACCGACCGGTGCTCTCGACCACAGCAACACCAGTATGGTCGTCGACATCCTCCGCGCGATGAGTGAGGGCGGCTGCGCCGTCGTCATCGCGACCCACGATGAGGCGGTCCGCGACCGCTGTGACACCGTCCTGAGTGTAGGAAGCTCGACACAACCCGAACCCGTGAAGGAAAGGCAGTCCTCATGAACGCCCGCCGCACCTGGAGCCTTGTCGTCGGCACCCTGCTTCTCGCCGTCGTTGCCGTGCTCTTCGTCTACGGGGGGCATGCTGCCACGATCCTCGGCCGGATCGGACTTCGGGTGTTCTGACCGTCGAAGGGCAGGCGCCGCCCCTGTCCGATCACTTCTGCGCTCCCGTGCTGACAGGGTGCTGGTCCGTGACCTTGAACTCGGAGACTTTCGGCCGGATCCGCGACTACCACCCTCGGCTGCCGCACCGGCAGTGGGCGCGTCGTACGCCGTGCACCGGCCGCGCGGCGCGGACAGCGGTCGCCGACCAGGTACGGGCGACGGTGGCAACTACCACCCCCGCCACCTGCTACGAGGTGCGGCGGCTTCTCTATGCCGTCGGGCGGCTGGCCGTATGGGTCGACAGCGACGGACTGCCGCCCGATCCAGGACTGTGGCTACGGACGGAGACGATCGACGCGTTCGTGCCGTCGGGCTCTGCCCGGGCCTGGGGGGCTCGACTGTGCAGACCTGCCGGACCTGGCTTCGCCGCGTTCGGGAAGCGCTCGTACCCGCCCGAGGCTCCGCCGACAGCGCGGGAGTGCATCGCCGCGAGCCGGGGCCTCTACCGGGGCTTCGACCGCATCACCACCGTCCTCAATCCTGACCGCTGCGACCGCCGCTCCCGCCTCCCCCCAGCACATCGCCGACGCCTGCGCGGACGCCTGGAACGTCCCCTCGGGCCGGCAAGCCGCCGAACGGCTTCAGCAACTGGCCAACCAACTGGTCCTGGCCCCGGGGCTGTTCACGCGCCGAGGGCCGCCCGCGGCCACGAGCCCGAGAAGCGCGGTATGTACGAGATCCACGAACACGATCTGCCGACCCCGTCTTCCGAGCCCCACGGCATCGCTCTCGGACCCGACGGCTCGATGTGGACGGCCCTGGAGATCGGCTCGGGTGGCCCGCATCCAAAGCGCCGGGGAAGCAGATTGATGGTATGTCCACCGAGGCCGACCCGCGCGGAGGGGCACTTCTGAGGCACCGTCGGCGGTTTTGGCAGGAGAGTGCCTGGCCCTTCCTTCCGGGGAAGCGCCGCCAACCTCAGATCATCCTCTGAACCTGCCCCTTCGCCTTGTTGCCCGTCTCGGCCCGGTGTCACGATCACGGCCTCGCCCGCCACCAGCGGGCCGATCGACGGGGGTCGTTCATGGCACGCTCATCACGCATGTCCCGCCGCACACTCACCACCTTGACGCTGCTGTCGGCGGCCGCCCTCCTCTCCACCACCGCCTGCTCGTCGAACGGCTCGAACGGCTCGAACGGCGACACCGGGTCACAGAAGCAGCAGCAGCCGCTACGGACGGCCGGGACCAGCCCGGCCAAGGCGCCCCCGGTGGCGGACTCCGCCGAGGCGGACGCGGCCGCCGTATCCGATGTGTCCGTGGACCGTGCCCCTGATCTGGACATGGCCGACCGAGTCGTCCTGCGTCAGGACGGCACTCGGGGCAGCGCGTCGCTGGAGTTCGGCAAGGCGAAGAAGGGCGACGGCGAGACGGTGACCGTCGCGGTGCAGTGCGAGGGGAAGGGCAGGATCGAGGTCGTCCTGCGGTCCATGGGCACATCCTTCCCCCTGGACTGCGTCGACGGAGAAGTGACCGACATCTACAACCAGTTCACCCTGGCCGGCGCGGACCGCGCGGGCACGGTCTCCGTCACCGCCTCTTCAAACGTGCGCTGGTCCCTGTCGGTCGGACGCGGGGAGCCTGCGGAGCAGGATCTCGGCGGCTAGGGCCGGTCGGCGGGGCGGACGCTCACCGGGTCACGCGGCGCAGCACGAGACCGGCCAGCACTTCGGGGCTCGACTCGCCGTCCAGGAACACCGTGTCGGCGGGCAGGGTGCCGACCGCGGTCGTGCACGCCGTGAGGCGCTCCCTGCACCACCGGCGGACCCGTTCGTCCTGCTCGGGGGCGTCCGGCGTGAAGCTGCGGCCGTCGATGCGGGCGACCAGCACGTCCTCGGGGACCTTGAGGAAGAAGTGATGGAGGGGGATGCCGGCGGCCCCGATCGCGCCGAACACCTCGGCCACGTAGGCGGGGTTCACCAGGGTCATCGGCGCCAGCACCGGCCGCCGGTACTCCTCCACCAGGCCCACCAGGGCCTCGGCGACCTGCCGTCGCCACAGTCGCAGATCCTGGAAGTCCCCGGTCGGTACCTCCACGATCTTCCGCAGGACGTAGCCGATCACCTCGGGGTCGAACACCAGCGCCTCGGGCCATCGCCCCCGCAGCTCCTCGACCAACGTCGTCTTTCCGCTCCCGAAGGCCCCGTTCACCCACACGATCATCGGGCGACCGTATCCCTACCCCTATCCCAGTCCCAATCCCGTCCCGCCGGTGGTCCGTGCGAAGGCGGCGAGCGTCGCGAAGTCCGTTTCCCGCAGGCCGAGTCGGGGGTCGACGCGGTGCAGCAGGGCGGAGTTCCGGTGGTGGGTGGCCACGAAGTCCTGGTCGGCCGTGCCGATCTCGTCGTCGACCCACGCGAACGGCCGCCCGGCCGCGTGTTCGACGAGACGCGGTGTCTTCCAGAACACGCCGGGTTCCGGGGCCACCCCGGACAGTCCGGCGACCGGGCTCCGAGGCCAGTCCACCACGGGCAGTTCCGGCAGCCCGAGGACCGGCGCGATGTACGTGTTCGCCTCGCCGACCCAGGTCGTCGCCCACACCAGGTCGAACAGTGCGTCCAGTTCCAGCAGTTGGCGGCCGTGGTCCGGGTTGAGCCAGACCCGTAGCGGCTTGACGTACGCCGCCGGCTCTCCCGGATGCTGGGCGAGCCAGCCCTGCGGTTTCATCCGGTGCGTCGTGTAACCGGCGGGCCGCCGCTCCGGCTTCGCGGCGTACGGGTTCAACGGTCCGTCCACGTCGAGGTAGAGGAGGGGACGGTCCATCAGCCGGTCTCTCCGGGCAGCGCGTTCTGCCACTGGATGAGGAGACGGCGGGTGGAAGCCGTGGTCGGATCGTCGGCACCGAGCGAGCGTTCCATCGCGTCGACGACGGCGGCCATGTCCTCGACGGCGTCAGCGGCGGCGGCCCCGTCGCCGGTCCGGCCGGCCCGCTCGTGGCGCAGGATCGTCAGTGAACTGCGGGCGATCAACGTCACGTTGTGGTCGGCGCCCAGATGCTCCGTGGCCGCGCCGACGGCATCGGCGTAGGCCGCCTCCGCCTCGTCGGTACGGCCGTCCTGGCCGAGCCACTCCGCGCGGCAGTAGACGGCGGCGAGCGTGTCGGGGTGGCCGGGACCGAGACCGCGGGTGATATCGGCGATCAGAGCCTCGACCGCGGTGAGACGGTCGGGCAAGTCGCCCGTCTCACCGCGCAGTTGGACGCTCAGAACGCGGGCGGACAGCGTGTCGGGGTGGTCCGGTCCCAAGGCGCGGGTCAGGTCCGGCAGTACGGACTTCAGCCGGTACACCGCGAGACCGGGCTGCCCCTGCTGCAGGCCCGCCACCGCCGAGAGGACACGGGCACGCAGTACGTCGGGATCGTCGCCCCCGAGCCGCCACTGCGCCACGGCCACCGGGAACGGGACCTCGCGGTGCGCCATGCGCACCAGGGTGACGACCGCGCCCAGCGTCACCACCAGATGCAACCACAGCGGCCCGCCGATCGGCACGAACAGGGCGCCCACGACGGCCGCCACCAGGCCGCCCAGGGGCCACCGCCACGCCTTGGACACCCGATGAGCCCGTTCAACACGCTCAACACGCCGTTCACGCTGCATTCGAACATCATTGCGCCCAAAAGGATCAGAGGGGAAGAGCTCACCCGGGCCAGACGATCGCCTGCGTCTCGCTGTACGCGTGCAGCGCGTACGACCCCACGTCGCGCCCCACCCCGCTCTTCTTGAAGCCGCCGAACGGGGCCTCCATGTTGCGGCCGACGGTGTTCACACCCACGCCGCCCGCACGCAGGCGCCGGGCCACACGGAACGCCCGGGCCACGTCCCCGGACCAGACGTAGTCGATGAGGCCGTAGTCGCTGTCGTTGGCGAGGGCGACGGCCTCGTCCTCGTCGTCGAAGGGGAGGACGACCACGACCGGACCGAAGATCTCCTCGCGGACGACCCGCATGTCGGGGGTGCAGTCCGCGAGGACCGTGGGCGCGACGTAGAAGCCCCGCTCGTACGGGGGCCGTTCGCCCCCCGCCACCACCCGCGCACCCTCCTTGCGGCCCAGTTCGACGTACGACTCGACGCGGTCCCGGTGCGCCGCCGAGATCACCGGCCCGACCACCGTGCCCGGCTCGCGCGGGTCGCCCACCGGCAGCCGCCCCGCATACGCGCTCAGTTGGGTCACCAGTTGGTCGTAGACACCCCGCTGCGCGATCACCCGCGTCGGTGCCGTGCAGATCTGTCCGCTGTAGAAGGTGAAGGTGGTGGCGATGCCGGCCACCGCCGACCTCACGTCCGCGTCGTCGAAGACGACCGCCGCGCCCTTGCCGCCCAGCTCCATCAGCTGGCGCTTCATCCCGCGCCCGCACACCTCCGCGATCCGTTGTCCGACCGCCGTCGAGCCGGTGAAACTCACCATGTCGACGTCCGGCGAGTCCACGGCCGCCGCACCGACGTCCGCGCCCGACCCGCTCACCACGTTCACCACACCCGGCGGGGCACCGGCGGCCTCCAGCGCCTCCGCCATGCGGTAGACGGAGAGCGGATCCTGGGGGGCCGGCTTGACGACCACCGTGTTGCCCATGGCGAGGGCGGGGGCGATCTTGCCGGCCGGGTTGGCCCATGGGTTGTTGTACGAGGTGACGCAGGTGACCACGCCCACGGGGTGGCGTACGGCGAGGGCGCCCATCACGGCCGCCTTGCCGAAGGGGCCCGCCTCGTTGATCTGGGGGGCGATCGGCTCCTCCACCGGCTCGACGCGGGAGTACCGCTGGAAACGGGCCGCGCCCACCCCCACCTGCATCCCCCGTGCGGTACCGGTCGTCGCACCGCTCTCGGCCCGGGCGAGTTCGGCGTACGGGACGAGGTGACGCCGTATGTGGTCCGCCGTACGGGCGAGGATCGCGGCCCGCTCGGCGGCGGGCACCCGCGACCACGGGCCGAAGGCCTCGCGGGCGGCGGCGGCCGCCGCGTGCACCTGTTCGCGCGAGGCCTCCGGCGCCCACCCGACGACGTCCTCCGTCGCCGGGTCGACCACCTCGTAGTGCCCTCCGTCGGGCTCCACCCAGTTACCGCCGACGAACAGCCGCTGCCCGTCCGGCACTTGAGGCGCAGCGCTCACTTCGTACTCACCGTCCGCGTGTCCCGCCCGCTCCGCAGCACCTTCCCGGGCACGGCCCCGGTCACCACGTCGTCGCGGATCGCCTCGACGCCGTTGACCCAGACGGCCCGTATGCCGATCGCCCTGGAGTCCAGGCGTGGACTTTCACCCGGCAGGTCGTGCACCAGGGTGGCCTTGCCGGCGTCGACGCGCTCCGGGTCGAGGAGGACGAGGTCCGCATGCCACCCCTCCCGCACCTGCCCCCGTTCCCGCAGGCCGAAGAGGCGCGCCGGGTCGTCGGTCAGCATCTTCACCGCCTGTTCGAGCCCGACCAGCTTCCGGCCGCGCAGACAGTCCCCGATGAACCGGGTGGTGTACGGGGCGCCGCACATGCGGTCCAGATGGGCGCCCGCGTCCGAGCCACCGAGCAGCACGTCCTCGTGCCGCCAGGTCTCGGCACGCAGGGTCCAGGAGTCGGGGTCGTTGTCGGTGGGCATGGGCCACAGGACCGTACGGAGGTCGTCGGCGGCGCAGATCTCCACCAGGCACTCGAACGGTTCCTGCCCCCGCTCCGCCGCGATGTCCTTGACGACCCGCCCGGTGAGGCCCTCGTTCGCCTCGCTGTACGTGTCGCCGATGACGTACCGCCCGAAGTTGGCGAGCCGCCGGAAGACGCCCGCCTCCTTGCTGTCCGCCCGCCGCAGCAGCTCCGCCCGCACCTCCGCATCGCGCAGCCGCGCGATCCGCTCGGGCACCGGCAGGCTCAGGACCGGACCCCACCCGGGGATCAGGTTCAGCGCGCAGAACGTGCCCAGCGACATGTTCATCGGCGTGAGGATCGGCATCGTCAGGGCCACCACCCGGCCGCCGGCCTTCCGCGCCCGCTCGCTCGCCTCCAGCTGCCTCGGCACGCGCTCGGGGACGGCCGCGTCGATGGTGAGGACGTTCCAGTTGAGGGGGCGGCCGGCCACCGCGCTCATCTCCACGAAGAGGTCGATCTCTTCGTCGCTGAACTGGTCCAGGCACCCCGCGACGATCGCCTCGATCTGCGTGCCCTCGTGCTCGCCGACCGCCCGTGACAGCGCGATCAGTTCGGCGGGTTTCGCGTGCCGCGACGCGACGGGCTGCCCGTCGCCGTCGCTGTGCGTCGAGGACTGCGTGGTCGACAGCCCCCACGCCCCCGCCTCCATCGCCTCGTGGAACAGCCGGAGCATCGCGTCCAGTTGCTCGTCACTCGGCTGCCCGCCGATCGCGTCCGGTCCCATCACGTACCGCCGCAGCGCGCAATGCCCCACCATGAAGCCCGCGTTGACGGCGATCCGTCCTTCGAGGGCGTCCAGGTACTCCCCGAACCCGTGCCAGCTCCAGGGCGCCCCCTCCTCCAGCGCGACCAGCGACATCCCCTCGACCTTGGACATCATGCGGCGCGTGTAGTCGGCGTCCTCGGGACGGGAGGGGTTCAGGGGCGCCAGCGTGAACCCGCAGTTCCCGCCCGCGACCGTCGTCACCCCGTGGTTGAGGGAGGGCGTCGCGTACGGGTCCCAGAACAGCTGGGCGTCGTAGTGGGTGTGCGGATCGACGAACCCGGGGGCGAGCACGAGGCCGACCGCGTCCTCGGACGTACGGGCCTCTTCGGTCACCGTCCCGATGACGGCGATACGGCCGTCGCGTATGCCGACATCGGCTGTGTACGCGGGCGCGCCTGTCCCATCGACGACGGTCACACCCTTGATGACATGGTCGAGCATGCCTCACCCCTCCGGACGCCTGGTAGCAACCGAATACCGCGGTCGGCCCAGGGGCGCGGGGAACTGCGCGACCAGCCCCCGCGAACCCGCAGCCGTCGTACACACCTCAACCCGCCGCCCGGAACCGCGAGGTCCGGTGCACGGGATCTGTGTCGATCTTCGGAATGACGTGCTCCCCGACCAGCCTGATCGTCTGCAGGGTCGCCTCCTTCGGCACCCCCACCGGCAACCCGAAGCTCAACTGGTCCGCCCCGGCCTGCTCCCACCGCTTGCACTGCCGGAACACTTCGTCCGGGTCCCCACAGATCAACAGCTCTTCCTCGATGAGCAGTTCGATGAACTCCTCGTTGTACTCGGGCAGCGTCTCCGGCCAGACGGGGAAGCCGTCGGGCCGGGGGAACGTGTCGTGGTACCGGAAGACGAGCGACGGCAGATAGTGCAGCCCGCCGCTCACGGCGATCCGCACCGCCTCGTCGTGCGTGGGCGCGCAGATCGCGGTCGTCGTCACCATCACGTTGTCGTTGACGAAGTCACCGATCGGCTCGGCGTCGACGATCGCCGTCTTGTACTTCTCCAGCACCCACTCCATGTCGGAGACCTTCTGCACGCTGAAGCCCAGCACGCCGAGCCCCTTGCGCGCGGCCATGGAGTACGACGGCGGCGACCCGGCGGCGTACCACATCGCGGGGTGCGACTTCCCGTACGGCTTGGGCAGGATCTTGCGCGGCGGCAGTGACCAGTGCTTGCCCTGGAAGCCGACGTACTCGTCCTGGAGCCACATCTTGGGGAACTCGGCGATGGTCTCTTCCCAGATCTCCTTGGTGTAGTTCATGTCGGTCACACCGGGGATGAAGCCGAGGATCTCGTGCGATCCGGCCCCGCGTCCGCTGCCGAACTCGAAGCGGCCCTCGGTGAGATGGTCGAGCATGGTGACCTTCTCGGCGACCTTCACCGGGTGGTTGACCTGGGCTAGCGGGTTGAAGATCCCGGAGCCCAGATGGATCCGGTCCGTGGCGTGCGCGAGGTACCCGAGGAAGACGTCGTTGGCGGAGAGGTGCGAGTACTCCTCCAGGAAGTGGTGCTCGGACGCCCACGCGTACTTGAAGCCGGACTTGTCCGCCTGGATGACGTACTCGGTCTCCTCCATCAGCGCCTTGTGCTCCGCGAGCGGGTCCGTCTCGGCCCGCTTGCCCACGTATCCCTGTACAAAGAGCCCGAATTCCAAGGAGGTTCACCATCCCCAGCGATACCCGGCAGCCGTATCTGACTGTGCGTCAGATTTCGATACGGCCGACTGTTCCACCGGCCCCGTGGAGCGTCAATAGCTGACGTGCCGTCAGATACGTGCGCCCGGGACGCGTGCGGTGCGCGCTCGGACACGAACGGTCACAGACTCACCCCGGCCAGCCAGCCCCCGTCGATCACGAACGGCTGCCCGGTGACGTAGGAGGAGTCCTCGCAGGAGAGGAAGAGGGCGAGGCGGGCGACCTCCTCGGGGCGGCCGATCCGACCGAGCGGGATCCGCTTGCGGTAGAGCTTGGTGACGGCCTCGGCGGTCGCCTCGTCGCCCGGGTCGGTCATCGCGGTGTCGATGGAGCCGGGGCAGACCGCGTTGACCCGGATGCCCTTGCGGGCCAGCTCCAGCGCGGCGACCCGGGTGAGGCCGACGATCGCATGCTTGGTCGCGGCGTACGCGCCGACGTACGCCATGCCCGTCAGCCCCGTGTACGAGGCGGT
Source organism: Streptomyces europaeiscabiei (assembly GCF_036346855.1). Classification (NCBI taxonomy): domain Bacteria; kingdom Bacillati; phylum Actinomycetota; class Actinomycetes; order Kitasatosporales; family Streptomycetaceae; genus Streptomyces; species Streptomyces europaeiscabiei. The sequence goes on from NZ_CP107841.1 coordinate 4,563,113, forward strand.
GTTGACTATCGTGCCGCCGCCGGCCGCCTCGATCTCGGGGGCCAGGGCCTTGATGCCGAGGAAGACACCGACCTGGTTGACCCGCACGACCTGCATGAACTCGTCGAGGGGGGTGTCGACGAGGGAGTTGAAGCGCAGGACGCCGGCGTTGTTGACGAGGCCGTCGACACGGCCGTACGCCTTCTTGGCGGCGGCCACCGCCGCGGACCAGTCGGCCTCGCTGGACACATCCAGGTGTACGTAGAGCGCGCCGATCTCCTTGGCGAGGGCCTCCCCCTGGTCGTCGAGGACGTCGGCGACGACGACCTCCGCCCCCTCGGCCCGGAACAGCCGGACCTCCTGCTCGCCCTGGCCGCGCGCGGCGCCTGTGACGAGGACGACACGTCCGTCGAGCTTGCCCATGTGGACTCCCTTCGCGGTGCGTTGACCGAGGTCAGCGTACCTCTGTAGCTGACGAAGCGTCAGATGCGCGGCGAGTGCTTGCGATTGCGATTGCAAGTGACCAATGGGTAGGGACATTTGACCCTGTCCACGCCATGCACGGGACCCCAATAATCCGTCATCGGAAGGTAAAGCCAACCCCAAGGAGAGAGCCGAACATGGCGAAGAGGCGCTTCAAGAACAAGAAGGTCCGGTACCTGGCGATCGGGGCCTCACTCCTGACCGGTACGGCAGTCGTCACCGTGCTTCTGCCGTCGGCCAACGCCGCCGACGAGAAGACGCCCGACCAGATCATGAGGATGTGCGAAAGGACTGCCAAGCTCAACGGAAAACAGCAGTCCGTGAGGGACTTCAACGGTGCGTTCGCGGACGGTTTCGAGTCCGACACCTGTGATTTCGTCGAGACGAAGTTCGAGACCTTCGACGGCCCCACCGAGAAGGTCACCGTCGACTTCCCGAACTGCGAGCCGAACGCCACCGAGCCGTCGAAGGTGACCACCGAGTTCTCGAAGGCGGTGGGCCAGGGCCAGGGCAAGTACACCGCGACCCAGCAGGGCGCCCTCGGTGGTCTCTTCGGAGCCCTGAGCGGCGGCTGGGTGAAGCACAAGGGCACCCTGGACATGACCACCAAGACGGCCACCGCGAGCGAGTCGGAACAGCGGGAAGTGCCCGTCGGCAAGGTCATGCATGTGACGTTCACGCCGAAGATGCAGCGCATGACCGGCGAATGGCGGGTGCACCTCGACGCCGATCCTGGAAGCTTCGCCGTGAACCCCTCCCCCGAGAAGAACTTCGTGGCGCCGGAGGTCGTCGAGGGCCCGGTCATCCTGGAGAGCGCCGCGGGCACGCCCGGACTCGCGGACGGCACCAGCAAGGTCGTCCTGGAGGACTGCTGACCGAGGGCCGGCAGCCGACAACCTCGGGGCGCCCGCCCCACCCCACAGACTTCTCCCCCCACGGGATCCCCCCACTCCGCACGGGAGACAACCCCTCCCACCCTTGCTCATCCCCCTCATCACCCTCGCAGGAGACGCACATGACACGCACCGGGCGCAGCGGCAACCACCGCAGCAAGAAGAAGCGCATCACCCTCGCGCTGGCGCCGGTCGCCGCCCTCGGACTGGCCGTCCCGCTGATGTACAGCGCGGGTGCCGCCACCCCCGACGAGGTGGCCACCGACTGCCGTACGGACTCGGACAAGCTGGAGAACTGCGAGTTCGTCGACGTCCAGGTCAAGCGCAACAGCCTCGGCCCCAACGAACGGGTCACCTCGGTGACCGACAACTGCGGAGTCAGCACCGCGGCGACGAAGACCTTCAGCGGCACGGCGTCCGTGGCACGCACCATTCAGCTGGAGGACGGCTTCAACACGGACGGCAGCACGAAGCTGGCGAGCTCCGTCTTCGAGATCGGCGTCAAGTTCGCCACGCAGGAATTCAACATCAAGCGCGACGACACCACGTCGTCGTTCTCCTTCTCGAGGAGTGACAACGTCAAGCCGGACCACATCGCCTTCTTCATGTGGTCCCACAAGCGCACCGACGTGAGCGGTTTCCTCAAGGCCACCTACAAGGATGCCCAGGACGGCCAGAAGGTGTTCTTCTCGCCCAGCGAGGGGGCCACGAGCGTCCACGTCTTCTATCCGCAGCTCCTGCCCAGCGGAACGCCGGACGGCCGGCTCTGGCTGCGCAACGTCCAGTGCGGTACGCCCCAGGCCAACGGAATCATCAACAGCGAGAACAGCGCCCGCGCCGAACCCGGATTCGACGAGGGTGGCGCGAACGTGACCGACATCGAGGTTCCGCTCTCGGAAATCACCATTCAATAGCCGCCGGAGAAACCCGAGCAATCCCCCGTGCCATGCGCGGGGGATTTTTTCGTGCGTTTCTCAAACGGTCTCCACATGTTCCTGAAAGCACTCAATCCGGCGTTCTCATATGCGAACTCCGGGGGCCGCCCCCAGCCATCGCAGCACCGCCTCCGTACTTCCCCGGGCATCGAGCTTGGCGTAGACGTTGCTGAGGTTGTTGCGGACGGTCTTCTCGCTCAGCCTCAGGCGCAGCCCGATCTCCTGGGCGCCGAGGCCGGTGGAGAGGAGCTCCATGATCTGGCGTTCGCGGGGCGAGAGCAGTGAGCGCAGCCGCTCCATCGCCTCTCCGTGGTCCGGCAGATGCTGGGCCGCGTCCCGGATGGCGGCGCAGGCGACGGGCGAGAAATAGGTGTGGCCGACCGTGGCGGCCATGACCGCGGAGGAGAGCATGCAGGTGCAGTAGTCGCCCTCGACCAGATAGCCGGCCCCGCCCCGGAACACCTCCACGACCGCCTCGGGGTCCCGGCGGGGGCTGACGACGATCACCGGGGCGCTCATGGACCCCATGGCCCTCAGCAGCACCGCGAAGGACGTCGACGGGTCCTCGCAGCGCAGGACCACGACGTCCACCTCGGTCTCACGGAGTTCACGGTAGGGCGGGGGGACGTGCAGCGCGCTGCTCACGTACCGGTCGTCGGGGGCCGGCCAGTCGTCGTGCGGCCACTCCCCATCGCCGCAGGCGAGCGCGACGGACAGGCCCTGGGACGACGGTTCCGGCAGGCGGGGCGGGTGCGCCGGGACACGGGTGGGTTGTGCGGGAACAGCTGAAACGGGGGTGCCTGCGTGCTGGGACGTGCTGACGTGCCGGGTAGATCGCACCTCACGTGTCCTTCCGCCGAAGCCATGACTCCCCTACATACGTGACTCGGGCGTAAGTTGTTCGAAGTTTCAAGAACGAAGCGCCAAGCTGTCAGACAGGTTCTGCCGTCCCGGCCCACCACCGAGAACGAAACGTCTCGGCCGTGAACTCCCCCGCCAGGCAGGAGAGTTTGTGCAAGCCGGTCAAACAGCGAGTGCGGAGCCTCTGCGGTGGGTGGGCGGTAGGGTCCGGGTGTGCGTTGATCTGCCGGGCGGTGGCCGAGGGCTGCCGCAGAGAGTGCGGGTGACCCCGATAAGTCCCGGGGCCGCCCTGTCGGCATACCCGTCGTCCACCACACCGGAGATCACGCCATGACCGCTCAGCAACCCGGGGTGAAACGGGATGCGCCGATTCGACGATTCGGCGATTCGACGATTCGACGAGGGAGGCGATACGACCGGTCAGCGCGCAGCCGGCTCCCACCGCACCAGATTGGCGGCAGCCTGAGCGACCGGCTCGATGATCTCCCAGGCCTCGGCGGCCCCCAGCCGCCTGGCTTTCCACGGCCTCCATGGCAGGGCGGGCTGCTTCTACAGCAACGGACCCACCTCGCCGCCGAACTTCTTTATCTGGTCCGTTAGTTCACCCCGGCCACGGCTCCGGAACCGCACCTGGATCTGGTCCACCCCCATCGCCCCGTACGCCCGCAGCGACTCCGCGAGGGCTTCCGGGCGGCCGGTGAGGGTGCGGCGGCCGACGTCCCAGTCCGGCTCGCCGACGTACAGCGGCTCGGTGATCGCGCCGATGGTGAGGGGGGTGGTGACGCCGGCCTCCTCCCGTAGGCGGCGGAGGCGGGTGATCTGGGCCGGGAGCCGGTCGCGGGGGTCGCCCTGCGGCAGCCAGCCGTCGCCTCGGACGGCGGCCCGGCGGACGGCGGCGGGGGACGAGCCGCCCACCCACACCGGGATACGGTCCTGAGCCGGGCGGGGACGCTGACCCAGGTCCTCGAAATCGTACACCTTGCCGTGGTGGGAGGGGAATTCGTCCGGGCCGAGGGCAGCCCGGAGGGCGTCGACGCACTCGTCCAGGACGGCTCCCCGGCGGTCGAAGTCGACGCCGAGCGCCTCGAACTCCTCCTGTACATGGCCGGCGCCCACGCCGAGGATCAGCCGGCCGCCGGAGAGGTGGTCGAGGGTGGCGTACTGCTTGGCGGTGACGAGCGGGTGGCGCAGGCCGACGACCGCGACATGGCTGAGCAGCCGGACCCGTTCGGTGACGCCCGCCAGGTAGGCGAGCGTGGCGACCGGGTCGTACCAGACCGTGCTCATCGCGGGCGCGAGGCGGCGCGGGATGGCCACGTGGTCGCAGGTGGCGATGTACGCGAACCCGGCCCGGTCGGCGGCCCGCGCGATCTCGGCCAGATCCTCCGGCCCGGCGTCCGCCTCCCAGGGCTCGGCGTAGAGGGTGCTCTGCGACTGGACGGGGAGCTGCATGCCGTAGGCCGGTCGGCCAGGCCCGCCACGCCCGCCCGGTCCGCTCTCCTGCGGCGCTCCCAGTGCTCCCAGTGCTCCCGGCATTCGCGGTGTTCGCACGGTCACTTCCCCACTTCCGGCCGACGACTGGGCTGCCCCATCGTCGTATCTGACGATCCGTCAGACAAGGGGTGCGGCAACGGCGTTGCGGGGCGAGGGCGCGGGCGGTTTCGCCGGAGGGGCACCGCCGAGACAGTCGGAGCCCTGCACCGGGCTGCGCGGCGCGCGGCAGTCGCACACGAGCGGACTCGGACGGCGGCGCCCCCTGTGGCGGGTGCGTCATTCGGCCCTGATGTTGTCCACGTGCACGACGCCCTTGGTCGCCGCGTCGCTTCCGCTTCCATGGACGAGGTACAGGTTGAACGCCGTCACCTTGGCGAGACGGGCCGCATCGAGCACGGCTCCGGCGTTTGCGGTGTCCCAGGGAGCGGGCGCGAACTCGCTGAAGGGTGCCCTGACCTCCTGCCCGTTCGTGTCGGACAGCGGAACCTGGTACCAGAAGTCGACTCCGCCGGCGACGATCTGGAGCGCCCCGCCGTTCGCGGAACCGTCGCCCCGCAGCCACAGCGCGAGGGAGGTGAAGGCGTTCCAGTCCGCGTTGACCGGCTTGCCCATGCCGGTGTACGCGGCGCCGGAGAAGTCGTACGCGTAGGCCAGTCCGTAGGAGCCCGAGGACTTGTGGTCGGCCGACAGGGTGAGGGTGTGGGAGTTGACGTGGGTGTACGCCTCGCTCAGGGCGGCGTCGTCCCCGGCGTAGCCCTCGAAGTCGTCGACCCAGCCGGCGGGCAGGGGCGCGACCTCGCCGAGGAGGACCACGGCCGAGTCGGTGAGCGTCCTGCCGTCCACCCGTGCGCTCACGGTGAGGGTCGCCGAGCGGTTGCCCGGCGAGGACGGGCCGGCCAGCCAGTCGCCCGAGCCGATCGACCAGTCTCCCGAGTAGAAGCCGTCGGCGTCGAGGCGCAGAGGCCTGGCGCGTCCACCGTTCACGGAGTAGGTGACCCGGCTCGCCCTCGCGGGCGTGACACGTACCCGGACGGTGGTCCTGCGGCCCGTCACGCGCTGTCGGTCCGTGGGGGTCGCGAGGTGCATGAGCGGGGCGTTCCTGACAGCGGTGGTGCGCGCGGAGTACACCCCCCGAAGATCGGCGGCGAACAGGGTGTAGGGGTCCTGGTGGTACTTGCCGAAGTCCGGCAGCAGGACGTGGCCCGGGTACGGCACATAGGCGCGCTTGGTGCCTCCGAAGTTGGCCCAGGTGAGCATGTACGTCACCTGACGGGCCAGGGGGTCCGCCTCGATGGCCTGCGCCAGCCGGGTGAACCACTGCGGGTCGCGGGCCTCGGTACCGCCCTCCCCGAACTCGGTGAGGGCCGGAGCCTTGCCCCGCTCGTTCGCCAGCCGGACCACCATCGCCAGGTCCTTCACCAGACCGTCCAGCCAGGGGGTCGGTCCGGCGTTCTCGTCGTAGGAGTCGTAGCCGAGGATGTCGACGAAACGGTCGCCCGGGTAGGTCTTCAGGTAGCCGGTCGGGTCGCCTCCGAAGCTGGAGTTGGGCGAGTAGGCGTAGAGCAGGTTGTGAACGCCCCTGGTGTCGCGCAGGTACTCGACGGTGTAGCGGTACAACTCGATGTACTCGCGCGAGGTCGCATGGCCGGCGCCCCACCAGAACCAGCCCGCGTTGTTCTCGTGGAAGGGACGGAAGATGACCGGGATCGCGGTGCCGTCCGGCCGCCGAGCGCCCTTGACCGCCTTCGCGATGCGGTCGAGGAAGGCCTTGAAGTCCGCGTGCTTCGCGCCTCCGGGAAGGATCTGGCCGACCACTTGGCCCCTGGTGTCGTAGAAGTTCTCGCCGGTGACGAAGTTCGGCATGTGGGCGCTGAGGGTGTTGATCCCGCCGCGTGCGTCCCCCTGCCGGATGCACCGGGTGAGCGCGGCGATGTTCTCGGCTTCGGTTCCGTTCTGGGTACCGGGGCGTTCGTCGCCGTCGAGGACGAGGGTGTCCCAGCCGAAGACCGCGGGGTGGTCGCCCACCGCCGCTCTGGTGTCGGACGCCTTGCCGTCGGGGGTGGTGAAGGTGAAGCCGTAGGTGAGGTCGTGCTGGTGGCCGAACAGGATGCCTTTGCCCTGCTGCCGCTTCAGGTACGCGAACAGTGCGCGGGTGGCGGGGGTCGCCCTGTCGTCGACTATCCGGACCGGCGTCGGCGTGCCGGCGGGTGCCGGGGAGGTCGCCGCGGCGGCCATCGACGCTCGGGCGCCGGCTGCCATGGCGACCGCGGCGCCGATGAGGACGAACGCGCGACGCTTCATGGGCGGGTTGGACATATTGGACATGTACATCTCCTTGGCGTGGCGATCTCTCGTGCCGGGGGGAAGTGACTCACTGGGTCGAGTGCGCCGCGCCGGGGGCGGGTGTCGTGGGCCGGCAGCCCCCGTCGGATCGAGGAACAGCGGCGCGGCGCGCGGTCGCATGCCGACGCTCGCCCTTGTCCTGTGCCAGGTCAGAGCGTCGCTCGGGTGACTTGGGGTAGGCGGCCCGCTCAGTCGCCCGTCGTGCGGTCGTCGCCTTCCGGGGGGACGAGCAGTCGTCCACTTGCCGGCCTGTGCCACCGCGAGGGCCGAGAACGTGGTTGCCACCGCGGCAAGGGCGACACGGGTCGCCGCCGCCCTGGACGTCCAGGGTCTGTCGGTCACTTGTGGGGCCTTCTGTGACGCGCCAGGCTGCAGGCTGCAGGCTCAAAAAAAGGGGGCTTGGTCGGGGACATGCGCAACGCGCGACACGCACGTGATCCAAGTGCCGTTATTTGACTGGAGATTCAAGAAAATAGAAAGGGGTTGTGCTGAGGTTGCGTCTGCCTCGGCCAAGCCGACACGGGGCGAATCTCCAATGAAGAAGATCACTTCGGCTGATTCACCAACTCACCAGGCAAACAGCGGAAGTTGGGGCCGACCGTGGGCTCCAGCGGCCACATCTCACATCAAGATCATCCCGTGGCCCCTTCTGGGCCTGTCTCGGCGATGCCCCTCGGCGGGAGGGAGCGGGCCGCCTGTCGCAGGTGTTCGGCCAGTGCCTCGGCCGCCGTCGACGCGGGTGAGGTGCGGGCCTTGGCGCCCCAGGCCAGCAGGTGGTGGCGGCGGGCCCAGGGCTCCCGCAGTTCGCACACGTCCAGCGGCTGCCGGTCCGGGTCCAGAGCACGGCGGGGTACGACGGCGAGGCCCACTCCGGCGGAGGCGAGGGCGACGAGAGTGCCCAGGTCGGCGACGGTGGTGCGGTGGCGGGCGGCGGGGGCGTGCGGGCCGAGGTGTTTCTCGATCCAGCGGCGGAGCGAGGAGTCGGCGTCGAGGCCGACGAGGGGGTGCTCGGCCACTTCGCTGTACGTCAGCGCGGTGCGCCCGGCGAGGATGCCGCCGGACTGGCCGACCACGACGAGGGAGTCGTCGCCGAGGGGTTCCGTGTCGAGGCCCTGGTCGCGGGCCTCGTCGTCGACGACGACCCCGAGGTCCGCCTCGCCGGCCGCGAGCAGCCGCAGGGTGCGCGGCGTGCGGCTCTCGGAGACGGTGACGTCGATGTCCGGGTGGGCCCGCAGGAACGAGACCAGGGCGCGCGGCACCAGCCGGTGCAGGGCGGAGCCGCCGCCCAGCAGGGTCAGGGGCGCGGTCCGGGGGCGCGCGTAGCTGGCGACGGCGCTTTCGAGGCGGGCCGTGCGGTCGAGGACCTCGCGGGCGTGGCGGGCCAGCGCGGTCCCCGCCGGGGTGGGCCGCACCCCGCGCCGGCCCCGGATCAGCAGGGCCACCCCGGCGTGGTGTTCCAGGGACCGCACCCGCGCGCTGGCCGACGGCAGGCTCAGATGCATCCGGCGGGCGCCCGCCGTGATCGAGCCCTCCGTCACGATGCCGAGGAAGAGCCGCAGGTCGTCAAGGTCGTAGCGCACCGCGTCAGCCTATGGCAGGGGCAGAGGCTGAATGCGGGAATCGCGCATGGTGGACCCATTGCAGGAACCTTGTCCGGGCCGCGATGCTCGCGGGATGTCGGAGATCCTCCTCGTGCTGCTGGCCGGTATCGCCGCCGGCACGCTGAACGCCGTCGGCGGCGGGGGCACGTTCGTGGCGCTGCCCGCCCTGGTCGCGGCCGGCCTGCCCCCGGTGACGGCGAACGCGGCCTCGACCATCGCCCTGCTGCCCGGCTCGGTGGCCGGTGCCTGGGTCTCCCGGCATGAGATCACCCAGGTCGGAGCGGCATCCACGCGGGCACTGACCATGACCAGTGCGCTCGGCGGTGGCCTCGGCGCGGTCCTGCTGCTGGTCCTGCCGTCGTCCTCGTTCGACGCCGCCGTGCCCTGGCTGCTGGCCTTCGCGACGGTCGTCCTCGCCTTCGGGCGTCCCGCCCTGCGGCTGCTCGGCGCCGCGCCGGAACGGGCGGCGGGCCTTGGGCCCCGGGTCCTCCTGACGGGACAGTTCCTGCTCTCCGTGTACGGCGGGTACTTCGGTGGAGCCGTAGGCATCCTGATGCTGGCCCTGTGGAGCCTCGGCCTAGGCCTGGACCCCGCCACGGGCAACCCCATGCGGATCGCCCAGGTCACCGCCGTCTACCTCAGCGCCGCCGCGCTGTTCCTCGTCGCCTCGGACGCGCTCACCGCTCCGCTGCTCCTCGCCGCCATGCTCGTCGGCGCCGTCGCGGGCGGTTTCGGCGGGGCGCGCCTCGCCCTCCGCCTGCCGGCGCGTGCGCTTCGGGGCATCGTCCTGGGCACGGCGGTGGCGATGACGGTGCTGTACTTCCTTCGTGCGGGAATCGGCAGCGGCTGACATGACCGACGGTTTGCGCCCCCGCCGCCCCTACCCGTCCCATCCTCAAGGGGCTGCGCCCCTTCGACCCCCAAGACGCGGGTCCGGTGGGGCTTCTCGCGCAGTTCCCCGCGCCCCTGAGAAGCAGGGGCTGCGCCCCGTGCTTTTCAGGCCCGCAGGGGCCTGAATCCTTTAGGGGCACGGGGAACTGCGCGACCAGCCCCCACCGGACCCGCACCGACCACGCACCCGATCCCTCGCCCTCACTCCCCCAACCCTCAGACGGTCGTCGGCCCCGCCCAGAGCCCCTCCTCCGTGAGCCCGAGCAGCTCGATCGCGTTGCGTCGCACGATGCGGTCGACGACCTCCGGCTCCAGGTGCCCCATCTGCGCCTCGCCGACCTGCCGCGACTCGGGCCAGGTGGAGTCGGAGTGGGGGTAGTCGGTCTCGTACAACACGTTCCCCACGCCGATCGCGTCGAGGTTCTTCAGCCCGAACGCGTCGTCGAAGAAACAGCCGTAGACGTGGTCGGCGAACAGCTCCGACGGCGGGCGGTGGACCTTGTCGGCGACGCCTCCCCAGCCCCGGTTCTCCTCCCACACGACGTCCGCGCGCTCCAGGATGTACGGGATCCAGCCGATCTGACCCTCGGCGTACATGACCTTGAGGTTCGGGAAGCGCTCGAACTTGCCGCTCATCAGCCAGTCGACCATCGAGAAGCAGCAGTTGGCGAAGGTGATCGTGGACCCGACGGCGGGCGGCGCGTCCGCGGAGGTGGACGGCATCCGGCTCGACGACCCGATGTGCATCGCCACGACCGTGCCGGTCTCGTCGCAGGCGGCGAGGAAGGGGTCCCACTCGTCGGTGTGGACGGAGGGGAGGCCCAGGTGCGGGGGTATCTCGGAGAAGGCCACGGCCCGGACCCCCCGGGCCGCGTTGCGCCGCACCTCCGCCGCCGCCAACTCCGCGTCCCAGAGCGGGATGAGGGTGAGGGGGATGAGCCGCCCCTGAGCCTGCGGCCCGCACCACTCCTCCACCATCCAGTCGTTGTACGCCCGGACCCCGAGCAGCCCCAGCTCATGGTCGGCGGCCTCGGTGAACGTCTGCCCGCAGAAGCGCGGGAAGGTCGGGAAGCACAGGGCCGACTGGACGTGGTTGACGTCCATGTCCGCGAGGCGCTGCGGCACGTCGTACGAGCCGGGGCGCATCTGCTCGTAGGTGATGATCTCCAGCTTGATCTCGTCCCGGCTGTATCCCACCGCCGTGTCCAGGCGGGTCAGCGGGCGGTGCAGGTCCTCGTAGACCCACCAGTCGCCGATCGGGCCGTCGTCGCCGGGGGCGCCCATGACGGGCTTGAAGCGCCCGCCGAGGAACGTCATCTCCTTCAGCGGCGCGCGGACCACGCGGGGCCCGATGTCGAGGTACTTCTTCGGCAGCCGGTCCTGCCAGACGTTCGGCGGCTCCACCGTGTGGTCGTCGACGGAGATGATCTTCGGGAAGGTGGTGGTGGGATCCGTGGCGCTCGTCTCCAAGGTGTCCATGTCCGTCACGGTAGCGCTGATCTGACGACCCGTCAGTAATCTGGCGTCCGCTCTCCGCACGCCACCGCGTGAGCCGCTCCGTGCGGCACCGACGCCGGCCGGAATGGCCGGGACACGCCGGGACACACCAGGTGGCGGACGGGCATCGGGGCGCGAATGCGCGTGGAGAGCCTGTGTGGACCTGGTGACATCCCGCGTGGCTACCTGTGATCGCCCTCCCCCACGGCTGACGGATCCGCCATGAACAAGGCAAACTGGCCTGGTTGCCAGGCAGCTTGGGGGGCGTCGATGGGTGGTGAACCGGGAGTGCCGGAGATCGGAGTGCCGCGCGTACCGGAGCAGAGGGGTGCCGTGGACGCCCGGATTCCGGAACCGGACCCCCAGGCCGCGGCCGAATTGCGCTTCGCCGTGCTCGGTCCCGTGCGGGCCTGGCGCGGAGCCGAGCCTCTCGCCACCGGTTCGCCCCAGCAACGCGCCCTGCTCGCCGCACTGTTGTTGCGTGAGGGCCGCACGGCCACCGCGAGCGAGCTGATCGACGCGCTGTGGGGCGACGATCCGCCGTCGCAGGCACTGGCTGCCGTCCGGACGTACGCCTCGCGGCTGCGCAAGGTGCTCCCCGGTGTGCTGGTCAGCGAGTCCGGCGGCTACGCGGTCCGCGCGCTGTCCGGCGGCGCGCTGGACCTCGCCGTGGCCCAGGAACTGGCCACCGACGCCGAGAAGGCCAAGAACTCCGGGGATCTGTGCCATGCCCGCCGCCTGCTGAACAAGGCGCTGGGGCTGTGGGACGGCGAGGTCCTGGCGAATGTTCCGGGGCCGTACGCGGAAACCCAGCGGGCCCGGCTCGACGAATGGCGTCTCCAACTGGTCGAGACGCGCCTCGACATGGACCTGGAGCAGGGCTGCCACGCGGAGGCGGTGTCCGAGCTGACCGCACTCACCGCCGCGCACCCTCTGCGGGAGCGTCTGCGTGAACTGCAGATGCTGGCGCTGTACCGGAGCGGGCGGCAGGCGGAGGCCCTCGCGGTGTACGCCGACACGCGCCGCCTGCTCGCCGACGAACTCGGCGTGGACCCGCGCCCGGGTCTGCGGGATCTGCAGCAGCGCATCCTGCAAGCGGACCCCGGCCTCGCGGAGCCCTCGGCCCCGATCGCTCCCGAGCCGGCCGCCGCGCCCGTCCGCCCCGCCCAACTCCCGGCATCCGTGCCGGACTTCACCGGGCGGTCGTCCTTCGTGGCCGAGCTGAGCGAGGTGCTCTCGGCGGCCTCCGCCGCGGAGGGCCGTGTGATGGCCGTGTCCGCGCTGGCCGGCATAGGCGGCGTGGGCAAGACGACCCTCGCGGTGCACGTGGCCCACGAGGCTCGCGGCGCGTTCCCGGACGGGCAGCTGTACGTGGACCTGCAGGGCGCCGGCGCGCGCCCGGCGGAACCTGAGACGGTGCTGGGCTCTTTCCTGCGCGCCCTCGGTACGGCCGACTCGGCGATCCCCGACTCCCTGGAGGAGCGGGCCGCGCTGTACCGCTCGGTCCTGGACGGCCGCCGGGTGCTGGTGCTGCTGGACAACGCGCGGGACGCGGCCCAGGTGCGGCCGCTGCTGCCGGGCACGGCGGGCTGCGCGGCGCTCGTGACGGCCCGGGTGCGGATGGTGGACCTGGCCGGGGCGCATCTCGTCGACCTGGACGTGATGTCCCCCGACGAGGCCCTCCAGCTCTTCACGAAGATCGTCGGTGAGGAGCGGGTCGCCTCGGAGCGCAAGGCCGCGCTCGACGTGGTCGCGGCCTGCGGTTTCCTTCCGCTGGCCATTCGGATCGCCGCGTCGCGGCTGGCGGCGCGCAGGACGTGGACCGTGTCGGTGCTGGCGGCGAAGCTGGCCGACGAGCGCCGCCGACTCGACGAACTCCAGGCCGGCGACCTGGCCGTCAAGGCCACCTTCGAGCTGGGTTACGGTCAGTTGGAGCCCGCCCAGGCGCGCGCGTTCCGCCTCCTGGGCCTGGCCGACGGTCCCGACATCTCCCTGGCCGCCGCGGCAGCCGTACTGGACCTGTCGCCGGACGACACCGAGGATCTGCTGGAGATCCTCGTCGACACCTCCCTCCTGGAGTCGGCAGCGCCGGGCCGCTACCGCTTCCACGACCTGGTCCGCCTCTACGCGCGTGCATGCGCCGAACGGGACGAACAGCCGCCGGGCGTGGGGGCACCTCCCACGTCTTCCGGGCAGTGGGGGAGGGACGCGGCGATGTCGCGGTTGCTGGACTTCTACCTGGCCACGGCGGCCGAGGTCTACGCCATCGAACGCCCCGGTGACCGTCTGGTGGACCACCTGGAGCCCACCGAGTACCCCGGGCTGCGCTTCACCGAGGGCTCCGCGGCCCTGGACTGGCTCTACACGGAGGCGGCCTGCCTCCTTGCGTGTGCGCGGCAAGGGGCGGGGTCGGACCGGTTGCGGCGGGCGGTGGACCTGCTGTGGGCGGCCAACGACCTGACGGAGTCGGGGGCCAACTCCCACCAGTACGAGACGACCGCGCGGGCGATGTGCGATGCCACGCGGGCCGCGGGGGATACGCGCGCGGAGGGCAGGGCGCGGACGACGCTCACCAACGTCCTGCTGGTCAACGGGCGTATCCAACAGGCTGAGAAAGAAGCACAGACCGCCCTGGATCTCGCGTCCGCCGCGCAGGACGACACCGCCGTCAGCTGGGCAGCCAACGATCTGGGGCTCATCTGCCTGCACCAGGGCCGGTACCCGGACGGCAAGGTTTTCTTCGAGCGGGCCCTCAAGGGTCTACGGGCAGCCGGCAACCGACCCTTCGAGGCGACCTGCCTCGGCAATCTCTCCCGAGCGCACCTGGGCATGGACGACGTCGAAAAGGCGGTCGAGATCGCACGGCGCGGCCTCGCGCTGCACATCGACATCGGCCGGACGCTGCGGCTCGGCAACAGCCACTACGCCATGGGCATCACCCTGAACAGGGCCGGTCGGCACGCGGAGGCCCTCGTCCAGTTCTCCGAGGCGCTGGGCATCCTCAGCGAACACCGGCAACGGCTCTGGGAGGGCACGACCAACTTCCGCATCGCCGAGGTGCATCTGGCGGCCCGTCGCCCCGCCCAGGCGGCCCGGCACGCCGAACAGGCCCTCGCGCTCGGCTGCATCGGCGGTGACCGCATGCGGGGCAACGTCCTGACGCTTCTCGGACGGACGCTCTCCGCGCTGGGCCAGGTGGACCGGGCAAGGGCCTGTTGGCAGGAGGCGCTGAGCCTCTACGAATGCTGCGGCGCTCCGGAGACCGCCGAGGTACGCGCCCTGCTCACGCCGGCCACGGCGGCGTGAACGCCCCTGTCCCCACGAGGCGGTCGCCCTCCTTACGCGAGGCGATCGCCCCTCCTTGCCGCGAGGCGGTCGCCCTGCTTCCCACGAGCCGGTCGCTCCCCTCCCCACGAACCGGTCGCGAGCGTTCAGCATTCGTTTATCTCTCCCCGGCACTCTCGTATGTGTCACACCGTCGCGTCGGGGGGCAGGCGGTCTGACCAGGAGCCTCCCCGGTTAGGGTGCGGTTCCGGACGCCCGTCCAGCGGCCCTCGGGGGAGCTTCTGGACGGGCGTTCCTCACTCGTCAGCACAGTGAAGGAAGTCAAGCCCATGAGCGACAAGAAGAAGGACGCGGTCGCGCCTGACGAGGCGAACGCGGACGAGCCCATCACCACGCAGGACTACCCGATGCCCGCGCCGCCCGCGCCGGACTCGGACGCCATCACGACGCAGGACTACCCGATGCCGGCCCCGCCGGCGGACCCGGACGCCATCACCACCAAGGACTACCCGATGCCGGCCCCGCCCGCCCTGGACCTGGGCGGCAAGTAGCACGACCAGACCTTCCATCCCGACGGGGATCGGCCGCGGTGGCGCGGAGGGGGAGCCACCGCGGCCGAGGCATGTCCGGGCCTCGGGCCGGTCCGGCAGCCTCGGCAGTTCCCGCGGCGGGAGCCACACACCCGATCCGGAGAAGGGCCAGGATGATCTCAGCGCAAGTCGAACCCGGTGAGCCCGTCGTCCCACGGCCGGAAAGAACACCCGCCACACTGCGTGGGGCCCTTGCACAGGTGGCCCCCCACCGCCTGCGGGAGATGGAACGGCAGAAGGACGAGGCCATCACCCTGGCGGCACACACGGGCGGCCTGGGTCCCATCACCCGGTTCCTCGAAACCTGGGCCGTGACCGTCGAGATCGCCAGGATCCCCGCCTCGGCCGCCCGGCTGCGCGCCGCCGAGCACACCGCGCGGACCGTCGACCACGACGACCCCGCCTGGCGCGAGGCCATGGACGAGATCCACGACCTCCACGCAGCCGCCCGGAAGTCCCTCGACCGGGAATCGGCCGCCCGGCAAACGTCTGACGGAAAGCCGTTCACCCGCGAGTCGTGACCGGGCCGGGGACGCGTCGGCGAAGCAGCCGAAACCGACAGCCGCGCACCCACGAGCCGCTCGACCGGGAACGACCGACACGGGCCCACGGCCCGACACAGACGCTCAGCCCGGCACAGGCCCACGGCCCGACACAGGCCCCCGGCCCGGCGGCGGCCCGCCTCCAGCCCACCTCGGCGCCCGGCACGCACGAGCCCCCACGTCGGGGACGCGTCGGCGAAGCAGCCGAAACCGACAGCCGCGCACCCACGAGCCGCTCGACCGGGAACGACCGGCACAGGCCCACGGCCCGACACAGACGCTCGGCCCGGCACAGGCCCCCGGCCCGGCGTCGGCCCGCCCCCAGCCCACCTCGGCGCCCAGCCCACCTCGGCGCCCAGCCCACCTCGGCGCCCAGCCCACCTCGGCGCCCAGCCCGCCTCGGCGCCCGGCACGCACGAGCCCCTACGTCGGCGCCCCCTCATCTCCCCCGCAACTCCCCCTTCACCACCTTCCCGCTCGCGTTCCTCGGCAGCTCCCGCACGAAGTCCACCGCCCTCGGCACCTTGTAGTTGGCCATCTCGCGCCGGGACCAGGCGATGAGGTCGTCGGCGGTGACCAGGGACCCCGGGCGGCGGACGACGTACGCCTTGCCGACCTCGCCCAGCCGGGTGTCCGGGACGCCGACGACCGCCACGTCGGCCACGTCCGGGTGGAGGCCGAGGAGTTGCTCGATCTCGGCCGGGTACGCGTTGAAGCCTCCGACGATGAACATGTCCTTGATCCGGTCGGTGATACGGAGGTTGCCGGCGTCGTCGAGGACGCCGACGTCACCGGTGCGGAGCCAGCCGTCGGCCGTGACGGCACGGGCGGTCTCGGCGGGGTCCTCGAAGTAGCCCCGCATGACGTTGAAGCCGCGGACCAGCACCTCCCCGGGGGAACCGGCCGACAGGGCCTTCCCCAGCGGGTCGACGACCCGCACCTGCGTCCCCGGGACCGCCCGCCCGGACGTCGACGCGATCACCGACGGCTCGTCGCCGCGCCGGCACATCGTGACGATGCCGGAGGCCTCGGACAGGCCGTACGCCGTCAGGACGGTGTCCACGCGCAGCTCCGCCCGCAGCCGCTCGACCAGTTGGAGCGGCACCACCGCCGCGCCCGTCACCACCAGGCGCAGGGCGCTCAGGTCGTAGTCGCCGCGGGCGGGGTGGTCCAGGAGGGACTGGTGGAGGGTGGGCGGGCCGGGGAGGACGGAGACGCGCTCCGCCGCCACGTTGGCCATCGCCGTCTCCACGTTGAACACCGGCTGCGGGATCATCGTCGCGCCCCGCATGAGGCACGCGATGATTCCCGCCTTGTAGCCGAAGGTGTGGAAGAAGGGGTTCACGATGAGGTAGCGGTCGCCCTGCCGGAGCCCGGCCAGCTCGCTCCACACCTCGTACGCCCGCAGGGTCTGCGCGTGCGTGATCACCGCGCCCTTGGGGCGGCCGGTGGTACCGGAGGTGAAGATGATGTCGGAGGGGGAGTCCCCCGTGAGCCGGGCCGACCTCTCCCGCACCTCCCCCACCCCGACCCCGTCGCCGCTCGCGAGGAAGTCCTTCCAGGTGCGGAAGTCGGCGGGGGCGTCGTCCGACAGCACCACCACCTGCTCCAGGTGCGGGAGTCCGGGCAGCGGGCCCGGCCGCTCGCACACGCTCCCGGCCCCCGGCGCCCGCAGCCGGCCGCCGTCCGCGCCCGCGGCCCGCCGCAGCGAGGCCACGTACGACGTCCCCAGGAACGTCCCGGTGATGAACAGCAGCTTCGCCCGGCTGCGCGCCAGGACGTCCGCCGTTTCGCCGCCCTTGAAGCGGGTGTTCAGCGGGACGAGCACCGCGCCCGCCGAGACGGCGCCGAGCGCGGAGACGATCCAGTCGAGGGAGTTCGGCGCCCAGAGGGCGACCCGGTCGCCGACCCCGACCCCGTTCGCGACGCACGCGGCCGCCGCGCGTTCCACCCGCGCGCCCAGCTCCGCGTACGACACCCGCGTACGCCCGTCGACGACGGCCTCGACCCCGCCGAACCGCTCGACGGCCGAGCGGACCAGCCCCGGGACGGTCCCCCACTCCACGTCACCGCGCCCGTCCGAGTCACCACCGCGCCCATCCAAGTCACCGCGCACAACAGGCCTCCGTACCCGAGAACCAGTGTCCCAGCACTAGCTGACTACCCGTCAGATTAGCTGTACCCTGACGGACTGTCAGCAGCCGTCCGCCGCCGGACAGACTCGGCTGCCGTCAAGCCGGACAGTCCCTGGCCCATGCCCCTGTGCGGAGGTGTGCCCCCATGGCCCCCATGGCTCCCCTGGCCGTGCTCAAGGACGCGACAGCGATCGTCGGTATCGGCCAGACCCCCTTCGCCAAACAACTGGCCGAGACCGAAAGGGCGTTGGCGTGCCGGGCGATCCTCGCCGCCCTCGACGACGCGGGAATCGCCCCGGACGAGGTCGACGCGCTCGCCTCCTACACGATGGAGGAGACGGACGAGGTCGAGGTCGCCAAGGCGCTCGGCCTCGGGGACCTCACCTTCTTCAGCAAGGTCGGCTACGGCGGCGGCGGTTCGTGCGCCACGGTCGCGCATCTGGCCGCCGCGATCGCGACCGGGCAGGCCACCGTCGGCGTCGCCTGGCGGTCCCGGAAACGCGGATCGGGCCCCCGCCCGTGGAAGAACACGGCAGTCCAACTCCCCACCCCGGCCCAGTGGACCCGCCCCTACGGCCTGCTGCGCCCCGCCGACGAGATAGCCATGCTCGCCCGCCGCCACATGCACGAGTACGGCACGACCCGCGACCACCTCTTCAACGTCGCCCTGGCCTGCCGGAACAGAGCGAACCAGAACCCCGCCGCGATCATGTACGAGCGCCCGCTGACCCGCGAGATGTACATGAACTCCCGCTGGATCAGCGAACCCCTCTGCCTCTTCGACAACTGCCTGGAGACGGACGGGGCGTTGGCATGCGTCCTCGTCTCCGCCGAGCGCGCCCGCGACTGCCGCCGGACCCCCGTCTACGTCCACTCCGCCGCCCAGGGCCTGCCCGCCCAGCACCACGGCATGGTCAACTACTGGAACGACGACCCGCTGACCGGCCCCGCCTGGACCGCCGCCCGGCACCTCTGGAAGCACGCGGACGTCACCCCGGACGACATCGACGTCGCCCAGATCTACGACGCGTTCACCGCCCTGATCCCGTTGTCGTTGGAGGGGTACGGGTTCTGTGCGCGTGGCGAGGGCGGCGCGTTCACCGAGGGCGGCGCCCTGGAGAGCGGCGGCCGGCTGCCCGTCAACACCTCCGGGGGCGGCCTCAGCGAGGCGTACGTACACGGCTTCAACCTGATCACCGAGGGCGTACGGCAACTGCGCGGCACGAGCACCGCCCAGGTACCGGGGGCGGCGACCTGCCTGGTCACGGCGGGCGAAGGGGTACCGACGTCGGCCCTGCTGCTTCGGAACTGAGGAGTTGACCCCCATGCTGACCCCTGTCGTGGACGACGACGGAGCCCCCTTCTGGGAGTACGCCGCCCAAGGAGAACTGCGCATCCAGGCCTGCGCCGACTGCGGCGAACTCCGCTTCCCGCCCCGCCCCTGCTGCCCGCACTGCCGCTCCTTCGCGACGCAATGGCGCCAGGTCAGCGGCCGGGGCCGGATCTGGTCGTACGTCCTCCCCCACCCGCCCCTGCTCCCCGACTACGCCGAGCAGGCCCCGTACAACGTCATCCTCGTCGAACTGACCGACGCCCCCCGCATCCGCCTCGTCGGCAACCTGGTGAGCGGGCCGGGTGCCCGCCTCGACTCCGTCCCCGTCGCACGCCTCCGCATCGGCGCGCGGGTCCAGGTGGTCTTCACCGCCACCGGCCTCCCCCAATGGGTACTGGAGCGACCGTGACCCTGCGCACGACGACGGACAAGGACACGGGCGTGGCACTCCTCACCCTGGACCGCCCGGAGAAGCTGAACGCGATCGATCTGCCGACGGCGGAGCAACTGACTCTGCTTTGGAGGGAGTTGCGATACGACGACACCGTACGGGCCATCGTCCTGACCGGCGCCGGCGACCGCGCCTTCTGCACGGGCCTCGACCGTGACGCGGCGAGGGCCGTCCCCCAACCGAACTCACCGTACACGATCGAGGACCCCCTCCTCAGGGTCGGCCCGAAGTCCAACGACCTCTGGAAACCGTTGATCGCGGCGGTGAACGGCATGGCGTGCGGCGGCGCCTTCTACCTCCTCGGCGAGTCCGACTTCCTCGTCGCCGACTCTTCCGCGACCTTCTTCGACCCCCACACCACCTACGGCATGGTCAGCGCCTTCGAGTCGATCCTCATGGCCCAGCGGATGCCGTACGGGGAGGCCGCGCGGATGGCGCTGATGGGCACCGCCGAGCGGATGTCGGCCCACCGGGCGTACGAGGTGGGGCTCGTGTCGGAGGTGACGGACCCCGGCGAGGCCGTCGCCGCCGCCGTGCGGTGCGCCGAGGTGATCGCCGGGTATCCGCCGGAGGCCGTCCAGGGCACGGTCCGGTCCTGCTGGGCCGCCCGGGAGGCGGCACGGGCGCACGCCCTCGCGTACGCCCCGCACCTCGTCTCGTTGGGCAACCTGCCGGGCGAACGGCAGGCGGAGCTGTTCACAGGGCGGCGACCTGGCGGGTACCGGGTGCGGTGAGCCCTCGCCCCACCTGACTCAACCGACGCAACCACTCACCCAACTGGACCAACTGAACCGGCTGAACCGGCTGGACCGGCTGAACCGGCTGGACCGGCTGGACCGGCTCAGCTGATCGGCTCGGCCTCCGGCTCCGCCACGCAGTGGTCGAGCGACGACGCCATGCTCTTCCTCGCCATCTCGATGTCGACGGTCACCTTGTCGTCGGCGAGCACGTCGATCTTCCAGGTCTCGTCCTTGATCGTGGCCCCGTTCCCGTCCTTGAACGAGACATCGACCCAGAACGCGGCGTCACTCGGATTGGGGTTGGTCACCTCGACGGTGGCGTACGGCTCCTTCACAGTCGCGCACTTCACCAACCGCACGGTCGCCGGCTCCAACTGGTCCGCGCCCGAACCGGTGCCCCCGGTGGACGAGTCGTCGTAGTCGTCGTCATAGTCGTCGTCATAGTCGTAGCTCTTGCCCAGCCCGGACGAACTGCCGCCCGAGGACGAGGACGACGTGTCGTGGTCCTGGGAGGAAGAGCTGCAGCCGCCACCGCCGTCGCCGCTTCCACCGCCGCTGGAGCTGGTGCCGCCGTGGCCTCGGCCTGCCGAGAACCCGGACAGGGCGAGTACGACAACCGCTGTCATCGACGCGAACTTCAGTCCACGCCCCCGTGTTTGCATGTGCATGCCCACAGCTTAGCCACTGGCGACATCACGTGGAGGCGTGTTGCTCGTGTACGGGGGTCGAGGAGGAGGACGACTGGCAGGTGTGGTCGAGATCCTTCGCGATCACGCTGTGCAGGGTGGCGTTGTCCGGCGCGGCGGGGTCCGGGACGACGAAGGTGTAGGCGACCTCCTGTGGGTACTCCCCGACGACGACGGTGAGTTGGTCGGTCAGCGTGGGGGACGTCCGCACCTCCCCCTCCACCCCGGCCGCACCGAGCAACTCCTTCAGCTCCCCGAACGTGACCTCCGACGCGAGGGTCACCGTCTTCCCCCGCCGCCCGGTCGGCACGTCCACCGTCCCGGTCCAGGTGCTCAGCGCGACCTGGAAGATCTCGCGACAGCCGCACACTTCGAGGCGCACGTCCCCGTACGCGAAGGTCCGGGGCCAGATCCCCTTCGGGTTTGGGAAGTAGTCGGCCTCGACCGGCGGTCCGAGTACCTCGGTGACGGCGTCCAGCGTGACTCCGGGCCTCAGGACGCCGACGCCGCCGGTCGTCGCATAGTCCGTCAGCACCTTTCTTGTGTCCATGCCGGATGATCTCAGGCTTCGGCAAGGCTGCGGGCCCGTTCGAAGCGGGTGAGGCCGTCGGAGAGGTCCACGATCGGGTCGGGATGGTCGCAGCCAGAACGCCCAACACCGTCCGCGGCGTTCGGCCTGGCACGAGGCCTGGCACGAGGCCTGGCAACAGGACCCACTCCCGCTCAGCGCCGGGCGTTCTCCGGCACCGTGATCTGACGCTCGCCCCAGCCCATCCGGGTCGTCGCCGTGTAGTTCACCGTCGTGCCCGCGTCGAGACCCACTTCCCGGGCCCTGGCCGACGGTTCGACCAGCACGCAGGGGGAGCCGAAACTCATGGATGCGGCCCGCATCACGCTTCGGTGCTCGGGGACAGAACTCGGGCGTCGGGGCAGGCGTGTTGAGGCGTCCCTCTGGAGACGAGAACTGTGTCGAGGTGGCGAAGCGACAAAAGAGGCGGGGCCAGGAGTCGCCCTCGGCCCCGTCCAGGAAGGCACGCCAGGTCGGATGCGGGAGGGCACGGGGCAAGTACGTTGCCGCGCGCGCATCCCTCAGGCCGCCTCGTGCGTCCCTCAGGCCGCCTCGTGCGGCCCGGAAACGGCCGGGGAGGCGGCCCGAAGCCGGCGGCGGGCCCTACGAGGTACGTCCGGGCCCGGGTGGGCCGCCCTTGTCGGATCGGCGGACGGCGCCGATGTCACTGGTCCTGGATGCGCCGGAAGGGCCGGTCGGCCTCCAGTTCGAACGCGATCTCCAGGAGCTTCCGTTCACCTCCGGGGTGGGCGGAGAACATGACGCCGATGGGCAGCCCGTCCGTCGTCCCGCTCGCGGCGGGCATCGAGAGCGACGGGGTGCCGACGATGTTGTCGAGGGGTGTGAACGCCACATACGCGAGGAGCCGCTCGATCAGCTCGGCGTAGGGAACGGCCGGGCTGAGGTGGCCGATCGGTGGCGTGGTGTGGGCGAGCACGGGCGACAGCACGAGGTCGAGCCGGCTGAAGGACGCCGCGTGCGCCTCCTTCGTGCGCTTCAACCGTCGCAGCACGCCGGGAGTCCGCCGCCAGTTCCGCAGATAGTCCTCGCGCAGCCCCCGGCTGAGGCCGTCCATGCGGCGCCGGTCGAAGTCCGCGCCGAGGGTCCGGCCCGTGGCACCGAGGAGGAAGGACAGCATCCCCCAGTACGTGAGGAAGTCGTCGGTGAAGTTCGGGTCCATGTCCAACTCCACCGGCTCCACAGTGTGTCCGAGCCGTCCGAGCGTGGCCACGGTCTCCGTGACCGCCGCCCGGGTCGCGGCGTCGGAGTGAACTCCGTTCGGGGAGTCCAGCAGGAACCCGATGCGCAACCGGCGCTCCGAGGGGCCTTCGACCAGGCCGAGGGGCGGCAGTCCGGAACTCCGCCGGTGCGTCTCCGCAGCGGCGAGGAACGCGGCGGTGTCCCGCACGGAACGGCTCACGATTCCGTCGGAGACGATGTCGATCGGCAGCCGGCGGCCCAGGTCACTTGGCACGACGCGGCCACGAGTCGGTTTGAGGCCGACGAGTCCGCAGCAGGCCGCGGGAATCCGGATCGAGCCACCGCCGTCGTTGGCGTGCGCGATCGGCACGGCACCGGCGGCGACCAGTGCCGCGCTGCCGCCCGACGAACCGCCCGCCGAGTAGCCCGTGTTCCATGGGTTGCGCACCGGCTCCGCACCGTCGTACTCGGTGCTCGCGTTGAACCCGAACTCGGGCAGCCGGGTCTTTCCCAGCACCGTGACGCCGCTGCTCAGGAGCTGGTGGGTGAACGGTGCGTGCCGCCGCGCCGCCCTCGGCCGGAAGGCGCTGCTGCCGTGGCCCGTGGGCAGCCCCTGGTAGTCGGTGTTGTCCTTGACGAAGGTCGGCACCCCGGCGAAGGCGCCGCCCGTTCCGGCGGCGTGCGCCGGGCTGCCGACGTGCACCTGGACCGCGCCCAGCCGTGCGTCGACCGCCCGCACCCGCTCCGCGGCGTCCCGGGCCGCCTCGGCGGGGGAGACCTCGCCGCGGCGGATCGCCGCGGCGAGACCGACTGCGTCGTGTTCTCCCAGGGCGTCGTCCCGGAAAGCGTGCACGATGGTCCGTTCGTCGAAAGTCGTCACAGCTGCCTCAGCCCCTGCCCGTGTGGACGGTCGCCCGCCATCATTCCTTACCGTCAAGTAACACGCGAGGAGTTCGCCGTCCCATTCGATGCCGCTGGGGGGTGGGTGGCGTGTCGGGTGTCGGGTGTCCGGTGAGCTGCGGTGTGGCGGGGTGTCCGGGCGGGTGCCGTTGCCCGCACACGCCGAGTACCCCGTTCCCGTGCACGCGGGGCGGGGCGGGGCGGGGCGGGACAGCGTACGGCCGTATGCGACGGCCCACTTGGGAAAGGAGCGGCCGGGATGGGCGTGAGGAAGGAGCCGAAAGGGCACGGCCTCGCAACCCGGTACGGGGTGACCGGCACCGCGCGACCACGGGAGCCGCGCGGTGCCGGTCACCCCGTAGACGCCCCACCCCGTAGACGCCCCACCCCGTAGACGCCCCACCCCGTAGACGCCCCACCCGGTAGACGCCCCACCCGGTAGACGCCCTACGACGTCCGCGCCGTCCCCGTCCCCTTCTCCGCGTCCAGTGCGTACACGCACCGGTCCTTGCTGCACGCGTACACGACGCCCTCCTTGACGACGGGCGAGCCGGTGATCTCGCCGCCCGTCGCGAGCTTCCAGCGGAGTCGGCCGTCGTCGGCCTTCAGCGTGTACAGGAGGTGGTCCGTCGAGCCGAAGTGGATACGGCCCTCCGCGACCGACGGCGATCCGACGATCTCGCCGCCCGCCTGGAAGCGCCACTTCGGCGTCCCCGTGACCGCGTCCAGGGTGTAGAGGCCCTTGCCGCTGCCCACATGGATGTGCCCCGCGGCGACGAGTACCGGCTCCAGCGAGGAGCGGGACTCCGTCGCGATCCTCCAGCGGTCTCGGCCGTCCGTGGCGTCGAGGGCGTAGACCGTGCCGAGGTAGTCGGCGAGATAGACGCCGCCACCCGTGACCGCCGGTCCCGGCGCGAACGTGGGCGCGGAGAGGAAGACGGCAGGCGCCTCGAAGTGCCAGCGGACGTGCCCGCCTGCGATGTCGATGGCCAGGACACGGCTGCCGGCGGAGACGTACACATAGCCGTCCGCGGCCGGTGTGAGCCGTACCGGGACGCCGCCGCAGGAGGCCGCGTCCCCGATGGGGTACGACCAGCGCTCGTCACCCGTACGGGCCTCCAGCGCGCGCAGTCGGGCGTCCTTCCAGATGTACACCGTGCCGTCCTGCACGACCGGCCCGGCCTCGATGGACTCGAAGTCGGTCTGGGCGCCGGTGAGCTCCCAGAGCTTCTGCCCGTTGGACGCCTCCCAGCCCTGGACGCCACCACCCCGGGTGGCGGTGACCACCGTGCCCCGGTCGGCCTTCAGGGAGTACACCCAGGCGTCCGTCGACAGCCGCCACAGGTCGGCGCCCTCGCGGGCGTCGAGCGCGAAGAGGGTCGGGCCGTCGGAGGCGTGGATACGGCCGTCCGCGACCGCCATCGACCAGGCGACGTCACGGGTCTTGAAGCGGCGCCGGCCGGTGGCCACGTCCAGGGCGTGCACCTCGAAGGAGGTGACGTAGACGAGGTCGTCGGCGACGGAGGGGGTGCCCCACACGTCGTTCGACATGCGGAAACGCCAGGGGCGCCAGCCGGAGGCGGCCGGCTCGGGGGTGGCGGGCGGGACGGTCACGGACGGCGCGGGGTCGGCGCCGTTCACGCCGGCGCGCGGCCGGGACCAGGACGCGGCGAGGCCCGCCTCCGGAGGGGGCGCCTTCACGGCGGCCGCGCGGGCGTCGGCGACGCGCGGACCGGGCCCGATGGGCACCTGCCCCCCGGCGAGCCGTACCGGCCCGGTGTCGGGGGCACCGAGGGAGAGGGGCGCGGGGTCGTACGAGGGCGGGGGCGGCGGTACCGGGGCGGGGCGGGCTCCTCCGCCGCTGCGCCCGCCGGAGGTCTGCTGGGGCTTGGGCGCCGGGCGACCACCGCGGCGGGTCTCGATCATGGCCACCGCCTTCTCGGGCAGCCACGCCGACGCCGTACCGCTGTCGTCCGAGCCGGAGCCGAAGAGGTGGGGCGCGAGCTGGGCCTGGAGGTCGGCGGGGTTGGGGCGCGCGGTCGGGTCCATCTGCATACAGGACTCGATGAGGGGGCGCAGGTCGTCCGGGAGGCCGGCGAGGTCCGGGCCCTCGCGCAGCAGCATGAAGACGGTCTCCACGGGGTTGGCGCCGTGGAACGGCGCGTGCCCGGTGGCGGCGAACACCAGCATCGAGCCGAGCGAGAAGACATCGCTCGCGCCGGTCACGCTCCGCGAGTCCTTCGCCTGCTCGGGCGACATGTACGCGGGCGTCCCGACGGCGACGTTCGTCATCGTCAAACGCGTGTTCGAGACTCCGGACGCGATGCCGAAGTCGATGACGCGCGGCCCGTCCTCGACGACGAGGACGTTGGACGGCTTCAGGTCGCGGTGGACGAGTCCGGCGCCGTGGATGGACTGCAGGGCTTCGGCCACACCCGCGGCGAACCAGCGGACGGCCTGGACCGGCATGGGCCCACAGTCGTTCACTATTTCTTCCAGGGAGGGCGCGGGGACGTACGCGGTCGCCAGCCACGGCACGGCGGCGCGGGGATCGGCATCGACCACCGCCGCCGTGTAGAAGCCGGACACCGCGCGGGCCGCCTCGACCTCGCGCGTGAAACGGACCCGGAAGAGCTGGTCCTCCGCGAGTTCCGTCCGCACCGTCTTGATCGCCACGCGCCGGCCCGACGCCGAGCGCGCCAGATAGACCAGCCCCATGCCGCCGGCACCCAGCCGTCCCAGCACCTCGAACGGCCCGATCCGCCGCGGATCGTGCTGCGTCAGCTGATCCACCACTTGCCCTGCCACCTCCCCGTACGGACCGCGTCACCCACGTTGTGCGCGCGACCCCCGTGCAGCGTCTCACCACCGCACCGCCATGGCGGCACGCACCCCGATTCTTCCTGCTACCGGGGGCAGGTTGCTAACCCGGGTGCGGAACGGGGTGTCTCAGGACAAAACCATGTTGTCCGCCTCTCGGGAAGCGGGAGCCCGGATGGTGGGACACCACGGCGGGCCGCGTACCACCGGCGCACAACCCCGTACGCCTGCCCACGCGGCGGCCCGGTCACGCCCCGGAGCGCCGGCGCGAGCCACGGGCAGGCCCTCGCCCCCCACACCCGCCGACCGCCGTCTTACCGCTGGTCAGCCGTCGTCCCCCGGGGCGGTCGCCCCGCGTTCTTCCCCCGGTCGGGCCTCGTCCTCGATCCGGTCGTCACCCTGTTGCCGCAGTTCGTCCGGGCGCTGTTCGGCCTGATCCGACTCCTGCGGGGCCTCCCGCCAGCCGTTTCCGTACTTCCGTTGGAGCAGTGCGAACGACGCCCCTTGATTGTCCGTGACGACCGCCACATTTCCGTACGACGTGTCGAACGGCGGCACCTGCACCCGGCCCCCGAGCCGACTGACCGTCGCGATCGCGGCCTCGCAGTCGTCCGTCCCGAAGTGGACCAGGAAATGCGGTGGCATCTCCGCCGGGAAGACGTCCGTGAGCGTGGCCCGGCCGAAGTCCGGGGCCGCGTCCGGGCCGAAGAGCGCGTCGTGGAAGAGGTGCGCGTAGAAGGAGTTGGCCGCCTTGGTGTCCCGGGTGTACAGCTCGGCCCACATGAACGTGCCGGGCTCGTGGCGCCGCCCGAAACCGGTGTGCGTACCGGCCTGCCAGAGGCCGAAGACGGCGCTCTCGGGGTCCGTGGCGAGCGCGGCCGTGCCGAGGGCGCCGACCGGGGTCGGCGGGGTGATCACCTGACCGCCGGCCGCGGTGATCCGGGCGGTGAGGGCTACCGCGTCCGGGGTCGCGAAGTGGACGGTCCAGACGGTGGGGAGCCGGCCGTCGGGCTTGGGGGCGAGGGCGGCGAGCGGGACCGATGCGTCGGCGGGGTACGCCCACACCTCATGTGCGCCGTCCGTGGGGGCCACCTTGAAGGTCCACCCGAACAGTTCGCCGTAGAACCGCTTTCCCGCCTCCACGTCGGGCAGCTGGGCGTCCACCCAGCAGGGAACGCCCTCGGAGTACCGGACGCTTCCCGTGTCGGCGGCGGCCTCCGCCCCGGTCACGGCTCCCGTCTCATCGGCCATAGGGCCAAGCTAACGGCCCCCCACGGTGGGCGCGCGTCGGGCGCGTCCGGCTGTCTTTCGCGGGAGGGCGCCTGCATAGCTCGAGGGCGCCTGTGCGTGGGCGGGTGCCGGTTCGGTGAGGGCTGGTCGCGCAGTTCCCCGCGCCCCTGAAAGACCAGGCCCCGCGGGCCTGAAAGACCAGGCCCCGCGGGCCTGAAAAGCGACGGCCCTGCGGGCCGAGAAGCACGGGGCGCAGCCCCTGCTTCTCAGGGGCGCGGGGAACTGCGCGAGAAGCCCCACCGGCCCGCAGCCAAAGAACCCACCCGAGCGGGGTCGAGGGGGCGCAGCCCCTGGGGAGGGGACGGGTAGGGGCGGCGGGGGCGAAGGAAATGCGCCAAGGCCCCGCAGGACCACCCCACGAACCCCTAGGTGAGGCCCCTGCTCCCCATTTGCAGTCGGCCGAATCGCGCTCCGATCACCCCTCGGTAAGCTGACGGCATGACAGGACAAGTGCGTACCGTCGACGGCCGCGTGGCCGGCCGACGAGGGCAGGCGACCCGGCAGAAGCTGCTCGACTGCCTCAGCGAGATGCTCAGCTCGTCGCCCTACCGGGACGTCAAAGTCATTGATGTCGCCCGGAAGGCGGGGACTTCACCCGCGACCTTCTACCAGTACTTCCCGGACGTCGAAGGCGCCGTCCTGGAGATCGCCGAGCAAATGGCCGCCGAGGGCGCCACGTTGACGAGCCTTCTCGAAGGCCGCTCCTGGGTCGGCAAGGCCGGCTGGCAGACCGCCCAGGAACTCGTCGACGGATTCCTGGACTTCTGGCGCAGGAACGACGCGATCCTCCGCGTCGTCGACCTGGGCGCCGCCGAGGGCGACAAACGCTTCTACAAGATCCGCATGAAGATCCTGAACTCGGTCACCAACTCCCTCTCGGAGACCGTCGCCGAGCTCCAGTCCAAGGGCCGGGTCGACAAGGACGTGAACCCGGCCGCCCTCGCCGGTTCCCTCGTCGCGATGCTCGCCTCGGTCTCCGGGCACCAGAAGGGCTTCCAGACCTGGGGCGTCAAGCAGGCCGAACTGAAGCCCAACCTCGCCCTGTTGGTGCACCTGGGCATCACCGGCAAGAAACCCACGAAGTAACCAGGAGCACCCGGGCACGCCCCCGGACGCGATCCTGTCACGCAGACGGCACCCTCCGACGAGGCGTGCCGCCTGCCGCGTTCAGGGGGACTTGAGGGCAGGGGGCCGCCGGGGGACTCGGGGGGCGAGCCCGCACGGCCGCACGCGATCGAGGGCACGACGATCGACGATCGACAACACGAGCACGAGCAACAGCGCGAGCACGAACGACAGCGCGAGCACGAGCAACAGCGCGCGCACGATTCAGCGCCGTACGATCCGGAACACCCGTATCTCCCGGTCCACCCGCGCCTGGTACGTCGAATACGGCGGCCAGAACCTCAGCAACTCCTTCCATACGGCCGCCCGTTCCTCCCCCGCCAACAGGTGCGCGGTGACGGGGATGTCCTGGCCCTTCCAGTTGATCTCGGCGTCGGGGTGGGCCAGCAGGTTGGCGCTCCAGGCGGGGTGGCCGGGGCGGCCGAAGTTCGACCCGATGAGCACCCAGCTGCCCTTTCCCTCCTCGGGCATGCAGGCCAGCGGCGTACGACGCGGCACCCCGCTCCGCGCGCCGGTCGCGGTCAGCACGACGCCGGGCAGCAGCTGTGCGCTGAGCAGCACCCGGCCCCGGGTGGCCCGGTGCACGGCCCGGTCCAGCGCCGGTATGACATGCGGCGCGACCCGGGCGAACGCCGGAGCCGAGGACACCTTCTGCACCAGCCGCACGCCCATACCCTTCATCCGCTCCGCCGTGCCCGCTGTCATCCCGGCCGCCCTCCTCGAAGCCATCAGCCCCGCACCTCCCTCTGCTCGCCCGGCCCGCCGGGCGCGAGCCCACCGACCGTGAAGACCCCCGCCATGTCCGCCGCCCGCCCCCGCAGCCGGTGCACCGGCCCGAAGAGCGCCTCGTCCCCCGCGGCCCGCTTGAAGTACAGCTGTGCCTCGTGCTCCCAGGTGAACCCGATCCCCCCGTGCAACTGGATGCCCTCCCCGGCGGCCACCCGCAACGCCTCCAGCGCCTGGGCCAGCGCCGGCCCACCGGCCCGCTCACCGCCCCCGCCGCCCCCTCCGCCGGGCCTGGCGGCCGCCGCCCAGGCCGCGTAGTACGCGGCCGACCGGGCCGCCCGCACCCGCACGTACACATCCGCGAGCCGGTGCTTCACCGCCTGGAACGACCCGATCGGCCGCCCGAACTGCTCGCGCTGCCGCGCATACGCGACCGTCCGCTCCAACGCCCGGTCGGCCGCGCCCACGGCCTCGGCGGCGAGCACGGCGGCGGCCGCGTCCCCGACCTCGGACAGGGCCGACAACACCCCACCCCCGACGTCGGCACCGGGGCCGGAGCCGACATCGGCCCCCAGCAACTCGGCCTCCACATCCCGTAGTTCGAGCCGCGCCACCGGCCGCGTCTCGTCGACGGAGGTCTGCCGCACCCGTACGAGGCTCCCACCGGCATCCGTCTCCTCCCGCACGAGGAACAGCAGCGTCCGCGAGCGGGCGTACCCTCCGGCATGCGCGGCCACGAGCAGCATCCCCGCGCTGTGCCCGTCGAGCACCTGCCCGGCCTCCCCGTAGAGCCGCCACCCGTCCCCGACGCGTCGCGCCTGGACGCCTCCTGCGCGGCCGCCGCCGGCCCACGCGCCCTCGTTGTCACCGGTCAGCGCCAGCGCGGTGGCGAGGGCGGTGCCCGGTACCGCGAGGGCCGCGGTGAGCCGGCCCGAGGCGAGGAGGGGCAGCAGATCGGCGCGCTGCCGTTCGGTGCCGAGGGCGAGGACCAAGGGGGCGACGAGGACGGAGGTGGACAGCAGCGGCGAGGGCGCGAGAGCACGCCCCACCTCCTCACCGGCCAGGGCCAGTTCGGTCACGGAGCAACCGACACCGCCGTACGCCTCGGGGAGGGCGAGCCCCGGCAGTCCGAGCTGTTCGGAGAAGGCGGCCCACAAGCCGCCGTCGTACCCCTCTCCCGTCCGCACGGCGGCCCTGACCTCCTCCGGACCACAGCGCTTGAGCAGCAACTCCCTTACCGTGCGCCGGATTTCCTCCTGCTCGGCGGTGAAGCGGGCATCCATGGGCGGTCCCCCTTCCACTCCCCCAACGTTTACCGTCTCAATCTGACGGTCCGTCATATTAGGGCGGAAGACTACCGAAGCACAGGGCTGCCGAGCACCCATCTGATGTACCGTCAGATTCATGACCGCTGCGCCTGCTACGCCCGGACCCGGTGGCCGTCGTGACGCGGCGCCTCGTGGCGGCGGCCGGAAGGTCGCCGTCGTCGGGGCCGCACTGTCCGACTGCGGCCGGGTGGACGACGCGACCCCGTACGCGCTGCACGCTCAGGCCGCCCGCCGGGCCCTCGCCGATGCGGGACTGGAGCGCACGGCCATCGACGGCCTGGCGTCGGCCGGCCTGGGCACACTGGCGCCGGTGGAGGTGGCGGAGTACCTGGGCCTGCGGCCCACCTGGGTGGACTCCACCTCGGTCGGGGGCTCGACCTGGGAGGTCATGGCGGCGCACGCGGCGGACGCGATCGCAGCCGGGCATGCGAACGTCGTGCTCCTCGTCTACGGCTCCACCTCCCGCGCGGACATCAGGGCGGGCCGCCGCACCGGCAACCTCTCCTTCGGGGCCCGCGGCCCCCTCCAGTTCGAGGTCCCGTACGGGCACACCCTGATCGCCAAGTACGCCATGGCCGCGCGCCGCCACATGCACGAGTACGGCACGACCCTGGAGCAGCTGGCCTCCGTCGCCGTACAGGCCCGTGCCAACGCGGCGGCGAACCCGGAGGCGATGTTCCGCACCCCGATCACCGTCGACGACGTCCTCTCCTCCACGCCGATCGCCGACCCGTTCACCAAACTGCACTGCTGCATACGCTCCGACGGCGGCGCGGCAATCCTGCTGGCGGCGGAGGAGTACGTGAGGGACTGCCGGCCGGCGACTCCCGTCTGGATCCTCGGCACCGGCGAGTACGCCTCCCACACGACCATGTCCGAGTGGCCCGACTTCACGGTCTCCCCGGCGGCGGTCAGCGGCCGCCTGGCCTTCGAACGAGCCGGCGTGCGCCCCGCCGAGATCGACTTCGCCGAGATCTACGACGCCTTCACCTACATGACTCTCGTGACCCTGGAGGATCTCGGCTTCTGCGCCAAGGGCGAGGGCGGGGCCTTCGTCGAGAAGAACCGCCTCACCCTCACCGGCGACCTGCCCGTCAACACCGACGGCGGCGGCCTCTCCGCCCAGCACCCCGGCATGCGCGGCCTCTTCCTCCTCGTCGAAGCCGTACGCCAGCTACGCGGCGAGGCGGGCGACCGCCAGATCCGAGCCGCCGACGGCCACCTGCCCCGCCTCGCGGTCGCCTCGGGCACGGGCGGCTGGTTCTGCTCCTCGGGGACGGTCGTGCTGGGACGGGGGTGAGGGGCACAGTCACCCGTTCGGGCGAATCAGGCCTGATCAGAGCCCCTCGCTTAACGCTTGCATTAGTTTCCTGCGCGTGGCTCGATGGGAAGGGATCTTCGTCGCGGAAGTGGCGGCTTGACATCCTCCCCCTCTTGAAAGAGGGGGATTCCAACCCGTTCGGGCTGAGGTTCACGGACGTTCGGCCGCTGGTTGGGCGGTGTCGTCCCTCCGGCACCGGCTGTCCGCCGGGGGCGGGGGATCCCGCCCTGTCCTGCCGCGACGTTGATACTCGCGTTGGTGTCCGCGTTGCAGGCGAAGCCGCAGGAGGAACAGACGAACTCGGCTTGGCTCTTGCGCGAGTTCTTGTCGATCCAACCACAGGCACTGCACCGCAGACTCGTGTACGGGGCGGGAACGTCCTCGACCCGGCCGGGGGCCTTGTGCCCGGTGCGCTGCCGCAGCAGGCCCCACCCTTGGTGGAGGACGCCATCGATACTTTGTCGCTGTTCGGCCCCACGCTCGGCCGTCCGCTCGTCGACCGGATCAAGGGCGCGGAACAGCACCACCTGAAAGAACGGAACAGCGCCACCTGAAAGAACTGAGACCCGGCTCAGCAGGAAAGAGCGAAATCCGGATCCTGTTCGCCTTCGACCCCGTACGTCGGGCTGTCCTCTTGGTCGCGGGAGACAAGGCCGGCAATTGGGGCGGCTGGTACGACACCAACATTCCGGTCGCCGAGAAGCGTTACCAGGACCACATCGCAGAACTGGAAACAAGGGAGTACGAATGAGCACCGTCCGCTGGGAGGATGTCAAGCGTCGAGCCGACGAGCAACGGCGGGCCGCTGGGCTCGCGGTGCGATCCGAGGCGGAGAAGCGGGCCGACATGAACCGCCTCCTCGCCGAGATCCGCGCCTACAACCTCGCCGAGCTGCGGCGCGAACAGGACCTCACGCAGCGCGACATCGCGGACTCCATGGGGGTGTCGACTCCTCGTATCTCCGCCATCGAGCACGGCGAGATCGACCGCACGGAGGTGGCGACCCTGCGGGCCTACATCCGTGCGCTGGGCGGGGAACTGCGGGTGGTGGCGGACTTCGGGGACACGGCCTTCACGGTCGGCTGACGGCTTCGACTGACGGCTTCGACTGACGGCTTCGGCTGACGGCTTCGGCTGACGGCTGCCGTTCCGCGAGCCCCGGCGTCTTCGCCCGGCGCCGGAATACGGGGCGGGACGGGGGCGCTGAACCGACTCGGCAGACGAAGGCGTCCCCGCAGCAGCCCCGGAGGAAGCGACATGGCACTGTCCCGCAAGGAGCGCGAGGAGTTTCTGGCCGAGGCGCATGTGGCCGCGTTGGCGGTGGACGCCGGGGAGGGCAGAGCACCGTTGACGGTGCCGATCTGGTACCAGTACGAACCCGGAGGCGACATCTGGGTCATGACCGGGCTGGACACCCGCAAGAACCGGCTGATCCAGGCCGCCGGCCGCTTCTCCCTGATGGTCGACCGGCTCGAACCCACGATCCGCTACGTCTCCGTCGAGGGCCCCGTCACCGACACGTCCCCCGCCGGCCTCGACGACCTCCGCGAGATCTCGGCCCGCTACCTCCCGGCCGAAAAGGTCGACGGCTACGTCGACTTCGCCTCGAAGAGCCACGGCGAACAGGTCATCATCCGTATGCGCCCCGAGAGGTGGGTCTCGTCCGACCTGGGCTCGGTGTGAGACCGTCCCACCCATGATCGAGCCCCCTTCCCAGCCGCGGCCCGCCTCCCCGGCCCCCGCCCGGCCGTCCGAGTTCGTGGAGGCCCTGCGCGGGCTGCGGGTCTGGGATCCGCAGGTCAGCGCCCTGCCACTGTTCGATCCGGCCGCGGCCCCCGCCGACCCGGTGTCGCTCTTCGCCGCATGGTTCGGGGAGGTCGTGGCGGCCGGGGAGGTGGAACCGCACACGATGTCGCTGGCCACGGCGGACGCGGAGGGGCGGCCGGACGTCCGTACGGTGATGCTGCACGACGTGGACGCGCGGGGCTGGCACTTCGCCTCGCACTCCGGCAGCCGCAAGGGACGCCACCTCGCGGCCCGCCCCTACGCGTCCCTCGGCTTCTACTGGCCCCTCCTCGGCCGCCAGGTCCGGGTGCGGGGCCGGGTCACGGTCGAACCCGCCGAGGTCGCCCACGCCGATCTGCACGCCCGTTCGACGGGTGCGCTGGCCGCCGCCCTCGTGGGCCGGCAGAGCGAAGTCCTCTCCTCCTACGAGGAGTTGGAGCACGCCTCGGAGGTCGCCTGGACCCGTGCCGAGCAAGAGCCGGACGTGGCCGTGCCCTCCTGGACGGCGTACGTCGTGGAACCGGACGAGGTGGAGTTCTTCCAGGGGGACGCGCGGCGACGCCACGTCCGACTGGACTACCGGCGGGAGGGCGGCGGTTGGGTCACCGGGCTGCTGTGGCCCTGACGTACGTCGGGCAGTTCTGACAGACAGGCTGGGCTGCCCGGCGGGGCGAACGACGTCAGTGGTCGTTGTCCAGGTGCAGCTTGAGGAGATCGATGCCGTAGTCGCCCCCGTTGGGCGTGCGGATGATGGTGTGGATGTGCTGCTGGGTGGGGGTGCCGCCGGGACCACCCATACCGCCGCCACCGTTGCCGCTACTGCTACTGCTACTGCTACTGCTGCCGTCGGGGTTGTAGCCGAGCGGGGACTGGGCGTCGTACTCGATGAGGACGACCGGGCTGTGCACGCGGTAGTAGAAGGCCGAGTCGTCGTCGGTCTCGCCGATCCAGTAGAAGTACGTGTCGTCGAGGTGCTCCTCGACCTCCTTCATCTTCACGTCGGCGTGGGCGTCGGCCATGTTGCCGACGTAGACGCGGACGAGGGCGAGGAGCTTGTCGCGCTGGGCGTCGGTCCAGTCGGCGGCGGCGAGGCCCTGGTGGGCGAGCTTGAGGTTGTCCTGGCCGGCCCCGGCCTTCAGGTTGTCACCGGCCTTGGACTCGGACGAGATGACCTTCTTGCGCTGGGCGTCGGTGAGAGCGCGCAGGACGGTCAGGCCGGCCTTGGTCTCCTTCTTGAACGTGGTGATCTTCTCGCCGTTGTACGTGGCGGACGTCGGCTCGGAGCCCATGAAGGTCGGGGTCATCACGACCTGGTCGCCGAGGACGAAGTAGTTGATGGCCAGGTGGTGGCCCTCGTACTGGAAGCCCCACGGCTCACTGGTGGACGGCGTGCCCATGAACGTGAAGAAGTAGGCGCCCTCGGTGAGGGTGTCCCTGCCGCCGCCGCTGTACTCACCGAGGAACGCGTTCAGCTTCATGATGTTGCGGGACTGGGTGAGCCCGTCGGCGGAGAGCGCGGCGCCAAGGAGCGCGTAGCCGAGTTCGCGCTGCTTCTCGGTCAGGTCGCCCATGCGGGCGCCCTCGCGCTCGTAGCCGTCGACGTTGCTCCAGGCCAGCCACTCGTCGTCCTCCACGTCGAAGACGGAGGCCTTCTTCTCCGCGCTGGTCAGCCCGTCCAGGAAGGCCTGCGCCTTCTGGACCACCTTGTCGGTGGACACGTCGGTGGAATGGATGGAGTACAGGTCGTCCACGACCTTGCCGTCCGTCGTGACCCCGACGAAGTCGGCGTACTTCACCGCGCTGGCGCCCGGCCCCATACCTCCTCCGCCACCACCCGGGGCGCCGGAGGGCATGCCGTTCGGGGCGGCCGAGGACGAGGACGAACTCGCCGTACCTGACGAGCCCGACGAACAGCCGGTCATCGTCGCCACGGCGGCGACACCGCCGGCCAGCAGCGCCTTGTTCATGAACCAGCGGCGGGTGCGCTGGGCTTCGGGGGTGCGGGGGCGGTGACCGTGGGTATGGGTGTGGTCGTGCGGGTGAGGGTGGGCGTGCGCGTTCTCAGTCATGCGCCCAAGGTCGGGGGCGGAGCTGAAGCGTTTCTGAAGTGCGGCTGTGAGCGGGCTGTGCCGGGGCCGACGGCCGCGGTCAGGCCTGGTCAGGTCCCGGCCGAACCGCGGACCGCCGCCTCAGACGTTTCCCGCACTCAGGCCTTCTCCCACTCTCAGGCCTCCTCCCACTCTCACGCCTTCTCCCACTCTCACGCCTTCTCCCACACGGACACGTGATTGGTGCTGTCGTTCGTGAACGGCTCCCCCTTCCACCCCGCCCAGCGGTCCCGCAGCCGCATCCCGGCCAGCCGGGCCATCAGGTCCAGCTCGGCCGGCCAGACGTACCGGAACGGGATCGACCGGTACTCCGGCCGCCCCTCGACGACCACCATGTGGTGCGATCGCATACCCTGCGTCGCCACGTCGTACGTGTCGAACCCCAGCCGCGTCGGACCGACATGGAACGGCACCGTGTTCTGCCCCGGCGGCAGCCTCCGCAGGTCCGGCACCCCGACCTCGATCACGAAGCAGCCGCCGGGCACGAGATGCGCGGCGGCGTTACGGAAGCAGTCCACCTGGGCGTCCTGCGTGAGCAGGTTGTTGATCGTGTTGAAGACGAGGTAGGCGACGGTGAAGCCGGGGCCGGCCACCCGGGTCGTGGCGAAGTCCCCGATGGTGACCCCGATGTCCGCGCCGCCCGGCTTGGCCCGCATCCGCTCCACCATGGCCCGCGACATGTCGATGCCGTGCACCGGCACGCCGCGCCGGGCGAGCGGCAGGGCGATCCGTCCGGTGCCGACCCCGAACTCCAGCGCCCGAGCGTCCCCTCCGGGCCCGCCCGCGAGACCGGCGATCAGCTCCACGGCCGGGTCGACGGTCTCCGCGCCGAACATGTCGGAGGAGGGGTCGTCGTAGTGCGCGGCGACGGCCTCGCCGAAGTAGCCGTCGGGGTCGTCGACGGCCTCGTACCCGGCCCCGAACGTGTTCTCGTCACCCGTGCTCATCAGATTCCTTCCGGCGTAGGGTCCGTGGCCAGCCGTGCGTGCAGGTGCGCGTCCCGGAAGGCGTCGTGACGCCCCTCGTCGAACGTCGCCCCGCGCATGGTCCCCTCGTACGGGAACCCGCACAGCTCGGCGACACGGCAGGACGCGGCGTGGCCGACGACATGGTCGAGTTCGAGCCGGTGGATACCGAACTCGGTGAAGGCCCAGCGGGCGGCCAGGTCGAGGGCGCGGGTGGCGACCCGGCGGCCACGGGCCTCGGGCAGCACCCAGTAGCCGACGACGGCCCTCCGCATGAACGCGTCGATCCCGCTCAGCCCGACCAGCCCGAGTGTCACCCCGCTCTCCGCGTCCGTGACCCGGAAGGACACGGTCCTCCCCTCCGCGTCGGACTCGGCCCGCCGCCGCAGGGACTCCCGGGCGTCTTCGAGACTCCCGTCCAGGGTCTTGGGCGTGTTCCACCGCCGGAGGTCCGGATCGGTACGCCCCAGGAACCACGCCTCCACATCCGCTTCGGACTCGGCGTCCCAGGCGCACAGCCTCAGCCCGCGACCGCGCGGACCGTGCGGACCGGCGGACGGCCGGCGGGAAGGATCGGGGAACGGACCGGAGGATCGCTCATCAGTACGGCTCACGCCCTCATTGAAACGTGCGCCCCTTCACGAACGCGCGCGAAATACGGGCACCACGAAGCCCCCGCCCTCCCGGAAGACGACCTCCAACCCCATCCCCATGCGTAGTTCACCCTCCCCTTGCCCACACTCCACGACCTCGGTCATCATCCGCGGCCCCTCGACGAGATCGACCACCGCGGGAACGTACGGCGTACGCTCCCCGAAGGGCGGCAGGTCGTTGCGGTGGACGACGGACCAGGTGTAGAGCGTGGCGCGCCCGCAGGCCTCCTCCCAGCGCACGTCCTCGCTCCAGCAGTACGGGCAGAACTCGCGCGGATAGTGGTGGGCGCGCCCGCAGTCCGCGGCCCCGCACCGCCTCAGGAGCAGCCGTCCGTCGGCGGCGGCGTCCCAGTACGTACGGGTGAACTCGTCGGCCTCGGGCAGATCGAACCGCGCGGCACCGGCACCACCCACTAGACCCACCCCATCAGAACAGCCCCAGCGCACTGTCGACGGACCACGTCTGCCAGGACATCCCGAACAGCCCCACCACCGAGATGAGCGCCATCATCGAGTTCTGCCCCTGCTCGGCCCAGTCGTGGATCATCAGCACGAGGTAGAGGAGGTTGAGCAGCAGCCCGCCCACGAGCGCGACCGGCGTGAGAACTCCGAGGATCAGCCCCAGCCCGAGGGCGAGTTCGGCGTAGACGACGACATAGCCCATGGTGCGCGGCCGAGGCTTGACGACCACGTCGAACCCGCTCCGCACCGCCCCCCACCGGTGCTTCTCCGCCACCCCGGCCGCCCACGCGATCCCGGCCCCCTCCGACCAGGCCTTCTTGTCCTTGTGCCGCCAACTCTCCAGCCACCACAGGCCGAGCCCGATACGAAGTACGGCCAGCCATTCGGCCCCAGAGAGCCAGATCGTGTCCATCGAAGCCGCCCTTCCGCATCCGCGCGGGGTTTCTGACGGTACGTCAGTTCAGCGGATGGGGGGTGGATGCGCAAGAGGCGCGGGCGGGCCGACGGAAGGCGGTCCGCCATGGACCGCCACCACATGCCGGCCGGTCGGGGGTGCGGCCCCAAGGAGTGCACCCCCGACCGTCACCCCCCGCGCCCCACCACCCCGCGCCCACCACCCCGCCCCCACATTCCAAGAGACCTACGCCACAGATCCCACCCACGTCTCCTACACCCGTGATCAATCCGCAACCAATTCCGGGCTTGACCGAGACCCAACAAGTGAGGGCGTGAATACGCTCGGTCGCATGGCCGACTCCAAAGCTTCCGCGACTCCCGCCTCCGACCGCCCCGTCTATGTGATCGGCGGCGGCCCCGGCGGGCTGGCCGTCGCGTACGCGTTGCGGGCCCAAGGGGTGCGGGCCGTGGTGCTGGAGAAGGCGGACGGGGTCGGGGCGTCCTGGCGGCGGCACTACGACCGGCTGCACCTGCACACGACCCGGCGCCTGTCGGGCCTGCCCGGCCTGCCCATGCCGCGCCGCTTCGGCCGGTGGGTGTCGCGGGACAACGTGGTGCGCTACCTGGAGAAGTACGCCGAGGTGCACCAACTGGAGATCGTGACCGGCGTCGAGGTGTCCCGCGTCGAGCGGAGCGCCGACGGCACCGGCTGGCTGCTGCACGCCACCGGCGGCCGCGAGCTGACCGGCGGCGCGGTCGTCGTCGCCACCGGCTACAACCACACGCCCCACATCCCCGAC
Organism: Streptomyces europaeiscabiei; assembly: GCF_036346855.1. Taxonomy (NCBI): domain Bacteria; kingdom Bacillati; phylum Actinomycetota; class Actinomycetes; order Kitasatosporales; family Streptomycetaceae; genus Streptomyces; species Streptomyces europaeiscabiei. The sequence goes on from NZ_CP107841.1 coordinate 4,602,299, forward strand.
TGGCCCGGCCGCGACTCGTACACCGGCGAACTCGTGCACGCCTCCGAGTACCGCAACCCCGAGCCCTACGCCGGCCGTGACGTCCTCGTCGTCGGCATCGGCAACACCGGCGCCGAGATCACCGTCGACCTCGTCGAGGGCGGGGCGGCGCGCGTCCGGCTCGCGGTGCGGACGGCCCCGCACATCGTGCGCCGCTCGACCGCCGGATGGGCGGCCCAGTACACGGGCGTCGTCGTACGGCGGCTGCCGGTGGCCCTCGTGGACCGCCTCGCCAAGCCCATGGCGAAGCTCAGCGTGCCGGACCTGTCGGCGCACGGCCTGACCCGGCCCGACACCGGCCTCTACTCCCGGGTGAACGAGGGCTCCATTCCCGTGCAGGACGTCGGGCTCATCGACGCCGTGCGGAAGGGCAAGGTCGAGATCGTCGGCTCGGTCGAGGGGTTCGAGGACGGCAAGGTCGCCCTCGGCGACGGCACCCGCATCGAGACCGACGCCGTGATCGCCGCCACCGGCTACCGGCGCGCCCTGGAAGGGCTCGTCGGACACCTCGACGTGCTAGACGAACGCGGGAAGCCTGTCGTGCACGGGGCCCGCTCCCCCAAGAACGCCCCCGGCCTCTACTTCACCGGCTTCACCAACCCCATCAGCGGCATGTTCCGCGAACTCGCCCTCGACGCCGAGAAAATCGCCAGGACGGTCGCGAAGACGGGCGGGGTCGCCACCCGCGACGCGGTCACCGTACAGATCCGCGCCACGCACTGACGAACAGCCGGGCGGCCCGGGCCAGCGGGCGATCGGACCACCTGGCGACCGGGCCACCGGAGCACCTGGCGACCGGGTCACCGGGCGAACCGGGCCACGGAGCACCTGGCGACCGGGTCACCGGGCGAACCGGGCCACCTGGCCAGCCGGCCGTCGCCTGACCAGTGGCGACCTGCCGGCCCGGCACCCCTGGGGCCTGCGGCCAGGCCCCAGGCGCGGGCCCAGGTCCAAGCCCCGGCTCGGCCCAGCCCCACCCCCACCCCCAGCTCCACCCCTCGCCCCCGTTCCACGGACGTACCCCGACCGCACCCACCGCCCCGGGCGTCACCGTGCCGCCCACACGCAACCTCAAGGCGAACGCCCCCGCTCCGCGTTCGGCCGTAGACAGACTCGCTCGTAGACGTCTGACCGCCACCCCACACGGGTACAACTTCCTTACTGCCGCGTAACTTTGCTCGCACACCCATTCCTGACACACCGTCAGTTCAGTAGTCTTAGATCTGACGTGTCGTCAGAAACGTGAATGCGTCACGTCACTGAATTGGCTGTCACACAGGAGCGGGCGGACCGATGCTTGGATCAACCCACGGCACCCTCACCACCGACTCCCGCCGGGCCCGGGCCATCGCGTGCGGCGAGCACCCGACGCAGGTCGTGCACGGCAGGCCCGCCGAGGCCGGCGACCTCGACGTCAGCGGACGCCCGCTGTACGCCGACGTCCCCGATCTGGACCGATTCTTCCGACCTGAATCCGTGGCCGTCGTCGGCGCCTCGGACACGGAGGGTCGGCCGAACACCGGGATCACCCGGCAGCTGCTCGCCTGGTCCGAACGGGTCGGCGCCAGGCTGCACCCCGTGCACCCCACGCGCGAGTCGGTCTTCGGCATCCCCTGCGCCCCTTCCGTCGCCGACCTGCCCGAACAGGTCGATCTCGCCGTACTGCTCCTCTCCGATCCGCTCCCCGTGATCGACGAACTGGCCGAGGCCAAGGTGAAGTTCGCCGTCGCCTTCGCCTCCGGTTTCGCCGAGACCGGCGAGGAGGGCGCCGCCGCGCAGGAGCGGCTGGCCGCCGCCGTGGCCCGCGCCGACGGTCTGCGGCTGCTCGGCCCCAACACCAACCTCAACGCCTTCGAGCACTTCCGCGACGACCTCGACGGCCCGGCGATCGCGCTGATCACCCAGTCCGGCCACCAGGGCCGCCCCGTCTTCTCCCTCCAGGAACTCGGCATCCGCCTCTCCCACTGGGCCCCCACCGGCAACGAGGCCGATCTGGAGACCGCCGACTTCATCTCCTACTTCGCCGAACGCCCCGAGGTCGGCGCCATCGCGGCCTACGTCGAGGGCCTCAAGGACGGCCGCGCCTTCCTCCTCGCCGCCGACCGGGCCGCCCGGCGCGGTGTGCCCGTCGTCGCCGTCAAGGTCGGCCGCACCGAGACCGGCGCCCGCACCGCCGCCTCCCACACCGGCAAGCTGACCGGCGCGGACGCGGTGGTCGACGCGGCGATGCGGCAGTTCGGCGTGATCCGTGTCGACGGACTCGACGAACTCCAGGACACGGCCACCCTGCTGGCGCGGGCCCGCCGGCCCCGCACCCCGGACTCGACCACCCTGGGCTCGGCCGCCCCGAGGCCCGAGGGCGTCGTCGTCTATTCGATCTCGGGCGGCACGGGCGCGCACTTCGCCGACCTGGCCACCGAGGCCGGACTGCCCCTCCCCATGCTCTCCGAGGCCAAGCAGGCCGAGCTGCACCAGTGGATCCCCGACTATCTGAGCGTGGCCAACCCCGTGGACAACGGCGGCCACCCCGTGGGCGACTGGCGCGGACCCCGCATCCTCGACGCGATCCTCGACGACCCGGCGGTGGGGGTGCTGATCTGTCCCATCACGGGCCCCTTCCCACCGATGAGCGACAAGCTCGCCCAGGACCTGGTGGCCGCGGCGGAGCGGACGGACAAGCTGGTGTGCGTGGTGTGGGGGTCGCCGGTGGGCACCGAGGCCGCGTACCGCGAGACGCTGCTGGGGTCGTCCCGGGTGGCGACCTTCCGTACCTTCGCCAACTGCATCACGGCCGTCCGCGCCCACCTGGACCACACCCGCTTCACCAGCGCCTACCGCTCCCCCTTCGACGAGGCACCGCGCTCCCCCTCCCCCTCCTTCCGCAAGGCGAAGGCGCTGATGCGGCCGGGGCAGCAGCTGAGCGAGCACGCGGCCAAGCAGCTGCTGCGCGCGTACGGGATTCGCGTGCCGCGCGAGCAGTTGGTGACCAGCGCGGCGGCGGCCGTACGCGCGGCGAGCCTCGTCGGCTACCCGGTGGTGATGAAGGCGTCCGGCGCCCGCATCGCCCACAAGACGGAACTCGGCCTGGTGAAGATGGGTCTGACCTCCGCGAGCCAGATCCGCGACGCCTATCGCGAACTGACCGACATCGCCCGCTACGAGGACGTCCCCCTCGACGGGGTGCTGGTGTGCCAGATGGTCGAGCGAGGTGTGGAGATGGTCGTGGGCGTCACCCACGACGACCTCTTCGGGCCCACGGTCACGGTCGGCCTCGGCGGTGTCCTCGTGGAGGTCCTGCGCGACTCCGCCGTACGCGTGCCCCCCTTCGCCGAGGACCAGGCCCACGCCATGCTCGCCGAACTGCGCGGGCGGGCCCTGCTGGACGGGGTGCGCGGGGCTCCCCCGGCCGACGTGGACGCCCTCGTGGAGGTCGTGCTCCGTGTACAGCGCATGGCGCTCGAACTCGGGGACGAGATCGCGGAGTTGGACATCAACCCGCTCATGGTGCTGCCGAGGGGGCAGGGGGCCGTGGCCCTGGACGCGCTGGCGGTGTGCCGCTGAGCGCCGGCGCAGCACACCCAGGGCCACCATCACTCCTCGTAGCAACAGGAGCACCCACATGTCCGCTTCCCCCTCTGAACATCCCGAAAAATCCCGTGACTCATTGATACGGCACGCCACTGACAACGCCGTCTCATGGATCACCCTCAACCGCCCCGAAGCGATGAACGCGATCACCCCCGACCAGCGGGAACGCCTCATCCACCTCCTCGCCGACGCCTCCGCCGACCCCGCCGTACGCGCGGTCGTCATCACCGCGACGGGCCGGGGCTTCTGCGCGGGGGCGGACCTTCGGGACGCGGCGAACGGCGGCGGATCGGCGACCGGCAGCGGACCGGCGGGCGGCGGATCGGCGACCGGCAGCGGGGCGCGCGTGGCCGGTGACGTGGCGCGCGTGATCCGCCTCGGCGCCCAGCGGCTCGTCGCGGCCGTCCTCGACTGCGAGAAGCCGGTGATCGCGGCGGTGAACGGTACGGCGGCCGGTATCGGCGCGCATCTCGCCCTCGCCTGCGACCTCGTACTGGCGGCCGAGGAGGCCCGTTTCATCGAGGTGTTCGTACGGCGCGGCCTCGTCCCCGACGGCGGCGGCGCGTATCTGCTCCCCCGCCTCGTCGGCCCCCACCGGGCGAAGGAGCTGATGTTCTTCGGCGACGCCCTGTCCGCCGCCGACGCGGAGCGCCTCGGCCTCGTCAACCGTGTCGTTCCCGCCCCGGACCTGGAGAAGACGGCCCGCGAGTGGGCCGAGCGTCTCGCCGCCGGCCCGACCCGCGCCCTTGCACTGACCAAACACCTGGTCAACACCTCCCTCGACACCGACCGCGCCACCGCCTTCGCCGCCGAGGCCGCCGCGCAGGAGATCAACATGACGACGGCGGACGCCCAGGAGGGCGTGGCGAGCTTCGTGGAACGACGGACACCGCGCTACGAGGGCCGCTGACGCCCGGAAGAACCGTTACGGGACCCCACTTCACTTCTGACGATCCGTCAGCTCCAATGGTGATGTGATGGGACACGCTGGAATGGCAGCCGCCGCCGTCCGCTATCTGAGGGCGGACCCGGCGGACAGAAGCCGTAGGACGACGCACCCGGAAGCGGTCGTCGAAGCACTGCCGCGCCCCGAGCTGCGCTGCGTGGGCGAGGACGAGCGCGCGCCGGTGGACCAGGCCGAATTCCGGCGCGTACTGGGCAACTTCGCGACGGGTGTCACGGTGATCACCGCACCGCCGTCGACCCGGTCGGCCGACGCCCCCGCCCTCACCGAACACCTCACCGGACACCTCGACGGCCTGCCCGCCGACCGCCCCGCCGGCTTCGCCTGCCAGTCGTTCTCGTCCCTCTCGCTCGATCCGCCGCTGGTCGCGTTCATGGTCGGCCGTACGTCGACGACCTGGCCCCGGATCGCCCGCGCGGGCGTCTTCTGCGTGAACGTACTCGGCGCGGACCAGGGCGACTTGTGCCGGAGCTTCGCGGTGAGCGGCGCGGACAAGTTCGCCGGTGTAGCCCACACCCCGGCCCCCGCCACGGGCTCCCCCCGCCTCACCGGCGCCGCCGCCTGGATCGACTGCACGATCCACGCCGTCCACACCGGCGGCGACCACCTGATCGTGGTGGGCCGGGTGAAGGCGCTGGGCACGGACGACGAGGCGACGCGCCCGCTGCTGTTCCACAGGGGGCGGTTCGGGCAGCTCAGGCCATGACAGCAAGGTTGGGCGCCACTCGTTCGAGTGCGCCGACTGAAGCGCCTCCTTGAGGGCCCGGCCAGGCAGCCCCCGACCCTCGGGCCCCCGTTACCCCCACGCCCGCCTACCGCACCACCACCCCACCCACGACCACCACACACAGCACGACCAACGCTCCCCACGTGAGGATCGCCGCGCAGGGCTGGACGGGTCGGCCCGCGTCGGCGCGCACGAGGGTGTGGTGCGCGGCCAGGGCCGGGGGCAGGACCGCCGCGTAGAGCGCGAGGGCGGTGAGGTGCCAGGACGGGACGATCAGGGCGGGGAGCACCCACAGGGTGCAGGCGGGCGGGATCCACCACCAGGCGACACGGCCGGTCAGCTGCCGTGCGGTCCAGTGGGCGAGCAGGACGGCCGGGAGGACGTACACCACGGTCAGAACGGTGGCGGCGAACAGGACGAGCAGGAGCAGCAGTGGGGCCACGGCGAACGCCGCGAAAGCCTCTCCGCCCCCGAGCCCCGGCGACTCACCGAGTCCCACCAGGAACAGCACCGCACACAGCAGCGCGCCCTCCACGCACAGCACCGCCATCGCCACCGCCGACGGCGCGGCCCCCTTCCGGACCGTGCCCTCCGCCGCCACCCCAGCCGTCGCCATGTCCATCACCAGCACCCCTCCCCCTCACGGGGAGTGTGCCCCGGACCAAACGGTTGCCCCGCACTGAGTCCCGGTCGGATCTGCGGAACGGCTCAGGAGACCCCCACCCTCCCCACCCCCCGCCTCCGTATCACCAGCGCCATCAGTGCCGCCGCCGCGCACAGCGCGCCCGAGGCGTACCAGACGACGTCGTACGTACCGAAGATGTCGCGGGCGAGGCCGCCCAGGAAGGCGACGAGGGCGGCGCCGAGCTGGTGGGAGGCGAGGACCCAGCCGAAGACGATGGCGCTGTCCTCGCCGTAGTGCTCGCGGCACAGGGCCATGGTGGGCGGGACGGTGGCAACCCAGTCGAGGCCGTAGAAGACGATGAAGAAGATCATCGGGAGATGGACGGCGGGCGCCAGCAGGAGCGGGAGGAAGAGGAGCGAGATGCCCCGGAACGCGTAGTACACCGCCAGCAGCCGACGCGAGTCGAAGCGGTCCGTGAACCAGCCCGAGGCGATCGTGCCGAGGACGTCGAAGACCCCGATGACCGCGAGCAGCGAGGCCGCCGCCCTGACGGGCATGTGCTCGTCGTGGGCGGCAGGTATGAAGTGGGTCTGGATGAGGCCGTTGGTGGAGGCCCCACAGATCGCGAACGTACCGGCGAGAAGCCAGAACGGCCCGGTCCGCATCGCCGAGACGAGCACCTTCACCGCCCGCCGCGCCGCTCCCGGAACCGGCCCCGGCTTCGGCACGAACTCCTTCGCCCCGTACGGCTTCAGCCCCACGTCCGCCGGGTGGTCGCGCAGCAGCAGCCAGACGAAGGGGACGACGGCCAGGGCGGCGAGGGCGACGGTGACGGAGGCGGGCCGCCAGCCGCGCTCGGAGACGATCCACGACAGCAAGGGGAGGAAGATCAGCTGCCCGGACGCCGAGGCGGCGGTCAGGATGCCCGAGACCAGGCCGCGCCGTTCGGTGAACCAGCGGTCGGTGACGGTCGCCGCGAAGGCCAGCGCCATCGAACCGGACCCGAGCCCCACCAGCAGGCCCCAGCAGAGCATCAACTGCCAGGCCGAGGTCATCCACACCGTCGCACCGGCCCCGAACGCGATCACCGTCAGGGCGACGGCGACAACCCGGCGGATGCCGAAACGGTCCATCAGCGCGGCGGCGAAGGGGGCCGTCAGGCCGTACAGCGCCAGGTTGATCGAGACCGCCGACGCGATCGTGCTGCGCGACCAGTCGAACTCCTGGTGCAGCGGATCTATCAGCAGACCCGGCAGCGAACGGAAGGCCGCCGCCCCGATGATCGTCACGAAGGTGACGGCGGCGACGAACCAGGCGCGGTGGACACGCCGGGTACGGCCGGGGCTGCGGTCGGACCCGACGGGGCCGAGGTCAGCGGAGCCGTGGTCGGCGGAGTCGAGGTCAGCGGAGCCGAGGTCAGCGGAGCCGAGGTCAGCGGAGCCGAGGTCAGCGGAGCCGTGGTCGGCGGAGTCGGGGTCGGCGGCGGCAGGGGCCTCGTCGGCGGCACGGGCCTCGTCGGCGGCACGGGCCTCGTCGGCTGTCTGGGGCATGCCATCAAGGGTCCGACCTGCGGCGCGTCCGAACGAGCGGCCGGAGAGACATCGTTCGCTAGGATCGGGCCATGACCGCCGAGCCGACCACCGAGCGCGGTACCGAGGCCGGTGCCAAGGCCGAGGCCGGCGCCAAGACCGCGGCCGGTGCCAAGACCGCGGCCGGCGCCAAGGCCGAGGCCGGTGCCGACCGCGCTGCCGGGCCCACCGGCCATCACCCCCCGGACCGCCGCCACCGCGTCGTCGTCCTCGCCCTCGACGGACTACTCCCCTTCGAACTGGGCATCCCGCAGCGCATCTTCGGCAAGGCGCGCAACGCGGCCGGACGACCGCTGTACGAGATCGTCACCTGCTCGATCCGGCCGCCCGGCCCGGTGGAGACGGACGCCGACTTCGAGATCCTCGTGCCGAACGGCCCGGAGGCCCTGGCCACCGCCGACACGGTCGTCGTCCCCGCCTCGTACGAACTCGGCCCGGTCCACGAGGAGGGCGTCCTCACCCCCGAACTGGCCGCAGCCCTCGCCCACATCCGTCCCGGCACCCGGCTGGTCTCCATCTGCACCGGTGGCTACGTCCTGGCCGCGGCGGGCTTTCTGGACGGCCGCCCGGCGACCACGCACTGGTACCACGCCGAGCACTTCCAGCGGCTCTTCCCGAAGGTCCGGGTCGACGCGGACGTCCTCTTCGTCGACGACGGCGACGTCCTCACCTCGGCGGGCGTCGCGGCCGGCATCGACCTGTGCCTGCATCTCGTACGACGCGACCACGGCACCGGCGTCGCCAACGACGTGGCCCGGCGCACGGTCGTACCGCCGCACCGGGACGGCGGGCAGGCCCAGTACATCCAGCGGCCGGTGCCCGAGCCGCAGTCCGCGACCACGACCGCCGCCCGCGCCTGGGCCCTGGGGCGCCTTCACGAGCCGATCCAGCTCCGCGACATGGCCGAGCAGGAGTCCATGTCCGTCCGCACCTTCACGCGCCGCTTCCGCGAGGAGGTCGGCATCAGCCCCGGCCAGTGGCTCACCCAGCAGCGCGTCGAACGGGCCCGCCACCTCCTGGAGTCCACCGACCTCTCCATCGACCAGGTCGCCCACGACGCGGGCTTCGGCACGGCCCAGTCGATGCGGCAGCATCTGCAGGGGGCACTGGGAGTGACCCCGACGGCGTACCGGCGGACGTTCAAGGCGGAGAGAACCGGGTGGGCGTAAGGGATCGGGCGGGCGGAAGGGACCGGGCGTGATCGACCCGGCCGGTGGTCTAGAAGGTGAGCACCGCCCGCGCCACCCGCCCCTCCCCCGCGTCCTGCGCCGCCTTCGCGAACTCCTCCACCGGATACGTGGCCGTGACCAGCTCGTCCAGCAGCAGCCGGCCCTCCCGGTACAGGTCGGCGTAGAGCGCGATGTCCCGCTGCGGCCGCGAGGACCCGTACCGGCATCCCAGGATCGACTTGTCCAGGTAGAGGGAGGAGACGAGGAAGGACGCCTCGGCGGTCGCGGCCGGCACGCCCAGCAGAACGGCCTGCCCGCGCCGGTCGAGCAGGTCGATCGCCTGGCGGATGAGGTCGACGCGGCCGACGCACTCGAACGCGTGGTCGGCGCCGGTGGGGAGGATGTCCCGCACGCCCTCCACGGACGTCAGGAAGTGCGTGGCCCCGAACCGCCTCGCCACCGCCTCCTTCTCCGGATTGGCGTCCACGGCGACGATCCGCGTGGCCCCCGCGATCCGCGCACCCTGGACGACGTTGAGCCCGATCCCCCCGGCCCCGATCACGACGACACCGTCGCCCCGGTCGACGCGCGCCCGGTTGAGGACCGCGCCGACGCCGGTCAGCACCCCGCACCCGATCAGTGCGGCGGAGGTCAGCGGAATGTCCTCCGGTATCCGTACCGCCTGCACGGCCTTGACCACCGTCTTCTCCGCGAAGGCGGAGTTCGCGGCGAACTGGAACACCTCCCGCCCACCCCGCGAGAAGGGCCGGGTGGGCCGCCCGATCGCCCGGCGGCACATGGTCGGCCGCCCCCGGTCGCAGTCGGCGCAGGCCCCGCAGTTGGCGAGGGTGGACAGGGCCACATGGTCCCCGGGCCGGACATGCCGGACCCCCGCGCCCACCGCCTCGACGATCCCCGCGCCCTCGTGTCCCAGCACCACGGGAACGGGGAAGGGGATGGTCCCGTCCACCACCGACAGGTCGCTGTGGCAGAGCCCGGCCGCCGACACGGCCACCAACACCTCGCCCGGTCCCGGGTCCCGTACGTCCAGGTCATCGACGACCTCGGCCCGCTTCCCGTCGAACACCACTCCGCGCATGGCTCCACCCCTCAGCTCAGCCTCTCGGCTCCTTCGGCAGACCGAGCACCCGCTCGGCGATGATCGTGCGCTGTATCTCGTCCGAACCGCCGTAGATGGTGTCGGCCCGGCTGAACAGGAACAGGTGCTGGAACGGATCGAGTGCGTACGGCTCCTCCGCCGACCACTCCCGCGGCCCCACCACGGCCCCCGCGCCCCGCACCTCCATCGCCAGCTCCCCGAGCCGCCGATGCCACCGCCCCCACAGCAACTTGGCCACACTCGGCGCGCCGGGTTCCGCGCCGCCTTCCGGCCCCCCGAGCGTGCGCAGGGCGTTCCACCGCATCACCCGCAGCTCGGCCCACTGCCGTACGAGACGGTCGCGTACGACGGGATCGTCCACAGCCCCGCTGTCCACGGCGGCCCGTACGACGTCCCCCAACTCCTGCTCGAACCCGATCTGCTGGGCGAGGGTCGACACGCCTCGCTCGAAGCCGAGGAGGCCCATGGCGACCCGCCAGCCGTTTCCCTCACCCCCGACGACATGCTCCGCGCGGGCGTGCGCCCCCTCGAAGAACACCTCGTTGAACTCGCTCGTCCCGGTCATCTGCCGGATCGGCCGCACCTCGACGCACCCCGGCTGGTCCATGGGCACGAGCAGCAGCGACAGCCCGTGGTGACGTGCGGACCCCGCCTCGGTACGGGCCAGTACGAAGCACCAGTCGGCCTCATGGGCGAGCGAGGTCCAGATCTTCTGCCCGGTGATCCGGTACGACCCGTCCCCCGCACGCTCCGCCTTCGTCCGCACCCCGGCGAGATCCGACCCGGCGCCGGGTTCGCTGTACCCCTGGCACCAGAGTTCGTCGCCGCGCGCGACCGCCGGCAGGAACCGCCGCTTCTGCTCCGCGCTCCCGTACGCGATCAGGGTCGGCGCGAGCAGCTTCTCCCCGATGTGCCCCGACCGGGCCGGGAGCCCGGCCCGCGCGTACTCCTCGGCCCACACGACCTGTTGCACGAGGGTGGCCGTCCGGTTCCCGTATCCGCCCTCGCTCCACCCGAGCCCGATCCACCCGGCGGCTCCCAGGGTCCGTTCCCAGGCCCGCCGGTCCCCGCCCACGTCGGCGTGCGCCCCCAGCCACGCCCTCACGTCCCGCCGGAACGCCTCGTCCTCGTCACTGAACCCGAAGTCCATGCCATCTCCCGTTTGTCGGCTGCGGGTGAGTGGGGGCTGGTCGCGCAGTTCCTCGCGCCCCTAGAAGATCAGGCCCCTGCGGGCCTGAGAGCCCACGGTCCTGCGGTCCCGAAGTGCGATGGGTCGGCGGGCCGAAAGCACGGGGCGCAGCCCCTGCTGTTCAGGGGCGCGGGGAACTGCGCGAGCAACCACCCACCACCCGCACCCGCACCCGCCAACGAACCGAACCGCCCGCCCGCCCTCTCAGGCATTCGGCCGCTCCCCAGCCGCGGCGGCACGGGCCATCCCCGCCACCCGCTCCAGCATCGGCATCGGATCCACCCCCACCGCCCCCGGCAGAACCTCCGCGATCCTCTCCGGCGTCCACCCCTCCTCCGCGTACGCCGAGCGCAGCTCCCGCGGCTGCGCCCACACTGCGATCTTCGGCCCGGCGACCGTGTACACCTGCCCCGTGATCCGTTCCTCCCGAGCCCGGTCGGACAGCAGGTACACCACGAACGCGGCCACGTCCTCCGGCTCGCCGATCTCGGTCAGCTCCATCGGGACGCCGGCGGACATCCGTGTACGCGCGACCGGAGCCACCGCGTTCGCGGTCACCCCGTACCGGTGCAGGCCCAGCGCGGCGCTGCGCACCAGCGAGATGATGCCGCCCTTGGCCGCGCTGTAGTTGGCCTGGGAGACGGACCCCTGGTGGTTGCCGCTCGTGAACCCGACCAGGGTTCCGGCCCGCTGCTTGCGCATGACGGCGGACGCGGCCCTGAACACCGTGAACGTGCCCTTGAGATGCGTGGCGATCACCGGATCCCACTCGTCCTCGGCCATGTTGAACAGCATCCGTTCCCGCAGGATCCCGGCGACGCACACGACCCCGTCGATCCGCCCGTACGTCTCGACCGCCGTGTCCACGACCCGCTGTCCGCCCGCCATCGTGGAGATGTCGTCGGCGACGGCGACCGCCTCTCCGCCGGCCGCCTCGATCTCCTTGACGACGGTCTCGGCGACGGAACTGGTGGGTTCGGAGCCGTCGACGGAGACTCCGTAGTCGTTGACGACGACCCGCGCACCCTCGGCTGCGGCGCCGAGGGCGACCGCCCGGCCGATCCCCCGCCCCGCTCCGGTGACGGCGACGACCTTGCCTGCCAAGAAGTTTCCCACCCCGGCCCCTTCCCCTCATCGCGGTTTCTGACGGACCGTTATCTGACGGACCGTTAGATTTGCTCGCACGGAGATTCTACGACCCGTCGGATACGCCACCACAAGCCCCGGGGAGGCCCGATGTCATCGCCCACGCAGTTCGCCGCGTTCGCGGAGATAGCCAAGCGCGTGAACAACTGGGGCCGTTGGGGGCCGGACGACGAGATCGGCACCCTCAACCTGATCACCGACGAGGTCGTACGGGAGGCCGCCGCCTCGGTCCGTTCCGGTCGCCGCGTGCCGCTCGCGCTGCCCCTTCAACAGGACGGCGTGCAGACGGGGATGATGCCGGGCCGGGTGAACCCGCTGCACGCGATGGTGCAGATCAACCAGGAGATCTTCGGGCCGGGCACGGTCGCGTGCAGCGACGACGCCGTGACGATGGGTCTCCAGGCGGCGACCCACTGGGACGCGCTCACCCATGTCTCGCACTCGGGCCGGATCTACAACGGCCGTCCGGCCGACACCATCACCCCGCACGGCGGCGCGGCCTTCGCCGGCATCGACAAGGCCCGGCACATCGTCTCGCGCGGAGTGCTGCTGGACATCCCGCGCGCGCTGGATCTCGGCGACGACCACCTCCCCGGACATCACGCGGTCACCCCCGAAGACCTGGACGCGGCCGAGGAGTTGGCGGGCACGCGGGTCCGCGCGGGTGACATCGTCCTGGTCCGCACCGGGCAGATCCGGACCTACCTCACCGGCGACAAGCACGCGTACGCGTACCCGTCACCGGGGCTCTCGCTCCGTACCCCGGAGTGGTTCCACGCACGTGATGTCGCGGCCGTCGCCAATGACACCCTGACGTTCGAGATCTTCCCGCCGGAGATCGAGGACCTGTGGCTGCCGGTGCACGCGCTCGACCTGGTCGAGATGGGCATGCCCCAGGGCCAGAACTGGAACCTGGAAGAGTTGTCCACAGCCTGTGGACAAGCCGGGCGGTATGACTTCCTGCTCTCGGCGATGCCCGAGCCGTTCGTCGGCGCCACGGGCACACCGGTGGCACCGATCGCCATCCTGTAGGCCCGCCGAGCCATGGAGGCCGCCAGTCAAGGAGCCTGCGGGGCAAGGCGATTGAGGGCCGACGGACTTGTGGGCCGAGGGGCCCGGAGGTCGGCCGGCGGCGCGCCGTCGCCCGCCCCGAGCACGGCACCGCGCGCCGCCATCCGGCTTCGGCGTACCCGCCCCGTGCCCTGCCGGGAGCCGACGCCGAAACACGACCCACGCTCGTCGAGGGATTCCGTCATCGAAACCCTCGTCGTCCCCTCGCGGCGAATCGCTGAACACAAGCGTGATCAAACGGACACGGCACGTCAACACCCGTTCGGGGACCAACCGTGCGGAAGCGGCGCCGCGCCGGTACGTACGGAAGCACATCCCGGCGCACGGTTCGACACCACCGGCCGACCGGCCGACGCCGTGCGCTCGCACGCAGGCGTGTGCGGCGCGAATGCCGTCCGTCCGCGTGCGCCCGGCAGTTCGGGGGCACGCGGTGTCGCGCGACGCCGCCCGTACGCGGCCGATCGCACAGTTCCCCGCGCCCCTCCCCGCAGGGACGCACCCAGCAGCGGCGGCGACAGGCGCGAGTCCGCCCGTCGTGGCCGCAGGCCGTCGCACCACCGACGCGGCGCCCACCCGGCAGGGGCAGGGCAGGGGCAGGGCAGGGCAGGGGCAGGGCAGGGGCAGGGCGGGCAGGGGCAGGGCAGGGGCGCGCCCGCCCGCCTGCCATGACTGCGGTCCGCCGCGGCCACCCCCGGGCGGCACGGGGGTGGCCGCGGCGGCACCTCGCACCACCGAGCAGCGGAGCACCGGCCCATCGCGCCTCCGGCCCGCCAGGAACCCCGGCCCCAGGCCGTTTCTGACGGCTCTTGAAGCCGTTCGTGAGCGGTCACGGACGAGTCCCGTGAGGCGGCCGGCGCCTCACGAGTCACCTCGCGCGGCGCCGATCGGCCGGATGATCTCCGACCAAGAGCCATCAGAAACGGCCTAGACCGCCTCGTACGCCAGTCCCTCGCGTGCCAGGCTCTCCCGGGCGACCGCCGCGACCCCGGTGACCGCGCTGCACGCCGGATAGACCGCCGGGGCCACAACGCCGTTCGCCGCACCCGGCACACCACCCGAAGCCCCCGAGACACCCACAGCCCCGGCCATCCCCGGCACCACCCGGTCCAGCTCGCACCAGATGCGTTTGCCGATGCCCTCGTAGGACCAGCCCCAGCGGTCCGCGAGGACCTCGACGAGGGCGAGGCCCCGCCCGCCCGTCTCGTCACCGTCGGCGCATCGCGGCGTCGGCGGACACGCACTGGTGTCGGCGACCTCCAGGCGGACCTTGCCGATCGCACCGTCGCGGAGGCCGGACAGCAACAGCCGCAGCACGGCCGGACGGCCGGTGTGGACGACCGCGTTGGTGACCAGCTCGGAGACGAGGAGGATCAGCGTCTCGGCGAGCGGTTCGTCGTCTCCTATCCCGGACCCGGCGAGCCGCGAACGGGCCCATCTCCGTGCGCGACCCACCTCTGCAGGGTCGGGCCGGATCTCCAGCTGCACTTGAAGCACCTGCACCGCTCACACCATCCGAACCGGCGGACACATCGCCGCACGCCCCTCAGGGGCCACGATCGTGGTCATCTGCTGCCTGGCCGACGCCACCGCCATCGACACCGTCGGCACCGGGATCACGGAACGTGATCCCCTTACAGGACAGCATGGTTGACGTACAGTCACCCCAACAAGCGCTTCGGGCATATTCCAGCGCGAAGGAGTACGCATACGGCATACTGTGCGACGCTCATCGCGGGGAGTCGAACAGACCGGAGCGACGAGACTCCGGCCCACTTCACGAGCGCCGCGCACCGCCGGATCCGGGGCCGCCACAGGGGCAACACCGGCTCGGCTCGACCTCGGAACCACTCGCATCCACCAGAAGGTACCGGAGCGGGACTCCGACTCCAGGCCGTGACAAGTCACACCTAGGACACAACCCGGTATCAACGCTCGGTAATTCCGGTATGCCACGTTCCGCGACATTCGGCCGGGCCCTCGCCACAGATTCCCGTTCCCGCCCTGGTCAGCGCGGTCAACCCGCCTCGATCAACAGTTCCCCCGCCAACAGCTCCTCACTCTGCGTGATCGATCCGCCACGTTCCGCCCGTACCCACGCCCGCTTCAGACACAGGTGTACGTCGGCCTCCCAGGTGAACCCCATGCCGCCGTGCACCTGGAGGCAGTCGCGGGCCCCGCGCACCGCCGCCTCGTCGGCCAGCAGCCGGGCCGCCGCGATGTCCACGGGATCGACGGTCACGGCCGCCGCGTACACCGCCGCCCGCGCCACCTCCACCCGCACCAGCAGTTCGGCACACAGATGCTTGACCGCCTGGAAGGCCCCGACCGGCCGCCCGAACTGCTCCCGCGTCCGGGCGTGTTGCACCGCGGCCTCGCAGGCCCGGACCGCCGTTCCCAACTGCTCGGCGGCGGTGAGCAGCACGAAGAGATCATCAGGCCGGGCGGAGGGATCGGTCCCCGGCACCCGGTGCAGCGGCGTCAACGGATCGACGGACCGCAGCTCCACGGCCTCCACGGCCTCTCCGACCACCCCCACCACCACGTCCGCCTCGTCCAGCCACTCCACCAGCCCTCCACCCCCGACGGCGGTCACGACGACCTCCCCGGTCGCCGCCCCCGGCACCACCCCCGCCGCGAGATGCGTCGCCACCAGCGGCCCCGGCAACAGCGCCCGCCCCGCCTCCTCGAACACCAGCACCGCCTCCGGCACTCCGAGTCCGACTCCGCCGTCCGCCTCGGACAGACAGAGCGAGAAGAACCCCGCCGCACCCAGCTCCCGCCAGAGCCCCCGGTCCAGCCCGGGCCGGTCGACGGCGGCCCGCAGCGCATCCGAGCCGAAGCGCCGCGCCAGCATGCCCCGGACCCCGTCCCGCAAGGCCCGCTGATCGTCGGTGAGTTGAAACCGCATAGCCAAGATCCCCTCATCAACACCGTCTACGGCAAGCGCCCTTCAAAGGCGCGGGGAACCGCCCGAGCAACCACGACGCCCCCGCAGACGCGCCGACAGCCGCCGGCCCACCCCACACCCCGAGCTGTCGGGCGCCGGCCCCTCACCCCTTGGGCAGCCCGAGGATCCGCTCACCCACGATGTTCCGCTGAATCTCGGACGTCCCCGCGGCGATCGTGTACGACAGCGAACTGAGCCGGTCAAGAACCCACGGCCGCCCGAGATCGAGCGCCCCCGGCCCCAGAACATCCGCCGCGACGTCGTACAACTCCTGCCGTGCGCGCGAGTACCTCAGCTTGAAGACCGAGCCCCCCACCCCCGGGACCCCTCCGGACGCCTCCGCCGCGCTCACGTTCCACTGCGTGAGCCGCCACAGCGCCCGGAACTCCGCGTTCAGCCGCCCCAGCCGCCGCCGCACCGCTGAGTCGTCCCAGCGCCCGTTCGTCCGCGCCTCCCGCGCGATCTCTCCCAACACCCGGCGACAGGCGACCACTTCGCCCACGAACGCCGTCCCGCGCTCGAACGACAGGGTCACCATGGTCACGCGCCAGCCGTCGTTCTCCTCCCCCACCCGGTTGGCGACCGGCACCCGCACCTCGTCGAGGAAGACCTCGGCGAACTCGGTGGAGCCGGCGAGGGTGCGCAGGGGCCGTACGGTCACGCCGGGCGCGTCCATGGGCATCGCCAGCCAGGAGATACCCCGGTGCTTCGGCGCCTCCCCGTCCGTCCGCACCAACAGCTCGCACCAGTCGGCGACTTCGGCGTGCGAGGTCCAGATCTTCGACCCCGTCACCACGTAGGCGTCGCCGTCCCTGCGTGCGCGCGTGCGCAGCGCCGCGAGGTCGGACCCTGCGTCCGGCTCGCTGAAGCCCTGGCACCAGACCTCCTCGCCGCGCAGGATCGGCGGCAGCCAGCGCGCCCGCTGTTCGGCGGTGCCCTCGGCGGCGATCGTGGGCCCCGCGTGCAACAGCCCCACGAAGTTGGCGCCCACGTACGGGGCACCGGCCCTCTCGGTCTCCTCCAGGAAGATCAGGCGCATGGTCGGCGAGGCGTCCCAGTGGACGTCGGCGTACCCGGCGTCGTACAGCATCCGCTGCCAGCCGAGGTCGTACGCGCGCCGTCCGGCCCAGTCGTCGGGCGACGGCTTCGGCGCCGTCGAGGGGAGCACCTTCGCCAGCCACTCCCGCAGCCGCGCCCGGAACTCATCCTCCGCCGGGCTGTAAGCGAGATCCATCACCCGAGACCCTTCAGTCGCGACCCGTCATCCGAGGCTCATCGCCCGACACTCGTCACTCGTCACCCGACACTCGTCACCCGACACTCGTCACTTGTCGAAGTCCAGGTCGAGCATGCGGATCGCGTTGCCGCGCATGAGCTTGTAGACGGTCTCGTCGTCGAGGCCCTTCACATGGTCGAGGGCGACCTCCTTGGTGTGCGGGAAGGTCGAGTCGACGTGCGGGTAGTCGGTCTCGAAGGTCGCGTTGTCGCGGCCGACCACGTCCAGCGAGGCGATCCCGTGCTTGTCGCGGAAGAAGCAGCAGAACATCTGCCGGTAGTAGTACGTCGACGGCGGCTCGGGGATCAGGTCGCGCACCCCGCCCCAGGCGCGGTGCTCCTCCCAGACGTCGTCGGCGCGCTCCAGGGCATAGGGGATCCACCCCATCTGGCCCTCGCTGTAGGCGAGTTTGAGGCGCGGGAACTTCACCAGGACCCCGCTGAAGAGGAAGTCCATCATCGAGGCCATCGCGTTGTTGAAGGAGAGCGAGGCCTGTACGGCGGGGGGCGCGTCGGGGGAGGCGGCCGGCATCTGGGAGCTGGATCCGATGTGCATGTTGACGACCGTCCCCGTCTCCTGGCAGACCGCGAAGAAGGGGTCCCAGTAGCCGGAGTGGATGGAGGGCAGCCCGAGATAGGTGGGGATCTCGGAGAAGGTGACGGCCCGGACGCCCCGGGCGGCGTTCCGCTTGATCTCCTCGACCGCGAGGTCGATGTCCCACAGGGGGATCAGGCAGAGCGGGATCAGCCGGCCGCCGCTGTCGCCGCACCACTCCTCGACCATCCAGTCGTTGTACGCGCGCACACAGGCCAGAGCCACTTCCTTGTCGTGCGCCTCGGCGAAGGTCTGCCCGCAGAAACGCGGAAAGGTCGGGAAGCAGAGCGAGGCCTCGACGTGGTTGAGGTCCATGTCCGCCAGCCGCGCCTTCGGGTCCCAGCAGCCGCGCCGCATCTCCTCCCGGGTGATCCCCTCCAGCGTCATCTCGTCCCGGTCGAACCCGACGGCCGCGATGTTCCGCTTGTACGGGAACTTCAGATCCTCGTAGATCCACCAGTCGGTCTGCTGCCCGTCCGGGTCCATCGTGATCTGGTACTTGCCCGCCACGTACGCGAGTTCGCCGATCCCGGCGGTGAGGGGCTTCGGGCCCCGGTCGCGGTACTTCTCCGGCAGCCAGGTGTCGAAGAGGTGCGCGGGTTCGATCACATGGTCGTCGACGCTGATGATGCGGGGCAGTTCGGCCATGGTTCCCCACTCCGTTGCCACAGTTGTCCGATGAGATGAATCTGATGGACCGTCAGATCCTGGTGTGCAGGTTAGTGGCACACCCCTGGACCGACAAGGCGCCCCGGCCTACGCTCTGGCCAGGATCTGACATGCCGTCAGCTGTCCGGCGAGTGAGCCGAAGGGGCGCGCCGGTGTCGGGACCGTGAGCGCGTGGAGGCCCGCAGGGTCGAGCACGGTCGCGGTCCCGACACCGGCTGTGAGCGCCCCGGAGGCGAACCGAGCCTCAAAAAAAGGGGAGCGCCGCTGTGAACGACACCGCCCACGCACTCGGCACGTCCCACACCCTCTGGGAGCTCCTCGTCCGCCGCGCCGAGCTCACGCCCGACCGGCCCGTCCTCCTCCAGGACGACCGCACGCTGAGCTTCGGCGAGCTGCGCACCCGCGCCGAGCGGGTGGCGGCCGGGCTGTACGACATGGGCGTACGCCCCGGCACGGTCGTCGCCTGGCAGCTGCCCACCCGCATCGAGACGGCCCTGCTCTCCTTCGCCCTGGCCCGCCTCGGCGCCGTCCAGTCCCCGGTCATCCCCTTCTACCGCGATCGCGAGGTCGGCTTCGCGCTCCGGGAGTCGAAGGCGGACTTCTTCGCGGTGCCGGGCGAGTGGCGGGGCTTCGACCACACGGAGATGGCGCGGCGCCTGGAGGCACGGGGGATCTTCGAGGCGTACGACCACCTCCCGGACGGCGATCCCGTGGTGCTCCCCGCCCCGCCGGCCGACGGCACCTCCGTCCGCTGGATCTACTGGACCTCGGGTACCACCTCCGACCCCAAGGGCGTCCTCCACACGGACCGTTCGCTGATCGCGGGCGGATCCTGCCTCGCCCACGCGCTCCGGCTCAGCCAGGAGGACGTCGGCTCGATCGCCTTCCCGTACGCGCACATAGGCGGCCCGGACTACATGGTGATGCTCCTGCTGTACGGCTTCCCGGCGGTGTTGTTCGAGCACTTCGCGCTGCCGGCCGCGTTGGAGGGCTACCGCAAGCACGGGGTGACGGTGGCGGGCGGGTCGACGGCGTTCTACTCGATGTTCCTGGCCGAGCAGCGCAAACAGCCCGGCGTACCGGTCGTTCCCACCCTGCGGCTGCTCGCGGGCGGCGGGGCCCCGAAGCCGCCCGAGATCTACCACTCCGTCGTACGGGAGATGGGTGTGCAGCTCACCCACGGGTACGGCATGACGGAGGTCCCGATGATCACGATGGGGGCGCCGGACGACTCGGTGGAGAACCTGGCGACGACGGAGGGGCGGCCGCCGGCCGGGATGGAGATACGGATCGCGGAGGACGGGGAGGTGCGGTTGCGGGGCGAGGCCGTGTGCCGGGGGTATCTGGATCCGGCGCAGTCGGCGGCGGCCTTCGACGCGGACGGGTTCTTCGTCACGGGCGACCTCGGGCAGGTCACCGACAGCGGCCATCTGGTGCTGACCGGACGGCTCAAGGACGTCATCATCCGCAAGGGCGAGAACATCTCGGCGAAGGAGATAGAGGACCTGCTGCACCGGCATCCGGCCGTCCAGGACGTGGCGGTGATCGGGCTGCCGGACGCGGAACGGGGGGAACGGGTCTGCGCGGTGGTCGAACAGCCGCCGGGGGCCGACCCCCTGACGCTGACGGACGTCACCGACTGGCTGCGCGCGGAAGGGCTGTCCGTCCACAAGCTGCCGGAGCAGGTGGAGTTGGTGGACGCCCTTCCGCGCAACGAGACCCTGCGGAAGGTGCTCAAGTACAAGCTGCGCGAACGCTACTCATGAGCTGCGTTCATGAGTAGCGTTCATGAGTTGCGTTCATGAGTTGCTTTCATGGACCGCTTTCATGGACCGCTTTCATGAACCGCGCACCGCCCGTGATCACTCGGGCGGTCACTACGGTGATCACCCGCGTGCGTACTCCGGTGATTACTCGGGCACGGTGAAGTAGCGCGCGAACGCGGTCACGACCTCCACCTCGTCCACCTTGCCGTCGGCGTCGGTGTCGAGGGTGGCGGCGGCCGCGGTGGCGACCTCCTCGGGTGCGCCGAGGGCCTTGAGGACCCGGGCGGTCTCCTCGACCGTGGCCCTTCCGTCCCCGTCGGTGTCCGCGACGGCGAGGGCCGCGTGCAGGAAGGGGCGGGCGATCTCGGCGAAACGGTCGGGGTTGTCGCGCAGTCGCTTGACCGCGCCGTTCACGAACTCGTCCCGGGTGATGCGCTGGTCGCCGTCCCGGTCCGCTATTCCGGCCATACCCTGCCAGAAGGCTTCGGCGCCGCCGTACAGGGCCTGGCCCTTGTCCGAACGGGCGGTGGTGCCGAACTCGTTGAGAACCGCCTTGCTCGCCGCGCTGAAGTCCTCGCGGTCGATCCAGCCGTTGCCGTCCTGGTCGAAGGTGGCGAACCGGGCGGCGATCCGGCGCTCGTACTCGCTGCTGACCATGTCTCTTCGGGCCCGCCTTACGTCAAGTGGGGTGCTTCTCGGACGGAGCGTACGACGTCAGAGGCCCGGACGGAGCGGGAAAGCGGCGCTTGTACCAAGACTGCGGGAATTCTGGGACAACTGTGTGGCCGCCCGGGACGGCACCGCGTGCGACAGCTCATACGTACGTACTGCTCATCGGGAGGATGCGGGGGTCAGGCCGACAGGGGGTCGGCCTCCTCGTCGGACTCCGGAGCGACCGCCGAGGGGACGTCGGGGTGGACGTCGAAGAGGCGGCGCACGCCCAGAGCGGCGAGGACACGGTTGACGTGCGCACCCTCGGAGGGGCCACCGCCCGCGTGGCCGTCGGCGGGGAGGATCAGCCGGAGCCGTCCCCGGCAGGAACGCATGAGGCGCCGGGTGGCGACCAGGACTCCCACGCCGCTGGAGTCGCAGAAGACGACTCCGGAGAGGTCGAGGACGAGACTTCGGCGACCGTCGGCCACCGCCTCGTGCACCCGCTGGCGGAGCAGGGGCGACGTCACCAGATCCATCTCTCCGGACACGTGCAGCACGGCCCACTCGCCTTGTTCGCCCTGCTCGCCGTCGGTCACTTCGAACGTCACCGCGATGCCTCTCAGTCGCCGAACCGGAAGCCACTGCACCGCTTCCTGCTTGCGCGGCTGCCCCGCCGTCGTTCCATGAAACACCCGCGGCCCGCCGAAGGCGCGTGGTTGGCGAGCCATTTCCGGGGCCTTTTCGGTGCGATTTCCATCTAGTACGGTCACATGTGATCGACTATTGATCGCAAATAGATCTGACACGGTCCTGAGCAGTCAGATTCGTGCAGATCAGGCCCCATTTCGCGCAGATCAGGCCCCATATAGGGTCGTACAAGCATACGAAGGGCGGGCGGACGCCCACGTGGGCGGCATGGAAACGGCTTGCGCCAGGGGTCATACCACCTCCGGCCCCGCGAGGGGCGCACATTGCCATAAAGGGGCGTGCGCGGTCAGCGGTGCCGACTACATTCGTGACGGCAGTGCACACAGGCTGGAACCGGGCCGGAACGGGCCGGACCGACGCCGGGCCCACGGCTCGGTGCTCATCAGGAACGGCGCGGGTACGAGCAGGGTGAGGGGGCCGTATGGCGACGAAGGACGCACCGCCCCGCTGGGACCGCAAGATGCAGCAGCGGCTGGCGCGCGGCGAGGCGGCGGCCCTCGGTGAGCTGTACGACCGGTTCGCGTCCCTCGTGCACGGGCTCGCCCACCGCGTCCTCGGCGACGAGCGGGGCGCCGACCGCATCACCCGCGAGGTGTTCCTCCAGCTCTGGGAGAACCCCGAGGCGTACGAACCCAAGCACGGCCCTCTGCGTTCCTGGGTGGCGGCGCTGACCCACCGCCTGGCCGTGCAGCGGCTGCACGCCACGGAGACCGCCGCGCTCGCCCGGGGCGGCGAGGGCACCGCGGAGGATCTGGAGCGCAAGGTCCACCACGCGTCGGTCGCGGCCCGCGCCGACTACATAGTGCAGGCGATGCCCACGCCGTTGCGGGCCGCCCTGGAGCTGGCGTACTTCCAGCGCCGCGACTACCGACAGACCGCCACCGA
This sequence comes from Streptomyces europaeiscabiei, assembly GCF_036346855.1. Lineage (NCBI taxonomy): Bacteria > Bacillati > Actinomycetota > Actinomycetes > Kitasatosporales > Streptomycetaceae > Streptomyces > Streptomyces europaeiscabiei. The sequence continues at coordinate 4,625,025 of NZ_CP107841.1, forward strand.
CCTCGGCGTCACCGAGGACGAGGCCCGCCGGCGCCTCCGCCTCGGCCTCCAGCTCCTGTCCACCGCCCACGACACCCGCCCCTCCGGCACCCCGCCCGAACCCGGGGGTACGGCGTGACCGGCGGACCGAGCCCGTTCGAGGCGCACGACGACGACCCCGAGGGCCGGCAGCCCGACGAGCACGCCGACAGGCCCCACACATGGCCGACCGTCGGCCGGGTGCCTGCGGCCAGGGGGCCGTCGGACGGGGACAGCGTGCCGGGATCCAGCGAGAAGATCGAGCGGGACTTCGACCAGTCCGGCGGCGGCAGGGGAGCGTCGGAGGACGGGTCGGCGGGCGAGGACGGCGCGCACGCGTCCAACGGGTTCGACGGGGCCGAGGGGTTCCACGGGGCCGGTGATTCCGACGGGGCCGGTGATTCCGACGAGCCCCGCGAGCCCGGCGAGCCCGGCGAGCCCCGCGAGCCCGGCGAGCCCGGCGAGCCCCGCGAGCCCCGCGAGCCCCGCGAGCCGGGATCAGGCGGCTCGTCCGGCCGTGGTGACGGTGACACGGTGAGTCCCGGCGACCAGGGGAACGGTCTCGGTGGAGCCTCGGGATCCGGGCCCACCGGGCCACGGGGCGGCGGCGACGAGCCGGCCAGGCCGCCGCGCATACCGCTGCCGCGTACCTCCGTGGAGGACACCGGGTTGCCGTTGCCGGACCCCACCCCCACTCCCCTCGTGCTGGAGCACCGCGTACTCAAGGCGCTGCTCGGGGCCTGGGCGCTGGCGGCCTGTTCGGCTGAGGAGGCGCTGGCCGTCGAGGAGCACCTCGGGGAGTGCGGGGCGTGCGCGGACGAGGCGCGGCGGCTGCGGGAGGCCGTGGGGCTGCTGCACCCGCCGGAGAGCCTCGACCTGGACCCCGCCCTGCGCACCCAGGTGCTGGACGTCTGTCTGAACCGCCGCCCGCCGCGCATCCCGGTACCGCGCTGGGCCGCCCCGTACGACGCGGAGACGGCCCGGCTGGACGCGCTGCTGCAGGACATCGGGACCGCCGACTGGCACGCACCCGTGCGGCTGCGCTGGTTCGAGGGTGTGGGACCGGTGAGCCGTCGTACGACCGTCGCCGGGGTCATCGCCCACCTGCTCACCGTGGACGGGCTCGTCGCGGCCGCGCTCGGCCTGGAAGACCCGCTCGGCGGGCTGGAGACCGGCGGGTCGGGGCCCGTCGACGGCACCCCGGCGGCGCGCACCGAGGCGTACTGGAAGGCGTCCCACTTCCCGCCCACCCGTGCGCTCCGCGCGCCCTGGCGGCAGCAGAGTCACGACATCGTCCGCACGACGTCGTTCACGGGCGGCGGCGGCCAGGACGACTCAGACAACCCGGGGCGTCCGGCGGTCTCGTACGGCGGCTTCGCGCTGCCCCTCCGGGACGCGATGCTGGACCGGGCGTTCGAGTGCTGGATCCACGCGGAGGACATCGCGGAGGCCGTGGACTACCCGTACGAGCCGCCCTCCGGCCGCCATCTGCACGGCATGATCGACCTGGCGGCCCGCATGCTGCCCGTGTCCCTGGCCGAGCGCCGCCGGACCGGGCTGGCGTCCCCGCCCCCGCCCGGCCGTCACCTCGTACCGGCCGGGACCCCCGGCCGCAGCCTCCGTCTGGAGATCGAGGGATCCGGCGGCGGCGAGTGGCTCATCCCTCTCGACTCCCCCGCGGCCCTCGGCTCCGCCGACCACGAGGTGGCCCACGTGGCCCTGGACGGCGTCGAGTTCTGCCGCCTGGCCGCCGGACACGTCCCTCCGGAGGAGGCCGCGGCAGGTCAGGGCGGCGACCGGGAGGCGATCAGGGACGTACTGTTCGCGGCGGCGGCGTTGAGCCGGATGTGAGCGGCCGAGCGGGGCTTGGAGGCGCTCACCGGCGCTCACCGGGTGCCGGTCAGGGTTTCGCCGGATCGCCAAGGGGCGCGGGGAACGGCGCGAGCAACCACGACCCACCTGCAGCCGCACGACCGCACGCGCCCCCGAGCCACCAGGCACCCCGGCCCCGGGCAAAGCCCTACGCGAAGACGACCGTCCGTCGCCCGTTCATCAGGATCCGCCGCTCCGCATGCCACTTGACGGCCCGCGCCAGCGCCTGGCACTCCACATCCCGCCCGACCGCGACGAGCCCCTCGGGCGTCACGCCGTGCCCCACCCGCTCGACCTCCTGCTCGATGATCGGCCCCTCGTCGAGGTCGGCGGTGACATAGTGCGCCGTCGCCCCGATCAGCTTCACACCGCGCGTGTGCGCCTGGTGGTACGGCTTCGCGCCCTTGAAGCTCGGCAGGAAGGAGTGGTGGATGTTGATGATGCGGCCGCTCAGCTGCTTGCAGAGGTCGTCCGAGAGGACCTGCATGTAGCGCGCCAGAACGACCAGCTCGACGTTCTCCTCGCGCACGATCTCCAGCACCCGCGCCTCGGCCTGCGCCTTGGTGTCCTTGGTGACCGGGATGTGGTGGAAGGGGATGTCGTACGACCCCACCAGCTCGGCGAAGTCGGTGTGGTTGGAGACCACGGCCGCGATCTCCACCGGCAGCGCCCCGATGCTCGCCCGGAAGAGCAGGTCGTTCAGACAGTGCCCGAACTTGCTGACCATCAGGACGATGCGCATCTTCTCGTCGGCCCGGTTGATCTGCCAGTCCATCTGGAAGGCGTCACCGATCGCCGTGAAACTGGCCCGCAGCTTCTCCACACTCACCGGCGCCTCCGCCGAGAAGTGGACGCGCATGAAGAACAGACCCGTGTCGTGGTCGCCGAACTGCTGGCTGTCCTCGATGTTGCAGCCGGTCATGAAGAGGTAGCTCGACACGGCGTGCACGATGCCCTGCTTGTCCGGGCAGGCGAGGGTGAGGACGTACTGGTCGGCGGGCGCCGCGGCTCGGGTGGACTGCGCGTTCATGCCCGACAGGGTCCCATATGGCGTACCCATGTCGGCAATCGTCCCGAAGACCGGACCGTCCGCCCGCCCCGGTATCCGGGCCCTACGCCGCCCGCGTCATGATCCGCAGCACCTCAAGGGTGCGCGGCGGCGTGTCCGGGTCCTCCCCGTCGCTCGCCGAGAGGCGTACGTGGGCCTCGCGGGCGGCGCGGACGGCCTCGGGCCAGGCCTCGTGGTCGACGTACGCGGAGACCGGCGCGTCCGGGCCGACCTGGTGCATGATCCGCAGCACGCGCAGCACGGCGGTGTCGACGAGGGCCGCCTCCTGGGCGTCCCGGAAGATCGTGCCCACGTATTTCTCGGCGGACCAGTTGTCCAGCCAGGTGTCCTCGACCAGGCGGTACACGGCGTCGGTGACGTCCCCGTACCCGTCGACACCGGCCAGCCAGACGTTCTGCTGGAACGCCGGGTCGGAGAGCATGTGCAGCGCGGAGCGCACATTGCTGCGCCAGCGCCACCACGGCATGTCGTTCAGTGGCATGTCGCCCATGGTGGATGAGCGACGCCCGCGACGGGAAGGGGTCTCCGGACCTTGGACGGTCATCGATCGTGCCTTCCTCTCTGAAACCACTCAAAAATACGATCGTAGCTCTTCGCAATTCACCTCCCGGTCACCTCATGTCGACCATCCGTCACACCCGGGTTGGTGATGTGACGGAATCGTGCGGAGCCATGACTGGCTTCCGGGCACGACGGACCCCCCTGTCCACAGACCTCCCCCAAGGGCTCGCCAAACGCCTGGTCAGGGCCACCACGCTGGCGGCGTGTGCCTCACTCGTCGCCGGGTGCGGGGTCATCCCCGGTACCACGGGGGGTACCGGGGACGGCCCCGTCACCGTCATGACCTGGGCCCCGGAGAAGACGTCCGCCACCAACAAGCCCGGCATGCCCGCCATGGCGAAGGCGTACGCCCGCTGGGTCAACGCCAACGGTGGCATCAACGGCCGCGAGCTGAAGATCCTGACCTGCAACGACCGCAACGAGACCGTGACCGCCGCGAAGTGCGCCCACCGCGCCGTCGACGAGAACGTCGTCGCCGTCGTCGGGTCCTACAGCCAGCACGGCCGTTCCTACCTCGCCCCGCTGGAGTCCGCGGGCATCCCGTACATCGGCGGCTACGGCGTCACCGACGACGAGTTCGGCAGCGCGCTGTCCTACCCGGTCAACGGCGGCCAGGCCTCTCTCATGGCGGGCCTCGGCGAGCAGCTCGCCGAGGCCTGCGGCCCGGTCGCCCTCGTACGCCCCGACTCGATAGCCGGCGACCAGCTGCCGCTGCTGCTGGACTCGGGGCTGCGGTCCGGGGGCCACGACGGGTCCGAGGACCAGCTGGCGGCCGAGGACGCGACCCAGTACGGGGAACACGCCCGGGAGGCGCTGCGGCGGGCCAGCACCGACCCGGCCGCGAAGGGGTGCGTCGTCCCCGCACTGGGCGACCGCACCTTCACCTTCATGGACTCCTTCCGCCGGGACCGCGAGGACTACCCGGGCGTCCGCACCGGGACCGTCCTCGGCAGCGTCGACCAGACGGTGATCGACGCGACCGGTGGCAGGTCGGGGCCGTACGAGGGGGCGTACGTCACCGGCTGGTACCCGGTGGAGACCGATGAGCGGTGGGATCGGATGAAGGAGGTGATCCGGGAGCACGCGTTCGACGACAACCGGATCGACCCGGCGGACCCGGGTGTGCAGACCACGTGGATCGCGTACACCGTGCTGACGGCCGCCGTGGAGACGATCGGCGGGAGCGAGGTGACCTCCCAGGCGATCCGCCACGTCCTCGACAACGGCCTGAAGGTCACCACGGGCGGCCTCACCCCACCCCTCCGCTGGCGCTTCGAAGACCTCATCGCCTCCGCCGGCTTCCCCCGCCTCATCAACCCCGACGTCACCTTCCAGGTCGTCCGCAAGGGCCGGCTCGTCGCCGCCCGACGGGGGTTCGTGAACGTGGAGACGACACTGGTGGAGGCGGACAGCTGAGCGACGGGGCGCGGGTCCGGGCGGCGGGCCATGGCCGTCGGCGGGCCCGGATGACCCGGCGCAGCGGTTCAGCCGCGGCCCCGCCGCAGCGCAAGGCCGCGCCGGTTCCTACAGCTGGACCGCCTGGCGTGGGGTCAGGGCGTAGGTGGTGGCGATCGTGTTCCAGAGCTTGGCGGCCTTGGTCTTCTCGGCGCTGGCGGTGCCGCTGGCCTGGTTTCCCGCCTGGGTCTGGCCGGTGGCGCGAGCCTGGCCCTTCTTGCAGCCCTTCCGCCCGGCGGTCTGGTCGGCCCACGCGGCGTAGTGGTTGTCGGCGGAGGCGGAGGCCTGCCAGGCCTTGGTGAGCGAGGTGGTCAGGGCCTCGTGGTCCGGCAGCTTGTCGACGGACAGCTCGCCGAGCCGGGTGACCAGGTCGTTGCGCTGCTTCGCCGCGTCCCGGAGGTCGGTGGCGGCCTGGCCCAGGTTGGTGCAGGTCCTGATGTTCGCGACGGCCTTGATCACGCTGTTCCGGCTGTCGCCGCTGTCCGCCAGCAGCTTGTCCAGCGCGACCGCCTGCTCCTTGGCCGGGTCCGCCGACGCGGACGCCGACTCCTCGGGCGCCCCGGTCGCCGCGACGGGCTTGTTGTCGTTCTGCGCCGCGTCGTCCCCCGACCCGGCCATCAGGGCACCCGCCCCGATCCCGAGCACCGCGATCCCGACCCCGACGAGCGCGATGAGCGGCACCCGGGACTTCGTACGGCCGCCCCCTCCGCCCCCGCTCTCCCGTCTCGCCGAGCCCCGCCCACCGTGACCGCCGTGGCCACCGGGGCCCTGCGGCGGCTGCGGGGCGGGCGCGTGCTCGACCCTCGGCATCTGCTGAGTGGCCCCGGCGGCACCCCCCGCCCCCGTCTCGCTCCGGAAGAGACTGTCGAACACGTCCGGCTGCTGCTGCGGCTGCTGAGCCCGCTGCCGCCCCGGCACACCGTACGGCCGGGGCTGGGGCTGCGCGGCCACCGGCGGTATGAACTGCGTGGGCTCGGCGTCCGGGTTCCCCGCGGGCGCCGCGTGCGGGTGCTGTACGGGGTTCGCGGTGGGCGGCAGGGGCCCGGCACCGTGGTCCGGCACCCGCCCCAGGTACGCCGTCGCGTCGGCCGACGACTCCGGCGGCAGCGCGCCCGGCCCGACCGGCGGCAGGAACTGCGTGGCGGCCTCCGCGACGGAGGCCTGCGCGGCCACCGGCGGTATGTACTGCGTCGCCCCTTCGTCCACCGGCACGGCCCCGGCCGACGGCACGAACGGGATGTACTGGGTGGCCCCCTCGTCCATCGGCGGCGCGGCGGGCGGCGGCAGGGCCACCTCACCCGCGACCGGCGGCAACGGCGCACCCGACCCCGCCCCGCCGTACCCCTCGGCCCCGTACGACGGCCCCTGGGAACCCTCCTGCGGCAACGGCAGCCCGCCCTGGGCGCCGTACCCGGCCTGAGCGCCGTACCCGGCCTGGGCGCCGTACCCGGCGCCGTGGGTGCCGTACGCGGCGTGCCCACCCTGAGCGCCGTACGCGTCGTGCGCCTCCTGGCCGCCCCACCCCGGGGCGGGCTGCGCGGAAGGCTCGCTGTTCCAGTGGTCGGCAGGCTGCTGGGCGGGCGGCGCGGCCCCCTCGGAACCCCACTGCTGCTGGTCCCACGGCTGGACCGGGGCCGGCGGCAGCGGTGCCGGCGGCAGATCGCTCGGATGGAGCGGCGCCCCACCGTCCGAGGGCAGCACGATGCCTTCGCGCGCGTTCCGCGCCGAGGGCTCCTCGCCCTGTCCACTCTGCGTCACCGAGACTCCTACGAATGGGGGACTTCCGGAATCGTCGACTCACGCTACCGGGTCCGGATGACAGTCCGAGCACCACCCGCGTCCCGATGAGGGGCGAAGCCCCTCTCAGGAGCGCGGGAAACCGCACGACCGCCACGACCCGCCCGCGGTCGCGAGACGACCGAGTCCCCCACCCGAAGCGTTCTACGCAGCCTGCAACTCCATTCGCGCCCCGAACTCCCTGACCACCGCCTCCTCCCTGAACGGCTCCAGCCGCTGCTGGAAGTCCTCCAGATACTCGGCCCCCCGGTTCGACCGGAGCGACCCCAGCAGCTCCACCGCCTTCGTCCCCGTGTGGCAGGCCTGTTCCACCTCCCGCTGCTGCACCTGTGCCGTGGCGAGCAGCACATACCCGATCGCCCGCCGCCGGGCCCGCGACTGCGGATGCTTCGCCAGCGACTCCTCGGCCCGCCGCGCCGCCGCCTCCGCCTGCCCCAGATCCCGATGGCAGTGCGCCAACTCGTCGGCGAGATAGGCCTCGTCGAAGTGCTTGATCCACGCCGGGTCGTCCCCGGAGAAGGGGTCCGCGCCCTCCAGCGCCTCCACGGCCCGCCCCGCGGCCGCCTGCGCGGCGCGCGCGTCGCCCATCAGCGCGTGCCCGCGCGCCTCCGCCGCGTGGAACATCGACTCCGCACGCGGTGTGGCCCGCCCCCGCGCCCCTTCCTGCGCCGCGCGCGCCAACTGTGCGATCTCACGCGGGTTTCCGAGCTGCGCGGCGAGGTGGCTCATGGACGCGGCGAGGACGTAACCGCCGTACGCTCGGTCGCCGGCTGCCTGGGCGAGGCGGAGCGCCTGGATGTAGTACCGCTGGGCGAGGCCGGGTTGTCCGGTGTCGACGGCCATGTACCCGGCGAGTTCGGTCAGCCGGGCGACCGCGGCGAACAACTCCCTCCCCACCGACTCCCGGTAGGAGCCGGCCAGCAGCCCCGAGACGACGCTGTTGAGGTAGTGCACGACGACCGGCCGCACATGCCCGCTGCCGTACTGGTGGTCGAGGTCGACGAGCGCCTGGGTCATCGCGCCCACGGCCGCCACGTCGGCCGACCCGACCCGGGGCCCCGCCGAGCGGGCCACCTGGGAGTCCGGCGCGGAGATCAGCCAGTCGCGGCTGGGCTCGACGAGCGCGGAGGCCGCGACGGACGACCCGGAGAGGAAGTCCCGCCTCCCCACGTCGCTGCGCCACAGCTCGCAGACCTGCTCGATCGCTCCCAGCACCGTCGGTGAGAACTGGAGGCCGACACCGGACGCGAGGTTCTTGCCGTTGGCCATGCCGATCTCGTCGATCGTGACCGTCCGGCCCAGTTTGCGGCCCAGGGCCTCGGCGATGATCGCGGGCGCCCGGCCCCGAGGCTGCTGTCCACGCAGCCAGCGCGCCACGGACGTCTTGTCGTAGCGGAGATCCAGACCGTGCTCCGCGCCGCACATGTTGACCCGCCGGGCCAGCCCGGCGTTGGAGCAACCCGCTTCCTGGATGAGCGCCTGCAGGCGTTCGTTCGGCTGCCTGGCGACGAGCGGCCTTGCGGCCATGGCGTACCCCCTGTGGCTGTGGTGCCGTGCCCACGCACCGAGTTGACGTGTCTTCAGCGGCCGGTGCCCCTCGCATGCGTGTACCCACATATCGAAAGGATCCGGCCTCGAAGATCAATGCCCCGCCGACATACCGAAGATGCGAGACATACCTAAGATGCCGGGGTAAACACGGATGCTGTACCCCACACGTGGCTACCCGGCTCACTCCGTGATCCCTCCCGCGCGCCCCCGGCCGTGCACCCATGCGCCCCGGCCCCGTCGGCGATGCTCTCCCCCGCGCATGTGACTTCCGTAACCCCTGATGACCGCTAGAGTTGTGTTCATCGTGGAAGAGACCATCGCGGGCCCTGAAGCTGCCCAAATCCCGAAGCAGCGCGGCGAATCGCTGCTGGACACCGCCGTTCGATACACCGAAGAGCGCCACTGGGACGTGTTCCCCGGCACATGGCTGGAAGCCGTCGACGGGACGCAGCAGTGCTCCTGCGGCAACCCGGCGTGCGCCACCCCCGGCGCGCACCCGGCGCGCGAGGACTGGGCGACCCAGGCGACAGGCAGTGCGACCGTCGCACGCCGCCTGTGGTCGAAGCAGCCCACCGCCTCGATCCTGCTGCCGACCGGCCGTACGTTCGACACCATCGACGTTCCCGAGACCGCCGGCCTGCTGGCGCTGGCCCGCATGGAACGCATGGAACTGACGCTCGGGCCGGTGACCTGGACGCCGGATCGCCGGATGCACTTCTTCGTGCTGCCCGGCGCCTCCGTCAAGGTCCCCGACCTCGTACGGAAACTGGGCTGGTCGCCGCTGGTACTCGACCTCAAGGCGTTGGGTGAGGGCGAGTACGTGGCGGCTCCGCCGACGCGGTACGGGTCGCGGGGGGCCGTGCAGTGGGCCCGACGGCCCACGCCGGCGAACCGGTGGCTGCCGGACGCGGAGGAGTTGATCTCGCCGCTCTCCTACGCGTGCGGGCGGGACGGGCGCCGGTAGCGTTCCGGGCGGGGCTGCGGGTTGTGTGTGCGGCCGCGCGTCGGTCGTGGTTGCTCGCGCCCGCGCGGCGGAGCCGCATCGACTTCGCCCCGCGCCCCTGAAGGACCGGGGGCACTGTCTACCCGAAGGGGCAGCCGGAGTGAGTGACGTCGTCGCTGTACGTGTCCAGGGGCTCTGGAAGCGGTTCGGGGCCCAGGTCGCCGTCGCCGGGATCGATCTGGAGCTGCCCGCCGGGCGGTTCATCGGGCTGGTCGGACCGAACGGGGCCGGGAAGACCACCACCCTGTCGATGGTCACCGGGCTGCTCCGCCCCGACCAGGGGTCCGTGGAGGTCGTCGGGCACGACGTGTGGCGGGACCCGGTCGAGGTGAAGGCCCGCATCGGTGTCCTCCCGGAGGGGCTGCGCCTCTTCGAGCGCCTCACCGGGCGTGAACTCCTCGCCTATACAGGGCGGTTGCGCGGACTGCCCGGCGCCGAGGTCGACAGGCGGGCCACCCAGCTGCTCGACGTCCTCGACCTCGCGGGCGCCCAGCACAAGCTCGTCGTCGACTACTCGACGGGCATGCGCAAGAAGACCGGCCTCGCCGCGGCCCTCCTCCACAACCCCGAAGTCCTCTTCCTGGACGAGCCGTTCGAGGGCGTCGACCCCGTCTCCGCCCAGACCATCCGAGGCGTCCTGGAGCGGTACACCGCCTCCGGTGCCACGGTCGTCTTCTCCTCCCACGTCATGGAACTGGTCGAGTCCCTCTGCGACTGGGTGGCCGTCCTGGTCGCCGGCCGCATCCGCGCCCACGGCCCGCTCGCCGACGTACGCGGTGACGCGCCCTCGCTGCAGCGGGCGTTCCTGGAACTGGTGGGCGCCGGCGAACGGGACACGGGCTCGGATCTGGACTGGCTGGGCGGCGGGGCGGGCGGCCGATGAGCACGGCGGGCCCGTCGGGTGCCGCGCCGGTGACCTCCGTCCTCGTACGGCTGAAGCTGTCTCTGCTGCGCAACGGGCTACGGCAGTCGGCCGGGCGGCGGGCCGCGTACATCGCGTCCGTGGTGTTCGTGCTGCTGTTCGCGGCGCTCCAGCTGATCGGGCTGGTCGCGCTGCGGGGCGACGAGCACGCGGCGGCCGTGAGTGTGCCGCTGGTGGCACTGCTGGCGCTCGGGTGGACGGTGATGCCGCTGTTCTTCCCCGGCGGGGACGAGACGCTGGATCCGACGCGGCTGGTGATGCTGCCGCTGCGCCCGCGCCCGCTCGTACGGGCACTGCTCGCGGCCTCCCTGGTGGGCATCGGCCCGCTGTTCACGCTGTGCGTGCTCGTCGGCTCGGTCGTCGCGGTGGCCCGGGGCACGGGCGCGTACGTCACCGCCGTCGCCGCCGTCCCCCTCACCCTCCTGTGCTGCGTCGCGCTCGCCCGCGCGGTGGCCGCCGCCAACGTCCGTCTCCTGACCAGCCGTCGGGGCCGCGACCTCGCCGTCCTGAGCGGCCTCGTGATCGCGATCGGCGCCCAGGCGGTCAACTTCGGCGTCCAGCGCCTCAGTTCGTCCGGTCTCGGACAGCTGGATCCGGTGGCGGACGTACTGAGCTGGGTCCCGCCGTCGTCGGCGATCGGCGCGGTGCATGCGGCGAGCGAGGGGTCGTACGGGGTCGCGGTGGCCCAACTGACGCTGTCCGTAGTGGCGTTGACGGTTCTGCTGCGCCTGTGGGCGCGGACGCTCACCCGGCTGATGACCTCCCCGGACGGCTCCACACTCCAGGCCGACGACTCGGGCCGGGGACGGACACGCTCCACCGGCCTGCGGCGGCTCCTCCCCGTCGGCCGCACCGGCACGACCATGGAACGCAGCCTGCGCTACATCTGGCGGGACCCGAGGACGAAGGCGGCGTGGGTGACCTCGCTCGCCATCGGTCTGATCGTTCCCGTCTTCAACGCCCTTCAGGGCACCGGCTCGGTCTACATCGCCTGCTTCGCGGCGGGGATGCTCGGCATCCTGATGTACAACCAGTTCGGGCAGGACACCTCGGCGTTCTGGATGGTCGCCATGACGATCTCGTCCACGCGCGACGCGTACGTCGAACTGCGCGGCCGCGCCTTGGCGCTGCTGGTCATCACCCTGCCGTACGCCACCCTCGTCACCGTCCTGACCACCGCGCTCCTCGGCGACTGGCCCGCCCTCCCCGAGGCCCTCGGCCTCTCCTTCGCCCTCCTCGGCGCGATGCTCGCCACCGGTGCCTGGTCCTCCGCCCTCTTCCCCTACTCCATCCCCCAGGAGGGCTACAAGGGTGTCGCCCCCGGGCAGGCCGGCCTCGCCTGGATCTCCGTCTTCGGCGGCATGGTGGCCGCCGCCCTCCTCTGCCTCCCGGTCATCGGCCTCACCGTCTGGCTGCACGTCTCGGCGGGCGGCGGCTCCTGGACGTGGCTGCTGCTGCCGGTGGGAACGGCGTACGGGGCGGGGATCACGGAGCTGGGACTGCGGCTGGCGGCACCCCGGACGGCGGGGCGGCTGCCGGAGATCCTGACGGCGGTGAGCAGGGCGTAGGCCGGGAGTCCGCCGTTCCGGACGGCTGCCCTCCCCGAAGGTGACCGTCATGACCGAGGACACCTGCGGGAATGTGGCAGAGGATCACGGCGGCGTTCCTCACCTTCGCGGCCGCCTTCCTGGCCCGCCCCATCGGCGTTGTCCTGTTCGGCACCATCGGCGATTGGGTCGGCCGCAAGCGGGCGCTCGTCGTCTCCCTTCTCCTGATGGGGGTCGCGACCGTCGGCGTCGGTCTCCTCCCGCTCCTCCCGACGTACGGGACGGCCGGACTGCTCGCCCCGTCCTGCTGGCGCGGTGGCCCGGTGCGGGTGGTTCTGCCTGAGCGTGGTTCGCGTCCTCTTTCGGGGCCGATCCGCGCCGAGTTCACAGCCGCAGGCCGTGGGACGCGGGCGGGCCCCGGAGAGTTTTCGAGGCCCTCCCGCTCAGTCCGCGAAGCTGTCCAGGAACGGCTCTATCGCCGCGCGCCACGCGTCCGGCTGGTCGTAGTGGACGAGGTGGCCCGCGTCGGCGACCTCCGCGTACTGGCCGTGGGGCAGGACGCGGACCATTTCCTGGGACTCGGCGCGGCCCAGCTCACCGTCGAGGCCGCGGACGACGAGGGCGGGACAGCAGACCTGCGTCAGCTCCTCCCAGTGCGCGTCGTACACCCAGGTCTCGCGGGTCTTGAGCATCTGTTCGGGGTCGAAGACGGGCCGCCAGCCATCGGGGCCCTCGTGCATGACCTCGGCGTAGAACTCGCCGCGGGACGGGCTGGGGCGCTCCACCCAGGGGTCGTCCTCACCGAACCACTTGCGGACGTCGGCGAGGGTGGCGAAGGGCAGCGGCCAGGCCTTGAACCAGCTCTCCCACTCGCGCTGCGAGGCGGCGCCGAGCGCCGAGGCCCGCATGTCGCAGATGATGAGGCCGCGCACCAGGTCCGGTCGGCGGGCGGCCAGCTGCCAGGCCGTCAGCGCGCCCATGGCGTGGCCTATGAGGACGACCGGGGCGAGGCCCAGCTGTTCGACGGCGGCCTCGGCGTCGTCGACGTATGCCTCTCGGGTGTACGCGGCCTGCTCGGGCTTCGCGCTCTGGCCGTGGCCCCGCTGGTCGAGTGCGACGGCGCGGTGCCGTTCGGAGAGCCAGCGGGCGGTGGGGGCCCAGTGCGAGGCGCGGCCCATGAGGCCGTGCAATAAGAGCACCCCGGGCCGGGGCTCGTTGTCACCGGTCTTGGGCGGGTCGTCGAACTCCCAGGCGGCGAGACTCACGCCGCCCGCTCCCGTCACGTCGATGCGCCGCACCATTGGCACCCCCCAGACTCCCGCCCGGACCGCTCGCTCCCGCCTCTCGCTCCCGCTTCGAGCCGGCCGGTCCACTCGTCCCAACTGCTGCCGTACCTCTGTTCCCCTGCTGCTTCCGCGTTGCATCCGCTGTCGCTTCCGCCGGTGCTCCGGCTGCTGTCGCCGCCGTGCGCGCCGCTCGGACGGCGGGCACTTGTGTTACAGCGTGCATATCGGTTGACACGTTACGTGTGGGGTGTGTGCATCAGTTATGGCACGGGGCACGCAACGCCACGCCGCACACATTATCGAATACACATTCGAAGATGCCGCTCTTGGCGACAACACCCCTCGTTCGAGTGACCTCCCTCAAGGGTTGCCCGCCGCCGCCGAGGGGAGATCTTCAACGGGAGGCGGACCGCTCGGGGAAAACGGTCCGAGGGGAATGACCCTGGGAGCTCGGGGCTCCGGGTCAGCACAGGGGAGGACAGGCCCCGGCGCCGCACGGCGCCGGGGCCCTCCTCATGTCCACGGCACATCCGCCCCGCCCCCTCCTCCACCACCGGAGATCCGCCGTCTCGGGCGGCCAAGAGCCCTTCAGGTCATATGCCTCACGCGCAAGCCTCGCATGCGAACGGCCCGCGCGCTGCGATTCGGCGCACTGAATCTTCGATTCGACGGGATCCCGCACAGGGGCCTCGGAAGGTCACAACTTCCCCTTCCGCACCGGGAGTTGGCGGGTGATACGAACATCGGCCGACACCTGCCGAACAGACGCCGCCAGGGAGCGGCACGGACCGACACCGGGTGGTCGAAACCGGTCGGCGCGCGTGCCCCTGACCGCGCCGCCGACGTGTACGCGCGCCACCGCCGGACGATCCCGCACGGGTGTCGGCGGTGGGCACGGCGGCGCGGCGGTGGCGGCGCCGGGCGATCGGCGTGGGCGGGGGTCAGTGCTCGACGATCAAGTGTCAGCGCTTGGCGACGAACACGTGGGAAGCGACGTCCGCCGCCAGTTCCGCCGCCTCGCCGCCACTGCCCACGAGGACACCGCCGGCCGCTTCCGTCACGCTCACCACGGAACCGGGCTGCACGCCCGCGCGGCGCAGCGTGTACATCAGCTGGGCGTCCGTCTGAATCGGCTCGCCGATCCGGCGCACGACGACCGTCTTGCCCTCCGTGCCCGGATCGAGGTCCGCGAGCGACACCATGCCCTCGTCCAGGAAGGGATCCGCACCGTCCTTCTCGCCCAGCTCCTCCAAGCCCGGGATCGGGTTTCCGTACGGCGACTCGGTCGGGTGGCGCAGCAACTCCAGGACACGGCGCTCGACCGCCTCGCTCATCACGTGCTCCCAGCGACACGCCTCCGCGTGCACCTGCTCCCACTCCAGGCCGATCACGTCGACGAGCAGGCACTCCGCGAGGCGGTGCTTGCGCATCACGCGCGTCGCCAGCCGACGCCCCTCCTCGGTGAGCTCCAGGTGGCGGTCCGCGGCGACGGACACCAGGCCGTCACGCTCCATGCGCGCGACCGTCTGGCTCACCGTCGGGCCGCTCTGGTCGAGCCGCTCGGCGATCCGGGCGCGCATGGGGACCACACCTTCCTCCTCCAGCTCGAGGATGGTGCGGAGATACATCTCCGTCGTATCGATCAGTCCGGACATACGTGCCCCTCGATGAGATTCAGCCGGAGGCTTCGAAGGCCACACCGGCTTGCTGCGCTGACCCTGGACCCAATTCTTACGCATCCGACTGACAACCGGGTGGCGCCGGGGGAACGACGGCGGTATGACTCGCGTCGAGTGGCCGATTTGTGACCTGAAGCCCCATTCCTGACGGCAACGAAGGAACTCGGGAGGTTTCGGACCGCGAGCGGGTGTGAGTGGTTCACGGCCGGCCGCGCGGTTCCCCGCACCCCTGAAAAGACAGGGGCTGCACCCCGCGGCCAGGGGCGCGGGGAACCGCGCGAACAACCACGACGGACCCACGGCCGGGGGTCGAAGGGGCGCACCCCCTGGGGACGGGACAGGCAGGGGCGGCGGGGGCGAGGAAAGCCCACGACCCCCTCCCGGCCATATTGACACCTCGGTGGTCCAGACCTTTAACGTGATCGGCGACACTACGGGCCGGCGACAGGGCTGAGGGGTTCACACATGGACGACGGCAGGCTGGGCGGACGCTTCCTCGACGCGGCGATCGGACTGCTGGAGCGCGTGAGAGACGAAGAGGCGGAGGCCGTCGCCGCGGCCGGCGAGATGATCGCGGCCACCGTCGCCGACGGGGGCCGGCTCTTCGCGTTCGGAGCCGGGCACTCGTCACTCGCCGCCCAGGACCTCGTCTACCGGGCCGGCGGTCTCGCGCTGATGAACCTGCTGGCCGTCCCCGGCGCGGTAGGCGTCGACGTACTGCCCGCCACCCTCGGTTCGGCACTGGAACGGGTCGACGGCCTCGCCACCGCCGTGCTCGACACCAGCCCGCTGCGGGCCGGCGACCTCCTCGTGGTGATCTCGCTCTCCGGCCGCAACGCCCTGCCCGTGGAGATGGCCGCGCACGCCCGGGAACTGGGGGTGAAGGTCATCGGAGTCACCTCGGTCGCGTACGCCACGGAGACGACATCACGCCACACCTCCGGCACCTTCCTCAAGGACCACTGCGACCTCGTCCTCGACTCGAAGATCGCGGTCGGCGACGCGACACTCACCCTCGACGCCGTCCCCGCCCCCTTCGCCCCGGCCTCCACCGTCGTCACCTCCGCGATCCTCCAGTCGGTCATGGCCACCGCCGCCGCCTGCCTCGCGGACCGGGGCATCGAACCGCCCCTGCTCCGCTCCGGGAACGTCGACGGCGGGCTCGACTGGAACGACCGGGTCATGCGGGAGTACGGCGACCGCATCTTCTACCTGCGCTGACTGAGCACCCTGGTTCGTGGGAACGTTGAGAAGGGTGAGGAGGAAATCCGGCGTACAACGATTTCGTCCGCATCTTGCGTGAACCAGATGTGGGCTGGGTCACGTTCGAGTTGAATGATGGTGAGCGAGCGAACCGACGCGCCGTACCAGCCGTACATGCGGACGCAACCGCAGCCTGCAGGGGGTTCAGGTGAGTGCTTCCCGGCGTAGTGGGACCACCGACGAGCTCGGACCCGACGAGCCCGAGCGGACCGGTCCGACGGACGAGGACACCAAGGACATCGAGGGCACGGTGAACACCGAGGACACCGAAGGCACCGAGGGCTCCACGGACACCGGTGGCTCGGATCTCCTCGCCGCCCTGCTGGACGGGATGGACGCGGCCCTGTGCGCGTTCGACGCCGACGGCGTCGTCACCCACTGGAACCGCGAGGCCGAACGCATCCTGGGCTGGAGCGTGGGGGAGGCCGTAGGACGCCGCGGATTCGCCGGGTGGGCCGTACGCACCGCCGACGCCGAGGAGGTCGAGGGGCGGCTGATGGCCGCCATGCACGCCGCCGGCCGACAGGTCCACGAGTTCGCCCTGGTCACGAAGGACGGCGGACGCGTCCTCGTACGCACCCAGTCCGCCGCCGTACGCGGACCCGACGGCAAGCCCGCCGGCCTGTACTGCGCCTTCAGCGAGGTCCACGCGCAGATCGACCTCGAACGCTCCATCGCCCTCAGCGAAGCCCTCTTCGAGGACGCCTCCTGGGGCGTCGTCCTCGTCGACGCCGACCTGCGGCCCGCCGTCGTCAACGCCCACGCCGCCCGCGCCCTCGGCATCGGCCGCACGGCCGTCCTCGGACGCCCCCTCGGCGAACTGCTCGCCCAGGGCGTCGAGGAACTGGAGAGCGCCCTCACCCACGTCCTCGCCGAGGGCGCCCCGCCCGCGCCCGCCGAGATCTGGGTCGGCGTCCGCACCCCCGACGGCGAGAAGCGCCGCTGCTGGCGCAGCGGCTTCCTCCGCCTCGCCTCACCGCTGGCCGAAGAACCGGTTCCCCTCGGCGTCGGCTGGCTCTTCCAGGACATCACCGAAGCCAAACAGACCGAGCAGGAGGCCGCGCAGCTCCGCTTCCGCGCCAACCAGCTCCACCGGGCCGCACGCGCCGCCGCCGAGTGCGAGGACCCCGGCGAGGCCGCCACCGTCCACCTCGACTTCGCCCTCGCCGGCTTCGCCGACCACGCCCTCATCGACCGCGTCGCCGGCGGCTCCCTCACCGACGGCACAGGCCCCGCCCGTCTCGTCCGCGTCGCCGCCACCCCCACCGGCCAGCCCGGCCCCAGTCACCTCGCCGGCCACGCCGGCATCCCGGTCCGTTACGGCCCCGGCCACCCCGCCCTGCAGTGCGTGGACCGGGCGGGCTCGGTCCGCGCCAGCGCCGGCACGGCTCCCCCGGAAGCGGCCCGCAACTGGGCCACCGGCCGCCAGTGGCCGGCGGACACCGTCCACTCCCTCTGCACCGTCCTCCGCAGCCGCGGCCGCACCCTCGGCGTCGTCACCTTCCTCCGCAGCGCCAACCGCACCCCCTTCGAGCGCACCGACGCGGTCTACGCCGAGGACATCGCCGTACGCATCGCCACGGCACTGGATCTGGAGGCGCTGGAGAGGTCGGCGGAGTAACCGGGGCGGAAACCGCCGCGGGCGGAAGCGCCGCGGACGCGAACCGGCACGGCGACGGCCGAGAGCCCGACGGAGCGGCGAGCCGGTGGCGGGCAGCGAGCGACCAGCCGCACGCGCCGCCGGTGACCGGCGGGCGCCCGACGCCCCCGAGAGCACTGGCGGGCGGGGGACTGGCAGGCGCGAGACAAAGGGCTCGCCTCCGCTCGTGGACCCGGCGGAGAATCCCGCCATGGCTGTCATCCACCAAACCACCCTCAAGCCCACCAAGCTCGAACTCCTCACCTCCTGGCTGCCCACCCGCCCCTGGTACGCCGGCGGCCCGGCCGCCCCGGTGCTGACCAAGGCCGGCGGCTTCCGCCTCGACGACCCCGAGGGCGAGGTCGGCATCGAGTTCATGGTCGCCACCGACACCTCCGGCCCCACCCCGGTCCACTACCTGGCGCCTCTCACCTATCGGGGCGCCCCTCTCCCCGACGCCGAGCACGCTCTCATCGGCACCATGGAACACGGCGTACTGGGCAGGCGCTGGGTCTACGACGGAGTCCAGGACCCGGTGCTTCTGGCCCGGCTACTGGCCCTGTTCGAGGGCCGCGCCGAACCCCAGGCACAGAGCCTCACGGACACCCCGGACCACGAGGTCACCCGCTCCTACATGGGCGAAGGCCCGCTGTCCGCGGCCACCCTCACCACGACCGACACCCCGGAAGCCACCGAGCTGCTCCTCCGGCCCGAGGGCACCGTCCTCCACCTGAACCGCGTCCTCCACCCGGGCGCCCTCGACCTCCCGTTCCCCGTAAAGGGCCAGGTCACAGGGCACTGGACGCTGCCGGACGACACCCGGACCCGCGCGGTCTTCGCCGTACTGCGGTAATTCCTCGGCAATCCCCTCGGAAAATCACTTGAGCGTCCTCCGAGCGCTTCTTAGTGTGTGCGGTACACGAGAGAGGAGGTGGTTCGGCAGATGTATTGCAACCGGACGCGTGAGGTGGCTGCGGGCTAGCGGCCCTGCACCACACACAGTGCGGTGCCGGACCAGCGCGTGTTGAACGCGCAGCCGGCCCAATCTCAAGCAGTCACCCGACCCGCAGACTCGCCGGTACGTCCGGCCGGCTTCTTCGCCCCCTGGGCGGAGGGACCCAGAGTCTGCGGGTCGTCTGCTGTGGGGGCGCAGTATCCTTTCGGCATGCTTCCGATACTCGTTCGACGCCGGCACGTGGACTACGTGCGCGTCACGAGCATGGGCTGTCGGCCTTCCGTCTGAACCTCGGAATCCGGCCCCAGCCCTACCTCATCCCACGGATGCATCCCATGACGCACACATCGACGGCATCGTCGTATCAGCAGTTGCCCATCATCGATCTCTCCGCCGCCGATCGCGGACCCGGGGCGCGGGCGCTGTTGCACGCGCAGTTGCACAGCGCCGCGCATGACGTGGGGTTCTTCCAGCTCGTCGGGCACGGGGTGGGTGAGGAGGAGGTCGGGCGGCTCGCTGCCGCCATGCGGGGGTTCTTCGCGTTGCCCGAGGCCGAGCGGCTGGCCATCGACAACGTCAACTCGCCGCATTTCCGGGGGTACACGCGGACCGGGGACGAGCGGACGGGTGGGAGCCGGGACTGGCGGGATCAGCTGGACATCGGGGCCGAGCGGGCCGCGCACCTGCCGGGGGCCGGTGAGCCCGCCTACTGGTGGCTGCAGGGGCCCAACCAGTGGCCGGGCTCGCTGCCGGGGCTGCGGGACGCCGCCCTCGCGTGGATCGACCGGCTCAGTTCGGTGGCTCAGCGGTTGCTGCGTGAGCTGCTCGTCTCCATCGGGGCGCCCGCCGATTTCTACGACCCGATCTTCGGGGAGCGGGCCCATCCGCATCTGAAGCTCGTGCGGTATCCCGGGAGCGCGGGGGACGGCGGCGACCAGGGGGTGGGGACCCACAAGGACTACGGGTTCCTGACCCTGTTGCTGCAGGACCAGGTCGGTGGGCTTCAGGTGGAGCGGGCGGACGGGCTGTTTCATGACGTGCCGCCGATTCCGGGGGCGTTCGTGGTCAACCTCGGGGAGCTGCTGGAGGTGGCGACCAACGGGTATCTGCTCGCCACCAAGCACCGGGTCGTCAGTCCGGCGGGGGCCACCGAGCGGTTCTCCGTGCCGTTCTTCTACAACCCGCGGCTGGACGCGCGGGTCGAGCCGCTCGTCTTTCCGTATGCCTCCACCGCGCCCGGGGTCACCGATGATCCGGGCAATCCGCTGTTCGCCGAGTACGGGTTCAACGAGCTGAAGGGGAAGTTGCGGGCGCATCCGCTGGTCGCCGAGCGGCATCACGCGGAGCTGCTCAGCCCCGCGTGATGCGGCGGGGGCTACCGGGCGATGTTGTCGTAGCCCTCGATCGCCCGCGGGTCGCGCGGGCCCGGGCCGATGTAGCGCGCGGAGGGGCGGACGAGGCGGCCGGTGCGCTTCTGTTCCAGGATGTGCGCCGACCAGCCCGCCGTGCGGGCGCAGGTGAACATCGATGTGAACATGTGGGCCGGTACCTCGGCGAAGTCGAGGACGATCGCGGCCCAGAACTCGACGTTGGTGGCGAGGACCCGGTCGGGGCGGCGGGCGTGGAGTTCCGCGAGGGCCGCCTTCTCCAGGGCCTCGGCGACCTCGAAGCGGGGGGCGCCGAGGTCGCGGGCGGTGCGGCGCAGGACGCGGGCGCGGGGGTCCTCGGCGCGGTAGACGCGGTGGCCGAAGCCCATGAGGCGTTCGCCCTTGTCGAGGGCGCGCTTGACGTAGGCGTCGGCGTCGCCCGTGCGTTCGATCTCTTCGATCATGCCGAGGACGCGGGAGGGGGCGCCGCCGTGGAGGGGGCCGGACATGGCTCCTACGGCGCCGGAGAGGGCCGCCGCGACATCCGCGCCGGTCGACGCGATGACTCTGGCAGTGAAGGTGGACGCGTTCATGCCGTGTTCGGCCGCCGAGGTCCAGTACGCGTCGACGGCCGCGACGTGCTTCGGGTCGGGTTCGCCGCGCCAGCGGATCATGAAGCGTTCGACGACGGACTGGGCCTTGTCGATCTCGCGCTGCGGGACCATGGGGTGGCCTTGGCCGCGGGCGGACTGGGCGACGTAGGAGAGGGCCATGACGGCGGCGCGGGCGAGGTCGGCGCGGGCCTGCTCCTCGTCGATGTCCAGGAGCGGCTTGAGGCCCCAGACCGGGGCGAGCATGGCCAGCGCGGACTGGACGTCGACGCGGATGTCGCCGGAGTGGACGGGGATGGGGAACGGCTCGGCGGGTGGCAGGCCGGGGCGGAAGGCGCCGTCGACGAGCAGGCCCCAGACGTTGCCGAAGGAGACGTGGCCGACGAGGTCCTCGATGTCGACGCCGCGGTAGCGGAGTGCGCCGCCTTCCTTGTCCGGTTCGGCGATCTCCGTCTCGAACGCGACGACTCCTTCGAGCCCGGGTACGAAGTCGGACATCAGGCGGCTCCTCTTGATGTGTGCGACAGGGGGTCCAAGCACCATACGCCTGAGTGCCATGTTTGGGGAGAGTCTGCGGCACTCAGTGCCACTTCCCTCGGGCCGGCTGTCCATACGGCAGGATGACCATGTGAACGATCACGATCCTGCTCTCATGCGCAAGCAGTACCGCGCCGCCGGGCTCGACGAGAGCGAGCTGGCCGGTGATCCGATGGAGCAGTTCGCGCGGTGGTTCGGGCAGGCCGCGCAGGAGGGCGCGGTGTTCGAGCCGAACGCCATGGTCGTGTCGACGGCGGACGCCGAGGGACGCCCGGGGTCTCGTACGGTGCTGATGAAGGCGTACGACGCGCAGGGCTTCGTCTTCTACACGAACTACGACTCCCGCAAGGCCCGTGACCTGGCGGAGAACCCTCATGTGTCGCTGCTCTTCCCCTGGCACGGCATCGCCCGGCAGGTGATCGTGACGGGTACGGCGCGGCGGACGGGGCGGGACGAGACGGCGGCGTACTTCCGGACGCGTCCGCATGGTTCGCAGCTGGGGGCGTGGGCCAGCGCGCAGTCCTCGGTGATCTCCTCGCGGGCCGAGCTGGACGCCGCGTACGAGGAGTTGCACACCCGCTATCCGGAGGGTGAGCAGGTGCCGGTGCCGCCGAACTGGGGTGGTTTCCGGGTGGCGCCGCAGAGTGTGGAGTTCTGGCAGGGCCGGGGGAACCGGCTGCACGACCGGCTGCGGTACGTGGCGGAGCCGGACGGGTCGTGGCGGGTGGAGCGGCTGAGTCCGTAGGGGCTTCGGTCCCGTACGCCGTCGGTCCGGGTCGTCGGCCGTCCGGTTTCGTCAGGCCGGGTCGTCAGCCCAGTACCTCGTCCAGCAGCGTCGCCCACTGGGCCACCACCCTGTCGCGGCGGCCGGTGTCGTCGGTGAGGAGGTTGGCGAGGCCGAGGCCGCGGGCCATGTCGAGGAGGCCCTGGACGGTTTCGCGGACGCCGGGGACGGTCTCGTCGACGCGGAGGAGGTCGACGGCGATGCGGTGGGCCTCACGGCCGAAGCGGGCTTCGAGTTCGGTGACGCGGGGGCGGAGCTGGTCCTCGTTGGAGGCGGCGACCCAGAGGTGGAGGGCGGCGCGGAAGAGGGGGCCGGTGTAGAGGTCGACGACGGCGGCGACGACGGCGCGGCGGTCGTCGGGGCTGTCACGGAAGAGGGCGCGCAGGGCGAGGGAGCGTTCCTCGGCGACGTACTCGACGGCGGCGGTGAACAGGTCCTCGCGGGTGCGGAAGTGGTGTTGGGCGGCGCCGCGGGAGACACCGGCGCGTTCGGCGACGACGGAGACGGTGGAGCCGGCCCAGCCGTGTTCGGCGAGGCAGGACACCGCGGCTTCCAGGAGCCGCTTGCGGGTGACCCGGCTGCGGTCCTGTTTGGGCCCGCGGTCGGCCACCGTGCCGGTGCCGGTGCCGGTCTCGGTGCCGGTGCCGGTGCCGGTCTCGGTACCGGTCTCGGTCTCGGTGCCGGTCTCGGTGCCGGTCTCGGTCTCGGTCTCGGTACCGGTCTCGGTGTCGTCGGTGTCGGCCATCGTGCCAGTGCCAGTGTCGGTTTCGGTGTCGTCGGATGTGCCCACCGTGCTCACAGAACCCATCCCGGTTCCCGTCTTTCGAGGAAGGCCGTCATGCCCTCGCGGGCGTCGGCGGAGGCGAACAGCCGGGACGAGAGGCGGGTCAGTTCGCCCGCGTCCAGGTCGAAGTTCTCCAGAACCTTAGTCGTGAGCAGGTGTTTCGTCTCCGCCAGGGCCTTCGGGGAGGCTCGGCGCAGTCCGTCGAGGACGGGTTCGAGGACGTCGTCGACATCGGCGCCGGCGGTGGTGAGCAGGCCGATGCGGGCGGCTTCGGCGGAGCCGAACCTCTCGCCGGTGAGGTAGTAGCGGGCCAGGGCGCGGGGGTCGGTGCGGGGGCGGAGGGTGAGGGAGATGACGGCGGGGGCGACGCCGATGCGGACCTCGGTGAGGGCGAAGGTGGCCTCGGGGCCGGCGGCGGCGATGTCGCAGGCTCCGAGCAGGCCGAGGCCGCCCGCCCGGACGTGTCCGGTGACGCGGGCGACTACGGGCTTGGGCAGTTCGAGGAGCAGGCGGAGGAGGTCGACCAGGGCCTGCGGGTCGGGTGGGTCGCGCAGGTCGGCTCCGGCGCAGAAGGTGTTGCCGGTGTGGGTGAGGACGACGGCTCGTACGGTGTCGTCCTTGCCGCACCGGTCGAGGGCGTCGCAGAGTTCGGCGACGAGGGCGGCGGAGAGGGCGTTGCGGTTGGCCGGGGAGTCGAGGGTGAGGGTGGCGATCCCCCGGTGGTGGGCGTATCGGATGAGGTCTGTCACAGGCGCTCCCTGAGTTCGCGGCGGAGTGTCTTCCCGGAGGCCGCGCGGGGCACGCCGTCGATGAAGGTGATGTGGTGGACGCGTTTGTAGGGGGCGACGCGTTCGGCGACGTACATCATGACCTCGCCCTCGGAGAGGTCGCGTGCCGTGGGGTGGCGGACGACGAAGGTGTGCCGGACCTCGTTGCCGTCGTCGTTGTAGTGGCCGATGACGGCGGCGTCGGCGATGCCGGGGTGGGTGACGAGGAGGGCTTCGAGTTCGGCGGGGGCGACCTGGAAGCCCTTGTACTTGATCAGTTCCTTGACGCGGTCGACGACGTGGAGCCAGCCGTCGGCGTCGGTGTGCCCGATGTCGCCGGTGGCGAGCCAGCCGTCGGCGTCGATCATGTCGGCGGTGGCCCGGGGCCGGCCCAGCTGTGCAGGGCGAGTACGTCGCCCTTGCCCGCGCCCGCCTCGGCGAACGAGGCGGCGAGCCGCCGGTGGAAGCGGTCCACCTGTTCGTACGTGAGGGTCGTGCCGTCGACGCCGTCGACGCCGTCGATCAGGGCGGGCAGGTCGCCGAACTCGGCGGCGTGGGCCGGTACGGCGTCGTGGATGGGGAGTTCGACGGGTGGGACGTCTGCGTACTCGCTGCGGAACATGGTTCCTCCAAGACGGCCTGATGCATCCTGATACAACCCGATACGTCCTGATGCATCCCGATATGGCCAGGACGGCCTAGTACGACTTCGGCAGGCCCAGGGTCTGGTGGGAGACGTAGTTGAGAATCATCTCCCGGCTCACCGGCGCGATACGAGACACGCGCGCGGCCGTTATCAGTGAGGCGAGGCCGAACTCGGTGGTGAGGCCGTTGCCGCCGAGGGTGTGCACGGCCTGGTCGACGGCCTTCACGCAGGCCTCACCCGCCGCGTACTTGGCCATGTTGGCGGCCTCGCCGGCCGCCGCGTCGTCGCCGGCGTCGTAGAGGTGGGCCGCCTTCTGCATCATCAGGCGGGCCAGTTCGAGTTCGATGTGGGACTGGGCGAGGGGGTGGGCGATCGCCTGGTGGGCTCCGATGGGCTGACGCCATACGGTGCGCTCGCGGGCGTAGTCGACGGCCCTGGCGAGGGCGTACCTGGCCATGCCGATGGCGAAGGCGGCCGTCATGATCCGCTCGGGGTTGAGGCCGGCGAAGAGCTGGAGCAGGCCGGCGTTCTCGTCGCCGACGAGGGCGTCCGCGGGGAGCCGGATGTCGTCGAAGGTCAGCTCGAACTGCTTCTCGGCGGCGCGGAGTTCCATGTCGATCGGGCGGTACTCGAAGCCGGGGGTGTCCGTGGGGACGATGAAGAGGCAGGGCTTGAGGGTGCCGGTGCGGGCGTCCTCGGTGCGGCCGACGATGAGGACGGCGTCGGCCCTGTCGACGCCGGAGATGAAGACCTTGCGGCCGGTGAGCAGCCAGTCGCCTCCGGCGGATCTGCGGGCGGTGGTGGTGATGCGGTGGCTGTTGGAGCCGGCGTCGGGTTCGGTGATGCCGAAGGCCATGAGGCGGGTGCCGTTCGCCAGCGCGGGCAGCCAGGTCTGTTGCTGGGCCGTGGTGCCGAAGCGGGCGATGACGGTGCCGCAGATGGCGGGCGAGACGACCATCATGAGCAGGGGGCAGCCTGCGGCGCCCAGCTCCTCCAGGACGATGGAGAGTTCGGTGATGCCGCCGCCTCCGCCCTCGTACTCCTCGGGGAGGTTGACGCCCAGGTAGCCGAGTTTCGCTGCCTCCGACCAGAGTTCGTCGGGGTGGCGGCCCTCTTTGTTGATCGTGGCGATGTAGGCGCGGCCGTAGCGTTTCCCCAGGCCGGCGACGGCGGCTCTTAGGGCCTTGTGTTCTTCGGTTTCCAGGACGGGAGACATGAAAGGGCTCCTGAGGGGGAGGGGGGTCGGATGTGTGGAGACTGCGGGTGGTTCGTGGCTGGTCGCGCCCGCGCGGCGGAGCCGCATATATCGATACAGCCCCGCGCCCCTAACTCGGCTGCACGACCGCCAGCAACATGCCTGGCTCCACTTGTTGACCATGTACCACGTGCAGGGCCGTCAGCGTGCCCGGCACCGACGCCGTGATCTTGTGTTCCATCTTCATTGCCTCCAGCCAGAGGAGGGGTTGGCCCGCCTGTACCGCTGAGCCCGGTTTCAGGCCCTCCGCCACGCGTACGACCGTGCCCGGCATGGGGGCCAGGAGGGAGCCCGGGGCCTGTTGGGTGGTGGGGTCCGGGAAGCGGGGGAGGGCCGTGAGGTGGGTGGTGTTCGCGTAGCGGTGGGTGCCGTAGCGCGTCACCTCGAACTTGCGCCGTACGCCGTCCACTTCGAGTACGACGAGGCCGGCGTCGGCGTGGATGACCGTCACTCCGTCCGCCTCCGGGCCCGTGCGGGTGTGGCGGTAGGCGGGCTCGTGTTCCTCGCCCGCCGTCGCGTAGCGCTTGGTCTGGGGTTGGGAGGGGACGTTGCGCCAGCCGCCGAAGCGGGGGTCGCCCGCGAGGGCGGCGTCGGCCAGGGCGGCGGCCAAGGGGGCGTACGGGTCCGGGGCGGGCCTGGTCAGGTCGGGGAGGTGGCGGTCGTAGAAGCCCGTGTCCATGCGGGCCGTCGTGAACTCCTCGTGGCGCAGGGAACGGGCGAGGAGGTCGCGGTTGGTGGTCGGGCCGTGGATCGTGGCCCGGTCCAGGGCGGCGGCCAGGCGGCGGATCGCCTCCGCGCGTGTGGGGGCGTGGGCGATGACCTTGGCGAGCATGGGGTCGTAGTGGACGCCGATGTCGTCGCCGTCGGTGAAGCCGGTGTCCAGGCGGATGCCGTGGGAGACGCCTTCGGGGAGGGCGAGGCGGTGCAGCGTGCCCGTCTGCGGGGTCCAGTTCTGCGCCGGGTCCTCGGCGTACAGACGGGCC
This sequence comes from Streptomyces europaeiscabiei, assembly GCF_036346855.1. Taxonomy (NCBI): domain Bacteria; kingdom Bacillati; phylum Actinomycetota; class Actinomycetes; order Kitasatosporales; family Streptomycetaceae; genus Streptomyces; species Streptomyces europaeiscabiei. The sequence continues at coordinate 4,651,376 of NZ_CP107841.1, forward strand.
TCGACGGCGTGGCCACGCGCGCGTGGCGGGTCGGCCGGGAGGGCGTGGCCCTCCGCCACGCGGATCTGCTCGGCGACCAGGTCGAGGCCGAAGACGGCTTCCGTGACCGGGTGTTCGACCTGGAGGCGGGTGTTCATCTCCAGGAAGTGGGCCTTGTCGTCGGCGACGAGGAACTCGACCGTGCCCGCGCCGACGTAGGAGACGGCTCGGGCGGCACGTACGGCCAGGGTGTGGAGTTCCTCCGTGAGTTCCTCGGAGAGGGCGGGGGCCGGGGCCTCCTCGATGACCTTCTGGTGGCGGCGCTGGAGGGAGCAGTCCCGGGTGCCGAGGGGCCAGACGGTGCCGTGGGTGTCGGCGAGGATCTGGACCTCGACGTGGCGGCCGTTCTCGACGTAGGGCTCGACGAAGACCTCGCCGTCGCCGAAGGCGCTCGCGGCTTCGGCGCGGGCGCTCTCCAGGGCGGCGTCCAGGTCGTCGAGGTGGTGTACGACGCGCATGCCGCGTCCGCCGCCGCCCGCCGCCGCCTTCACGAGGACCGGCAGGTGGTGCTCGGTGACCTCGGTGAGGGGTGCGAGGCCCATCAGTTCCTTGGCGCGTGTCTTGGAGGCCATTGCCTCGATCGCCTCGGGGGCCGGGCCGATCCAGGTGAGGCCGGCGTCGAGGACCTGGCGGGCGAAGCCGGGGTTCTCGGAGAGGAAGCCGTAGCCGGGGTGGACCGCGTCGGCGCCGGCGGCGAGGGCGGCCTTCACGATCAGGTCGCCGCGCAGATAGGTGTCGGCGGGGGCCGCGCCCGGCAGTCGTACCGCCCTGTCGGCCTCGCGCGCGTGGAGGGCGTTCTCGTCGGCGTCGGAGTGCACGGCGACCGTTCGGATTCCCAGCTCGCGGCAGGAGCGGAAGATTCGGCAGGCGATCTCGCCGCGGTTGGCGACAAGCACAGAAGTGATCACTGGTTCCCTCACATCCGGAAGACGCCGAAGCCACCGCGTGCGCCCTCGTAGGGCGCCGTGTGGATCGCGGACAGGCACAGGCCGAGGACGGTGCGGGTGTCGCGGGGGTCGATGACCCCGTCGTCGTACAGCCGCCCGGACAGGAACATGGGGAGCGATTCGGACTCGATCTGCTGCTCCACCATGGCGCGCAGGGCGGCGTCGGCATCCTCGTCGTACGGCAGTCCCTTCGCGGTGGCCGACTGGCGGGCGACGATCGAGAGCACGCCCGCCAGTTGCTGGGGGCCCATCACCGCCGACTTGGCGCTGGGCCAGGCGAAGAGGAAGCGGGGGTCGTAGGCGCGGCCGCACATGCCGTAGTGGCCGGCGCCGTACGAGGCGCCCATCAGGACGGACAGGTGGGGCACCCGGCTGTTGCTCACCGCGTTGATCATCATCGCGCCGTGCTTGATGATGCCGCCCTGCTCGTACTCCCTGCCGACCATGTAGCCGGTGGTGTTGTGGAGGAAGAGGAGAGGGATGTCGCGCTGGTTGGCGAGCTGGATGAACTGGGCCGCCTTCTGCGACTCCTCGCTGAAGAGGACCCCTCGGGCGTTGGCGAGGATGCCGACCGGGTAGCCGTGGAGGCTCGCCCAGCCGGTGGTCAGGCTGGTGCCGTAGAGGGGCTTGAACTCGTCGAAGTCGGAGGCGTCGACGATCCGGGCGATCACCTCGCGGGGGTCGAAGGGCACCTTCAGATCGCCCGGGACGATGCCGAGCAGTTCCTCCGCGTCGTACTCGGGGGGCGTGGCCGGGGCCGGATCGGCGTACGCCTTGCGGTGGTTGAGGCGGGCGACGACCCGGCGGGCCTGGCGCAGGGCGTCCTGCTCGTCGACGGCGAAGTGGTCGGCGAGGCCCGACACCCGTGCGTGCATCTCGGCGCCGCCCAGCGACTCGTCGTCGCTCTCCTCACCGGTGGCCATCTTCACCAGCGGCGGCCCGCCGAGGAACACCTTCGCCCGCTCCTTGACCATGATCACGTGGTCGGACATCCCGGGGATGTAGGCCCCGCCGGCGGTGGAGTTGCCGAAGACGACGGCGATGGTGGGGATTCCTGCGGCGGAGAGGCGGGTGAGGTCGCGGAAGATCGCGCCGCCGGGGATGAAGATCTCCTTCTGGGAGGGGAGATCCGCCCCGCCTGACTCCACCAGGCTGATGCAGGGCAGGCGGTTGGCGAGGGCGATGTCGTTCGCGCGGAGGGCCTTCTTCAGGCTCCACGGGTTGCTCGCGCCGCCGCGCACGGTCGGGTCGTTCGCGGTGATCAGACATTCGACACCCTCGACGGTCCCGATGCCGGTGACGAGGGAGGCCCCGACCGTGTACTCGCTGCCCCAGGCGGCGAGCGGGGACAGTTCCAGGAAGGGCGTGTCGGGGTCCAGCAGCAGTTCGATGCGCTCGCGGGCGAGCAGTTTGCCGCGCTTGCGATGCCTGGCGAGGTACTTCTCGCCGCCGCCCGCGAGGGCCTTCGCGTGTTCGGCGTCGAGTTCGGCGAGCCGGGCGAGCATGGCCTCGCGGTTCGCTGTGTGGTCGGGGGCGCCCGGGTCGAGGGCGGAGCTGAGGACGGTCACCGACGGCCTCCGCGGTTCGGGAAGTCTGCGCGCTGTGCGCTGTGCGAGCCGGGCGCGTACGACGTGGTGAGCGAGAACCGAACCGGCACGGGCTTCACCTGACCTCGCCGCACGGCCCGGGCGGGTTGCGTCCCGGCCGGCGTTGGGGGAGCGGGACTTCTCAGGTCGCCGGCCTGCGGGGCTTCCTGAGTCGGGAAGCCTCCTGCTGCAGCTCGGGGAGGGTTCACAGGACGATCTCCGGTATGTCCAGGTGGCGGGAGCGCAGCCATTCGCCGAGGGCCTTGGCCTGGGGGTCGAAACGGGCTTGCGAGGCGACGCCCTCGCCGAGGATGCCGGTGATCTCGAAGTTGAGGGCGCGGAGGTCGGGAAGGACGTGCCGGGCGACGGGCAGGTCGGCCGTCTCCGGGAGGAGTTCGCGGAGGCGGTCGGTGGTGAGGGTGTGCGCGAGCCACCGCCAGGCGTCGTCCGTACGGGCCCAGAGGCCGATGTTGGCGTTGGAGCCCTTGTCGCCGCTGCGGGCGCCGGCGACGAGGCCGAGGGGTGCGCGGCGGGACGGGAGCCCGTCCGGCAGAGGGTCCGGGAGGGGTGGCTCGTCGACCGGCCGCAGTACGAGGGTGTCGGCGGCCGGGGGTACGGGCAGGCGGCGGCCGTCGTGAAGGACCGCCGTGTGCGGGACGGTGTCCTGGTCTACGTATGCCGCCTCGAACACCCCGTAGGGCGCGCCCTTTCCCGGTGGGGCCAGGACGTGGAAGCCGGGGTAGCTCGCGAGGGCCAGCTCCACGGCGGCTCCGCTGAGGGCGCGGCCGACGGCGTTCTGGTCGGGGTCGCGGACGACGAGGCGCAGGAGCGCGCTGGCGGTCTCCTCGGTGCGGGCGTCGGGGTGGTCGGTGCGGGCCAGTTCCCAGTCCACGTGTGCCGGGCGGGACTTGGCGGCGGTGAGCGCGGCCTCCAGCTGGTCGCGGACGAGGGCGGCCTTGCGTTCGATCTCCAGGCCGGTGAGGACGAAGGTGACCTCGTTGCGGAAGCCGCCGAGCCGGTTGAGACCGACCTTGAGGGTGGGGGGCGGGGCCTCGCCGCGTACGCCCTCGATGCGGACGCGGTCGGGGCCGTCCTGGGTGAGCCGGACGGTGTCGAGGCGGGCGGTGACGTCGGGGCCCGCGTACCGGGCGCCGCCCGTCTCGTAGAGGAGCTGGGCGGTGACCGTGCCGATGTCGACGAGGCCGCCGGTGCCGGGGTGTTTGGTGATGACGGCGGTTCCGTCGGCGTGGAGTTCTGCCAGGGGGAAGCCGGGGCGGCGGAAACGGGCCGCCGGGTCCGACTCGTGGACATTACCGGCCTCATGGACCTTGCCGGCCTCATGGACCTTGCCGGCCTCATGGACCTTGCCGGCCTCGTGGAAGAAGGCGTAGTTGCCGCCGGTGGCCTGGGCGCCGCACTCCAGCACGTGCCCGGCGACGACGGCGCCCGCGAGGCGGTCGTACTCCCCCGGGCCCCAGCCGAAGTGGGCGGCGGCGGGCCCGGTGACCAGGGCCGCGTCCGTCACCCGGCCGGTGACCACGATGTCGGCGCCCTCCCGCAGACAGGCCGCGATGCCGAAGCCGCCGAGGTAGGCGTGGGCGGCGAGGGTGCCGGGGTGCAGGGCGGTGAGGTCGTCGCCCTCCACGTGCGCGACGCGGACGGGGATGCCGAGCCGGCCGGCCAACTCCCGTACGGCGTCGGCGAGTCCGGCGGGGTTGAGGCCGCCCGCGTTGGCGACGATCCGTACGCCCCGATCCCGCGCCAGCCCCAGGCACTCCTCCAGCTGGCGGAGGAAAGTGCGGGCGTACCCGGCGGTGGGGTCCTTCAGGCGGTCGCGGCCGAGGATGAGCATGGTCAGCTCGGCGAGATAGTCGCCGGTGAGGACGTCGAGCTCGCCGCCGGTGAGCATCTCGCGCATCGCGTCGAAGCGGTCGCCGTAGAAGCCGGAGGCGTTGCCGATGCGGAGAGGGGCGGCCGTCACCGGGTGGTTCCCTCGGCGCCCTTGGTCCCCTCGGCCTCCTTGGGCTCGCGCCCGGCACCGGGCGGTCCCGCGAAGGCCTGGGCGATGTCCAGCCAGCGGTCGGCGGCGTCCCCTTCCGCCCGAAGAGCGAGGTCGGCGCGGTGGGCGCGCTGAGTGACCAGGAGGCAGAGGTCGAGGGCGGGGCCGGTGACGCGGTCGGTCGCGTCCTCGGGTCCGTACGTCCACAACGCACCTGTCGGGCTGGTGAGTTCGACGCGGAACTCCTCGAACGGCGGGGTGTGGCCGTGCACGCCGAAGGCGAAGTCGCGGGTGCGGATGCCGAGTCGGGTGATGTGGCGGAGCCGGTCCCCGGGGGCGATGCGGGGGACGCCGAGCGCGTCGGCGACGTCCAGGCCGTGGGCCCAGGTCTCCATGAGGCGGGCGGTCGCCATGGAGGCGGTGGACATGGGCGGGCCGTACCAGGGGAACCGCGCGCCCTCGGGCGCCGCGCGCAGGGCGGCCTCCAGGGCCCTGCGCCCGGCCCGCCAGTCCGCGACCAGCTGCTCGGGCGGCTTCCCGGCCCCGTCCTCCGCGCCGGTGTCCACGAAGTCGCCGGGCGAGGTCAGCGCGCTCTCGACCTCACGGGCGAAGGCGGCCTGGTCGGTCACGGCCAGTACGGAGGAGTGGTCGGTCCAGGCGAGGTGGGCGATCTGGTGCGCGACGGTCCAGCCGGGCGCGGGCGTCGCGAGCGCCCACTGCTCCGCGCTCAACTCGGCCACGAGCAGGTCGAGTTCCTCGCTCTCGGCACGGAGGTCGTCGATGACGGGCTTTGGGTCGGCCATGGGGCGAGCATGGCAGCGGGACCAGAAACAATCAAGCGTGCTTGGATTTTCGGTCGCGCAATCGCGGGCACGGGGGCCGGTGGGGTCGATCCAAGAGATCGCCAGAGGAGCACCGACGAAAGTGCTCTAGTTGCACCGACGCAACGGGCGGCATCGTGATCACGATGCCGCCCGTTCTGCTGTGTGTGGCCAGAAAACACATGGACCGCCGACGGCTGGGGCCGTCGGCGGTCCGGATTTTGGGTGTGTGGATCTTCGGTTGCTATGCCGGGGGCCGGTTGGTCGCCCGTGGACTAGTACTGGCTTGTGGAGGCTCTCAAGGTTTGGTGACGTAGCCCTTGGGGGTCCAGGTGCCCAGTGACTTGGTCTTGCGGCGGCGGGTGGGTCGGCGGTGGGGTCAATTGCCGTGAAGGACGATGGAGTCCGCCCAGGCGGTGAGCTCGCGGCGGTTGGCGTGGGCCAGTTGAAAGGCCGGCAGGAGGGTCTGGGCGGCGATGCCGCGGATGCGGCGGGTGCCGGCGTCTTCGAGGCGTTCGTAGAAGGGGTCCTTGGCGTAGCCGTTGATGCCTTCGACGCTGTTGCGGAGCCGGAAGTTCACGCGCTGCCAGGCTTCGGAGCCGTACTGGAGGGGCTGCCGGGGTCGTGTCCCGCGTCGTGGTGTACGCGATCAAGCTGTGCGCGTTCCGGTACGAGACCGCTGGCGATCTCCGCAGAGGCGGCAGTCCACGAGGCGCCCTGCTGAGGCGAGTTGAACACCCGGTCCGGCGGTGCCACCGTCCCCGACCTGCGGATTCCGGGACCTTGATCGGCTACACCACCCGGCGGGACGCCATCGCTGCCGGAGGTTGGCGTCGGCTTCCGGCTGGACCGTGACGGGCTTCTGGACACAGCACAGGGGTGAGCCCGCGGAGCCGGGGCGGGGTCGACGACGGGCAGGTGGATGCCGCGGCCGAGGGTGTGCTTCTTGAGTGGGCATTGGGTGCGGTTGGCTTCGGCGGGGCACATGACGCGGCGGTGACCTTCGGCATCGGGGGCGCTGTTCGGGCATGAAGAGGTAGGCGGCTCGGGCGCGGATACGGTCGATCCAGGTCTGCTTGTCGATCTTCTCGGCGATCAGGTTCTTGGTTGCGTCCTTGAGGGTCTGGGGCGTGGAGGGGCAGTACCAGTTGCCTTCGCCGAGTTGGACGCCGGCGAAGCCGGGCTGAACGCCGCGTTGGTCCTTCGCACAGTCGTAGACGGGCTCGTAGCCCATGGCGCGGATGGGGAACTGGAAGTCTCCGCCGTGACCTTCAAGGCGGGATGACGTCGCTGCCAGGGTGGCGCGAGGTCAGCCGGAGGCTTCGGCGTAGTCGGTCAACCGGTCCAGGAAGCCGTCGACCGTGGCCACGGGGGCTGGCCAGCCGAGTCGTCGGCCGAGCCGGGTCATCTGGGGCTGTTCGAAGGCGGACGCGGACGGATCCTCGGCTCCCTCGAGCCAGCGCTCCACCGGACCGTCCCACCGCACGCGACCTTCGGCGAGGACGACGATCCGGTCGAAGCTCTCGGCGCAGAAGTCCGGGTCGTGGGTGATGGCGACGATCGTCTTTCCCTTCCGGTGCAGGTCCCCCATGAGTTCTTCGAGCAGGGTGACCGAGCGGTGGTCCTGTCCGGTGGTGGGCTCGTCCAGGACGATGACCGGGGTGTCCATCGCGAGGACCGAGGCGAGGGCGACCCGTTTGCGCTCGCCGAACGACAGATGGCGGGGGTGACTGTCCGCCTCCGCGGTCAGGCCGGTGACGCGCAGCGCCCATGCCGTGAGGGCGGTCCGGCGGTCGGCCGGGAAGCCGAGGTTGCGGGGGCCGAAGCTGACTTCCTTGGCCACCGTGGCGGCGTGCAGCTGGTCGTCCGGGTTCTGGAAGACGAAGCCCACGCTGCGGGCCAGCTCGGCGATCCCGAGCCTCGAGGCGTCGCGGCCGTCCACCTCGACCGTCCCCGACGTGGGGCGGGCGATGCCGATCAGGTGCCGGGCCAGGGTGCTCTTGCCCGCCCCGTTGGGGCCCATGACCGCCACGCGTTCGCCGGCCCGGACGGCCAGCGAGACGCCCGCGAGCGCGGTCGTTCCGTTCGGGTAGCGATGGGTCAGGGAGTCGATGCGCAGCACCATCACAGGCCTCCGGCGGTTCTCGCGCTCTTCGGTGCGGCGGCGAACCCGTCCGCGGCCGCCTCCAGGGTCACGGGCAGCGGACGGTCCGCCTCCCACAGGCCGCGTTCGGCGGCGCGGCGGGCGGCCGTCGTGTAGCGCAGTGGGGCCACCCCCCACTGCGCGAGCCGGGGGTCGGTGAGGACGTCGGCCGGTGGCCCGTCGGCGACGATCCGTCCCTCGTCCAGGACCAGAACGCGGTCCGCGTACCGGGCGGGCCGTTCGAGCCGGTGCTCGAAGAGAACGACCGTGACGCCCCGCGCCCGCAGGGTCTCCAGCGCGTCGAACACCAACCCGGCGCCCACCGCGTCGAGTTGGGAGGTCGGCTCGTCCAGCACCATGACGGCCGGTCTCATCACCAACGCCGATCCGATGGCCAGGAGTTGCTGCTGTCCCCCGGAGATCTCGTACGGGGACAGGCCGGCCAGGGCGGTGAGTCCCAGGTCTGCCATGACCGCCTCGACCCGGCGGATCATCTCGGTCCGGTCGACGCCGAGGTTCTCCAGGCCGAAGGCCAGTTCCTCGCGGAGCGTGAACCGTGCTCCCGACAGCTGGTTGAACGGATTCTGCATGACCAGGCCGACTTCGCCGACGAGTTCGGACGGCGGAGTCTTCGCCAGCAGCCGTCCGCCGACCCGTGCCGAACCCGAAGGATCGCCGCTGGTCATGTGGGGGACGACTCCGCTGATCACTCCCGCGAGCGTGGTCTTGCCCGCGCCCTCGGCACCGACCACGGCACAGATCTGGCCACGCGGCACGACGAGGTCGATCTCCCGCAGAGCGGGTCGGGCGCCGGCCGGATAGGTGAGGGAGAAGTCCCTGAATTCGATCACTGGAGCACTCCGAATACATTGACTACGACCGCGGTGAGCGCGCACAGTCCCATGACGGTCCGGGCGACCCGTTGCGCCGCGGTGTCCGGCACCTCGGTCAGGAACGTGGGACGGCGGCTGGTGCCGAAGCCCCGGGTCTCCATGGCCACCGCACGGTCACCCACCTCCGTGAGAGCACCGAGGATCAGCGGCCCGGCCATGGGCACCAGGGCCCGGACCCGGCCACGCAGCCCCTTGACCGGCAGGCCGCGCGCCTGCTGGGCGTGCAGGATGCCCTGGGCCCGGCCGGCGAGCGCGGGCGCGATCTGCAGGGCGGCCGAGACGACGTAGACCGTCTTGGGCGACATGCCGCGTTGAGTCATCGCGCTCATCAGCGCGCCGGGGTGCGTGGTGAGGAGAAGGAGGAAGAATCCGCCCATCAGCACCATGATCCGCAGGGCGGTCTGGGTGGCGAAAACCAGCCCCTCGTATTTCAACTCCAGGGGGCCGATTTCAGCCACCACCTGGCTGGTCTCCGGATAGAAGAATCCCTGAATCACATAAATGGTGAGAGCGATCGGAACCCACAGGGCGAGAATCATGGGGAAGAATTTACGGAGGGTTCCCGAAACAATTACCATGGGAAGGACCGCCGTACAGAAGAGCAGCAACGGCCACCAGGTCATGGTGAGAGCAAATGCGGACACGGTGACGGTGACCGCGAAGACCAGTTTGGTGAGCGGATTCAGCCGGTGAACGGGGGAATCGTCGGCCGAGCGCGGGGATACGCCCATGAGGTCACGTCCTTCTCGACACGAGGCGGTGGACCGCCAGCACGCGATGCCGCTGGACAAAGGGGAATCGGTGCACGTAGCCGGCGGGCAGGCCCGCCAGCAGAGTCAGTGCCAGGGCCACGGTCAGCGCCTTGTCCAGGGGGTCCGCGACCAGTCCTTGCAGACTGGCGGCCTTCAGCATGCTGTTTCCGTAGGCCTGGAACGTCGCGATGACGGCCGACTGCCCCACCGTGCCGCCGGCGTTGCCGAAGACGAAGGCGGTGATGGGGGCGGAGACCACGCCGGCGAACACGCCGATCACACCCCCCGCGAGCAGGGCGGTCGGGACGCGCCGGAACCAGCCGGCCCGCGCCAGGGTGCCTGCGATGAAGCCGATCAGGGCGGCGGTCACCGCATAGGGCAGCGCCCCGGGTGTGATGGTCATCCCGACGACGATGCTGGCCAGAGCCCCGGTGGCGGCGCCCGCGGCGGGTCCGGCGAGGACACCCACGAGCACGGTGCCGATCGAGTCGAGCTGGAGCGGCAGACCGCTGAAGTAGACGATCTTCCCCATCACGATGTTGATGGTGATCGCCACCGGCAGCAGTGCCACGGTCGTCGTCGGCAGCCCCGCCACAGCACCGGAGACGATCAGCATCGCCCCGAGGGTATAGCCGCACAGGGCGAGCAGTGCGGCCGGACCGCCCACGCCGCCGTGCACGGAATCGGGTCTGGCCGAGATCAGCCCCGCGTAGGTGAGAGCGACGATTGCCGCGCCGATCCCGATACGCCATCGCGGAGATAAGTGCCATGCGCTTAACGGAAGTTTACCCGTCATTGAACTGTCGCCCCCCGGGGTGTCGCCAAGCTCCATTAGTCGCCGGCCATGATCCGTAGCGAGGGTAACCCGTGTCAATACCCACGGTACCAGGCTCGGCGAACGAAGAAGTCGTTCCCCTGGTCAGGAATATTGAAACGCCATTGACAAAAGAAGAACCCCGACGTTCTACTCGATCGAAACCGAGCTCGTCCCGGACAGCGCTTTGTCCGATTTTCCATGCAGAATGGCGAGTTTTTCATCAATCGTCAGAAACGAGGTCGTTGGCATGTCCAATTACCATTCTTTCGCGGATTCTTATACTGCGGGCTTACGCGACATTCTTGCGGAGGGCAGCGAGGTCGCCTCGGTGCGCGATCCGCTCTCCAAGGCGTCGGGCTTCGGCCAGAACGACCGGCCGTATCGCGAACTTCTGGCCTACCAGAGCCGGATCGCCGACCCGACCTCCTGTCTCGCGGTCACCCCGCACCTGCCGGTCAACCTCTCGTACTGTTTCGGCTTGCTCGCCTGGTCCCTGGACGGCCGCAACGACGTCGACACTCCCGCGTACTACCGCCGCGGCGCCCATGAGTACTCGGACGACCAGCACACGCTGAGCGGTGCGTTCGGCCACCGGCTGCTGACTTCCAGGGGCAACCAGCTGGCGGAAGTGGTCGGCCGCATCGAGCGCGACCCCGCCCACCGGCGCGCGTTCGCCCTGGTGCTGCAGCCCGAGGACAACTTCCGCCAGTCGCGGGAGTACCCGTGCGCCGTGGGCGTCCACCTGTTCCTCCGGGACGGCGCGCTCACCTGGATCACCGTCATGCGGGCCCAGCAGGCGCTGACGGTCCTGCCGTACGACGCCTTCCTCTTCATGGGGATGCAGCAGTACGCGGCGTCGCTGCTGAACGTCCCGAGCGGCCCGTACATCCACCAGTCGGGCACCTTCCACTTCTACGACAACGAGCTGGACCTGGCCCGGAAGGTCGTCGAGGAGCCGGTGGAGGCGGTGTCGCTGCCCGCGTTCCCCGGTACCGCGGACGGCGGCCGGGAGGTCGCGCGTGAACTCGTCGACCTCGAGCGCCGGTTGCGGCTCGCGGCGCAGTCGGGCGATGTCGCGGCCGTGGACGAGATCGCCGTGCACAAGGCGAACACCGAGTTCGCCGATGTCGCCCGGGCCTGTCTGGCCACGCACGCCTACCGCAAGCTGGGCGACGCCACGTCGCTGGTGACCAGCCCGGCCTCCAGCGGTGGCGTCGCGAACCTCATCGCCGCGATCTGATCGCGGCGGAGGATCACACGTGAGGACAACGGTTCGTACCCCACTGGAGCCGAACGGTCCGGAGGCGGCCGAGGCCGGCGGGACGCTGGCCGAACTCGTCGTCGTGCGGCGCCGGTTGTTCGAGGCACACCCCGGCCGGGCCCGGTTCACCTACCCGGTCATGGCGGCACTGGTCCCGGTGGCGACCAGCAGAGGAGGCGAGGTCGCCTATCCCGGTGATCCGATGTGCCTGTACTCGGCGCTGACCCTGACCATCCAGCGCTCGGTGGCCCGGCTGCGCGCGGGACTGCAGAAGGAGCCGTCTCCCGACGACGTCTGCCCGGACTGGGGGGACTACCCGGACGACGAGTACCGCCGTACGGCGAACGGGCCGCGGAGCACCCTGGTCGCCGACAGCGAGACCACCGACGGCCACATCTTCGACCCCCGGATCTGGGACGAGGTGGCCCGCGAGCGGTTCATCGCCGAGCTGCGCACGCTGCAGCCCAAGGTTCTCCTGCTCAGCGCGGTGTCGGCGGCGCACCGGTACGCGCTGGAGATGGCCGAGCTGGCCAAGGAACACGCGCCGCACTGCTTCGTCGTCCTCGGCGGCCGGCACGCCGACGAGACGATCCGGTACCGCGACGCCGACGGCACTGCGGAGTTCTCCTGGAGCAGCACGGTGGAGGTCGTCCGCGACGGCCGCGCGGGCCGGGTCGTCGACTTCGTGGTCGCCGGTGACGGCGCACCCCTGCTCGACCTGCTGCTGCGGGCCCTGTCGCTGACCGTCCCGCCCGGCTTCGGCCCGACGGACAACGGGGCGGTGCTCGACGCCCTTCCGCTGGTGGCCGGCGGCGGGGAGGCGCTGCGCGGTTCGGGCACGATCGTCGGGTTCTGCCCCGGTGAGGCGGTGGTCGTGCCGGTCCGCGGCGAGCGGCTCAGTTCGATCGAACTCCCTTCGCCGTACGAGGCGTTCTCCATCCGCGCGCGCTTCGGTGTCTTCACGGAGGCCGGGAGCCACCCCCTGGGCAGTCGTACGGCGCACGTGATGACGCTGGACTCCTGCCCGTTCAAATGCACCTTCTGTTCGGAGAGCATCCAGGTCTCCCAGCGGCCCACCCGGTTCGCGGTGAGCGAGACCGAGCACGTGGCCCGGCGGGTCCGCAAGCTCATGGACTGGGGCGCGGAAGCCGCGTTCTTCGACGACCCGGTGTTCTGGGGCGGGAACTGGAAGGCGATCACCGAGTTCTGCCGGGATCTGCGGGCACAGGGCACGGACCTGCCGGGCGGCGGCTCCTTCGAGTGGGGTGCCCAGCTCACCGTCGACGTGGTGCTCAACCGGGCCAAGGCCGAGGAGGTGCGCGCCGGGCTCGAACTGATGCGCAGCAGCGGCTGCACCTACGTCTACATCGGCATCGAGAGCATGGCCCAGAGCGTGATGGCCCACGTGGGAAAGAACCTGCTGCGCCGCAACCCGGAGGCCTGGGTGAGCAAGGTGCGCGAGGCGCTCGCCACCATCCGGGGCCACGGCATCAGGGTCGGCAGCTCGGTCCTCTTCGGTCTGGACGGCGAGTGCCGGGAGACCATCGAGGAGACGATCGAGGAGATCGGCCGGCTGATCGACGACGAACTGCTCATCATGGCCAGCCCCAACATCCTCACGTACCACCCGGGTACGGCGATCACCGCCGCACACGGCCAGGACCGCCTGGACTACCACTCGCGCAAGGACAACCGGCCGCCCTACTCGTACTTCGAGGAGGCCTATCCGGAGGTCGTCTCCCAACTGCTCACGGAGGACGACATCTGGTACATCCACAAGTCCTCGGCCGAGCGGTGGGGCACCGTCCGCAACAGCGCGGCCGAGGCCATGGCCGAGGCGGCGACATGACCAGCAGCACCGACAACGGCCGTGGGAGGGCATGTGCTTGACGTCGATCACAAGAGTTACTGGGGAGACTACTTCTCCTATTTCCCCGCCCTGGCCCGCTACATCCCGCTGGGCGAGTACGCCCGGCGGGTCCGGCCGCGCGCCTGCGTCCTAGGCGTCTCCGACGGGAAGTTCGCCCTGCCGCTGCTCCGCGCCGGCTGGGAGGTCATCGGGGTGGAGAGCGACGAACTCTTCCTCGAGGGAGGCGAGTTGGACCTCGTCGACGGGCACCACGACATCCTGGGCCTGCGGCAGCGGCTCGCCGCCGAGGGCCTGACGGACCAGTGCACCGTCGTCGAGCAGGACTACATGACGCTGCCGGCCGAGGGCGACTTCCAGCTCGTCCTGGGCAGCGGCCTGTGGTCGATGCCGCCCAACCGGGCCCACACCATGGAGGCGCTCGTCCACCACGCGATGGACATGGTCGCGCCGGGCGGACTCTTCTTCGGCGAGTGGCTGATCGGGCTCAACGACGACGAGCGGAGCTGCGGGTACTACCCGACGGCCGCGGAGATGGACCGGATCGTCCAGAGGCCGGGCTGGGAACTGTTCGAGAACGCCGACCTCGGCATCCGCGGCGAGAGCCACCTGGGCTACGAGCAGTGGCACTACCACAGGTACGCGGCCGTGATCACCCACCGCATGCCGCCGCCCCGTGAGCCCGCGCGGGAGAAGTGACCTCCGTGACCGCATCGCATCTCACCGGCTGTCCCCGCCTGCGCGGGGGCGGCCGCCCGGCCGTCGTGGTCACCGACCTCGACGGCACGCTGCTGCTCTCGGACGGGACGCTGAGCGAGCGTACGGTGGCGGCGCTGCGGGCGGCGGCCGCGCAGGGCACCCGTATCGTCTTCGCGACGGCCCGCCCGGCCTGGTCGGCCCGCGAACTCCTGCGCGCCGTCCGCGGTCTCGGAGCCTTCCTGGTGTCGTCCAACGGTGCCGTCGTCAGCGACCTGGACGGCGGCGGCGTCCGGCGGATCCGGGCGATGGCCCCGGCCACCGTCCGCGCCGAGATCGCGGCGCTCGGGACGCTCCCCTGGGCCGTGGACCGGGAGCACGACCGCCTGCTCGGCCCCGGCTGGCCCGACATCCTGGCCAGCGGTCGGGGGGCCGCCCCGCGCGTCGACGACGTGCCGGACGGTTCGCCCGTGCTGTGTCTGATGGTGCACACCGGCACCGGCGGGCCGCAGTCCCCGCTCGGGATGCGGGGCGCGGTGCGGTGGACCTCCTCGGGACCGGGACTGCTGGAGGTGTCCGCCCCCGAGGCGGACAAGGTGTCCGCGGTGGCCTCGGTGCTCGCCGCTCTCGGCGTCGGCTGGGACCGGGTGGTCGCCTTCGGTGACGCGCCCAACGACACGGGTCTGCTCGCCGCCGCGGGCCTCGGCGTGGCCGTCGCGAACGCGAGCGCGGACGTACGGGCGGCCGCCGACGCGCTCACCGCGGGCAACGACGACGACGGCGTGGCCACCTGGCTGGAGGGGATGTGCCTGTGCCACGTGTGAACAGCCTCGCGGAGGCCGACCGGGTGTGGATCGTGGGCGGCCCCGGCTGCGGCAAGTCGACCCTCGCCCGTGCACTCGCCGAGCGGCGTGGCATCGAGCCCGTCACACTCGACGCCCTCTTCTGGGGACCGAACTGGACCCCGGTGCCCACGGCGGAGTTCCTGGCCCGCGTCGAACGGGAACTGTCGTCCGACCGCTGGATCGTCGACGGTCAGTTCACCGCGAGCGTCGATGCCTTCGCGCACCGGGCGGACTGCGTGGTGTGGACGGATCCGCCGCTGCGCGTGACCTGGCCGCGGCTGCTGCGCCGCACCCTGCGGCGCTGGATCAGGCGCGAGGAACTCTGGGGCGGCGTCCGGGAGACGCTGTGGACCGTCATCGGTCCCCGCTCCATCCTCTGGTACGCCGTCAAGGTGCGCACGTCCCAACGGCTCGCCGGCCAACAGCTGTTCGACCGGCTCAGGGGCACCGACGTGCTGCTTCTGCACACCCGGGAAAGCGATGCGCGCTCTCTGCTGGAATGAACCCGCTACCGTTTCGTCCTACACCCATCCGATCGCCCTCCCTGGAGTTCCCCCCATGCACGTCTCCTCGTACGACTCCGTCGACCAGCTGCCGACGACGGAGTGGGACGCCCTGGTGATCGGCTCGACCATCTACTCCAGCAGCGGCTTCGCCGGCGTACGCGCCGAGGAACTGCCCCCCGGAGCCGAGGCCCGTTACTTAGTGGCGCGCGCCGACAGCGGAGCACCGGTCGCCGGGGCCGAGACGTACGCGTTCGCGCGTCCGCCGCATGCGCTCTACACCCCCGCCGACCTGCTCGCCGGTCTGATCGACGAGGAACACCACGCCTCTCTCGCGGCCCAACCCCTGGTGCTCGGCGCGGGCTGGTCGGAGTTCCGGGGGCAGTTGCCGGGCCGGGACGGGGTGACGGCGCAGGATCGCTCGGCGGCGGTGCGCGCGCTCACCGCGGGCACCCTCGACTTCGCCCGGACCGCCGGGGCGGGCGTGCTCGGCTACTACTACCTGCCCCGGGCGGAGGCACTGGAGGTCGCCGAGGCCCACGCCGACGACGGAGCCGTACTCCTCTACCACGACGTGGAGACGATCCTGCCCGTCGGCCTGTGGCGGAACCTGGACGACTACCTGGCCTGGCTGCCCTCCGGCCGGCGGCCCCGGGCCCGGCGCGAACGCAGGGACTTCGGCCGCAGCGGGCGGACCATCCGGGAGGTCTCGCTGCCCGAGGTCGTCAAGGAGATCGCCCCGCTCAACAGCGCGCTGATGCGCCGCCACGGACACGAGTTCGGCGAGGAGCGCGCGGCGACGGTGTACGACCGGCAGGGCCGTCACCTCGGCGACCGCAGCACGCTGCTGCTGGCGGAGGACGCCGGACACCCCGTCGGTTTCGCCCTGCGGTACCGCCACGGCGACACGCTCTACGCGCGCGTGGCCGGTTTCGACTACTCGGTGCCCAACATGGCCGACTACTTCAACCTGGTCGTCTACCACCCCGTCGAGTCGGGCGTCGGCCGCACGGTCCAGGCCATCCACCTCGGTCTGGGCACCTTCCAGGCCAAGCTGGCGCGTGGCGCCCAGCCCAACCCCCTGTACAGCGTGTTCGTGGGCGTGGACCGGCCGTTGGCGGCGGACGAGAACAGGGTCCGCGAACGCAACCGGGCCGAGGCCGAGGCGTTCGGCGCCGAGTACGGCCGGTTCGTGGTGGGCGGGCTGAACACCGACGACTGGCTGCTGTGAGCAAGGGAGGAAGCGCACATGCCTGATGTGAAGCACTTCGAGTCGATCGACGACATCGACCGGGACGCCTGGGACGCGCTCGCTCCGGGCAGTCGCTTCTACCAGAGCCACGCCTGGCTGCGTGGCCAGGAGCGGCCCGACTTCGCCACCCCCGGATACCTCACGGTCGAGGCCGACGGCGAACTCCTCGCCGGGACGCCGTACTACGACTTCCCGGCCGAGAACGCGCCGCCCCTGCCGGACGTGGCCGAGGGCCGTGCCGTGCTCAGACTCGGCACCCGCACCGGCTACCACAACGAGTTCCTGCTCTCGAAGGATCCCGGCACCGGGCCGGAGGCGCTCGACGCCCTGGTCGCCGGTGCCGCCGAGCGCGCCGCCGCACTGGACTGCGACGCGCTGCTCTTCGACTTCCTCACCACCGACGGTCTGCGGCTGCTCGCCAGCCGCTTCGACGTACGGGCCCAACTGCGGTACGCCGAGGCCGTGGTGCACAACGACGGCGGGACCTTCGAGTCCTACCGTCAGCTGCTCGGCCGGAACGTCCGCAAGCGCGAGTACGAGATGCGGCGCTTCGCAGGCTCCGGGCTGCGTGTGGAGGAGGCCCCGCTCTCCGCCTGCGTCGACGAGTTCGCGCCCCTGGTCGGCCAGACCATGGACCGCTACGGAGCCTCGCTCGACCTCGCGGAGATCCACACGTTCCTGACCGTCCAGGCCCGCTGTCTGGACGACCTGAGCACTGTGTTCCGCTGCGTCGACGAGGAGGGGCACCTGGTCGGCGCCAACCTGAGCTTCGCCTGGCGGGACACCTTCTACGCCCGGGTGGCCGGCTTCGACTACACACGGACGCGGAACGCGTACGAGTACTTCAACGCTGTGTACTACGCGCCACTGCATCACATGGAACGTCACGGCATGACCGCGCTCCACCTCGGGCCCTCCGCACTGAAGGCGAAGGTGCACCGGGGGGCGTCGCTGCACCCGCTGTGGGCGGCCGTCGTCCCGCTGCCGGCCACCGCGGGCGCCGGGCTGCGGCGCGACGCGGTGGCGGACCAGGCTCTCGCCGACTCGGTACGGGAGGAGGCGGGCGGCGGCATGAGCGACGAGGAGTGGGACCTGGGCCGCGTCACTCCCCTGTGACGGGTGCCCGGCCGTCGGGCGCGCGGACGGGCCACAGCACCGGACAGAACTCCGGGTCGGAGTAGTCCGGTTGGCCGGCCGGGGTCCTGCCGACCAGGGAGTCGTGCTTGTACGGCTCCTGCCGTCCGTCCGACAGGGCATGGTCGTGGTAGGTGTTCGACCCGTCCTGGAGATGAAACGAGATGGCCCGGCGCGGTCGGGGACTGCGGTTGGCGCCGCTGCCGTGGTAGAGGCGGCAGTGGTGGAAGGTCATGTGTCCCTTGGGAATGCGCACCGGAACCTTCTCCACCACGGCGCCGTTGCGCTCCGCGTCACCGTTCAGGAGATAGGCGCGCTCCAGGTCCCGCGGATCACCGGTCGGCCGTGTGGCGCCGTGCCGATGCCGCCAGAGATGGCTTCCGTTCACCATGGTGATGGTGCCCGATTCCTCGGTGCAGTCATGGAAGGGAATGAAAGCGGTCAGCATTTCTTCGGACGAGCACGTGGGCCAGAAATACTTGTCGAAGTGCCAGGAAACGATGTTTGACTTCTCGGCGGCGATCGGCGGCTTGTAGATCAGCGTCGCCTGGAAGGCGCGTATTTCATGCGTCTTCGCCAAACGGGCGGCCACGGCCCCGATGATGGGTTTCCGTAGGATTTTACCGATGGTTTCGTCCTGGTAGTGAATGTAGTCGTTGTTGCGCTGGACGTCCCCGTCCGCAGGCGTCCAGTCGGCCAGCCTGTCCGGCCGGAAAGGAAGTTCACGATCGCGCTGACCTGCGTAGTAGCGCTCACTGGCCGCGGTCAGCGCGTCCACTTCCGCATCGGTGAGCAGTTTCTCCGACAGATACCAGCCACGCTCGGAATAAAGCTTGACATCTCCCTCCGATGGGAGAAGTTCGACTTCCTCTTGGCTAATTCCAGAATGGTCGCACATGCCTTCACGGTAGCGGACCCGAGTGCCCCGTGCTAGCGTTGCCGTGATTTTTTCACAAAGAGGTTCGACAACAGGGTTCGACCGAGGGTTGGAGTAGCCATTCTCGACAGGGACACCCGAATGCTGGTTGCGGAGAACAGGAACTTCCGCAACATCTGGCTGGGGGAGACCTCGGCTCATTTTGGCGGACAATTAACCAGTTTTCTCCTCCCCCTGATCGCGGTCACCTACCTGCACGCCGACGGCACGGGCGTGGGGGTCGTCGCGGCCGTGCAGTTCGTCCCCGTCGTGGTGCTGTCACTGGTCGCCGGTGTCATGGTCGACCGGTATCCGCCGCGCCGCACCCTGGTCACCGCCAGCCTCATCCAGGGAGCGGCGCTTGCGGTGCTGGGCGCCTTCCAGGCGGCCGACGGGATGACCTTCGGCCAACTCGTCGCGGCCGCCGCCGTCATCGGTGTCGCCACCGTCTTCTACGAGGTCGCCTACCAGTCCACGTTGCCCAGGATCCTGCCGCTGGACTCCATCGCTTCGGCCAACGGCCTGCATCAGGCGACGTATTCGGTCAGCACCCTCGCCGGTCCGGCCGCGGCCGGCTTCCTGGTCGGCAGGCTGGGGCTGTCTCCGACCCTGACGGTGGCCGCCGCCTGCTCGGCGGGTGCCGTCGCCAGCGGTCTGCTGCTGCAGGGCGTCAAGGCCCCCGAACAACCCCGTGAGTCGGCGCTGAAGGCGATCGGCTCCGGACTGCGCTACACCTGGTCACTGCGTCCGATCCGGGACCTGTGCGTCCAGGCGGGTCTGTCCAACCTGCACGAGAAGGCCTTCCTCACCGTCTTCCTGGTGTTCGCCGTCCGCGGACTCGGCATGAGCGGCACCACCGTGGGTGTGATCACCGGTATCGGCAGCGTGGGCGCCCTGGTCGGCTCGCTCTTCGCAAGCCGGCTCACCAAGAGGTGGGCCGTCGGCGGCGTGCTGGCCCTGGGGGCGGTGCTGGCCGCGCTCGGCTTGCTGCTCGTTCCGGTGGCCGGCCAGGCCGGCGTGCACGTGGCGGTGTTCGCGTCGGTCGGCATGATGGTGAACGGCTTCGGTGTGGCTCTGTTCAACGTGTTCGCCGTGAGCCTGCGGCAGGCCATTCCGCCGGACCACCAGATCGGCGCGGTGACGGCGAGCTACCGCCTGGTCGCCCTGGGCACGCTCCCCCTGGGCGCGCTCATCGGCGGCGCCCTGGCCGACGCTCTGTCCCCCGGTACGGCCCTCTGGGTCGTGGGGTTCTCCTACCTCGTCGTCTCGTTCTGGCTGACCTTCTCGCCCCTGCGGGGGGCCCGCACACTGGAGGAGGCGCGGGAGCTCGGTCGTACGCCGGACGCGCCCGCGGCCGAGGACGCGGACCGGTCCTCCTCGGCCTGAGAGCGAGGTCGGGAGCCGGCGCTCACCCGGCACCGCGTGCACCGGGCAGGCCCGCGGGGAAGACCCGCCCGTGCCGGGTGCGGGCAGACGAGGCGGCCCCGGTGGACCACCGCACGGTCCGCCCGGGCGTCCGCCATGACATCGGCGAGGGTGTCCGCCCGTACGGAACAGCTCCGCGGGAGCTCCTGGTTCGATCGCCGCGCGGGCTGGGCCCATGGCCGTGCGTGCCGCTCCGCTGACGGCGTCGTAGGAGGCGCGCGGCGTCAGGTGCCCCGCCAGGACCAGCAACGAGGCCGCGTCCATGGGGTCGCACCGGCCCAGGGGGTTTGAACGGGTCCCGCGCGTTGTCCCCACGCGGCGGGCGGCCTCATGGCAGGGCGGTCTGGCGCGAGTGGTCGGCGGCGCCGGCGATTGCCTCGCTCCTGTCGGCAGCAGCGGTCCACCGGGCGGCGCCACTGAGGGCCGCCATACCGGAGGTGGACCCGGTTTACGGCGATACGGCCATGTACGCAGGCCGCCGGTCTCCGAAGCAACATGCTGCAGGGGAGGAATCGGTGTGCTCCGGAACTGGAACCCCGTGTGAAATGCCTCCTGGCGCACTCACCGGCCTGGACAGCGGGAAGACCAGCTGGACAGCGCGGGAGAACGATCTTCATGGGCGCCTGCATGGACCCTGCTCAACGAGGTACGTCGGTGCCCCAGCGGGGCGCCGACGTAAGTCGCAAAACTGATTACAGACATGACTTAGTCCATTGCTTTGCACTATCAAGTTCCTCATACTGAACAAAGCTCCTCGCTCCCCCGCCCCTTCCGTTCTCCGCTCTCCGCTCCCCGCTCTCCCTGGACGGCCCCCGTGACACTCCCCAGCGCTGACCGGTCCGCGCCCGCCCCCGCCGTGACGACGCCACCGGCCGGCCTCGCCCCCGGCGGGTCCCGCGCCGCCCGCACTTCCCGCGGCCTGGGTGCGCTCGGGCCCGTGGGAATGGTGCTGGCCGGCGGGATATCGGTGCAGTTCGGCGGGGCGCTGGCGGTGACACTGATGCCGCGGGCCGGAGCGCTCGGGGTGGTGACTCTGCGGCTCGCGGTGGCCGCGCTGCTGATGCTGGTGGTCTGCCGCCCCCGGCTGCGCGGGCACTCACGCACCGACTGGAGCACGGTGATCGTCTTCGGCGCCACCATGGCCGCGATGAACGGCCTCTTCTACCAGTCCCTCGCCCGGATCCCCCTCGGCCCCGCCGTCACCCTGGAGGTGCTCGGCCCGCTGGTGCTCTCCGTCCTCGCGTCCCGCCGGGCGGTGAACATGGTGTGGGCCGGGCTCGCCCTCTGCGGTGTCTTCCTCCTCGGCGGCGGAGGGGACTTCGGCGACCTCGACCCGCTCGGTGTCGCCTTCGCCCTCGCCGCCGGTTTGATGTGGGCCCTGTACATCGTCTTCAGCGCGCGTACAGGGAGGCGGTTCCCGCAGGCCGACGGGCTGGCGCTGGCCATGGCCGTCGCGGCGGTGCTGTTCCTGCCGCTCGGGATCGTCGAATCGGGCACGCGGCTCATCGCCCCGACGACGCTCGCGCTGGGCGCCGCCGTCGCCGTCCTGTCCTCCGTCCTCCCCTACACCCTCGAACTCCTCGCGCTGCGCCGCCTGCCCGCGTCCACCTTCGCGGTCCTCATGAGCCTGGAGCCCGCGATCGCCGCCGCCGCCGGCTTCCTGATCCTCGACCAGGCCCTCGCGGCCACCGAAGCCCTCGCGATCGCGCTGGTCATCGGGGCGAGCATGGGGGCGGTGCGGACGCAGGTGGGGCGGGGAAAGGCGGGCGTTCCGGGGTGAGCGGGGCGGGCGGTCCGGATCCGACTCCGTTGTCGATCGCGATCTCGTAGCGCAGTCGCTGGCGCCCCGCCGGCATCACCATGCGGTCGACCTGGAACGGGCGGTCGGCGCGGTCGAGAGTGACCCTCGTCAGCCGGAGCACGGGTTCTCCCGGTGCGGTCCGCAGGGTCTCCCGCTCCTCGGTGTCCGGGTTGCCGGCGGTCACGTCCTCGCGGACGAGGGCGCCGACGTGGCCCAGTCGAGCAAGGAGGGTGACGGCTCCGCCGGGGATCTTGGCCATCCCGGCGAGACCCGTGCCCCGGGCGATGCCGACCGGGTAATAGGTGTCGGTCAGTTCGTTGGGCTCGTCGTCGAGGAGGATCAGGCGGCGGCGTACGACGACCGATTCGCCCTCGGCCAGCCCCAACAGCCGTGCCACCTCGGCGGGTGCCGCCACCTCACCGGCGTACAGGATCCGCTGGGTGCCCCGACGCCCCTGGGCCGCCGCGTCCGCGGCCCAGGCGTCGCCCCGCCCCTTCTCCCCCGGTGTCAGATACGGCATCGAGGTGCTGACCCACCTGTTCGCGTTCACGCTGCCCTCCGCATGCCTACGACCGTACGTCCGCCCCCTCGGTCACCGCATCGAGCGCAGTGCCGGATGTCGGGTGGTGATGCCCGGGGGCTGGAGGAGGGGTGGGGGTTCGGGGCCGGGGTCGTCGGTGTGGGTGAGGTCGGCGGCGGCGGGGTCGAAGTCGAGGGGCCAGCGGGTGTGGGCGCTGGTCAGGGCTCCGGTGAGACGGGTCTCGGTGAGGTCGGCGGTGGTCAGGTCGGTGCCGCGCAGATCGGCCAGACGGAGGTCGGCGCGGTGGAAGACGGCACCGGACGCGTCGGCCTTGCGGAGGTTCGCCTCGCGCAGGTCGGCCTCGGTGAAGTCGGCCTCGCGCAGGTCCGTCTCGACCAGTCGCGCGCCCCGCAGGTCGGCCAGGGAGAGGCGGGTGCGACGCAGGATCGCGGTCTTGAGGTCGGCGTGCCGCAGGTTGGCGGAGACGAGGGAGGCCTGGGTCAGGTTGGCGTGGTAGAGGCCCGCGGCTTCCAGACAGGATCGGTCGAGGTTGACCGCGGTCAGCCACAGCCCGTCGCAGTCGGCCCGGCGCAGGTCGGTGACGCTCAGGTTGAGCCAGGACTGCTCCCGGGGGTGCAGCAGCAGCACGCCGAGTCCGGTCAGCGCGACCTGGGTGTCGGCGGCCCGTACCTCCAACGGCACGACGTCGTTGATCGGCGCCTCCGCCGCCGGGGCCTCCGGTCCGGTGGGCGGCCAGGGCAGGTGCGTACGCAGGTAGGCCGCCAGGATGGAGAGGATCGCCTCGCGGTCCCTCGCCGAGTGTTCCGCGATCCGCCACAGCGCGTGGAGCCCGCCGATGCGTACATCCAGTTTGTCGCTGCCGAGTTGGTCGACAGCCCGGCTGAACCGGTCGGTGACGTACCCCTCCTGCGTCGCGCGCAGACCGTCCTGGCTGACCCGGAGTTGGCGCCAGGTGGCATACGCGCCGAAGAGCACGGCCAGGCCGCCGATGGCCTGCAGCAGCGTCGTACGGACGTCGCTCACGGCCTTGAGTCTGTCCCGCGCGTCCACGCTCGCCCCGGCGAGATCGTGATCGACCACGGCGCCCGGCAGGAGGACGAGTGCCGCGCCGACGGCGACGAGGCCCACGAGCCCGATGACGGCGACGGCCGGCGCCCGTCGTCTCCCGGCCAGTCGGTCCCGCCACGTTCGACGACCGCGCCCCCGGATGTCCATGGGCACGGGAGCCTAGGCGGCACAGGGAAATCGATCAAGGTCGGTGGCTGTGGCGCTGTCCGTCGCCGTGGCCGGGCGCTGCGGTATAACCGGCCTGTGATCTACCACGTCGTATCCCTTGATGCCTGGAATGCCCGACCCGGTCGGCCGTACGCCCCCGCGTCGCTCCCGGAGGACGGTTTCGTCCACTGTTCTCCCGATGAGGCGACGACCCTGGCCGTCGTCAACGCCTTCTACCGGGACGCGCCCAGGCCGTTGCACGTGCTCGTCCTCGACGAGGAACGGCTCAACGCCAGGGTGGAGTTCGAGGCGGCCGCTCCCGCTCCTCCGCCGGGAGTCGGGGCGGACGTTCTGTTCCCCCACGTGTTCGGGCCCATCGACCGCGACGCCGTCGTGCGGGTCCTGGAGATCCGGTGGGACGAGGAGGGGCGCGCGGCGGGGCTCGGGCCGAGCTGACGATTCCCATGACCGGCCGGTTCAGGCGGCAGGCGCGGTCCGGCACCACGCCCGCCGCCGCCGTCGCCGTGGCCGTGGCCGTGGCCGTGGCCGTGGCCTGTCCGGCGACGACGTGCCGCCGCCGGCCACGGCGACCGTCCGCGGCGGCGCCGCGTCCGCGTCACCTGCCACGTCTCGTGCGCTCGCGTCCCCATCGCCCGGCCCGCCCCCGAGTTCCGGCCTGCACCCCAGGGCGTACCCGGCCACTGGCAGTGACCGTGAGGTGACGGGGTGATGGATGGACAGGCGGCGCGCCGCTCACCGGGAACGTTGGCTTGATTCCGGAGAGCTAACCTGAAACCGGCCAACCCGCGTCACGAACTCCCATATAGTGACGCCCAATTGAGCACCAGACGTCGCTTCTCGTTCAGGGACCGACCGAGTTACCGACTCCAGGAACCGACTGAGTTACCGAGTTCAGAACCGACCGAGGACAACAGCCGATGACCGCGCCCAGCTCCCCTCGCTCACCAGGCGAACGCCCCGCCCTGCGCTCAGTTCTTCCCTTTCCCCTGGTGACCGCAGTGCTCACCGCGACCGCCGTCGGCGCCGCGGTCGCGGTGGCGCCGCAGTCCGTACGGCTGCCCCTCGCCGGCGGCGCGGGCGCGGCCGCGCTGCTGCTCACGGTCGCCGTCGCGTTCGCCGTGCACGCGCGCGTGTCCGTGCGACTGCTGCGCCACCGCCTGAACGCCGTCTCGCAGGAAGCCGGTCTGCTGCTCCAGGAACGGGCCCGGATGGCCGAGGACTTCGCGCAGGAGCGGGGACGGCTGACCGAGGAGTTCGTCCAGGAGCGGGCGCGGATCGCGGCCGAGTTCGCGCGGGAGCGGGCGCGGTTGGCCACGGAGACCGAACGCGAACGCGAACGGCTGTCCGACGAACGGGACCGTACGGCGGAGGAGATCACCCAGGAGCGGGCCCTGCTCTCGGAACGCGCCAAGCAGGCCGACACCGACCGCACAGCCCTCCTCGCCGTCACCGCCAACGTGGCCGGCCGGATGCAGGCCCTCGCCACCGGCACGCTCGCCGACCTCCGCGCCATGGAGGAACGTCACGCCGACGAGGACGTCCTCGCCGACCTCCTCCACCTCGACCACCGCACCGCCCAGGCGGGCCGTCTCGCCGACTCCGTCGCCGTCCTCGCGGGCGCGCGCTCGGGCCGCCGCTGGGCGCGGCCGATCCCCATGGAGTCGATCCTGCGCGGCGCGATGGGCCGCATCGGCGCCTACCGCCGGGTCCGGCTGCACTCCTCCAGCGAGGCCGCCGTGGCCGGTCACGCCGCCGAGGGCGTCATGCACGCGCTCGCCGAACTCCTCGACAACGCGGCCAACTTCTCACCGCCGACCGCCGAGGTCCATGTGTACGTCGAGGAGGTCCCGGCCGGAGTGATCATCTCCGTCGAGGACTCCGGGCTCGTCATGGGCGACGTCCAGCTCCGGCGCGCCGAACGCGCCGTGTCGGGCGAGGCGACCGACCTCACGAGTCTCTCCGGCACCCGTCTCGGCCTCGCCGTCGTCGGCCGCCTCGCCCGCAAGCACGGCCTGAGAATCTCCTTCCGCCCGTCCGCGCGCGGCGGCACGGGCGTGCTGATGCTCATCCCGCAGGACGTCCTGGCGAGCACGGTCCCCACGACGGCATCTCCCACGGCGTCCGCCCCCGCCCAGTCGCCGCCGTATGCGGGCGTACGCGCCCCGCACGACCTGGACAACGAGCCGACTCCCACCCACGAGTTCCCGACGGACGCCCCTGCCGCCCCCGTCTCCGACCCGGTCGCCGACGCCCTGATCGACTCCCTTTCCGGCTACCGGACCGGATCGCCGGTCCCTTCCACCGACACCCCGACCGGCTCTCAGACGTTCGGTTCCTCCTTCGGTTCCCCCTTCAGCTCGTCGTTCAGCTCCGAATTCGGCTCCGGCAGCTTCGAGTTCGGTCCCGGCACCTCCGGCTCCGGCTCCGGCAGCTTCGAGTTCGGTCCCGGCACCTCCGGCTCCGGCTTCGCCGCCCAGCCCGGCTCCGAGCCCGGCGGCTCCGAACCCGGCGGCTCCGAACCCGGCGGTTACGGCCCCCACGGGTACGACCCCGCCGGCTACGCCCCCGGCTCTCCGGCCACCGCCGAGGAGCCCCCCACCGCCTCCGACGCCCTCCCCCGGCGCCGCCGCGGCCAGTCCCTCGCCGAGGCGGAGGCCCGCACCCGGGCCAACGCCGCCGATGCCGCCACCCGGCCGGAGCGGACCTCCCGGCCCGCCGAGAACGCCAGCACCGGCGCCGTCCGCTTCAGCAGCTTCCGCCGCGCGGTGCGTGGCACGGGCGGGCTGGACCAGGCGTTCGTCCAGGGGACGGCCGCGGGGGACGAGTGCGCCACGGAGGTGCCGGGAACACCGATGACGCCGTCGACGACGCCGGAGACGGCCGCCGCCGCCGTGGACCGGTACTCGAACCCGGCCGGGCCGCACGCACACGAGGCCGCCCCGGAGCCCGTACGGGAGGGCGCCCTGGAACCCGTACGGGATGCCGCTCCGCCCGCGCAGGCCGTACGGCAGCCGGAGTTGGAGCCGGTGCGGGAGTCCGAGTGGGGTGCCGTGACAGGATCGGCGTGGCAGTCCGGACCCGCACCCGTACGGGAGGCGACCTGGGAGTCCGGGCCCGTGCAGGAGACCGCATGGGAGCCCGAGCCCGCGCGGGGACTCGCGTGGCAGCCGGAAGCCGCGAAGGACGCGGCATGGGAAGCGGACGCCGCCGCCGAACTGCCGTGGTCACCCGACCCCGTACGGGAAGCGAAGTGGGAGCCCGATCCGGTACGGGAACTGGCCTGGGAACCCGTACGGGACACCCGCCCCGCCCCTGACGACGCCACCGCCTCCGCGCCCCTCCCCTTCTACCCGGCACCGGGCCAGACCCCGGATCCCGACCCGGCCGGGGAGCGGCCCCCCGCCCCGGACCCGCGCACCCACCCCCACTCGGAAGGCGACCACACCCCATGACCGGTACCGGTATCGGCACCACCGCCGACGACAGGCTCACCTGGCTCATGGAGGGACTGCTGGAACGCACCCCGGGTGCCCGGCACGCGCTCGTCCTCTCCCGGGACGGGCTGCGGCTGTGCCGTACACCCGAGCTCTCCGTCGACCGGGCCGACCAGCTCTCCGCGATCGCCGCCGGCATCCAGTCGCTGTCCCACGGGGCGTCCTTGGAGTTCGGCGACGGCAGCGGGGGCGTGCGGTCGGCCATGGCGGAGTTCCACGGCGGGGTCCTGTTCATCGTGGAGGCGGGCGAGGGCGCGCATCTGGCCGTGGTGACGGACGAGGAGGCGGACGCCGGACTCGTCGGCCACAACATGAGCGAGCTGGTCGAACAACTCGGCGAGCACCTGAGCGCGAAGCCGCGCCACCCGACCGGCCCGGCGAACCCGGCGAACCCGGTGAACCCGATGCCGGGTACGACGACAGGTACGACCACCGCTTCGACGACGACCGCGGCTACGGCTCTGGCGCCCCGTACGTCATGAGCCGGCCCGGCAGGGACGACCTGCCCGACCGGCTGTACACGCTCACCGGGGGCCGCAGCCACTCCGCGCCCGGAACGCCGTTCGACCTGGTGACCCTGGTGGTCGCGGAGAGCCAGCCGATGCCGGGCATGCAGTCGGAGCATGTGGCGATCCTGCGGCTGACGGAGCGGCCGACGGCGGTGGTGGAGATCGCCGCCGAGCTGCGGCTGCCGGTGAGCATCACGAAGGTGCTGCTCTCCGACCTCCTCACGGCCGGCCGGGTCAGCGCCCGGCATCCGAACCAGGCCACGCTGATCGATCTGGACATTCTGGAGCAGGTGCTAGTTGGACTTCGCAACCTCTGAGAACGGCGACGGCCACGCGGTCCCCATGCCCGCGCCTCTGCCCGTATCCCTCTTCGGTGCGCGTTTCCGTGGTGAACCCGCCGCGCTGTATCGGGAGTTGCGGCGGGAACACGGCGAGGTGGCGCCCGTGCTGCTCGACGGGGGCGTACCGGCGTGGCTGGTGCTCGGCTATCGCGAGCTGCACCAGGTCACGAGCGATCCGGAGCTGTTCAGCCGGGACTCCGGGCTGTGGAACCAGTGGCCGAACATCCCGGCCGACTGGCCGTTGCTCCCCGTGATCAGCCCGGAGCAGCCCTCGGTCCTCGGCACGGTCGGCGAGCGGCACCGGCAGCGCGTCGCGCTGATCGAGGAGGCGCTGGAGGCGGTCGAGCCGATCGAACTGCGCGGCCACGTCGAGCGGTTCGCCGACGAGTTGATCGACGTGGTGTGCGGGGTGGGTGCGGCCGATCTGGTGGGGCAGTTCGCGGCGCTGCTGCCCGTGCGGGTGCTGGCGTTCCTCTTCGGCTTCCGGGAGGAGCACGGTCCCGGGCTGGTGGTGGCGCTGAACGACATCCTCGACGGCCAGGACCGGGCGATGGCGGCCGAGGGGTATCTGCGGACGGCGATGGCCCGGCTGGTGGCGGAGCGCCTGCACCAGCCCGGGGACGACGTGGTGTCCCGGCTGCTCGCGAACGCGCGCGCGTACGAGGTCACGGTCGAGGAGGTCACCCACGACGTGATGGTGATGCTGGCGGTGGGCCACCAGCCGACCGCCGACTGGATCGGCAACTCCCTCCACCTGATGCTGACGGACGACCGTTTCGCGGCCTCGCTCTTCGGCGGGCGCAGCAGTGTGGCCGAGGCCATGAACGAGGTGCTGTGGGAGGACGCGCCCATCCAGAACGCCGCCGGCCGCTGGACCACTCGCGACACCCGCCTCGGCGGCCGGGTGCTCCGCGCGGGCGACCTGGTCGTCCTCGGCCTCCAGGGCGCCAACTCCGACCCCCGCGTCCGTATCCACGGCTCCGCACTCACCGGCGGCAACAACGCCCACTTCTCCTTCGGTCACGGCGACCACCGCTGCCCCTTCCCGGCCCAGGAGACGGCCGAGGTCATCGCCCGAACGGGTATAGAAGTCGTCCTGGACCGACTCCCGGACATGGACCTCGCGGTCCCGGCCAAGTCCCTGACGCGCCGGGCCTCGCCCTGGCTGCGGGGGCTGGTGGAGCTGCCGGTGCGGTTCACACCGGGGCCGGCCCGCGGGGCTTGACGCCGGCCTTGTCGCCCCCCGCCGCCCCTACCCGTCCCTCCCCAGGGGCTGCGCCCCTTCGACCCCCGTCCGGCGGTCCGGGGGCTGGTCGGGCAGTTCCCCGCGCCCCTGAAAAGCAGGGGCTGTGCCCCATGCTTTTCAGGGGCGCAAGGGCCGTAGGCCCTTCAGGGGCGCGGGGAACTGCGCGAGAAGCCCCCACCGGGCCCGCACCCACCGGACAACCCGAACCCCCGAGCTAGCGGTCACCCTCCCGGCGGCGCGCCCTGTCTCACCCGACGGACGACGTTTCGCCCGCGTTTCGGGAAGCCGATAGGGTCGCGGTCGTGGCTGATATCCAGATCCCCGCTGACATCAAGCCCGCCGACGGACGTTTCGGCGCGGGCCCCTCCAAGGTGCGGACGGAGGCGCTGGACGCGCTGGCCGCCACCGGTACCTCCCTGCTCGGCACGTCCCACCGCCAGGCCCCGGTGAAGAACCTGGTCGGCCAGGTCCGCGCGGGCATCAGCGAGTTGTTCTCGCTCCCCGAGGGCTACGAGGTCGTCCTCGGCAACGGCGGCTCCACGGCCTTCTGGGACATCGCGACCCACGGCCTGATCGAGAACAAGAGCCAGCACCTGACCTTCGGTGAGTTCAGCTCGAAGTTCGCCAAGGCCGCGAAGCTCGCCCCCTGGCTCGCCGAGCCGACGGTCGTCTCCTCCGACCCCGGCACGCACCCGGAGCCGGTCGCCGAGGCGGGCGTCGACGTCTACGCCTTCACCCACAACGAGACGTCCACCGGTGTCGCCGCCCCGCTGAACCGCGTGGCCGGCGCCGACGAGGGCTCCCTCGTCCTGGTCGACGCCACGTCCGGCGCCGGCGGCCTGCCCGTCGACATCGCCGAGACCGACGTCTACTACTTCGCCCCGCAGAAGTCCTTCGCCTCCGACGGCGGCCTGTGGATCGGTGTCTTCTCCCCGGCGGCCATCGAGCGCGCGGAGCGGATCCACGCGTCCGGCCGCCACATCCCGGAGTTCTTCAGCCTCCCCACGGCGATCGACAACTCCCGCAAGAACCAGACGTACAACACGCCGGCCCTCGCGACCCTCTTCCTGCTGAACCAGCAGCTGGAGTGGATCAACGGCCAGGGCGGTCTGAGCTGGTCCACGGCCCGTACGAAGGACTCCTCGACCCGTCTGTACACCTGGGCGGAGGAGAGCAAGTACGCGAGCCCCTTCGTCGCGGACGCGGCCAAGCGCTCCCAGGTCATCGGCACCATCGACTTCGCCGACGAGATCGACGCGGCCGCCGTCGCCAAGGTCCTGCGCGCCAACGGCGTCGTCGACACCGAGCCCTACCGCAAGCTCGGCCGCAACCAGCTCCGCGTCGCCATGTTCCCGGCGATCGCCCCGGCGGACGTCGAGGCCCTCACGAAGTGCGTCGACTACGTGATCGAGAAGCTCTGATCACTCCCGTACGGCAGGTAAGACGCTGAAGGGCGCCCGGCAACCAGTGCCGGGCGCCCTTCGGCGTGTCTCGTGCCGCCGTACGACTCACACGCGTGAGGTGAAGCCTCAGGACTCGATCGCCTCGATCGCCTCGCGGAGATGGCGGACCGCTTCGTTCACCATGCTGTCGGCGAGGTTGCCGTACCCGAGGACGAGGCCGTGGTCGGTGTGGTGATCGGTTGCGTGGTAGGCGGTCAGGTCGGCGACGCGCAGGGAACGGGAAGCCGCGGCGGTGACGACGGCCGCGGTGCCCACGGTCGTGGGCAGCCGGAGGATGAGGTGGAGACCGGCGGCGATGCCGGAGACCGAGGCGGCGGGCAGCTGGTCGGCGAGGGCGTGGACGAGGGCGTCGCGTCGGCGGCGGTACCGCTGCCGGCAGGCGCGGAGGTGGCGGTCGTAGGCGCCCGACTCCAGCAGTGCTGCGAAGGCGAGTTGGTCGAGGGTCGAGGGCTGGGTCGCCGCCTGGTCGGTGTGGTGCAGGTGATCGGTCCAGCGTGGTGGAGCAACGATCCAGCCGATGCCGAGCGCCGGGGACAGGATCTTGCTGAGCGACTTGAACAGGACGACCCGGGACGGGTCCATGCCCTGAACGGCCGCCACCGGACGCCGGTCGTAGCGGAACTCCGCGTCGTAGTCGTCCTCCAGGACGACGCCGTCCACGTGGCGCGCCCAGCGCAACAGGGCGGCGCGGCGCTCGGGGACGAGCACGGTGCCCAGCGGGAACTGGTGCGCCGGCGTCGTCAGCACGGCCCGGAGGCCCGGGTACCGGGCGAGGTCGTCGGTGCGCAGGCCGCCGTCGTCCGTGCGGATGGGCACCGTCTCCAGGCCCGCGGCGGCGACCACTTCACGCAGCCGTGTCCAGCCCGGCTCCTCGCACCCCACGGCGGTGATGCCGTGGGCGCGCAGGGCGTGGCAGACACGGCGTACTCCGTCGGTCACGCTCGTGCACACCGTCACGTCCTGCGGGGCCGCGGAGACACCTCGGGAACGGCCCAGATACTCGGCGAGCAGCCTCCTGAGCCGGGGGTGGCCGCCGGGCGGCGGGTAGCCGAACTCCGTGAACGCCATGGTCGTCACCTGTGCGCGGACCGCCTCGGCCCACCGCCGGCGCGGAAACGCCCGCAGGTCCGGCAGGCCCGGTGCGAGGTCGAAACGGACCGCGGGAGCCTGGTGCGTCGCGGGCCGGCGCGAGTCGGCGTCGTCGTCGTTCGACCAACGCACCCGCGTGGCCGAGCCGGTACGAGCCTCCAGGTAGCCCTCGGCGACGAGCTGGCTGTACGCCTCGGTCACCGCCCACCGTGAACAGCCGAGATCGGCGGCGAGCTGCCGGCTGGGCGGCAGGGCGGTTCCGATCTCGATCCGCCCCTGCCTGATCGCCGCGCGCAACGCCCGTTTCACCCGCTCGTGCAGCGGTCCGTCGCCGGGCTGTCCCAGGTTGAGCAGGAGGTCCCCGGCCAGATTGGTCTGCGTTTCCCGCATGCCATTGGACAGTATCAGCGAGCCATTTCTCAGTAACTTCGCAGGTACGAGAGCGAGACACCAGGACGAGTTACGAGGACGAGGAGAATGCCGTGGCTACCGTGAGACGCTCCCTGCCGACCGCCCAGGCCCACCCGCTGTTCCGCGGTGTGTTCGACGACTGGCTCACCAGGGCCGACGCCCTGTCGGCCCTGCCGAACGCCCCGGTCGTACCGGACACGCCGAACTCACCGAACGCCCTCCCGCAGTTGCGGCTGCCCACCTGGCGTCGACTGCGGTCCCGCTTCGGCCGGTACGCCGTGGCCGAGGCCCACGTCGGACCACCGTGAAGAACGAGGGTCACCGTCCGCACATGCGATGACAAGGGCGCCCGGCGATACGCCGGGCGCCCTTCTCGTTGCCGTACGCGCTGGTCGCCGTACGAGGTGATGCTCAGGCAGCCATCATGCTCAGCCGCGGAAGCCGAGTATGCCGTGCAGGGTCGCACCGCTCGTCGCGGCGGTTCCCGGTGCCGTGCTCAGCGTCGACTGGGCCGACTGCTGCGCGGAGAACGGCTTCGGGTCGGCCAGCTTCTTGCAGGTGGCGTCGACCGTGCCCTTGCCGTGCGGCACCTTGCCGTTGGTGAGGTACGTGGCCAGGTACTTGTCGAGGCAGCTGTTGCCGCTCAGCGTGATGCCGTGGTTGCCGCCGCCCTGCTCGACGACCAGGCTGGAGTTCTTGAGCAGCTTGTGGACGGTGACACCGCCCTGGTACGGGGTGGCCGCGTCGTCCGTCGCCTGGAACAGCAGCGTCGCCGGGAGCTTGGAGTTGGCGATGTTCACCGGCTTCAGCGACTTGGTCGGCCAGAACGCGCACGGCGCGTTGTACCAGGCGTTGTTCCACGCCATGAACGGCGCCTTCTTGTAGACCGCCCAGTTGTCCTTGGTCCACTTCTTCCAGTCGCGCGGCCAGGCCGCGTCACGGCACTGCACCGAGGTGTAGACGCTGTAGCCGTTGTCGCCGGAGGAGTCGATGGCGGCGAAGTTCTCGTACGTCTCGACCAGCGGGGCGGTGTCCTTGTCGTTCACGTACGCCGCGAACGCCTCGGCCAGGAAGGGCCAGTAGCCGTTGTAGTAGCCGCCCGGGAGGAAGGTGTCCTCCAGCTCGGAGGCGCCCACCTTGCCGCCCGCGGGCTTCTTGGCGAGGTCCGCCCGCATGGCGTACCACTTGGCCTCGATCTTCTTCGGATCGGTGCCGAGCTTGTAGGTGGAGTTGTACTTGGCGACCCACTTCGTGAACGCCTTGTGGCGCTTGTCGAAGGCGTAGTCCTGGTCGAGGTTGTCCTCGTACCAGACACCCGTCGGGTCGACGATCGAGTCCAGCACCAGGCGCCGCACGTTCTGCGGGTACATCTTGGCGTAGACCGCGCCGAGGTAGGTGCCGTACGAGTAGCCGAAGTAGTTGATCTTCTTCGCGCCGAGTCCCTTACGGATCGAGTCCAGGTCCTTCACGGCACTGATCGTGTTGATGTACGGCAGGACGTCCTTGTACTTCGTGCCGCAGGCCTTGGCGAAGGACTGGGCGCGCGAGACGTTGGCCTTCTCGATCGCGGACGTGCTGGGCACGGAGTCCGGGCGCACCGGGTTGAAGTAGCCCGGCTTGCAGTCCAGGGCCGGCTTGCTGGCGCCCACTCCGCGCGGGTCGAACCCGATGACGTCGTACTGCGCCGCCACCTTCTTCGGCAGCGAGCCCGCGACGAACGCGGCCAGACCCGTACCGCTGCCGCCGGGGCCGCCCGGGTTGACCAGCAGCGGGCCCTGGTACGTCTTCGAGGTGTGCGGCACGCGGGACAGCGCCAGCGTGATCTTCTTCCCGCCCGGCTTCGCGTAGTTCAGCGGCACCTTCACCGACGCGCACTGGAGCGTCGGGGAGTCTTCCGTGGCGCACTTCTTCCAGGCGACCTTCGCGGCGGCGGCCTGGACGGTGTTCGCGGAGGGCGACCCGCTGGCGTTGGCGGGGGCGGCTGTGAGCGACCCGGCCAGGACAACGGTGGCACCGCACAGCACGGCTGCGCTTCTTCTCATGAAGTTCTCTCTGAACGATGGGGGGTTCAGGTCCGCGAGGTACGCGGCCCAGTGCCGCATGGTTCCGGAAGAGCACGCCGTACAAGAACATATTCGACCAAGACTTGACCGAATTGAGTCATTGCTTACTCTCAATTGACCCACAGATAGGGGCAGTTGCATCAATCTCGGACATGGCGCCTCGGGACGTGCCACCCCGCCGACGGGGGCGCTCGGCACCTACCGGACGCCCCCGTCTCATTCCGCTGTCACTCCGCGCTCACCCCGCCGCGCAGCTCACACTCGGCACACCCCCGCCCCCGGGCGCGCCGCCGAAGCCGAAGCTCGCCGAACCGCCCGCGGCCACGGCCCCGTTGTGCGCCGCGTTGGTCGCGGTGACCGTCGCCCCGCTCTGCGTGTACGACGCGTTCCACATGTTCGCGACCCGCTGGGAGCCGGGCCAGGTCCAGGTGACCTTCCAGGAGGTGATGGCGGTGGTGCCGGTGTTGGTGACCTTCACGTCGGCGTTGAAGCCGCTGCCCCAGTCGCTGCTGACGGTGTAGGCGGCGCTGCAGGCGGCCGTACCGCCGCCGGGATCGCCCGGATCTCCCGGGTCGCCGGGGTCGGTGCCGCCGGGCGGGAAGCCCGGGGCCTTGATGCTGGTCAGGTAGCCGTCCTTGACGGTGTCCACCGTCTGCCAGTCGTCCTTCAGGATGCCGCCGGTGTCACCGGAGTTGGGGTTCCACGACCAGAAGGTCCAGTGGAAGGAGTCCGAGCCGTGGGTGGCGGTCGAGCGCAGGTACGTGACCAGGGCGGCCAGCCATCGCTGGTCGATCGTGGACTGGAGCGTCGTACCGAACTCACCGACCCACACCGGCGCGATGTTCTGCTTGAAGATGTAACCCCAGTACTTGTCCCAGATGCCGGGCATGTTGGCCGGGAAGGACGGGTCGCTGAACCAGCTCTGCTGGGCCACGCTCGTGGCGTAGTCGTGGGCCGAGTACACCACCCGATTCGCCACGTCCAGCTGCACCGGGTACTGGGCCACGCCCATCAGGTTGCCGCCCCACCAGCCCGAGACGCCGTTGAACGTCTGGACGCCCTCGACGAGGATCAGCAACTCGGGGTTGACGGACAGGACCGCGTTGCCGGCGCGCTGGGCGGCCAGCCGCCAGTCCCTGGCCGTGTCGCCGCAACCCCAGCAGGCGGGGTCGTGGGGCTCGTTGTGGAGGTCGATGCCGACGACCGTCGGGTTGCCCTTGTAGCGCGTGGCCAGCGCCTTCAGGTTGGTGATCCACGTCGTCTCGGGGACGGCCGACGTGTACCAGAGCGCCGACTGGCCCGCCGCGTCCGGGCGATGCCGGTCGAGGATGATCTTCAGGCCGGTCTGACCGGCGTACGCGACGATCCTGTCCAGGACCTGGAGGGACGTCAGGCCCTGGAGGTCGGCGTTCTTGCCGTCGGAGTGGTTCACGCTGTCGGGCATGGTGCCGGGCTTGAGGATGTCGTCGCTGTAGGGCATCCGGATGGTGTTGTAGCCCAGCGACTTCATCTGGTCGATCATGCTCTTGTAGTCGCGGGACCAGAGCCCGTGGGGGACGTGGTTGGCGGTCTCGAAGCCGAACCAGTTGATGCCGGCGATGCGGACCGACTGGCCGGACGCGTCCAGGATCTGACGGCCGCTGGTGCGCCAGTAGCCGGCGCCGGCCTCCGCCGCGGCGACGTCGGCCACGCCGGCCTCCGCCGCCGTGGCGGCGGCCACCGGGTGCGCACCGCCGGCCAGGGGCAGCGCGAGCACGGCGGCGGCCGCACACAGGGTGCCCAGGGTTCTCCGTAAGCTGCGGAACATGTCGCTGCTTCCTCCTCGGGAGGCGCGGGCCCGGAATCGATGGGAGCGCTCCCATCACCCGCACCTCCCATGGAAGACAGATCACATGAACACGTCAAGGCGTCCGGCACCACCTGATACACCGGACGCCTCCTCGCCCGTCCCGGCCACCGATCGTCACCGGCTGCGCTTCCGGAACGACTGAGCGGCTGCGCTTCCGGAACGACTCAGCGGCTCAGCTTCTTGAAGCGACGCACCGCCAACGGCAGGAACACCAGCGTCAGCACCAGCGGCCACACCCCGGCCATCAGCAGCGCGTTCTGCTCGATCCAGGAGTCACCGCCGCCGACCGGCGTCCCGAACAGCTCGCGGGTCGCCGCGGCCGTGGAGGAGATCGGGTTCCAGGCGGCGATCCAGCCCAGCCAGTCGGGCATGAGCTGCGGGGCGACGAAGATGCTGGAGATCATGGTCAGCGGGAAGGCGACCGCGAAGAGGCCGCCCGCCGCCTCCGGGTTGGGAACCAGCAGGCCCAGCCAGACGCCGATCCAGATCAGCGCGAAGCGCAGCCAGAGGAGCAGCCCGAACGCGGCCAGGAAACCGAGGCCCCCGTCGGGGCGCCAGCCCATCGCGACCGCCGTCAGCATCATGATGGCCAGCTCCGCGCAGGCACCCAGCAGATCGGTCACCCCGCGCCCGGCGACCACCGCGGACGGGGCCATGGGCATGGAGCGGAAGCGGTCGATGACCCCCTTGGTGGAGTCGTAGACCACCAGGGTCGCCGTGTTGATGAACCCGAAGGCCATCGTCATCACGAACATGCCCGGCATCAGGAAGTCCCGGTAGTCCCCGCCGCCGGGCACCTGCATGGCGCTGCCGAAGACATAGCCGTACAACAGCACGGACAGGATGGGAAAACCCAGCTGCCAGGCGATGTTGACCGGCTGGCGCCGGTAGTGGGTGAGGCCGCGGCGGACGATGTTCCAGACGTCGGCTAGCAGCCAGTACGTACGGCCGTGCGCACTCGGCGCGCCCAGGTCGACGGCGGTCATGCGGCAGCCCCCTTCTCCGTCTCGATCTGGTCGTTCTTCTCCACGCGGTGGCCCGTCAGGCGCAGGAACACGTCGTCCAGGCTCGGCCTGCGCAGACCGATGTCCTCGACCCGTACACCCTCGTCCTGGAGGGTGCGGGCCACCTCGGTGAGAGCCGAGACGCGGTCGGTCACCGGCGCGTGGACGCGCAGCTCCGTCTCGTCCGACTCCGGCTCGCCGTCCGAGACGCGGGCGACGACCTTGACCGCGCGCGGGATGTCGGCGCGCTCGGCGACGACGACCTCGATGCGGTCGCCGCCGACCGTGCTCTTCAGCCCGTCCGGGGTGTCGTCGGCGATGGCCCGCCCCTGGTCGATCACGGTGATGTGCGAGGCGAGCTTGTCGGCCTCCTCCAGATACTGCGTGGTGAGCAGCACGGTCGTGCCGCCCGCCACCAACGCCCTGACCGATTCCCAGACCTCGTTCCGGCTGCGCGGGTCGAGGCCGGTCGTCGGCTCGTCCAGGAAGAGGACGGCCGGGGCGAGGATCATCGACGCGGCGAGGTCGAGCCGCCGCCGCATACCACCGCTGTACTTGCCGACGCCCTTGTCGGCGGCGTCGGCGAGGTCGAACCGGTCGAGCAGCTCGGTCGCCCGCAGCCTGGCCCGCTTCCCGCCCAGGTGGAACAGCCGGCCGAACATCTCCAGGTTCTGACGGCCGGTCAACACCTCGTCCACAGCCGCGTACTGGCCCGTGAGGCCGATCCTGGCCCGCACCTCGCGCGGGTGCCGCGCCACGTCGAGGCCGGCCACCGTGGCCCGGCCGCCGTCCAGGCGCAGCAGCGTGGAGAGGATGCGTACGGCGGTGGTCTTGCCCGCGCCGTTCGGGCCGAGCAGGCCGTGCACCGCGCCCTCGCGGACGGTGAGGTCGAAGCCGTCGAGCGCGCGCTTCTCCCCGTACCTCTTCTCCAGGCCCTCCGCCCGTACCGCGTATCCGTCGCCGCTCCCGGCGCCGTTTCCGTCGCTCATGGGTCCCCCTTCCGGATCCAACCGGGTACACCGTACCCGATTACGCGTACGGCGTACCCAGTTTTTTCGCGAGGACCTAAACTCGGGTCCATGACAAGGGGCACGGGCGGTACCGGCGTCGGTACGGAGACCAGCGGCAGCGGCGACATCGTCCGCACCCTCCAACTGCTCTGGGACACCGGCCCGCGCCCCAGCCGCGGCCCCAAGCCGGGACTCACCCTGGACCGCATCGTGGAGGCGGCCGTGCGGATCGCCGACGCGGAGGGCCTGGACGCCGTCTCCATGCGCCGGGTCGCCACGGAACTCGGCACCGGCGCCATGTCCCTGTACCGCTACATCCCCGGCAAGGCCGAACTGCTGGACCTGATGCTCGACCGCGTCCAGCGCCCCTCGGAGAACACCGCCGACCTCGGCGACGGCGGCTGGCGCTCCGCCCTGGAGGCCCTGGGCCGGGCGACCCTGGCCCTCTACCAGCGCCACCCCTGGCTGCTCCAGGTCAACCAGTCCCGCCCGATCCTCGGCCCCAGCGCCCTGGACGGCATGGAGAAGGTCCTCTCCCGCATCAAGTCCATGGGGCTGACCGACCCCGAGCTGGTCTCCGTGATCATCGCGGTCGACGGCTATGTCGTCGGCGCCGCCCGCACCCAGCTCTACGCGCAGGAGGCGGAACACCGGACCGGCCTGACCGACACGGAGTTCTGGCAGGCCCAGGCACCCGTCCTCGAAGAGCTCATGCTCTCCGGCCGCTACCCGCTCCTCGCGGGCCTCTCCGCCGACGCCTTCGGTACGGACTTCGACCACTTCGGCTTCGGGTTGCAGCGCATCCTGGACGGACTGGAGGTGCTCGTCGCGCGGCGGACAGGAAGCGGGGACGGGAACGGGGAGGCGTGACGACGAAGCCCCGCGCCGGGGCCGACCGCGGGGAGGCGTGACGACGAAGCCCCGCGCCGGGGCCGACCGGTGCCAGGGCGACCGGCGCAGGACGGACGGCGCAGGACGGCCTGACACCGGACCGGTCGGCCTGCGCAGGCCGGCTCAGGACGGCCGACTCAGACCGGCCGACTCAGACCGGCCGACTCAGACCGGTCGACTCAGACCGGTCGACTCAGACCGGTCGACTCAGCACCCGCTTGAAGCCCCATACGACGACGACCGCGCCGACGACGGGGCCGACCGGCGCCAGGGCGACCGGCGCAGGACGGCCTGACACCGGACCGGTCGGCCTGCGCAGGTCGGCTCAGGACGGTCGGCTCAGGACGGTCGGCTCAGGCCGGTCGGCTCAGACCGGTCGGCTCAGACCGGTCGGCTCAGACCGGTCGGCTCAGGCCGGTCGGCGCAGGCCGGTCGGCGCAGAACTTCCGGCTCAGGACGGTCGGCGCAGCACCCGCTTGAAGCCCCATACGACGACGACCGCCCCGGCGACGGCAAGGGCGCCGACCTTGAAGGTGGAGCTGGTTCCGTCGCCGTCCGCCGCGGTGGTGCCGGAGCCGTTCCCGCCGGAGGACGAGGAGCCGGAGCCGCCGCTTCCGGAGCCGCCGCCGGGGACGTCCCGCGCGACGACCGAGCTGCCCGACCCCTCACTGCCGTACATGATCTTCGAGCCGTCGGTCTCGAAGGTCACCGACTCCCCCTGCCGCTGCAGGGGCACGCTCAGCTGCTCGACCTTCTTGATCTTGCCGCCGTTCCAGTCGTAGAGGATGCCGCCGAAGTACGCGCGCAGGGCGAGCCGCTTGCCGTCCGGCGAGAACGCGCCGTCGGTGACCTCCAGGTCGGGCACGGAGGCGACTTTCTTGAAGACGTTCGTGCCGGAGGCGGAGAGGTCGGCCGGGCCCTCGTACAGCGACCCGCCGGCCTCGTTCTTGTCGGCGATGTAGACCCGGCCGGTCTTCGGATGCACCATCAGCGCCTCCGCGTCCCGCGCCCCGTCCTCGTACTTCACGACGTACTGCGTGGCCTTGATCGTCTGGTCCTTCAGCTCCTTCGGCTCCGGGAGTTCGTAGATCCAGACATACGCCCAGGTACCGCCGAGGTTGTCGCCGATGTCGCCGACGTACAGCTTGTTGTCCGGGCCCATGGAGATCGCCTCGACGTCACGCGGGGTGCCGACGCCCGTCATGGTGACCGTGGCGACCGTCTCGCCCGTCTCGCTGTCGACGGCGTAGAGGAACGCCCCGTCGTCGCTGTCGTTGTGGGTCCAGTAGACCCCCGGGTGCTGACGCGACGCGGCGAGGCCGCTCGACTCGGTGATCCGCGAGTCCTTCATCGTGAACCCGTCGTCGTCGGCGACCGCGGGCGCGGCCGGGAGGGCGGCGAGCAGGACCGCGGCGAGACCGGCGAAGCCGGCGCGGAACCGGCGGAGGGAGGAGAGAGGGCGACGGCGCATGGCCCCAAGCCTGCCATCTCGCTCCGCCGGGTGGGATGGGGAGCGCCGTGGGGTGTCCGGTGCGTCGGCGGGTGC
Organism: Streptomyces europaeiscabiei; assembly: GCF_036346855.1. Taxonomy (NCBI): domain Bacteria; kingdom Bacillati; phylum Actinomycetota; class Actinomycetes; order Kitasatosporales; family Streptomycetaceae; genus Streptomyces; species Streptomyces europaeiscabiei. The sequence continues at coordinate 4,691,766 of NZ_CP107841.1, forward strand.
GGGTCCGGTGGGGCTGATCGCGCAGTTACCCGCCCCCTGAAAAGCAGGGGCTGCGCCCCATGCTTCTCATGCCCGCAGGGCCTGATCTTTTAGGGGCGCGGGCAACCGCGCGAGAAGCCCCGCGCACCCGCACCCGCCGACGCACCGGAACCCCCACGTGGCAAGGTTCACAGCGCCGGGGAGACCGACCACCGCCTACCAACCGGTAGCGATCGTTCATGATGAGCGCATGCTCAGGTTCATGCCCGTAGGCGACTCCATGACGATCGGGAGCGCGGGCGAACACACATGGCGCTACCGGCTCTGGCAGCACCTGCGCACGACGCACGACGGCCCCTTCAAGATCGTCGGTCCGCGCGAGACGCTCTACGACAAGGCGGTCGACGCCCCGACGTCGTACGAGTACGCCGACACCGACCCGCGTTTCCCGCGCGCCCATCTCGCGGGCTGGGGCGAGGGCTGGCTCCATATGGCCCCGCTGATCGCCGACGCGATCCGCGGCCACAAGGCCAACGTCCTTCTCGTCTCCCTCGGCCTCATCGACCTGGGCTTCTACACCAACGCCGAGCAGACCGCCGAGAACACCCGCCGCTTCGTCGAGGCCGCCCGCGAGGCGAACCCGCACGTCCGCATGGTCCTCCTCCCGGTCACCCCGAACGTCCGCGCCGAGTCCGACGCCCCCTTCGCCGCCCAGGTCTCCCGCTTCAACGAACTCCTCGCCAAGACGGCCGCCGACCTCGACGAACCCCGCTCCCCCCTCCTGCTGGCCTCCCCGCCCCCGTCGTACGACATCCACTGGGACACCTACGACGGCACCCACCCGAACGCCTCCGGCGAACACAAGATCGCGGCGACATTCGCGAACGCGATGCACGAGGCGTGGGGCCTGGGGGGACCGTACGAGGAGGCGTGAGGGACCGGCTGCCGTGCGGGGTGGGAGACAGAGGCCCTAGTCGTTCTGCTTGTTCTATTCGTGCTTCCTGGCCGTCACCGTGCCGACTGTTCACCCAGCCCAAGGACGGCGACTACGTCAGCGATCTGTCCGTCACCTACGGCGCCGACGTCGACATGACCGCCACCCTCCTCGGCCTCGTCCTTCCCACTGCCGAGTTCCCCCGAGGCTGACCACGTCGCCCGCGGCCTCCCGGCCAAGCCGTTCCGCGCTTGCCCGGCCGCCTCCCCTTCGCTTGGATGTCCCGGTCGGACGTGACCCGCACGGGCCGCGTCGAACGGCGTGGCGAAGGCGGGGGCGGGGATGGCGCGGGGCGGTGGGCTGGGGCGGGAGTTCCGGTGGCTGTGGGCGGCGTACGCGGTCAGTGCGTTCGGTACGCGGCTGTCGTTCGACGCGCTCCCCCTGATCGCGGTGCTGGTCCTGCACGTCGGCCCGACGGAGGTCTCCGCGCTGGCGGCCACCGGCCTGGCGGTGGGCGCGGCGGTGGCCGTACCGCTCGGCCCCTGGGTGGAGTTCCGCCGCAAACGCCCGGTGATGATCACGATGGACCTGGTCCGCTGCGCGGCCCTGCTGACCGTCCCGGCGGCCTACGCCCTCGACCTGCTCACCTTCCCCCAGCTCCTGCTGGTGTCCATGGTCGTCGCCGTGGCCGACATCGTCTTCACCGCGGCGAGCGGCGCCTGCCTGAAGTCCCTGGTCCCCCCGGAACACCTCCTGGCCGCCAACGGCCGCTTCGAGGCCACGACCTGGACCACCACCATGCTCGGCCCGCCCCTCGGCGGCGCCGCGATCGGCCTCTTCGGCCCGGTGACCACCCTGCTGACCGACGCCGCCAGCTACCTGCTCTCGGCCGCGGCGATCCGAGCGATCGGCGGCAAGGAGCCGCACCCCGTACGGCCCGAATCACCCGCGACGCCCGCGAAGACCACGACGTCCGCGAAACCGGCGACAACCGCGAAGCCCACGACGCCCCCATCGGGAATCGCCCCGAGCCCCACCCTCACACCCACCCCATCCCCCCGTCTCCGCCCCGGCGACCTCCTCGACGGCTGGCGCTACATCCTCGCCGACCCGGCCCTGCGCCCCCTCTTCCTCAACACCGTCCTGGTCAACGCCCTGATCATGGCGCCCGCACCCCTGCTGCTGATCCTCATGGTCGGCGAACTCGGCTTCGCCCCCTGGCAGTACGGCCTCGCCTTCGCCGTCCCCTGTGTCGGCGGCCTGATCGGCTCACGCCTCTCCCGTCGCCTGGTCGACCGGCACGGTCACCGCAGGGTCATCTGGACCGCCGGAACGCTGCGAGCGTGCTGGGGACTGGGGTTGGCGTTCATCGGCCCCGGCCCCGCCGGCCTCGTCCTCGTCATGGCCGTCGAACTGGGCCTGATCGTCTGCATCAGCGTCTTCAACCCGGTGATGGCCACCCAACGCCTCACCCGGACCCCGCCGGACCGCGTCGCCCGCACCCTCACCGCCTGGTCGGTCACCGGCAAACTCAGCACCGCCGCCTTGACCGCCCTCTGGGGCATCCTCGCCGCCCTCACCACCCCCCGCACCGCGATCACCGCCGCGGGCCTCCTCCTCCTGGCGACCCCGCTGCTCCTGCTCCCCTACCGCCGCCCGCGACAGCCCTCACTCCTCACGGACGACGACCAGGAGCAGCGGGACCAGCAGAACCCCCGGCCCCTCCCGAAGAACTGACCCGAGTCCGGCCCGGCGGTCAGAACATCACGTTGCCGTTCAGAACATCGTGTTGTCGTTCGCCGAAGTCGCCGGTACGTCCTGGGGCACGTCCCAGTGTTCGACGATCTTCCCGTTCCGCACCCGGAACAGGTCGAGGACGGCCTGCCCGCGCTCGCCCGGTGCGTTGACGTAGTGACTGTGGACGGCGACGAGATCGCCCTCGGCAATGACGCGCTTTCGCGAGACGGCGAGGTCGGGGAACTGCTGGAAGTAGGCGCCCAGACCGCGGCCACGCGATCATGGACGCGGCGCTGAACACGGGCATCAACTTCTTCGACACAGCCAACAAGCAATTTTGACGCCGAACTGCATCGTAGCGTGCCGCCAGCGCGCATGCGGCACCACGGAGAGCGCCGACCGCCACCCCCAACTCGCCCTGCACACAAAGCAGGAGGCAGCGGCCCACATGCAGATTTGTCACTTCACCATGCGAAAGCTTCGGGGGACGGTCCCGGCCCCGGGAAGATCTCGTCGACAGCTTCAAGAAGCTCCGCGCCCAGGTCCAGGTCGAGGGCGCGCAGCGCCGAGTCAAGCTGCTCCTGCGTGCGCGGGCCGACGATCGGTCCTGTCACGCCGGGACGAGTGAGCAGCCAGGCCAGGGCAGCCTCGCCCGGTTCGATGCCGTGCTTGTCGAGCAGGTTCTCGTACGCCTGGATCTGCTCGCGCGTGCGGGCGTCCTTGAGGGCATCGGCGGCCCGTCCGCCCGCCCGGCGCCCCTCCGTGACCTCCTTCTTGAGGACTCCGCCGAGCAGCCCGCCGTGCAGCGGCGACCACGGGATGACGCCGAGGCCGTACTCCTGCGCGGCCGGGATGACCTCCATCTCGGCGCGGCGCTCGGCAAGGTTGTAGAGGCACTGCTCGCTGACGAGCCCGACCCGGCCGTGTGTCTTCGCGTTCTCGTTGGCCTGGGCGATCTTGTAGCCGGGGAAGTTCGAGGAACCGGCGTACAGGATCTTCCCTTGTTGGACCAGGACGTCGATCGCCTGCCAGATCTCCTCGAACGGCGTCGAACGGTCGATGTGATGGAACTGGTAGACGTCGATGTAGTCGGTCTGGAGCCGCTTGAGGGAAGCGTCCACGGCTCGGCGGATGTTCACGGCGCTGAGCCGGTCATGGTTGGGCCAGGCCGGTCCGTCGGCGCCCATGTTCCCGTAGACCTTGGTGGCCAGGACCGTTTTGTCACGACGACCGCCCTTGGCGAACCAGGTACCGACGATCTCCTCGGTGCGCCCCTTGTTCTCGCCCCACCCGTACACATTTGCAGTGTCAACGAAATTCAGCCCCGCATCGAGCGCCGCATCCATGATGGTGTGGCTGGTGGCTTCATCCGTCTGCGGCCCGAAGTTCATCGTGCCGAGCACGATGCGACTGACCTTGAGCCCGGTACGTCCCAGCTGCGTGTATTCCATGGCCGCCAAGCGAACCCCTTCGAGTCCACTCCACGCAAGACGTCCGGCGGGCAGCGGGTACGCCTACCTCAGGCGCCCTCGCCGATGTGCCGGTACAGCGTGGCGCGTGAGACGCCCAGGGCCCTGGCGATGGCGTTGGCTCTCTCGCCCTTGGCCCGTCTGGCGCGGGCGACCGTGAGCATGTCGTCGTTCATGACACTGGGCCGTCCACCGGTACGCCCCTGCGCCCTGGCCGTGTCCAGCCCGGCGCGGGTGCGCTCCTTGATGAGGCTGCGCTCGAACTCTGCCATCGCTCCGACGACCTGGAGCATGAGGCGGCCGTCGGCCGTGCCGGGGTCGATGTTGGCCAGTGCACCCGTGAGCACCTTGAAGCCGATGTCCCGCTCTCGAAGGGTGTCGACCATGGACACAAGGTCGATGAGCGACCGAGCGAAGCGGTCCAGCTTCCACACACACAGGCTGTCGCCGGCACGGGCGTAGTCGAGTGCTGCGTGTAGCTCTGGCCGATCGGTGTTCTTGCCGCTCGCCTTGTCCTCGAAGATACGGGCGCAGCCTGCGTTGGCGAGCGCGTCACGCTGGAGCTGCGCCTCTTGGTCGCTCCACCCTGCGCGACCCGCGCCCCGCCGAGGCCGGTGCTCTCCTCGCCGCCGGGTGCCACACGGTCTTCCTCGACATCACCCACCGCACCACCGGTCCGCGACCGGCCCGGGACGCGGCCTTCCGGCACGTCCGCCCGGGAAGACTGCATCGTCATCGTGCGGCTCTCCAGGTTCGCCGCTGGCCTACGCAACCTGCACAACCTGCTCCACCAGCTCGACGACGCACACGTCGGACTGCGCTCCCTGGTAGAGCCGATCGACACCACCGCGCCCGACGGCGACCTCGTCATCCGCGCCGTCGACGCCACCCTGCAACTCCGAGCCGCGTGGATCGCCGAAGTCACAACCGAGGGACAGACCGCCGCCCGTGCCCGCGGACAACGTCTTGGGTCACCTCCCAAGCTCACCCCCGAACAGGGCGATCTCGCACGCCAGATGCACGCTGCGGGCCACCCCGCCCCCAGCATCGCCGCCATGCTCAAGGTCGCAACATCGACCATCTACCGCCACGTACGAAAGCCCCCCGACGCCGTCGAGGACGAAGCGGACTGACGGCCTTGGGCTCGCCAGCGAGCATGGTGATGTTGCTGGTGAGCAGGTCGCCAATGAGGAACGCCTGCTCGTACGGGACGTGCTCGATCTCGTGGAGCTTGCGCCCCTTGGTGGTGATGACTCCCACGGTTTGTCGGGCCCCTTCCTGTGAGGCGCACGAATGCGACGGTAACCCCCGCCGGACGGCGGGACATGTGCCTCCCTTTCTTCGCGGGGGGACCGGCGCCGGACGGCGCGGTCTCTCATCACAGGTGGCGCCCAGGGCGTGATGCCCGGACTCGGTCTCGTGCGGTCGGGAGCGACGGCGACGACCTGCCGGGCACCCTACAAAGGCCGAGAGGACCCTGCATTCGGGGCCCCTTCGGTTCCTCTCGCCCTTTGGCTTCGTCAGTCTTCGCTGCGAATCGCTGCCATGTTGCGTACGCGCTGCTTGAAGTCCATCGGGATCAGAACCTGAACCCGTCCGACGGAGTGCTGCCACATGCCGTCATGGCCGTCCACGGGCATGGCCTGCGCGGCCGTCATCCCCCGGATCGGCTCTGCGTGGATGACAGCCTTGGCCCCTGCGGCACGGAGCTCCTTGCCCTTCTCGTGCTGGGTCGACAGCTTGCTCCACCGCTCCCGGTAGGTCTCTCCCGTGGGGATCTCCTCCCAGGTGTCCGGTCGTGTGGGCTGGGCGATGAGTTGCTCGCGTCGCGCGTCCAGCCGCTTGTACGTCTCGCGGTACTCCTGCTTGCCCAGCTCGCTGGAGTAGAGGCCCGCCTCGCGGTCTTCCCGCAAGTCCGCCAGGGCACGATTCACTTCCTCGATGTCGCGCGTGTAGTCCACCCCCGGACGGAAGACCTTCCGGACGATCTCGACGTCCCCTGCGGCGAGGAGGAACGCCTTCTCCACGGCGTCCTCCAGCGTGTGCGCCGCAATGCCCTTGCTTCCAGTCGGGCACGGCTTGTGGGTGGTCCGCGAGGCGCAGCGGTAGTAGGGCCAGTTACGGCCGGGGCCGAGATACGCGGGTTCCCCACAGGTGCAGAACGCAACCCGGAGCAGGGGTGAGCCGCCCTTGCGGTTTCCGTTGCGCTGACTCGTGCTCTCGTCCAGCTTCTTGTTGGCCAACTCCCACTCCTCCTGCGTGATCAAGGGCTCCGCGCGCTGAAGAGGCTGGCCATCAGTGTCCCGGACGACTCGGGTCCGCTTCACCTTCTTCCCGTCAACCATCACTTCCTCAGTCACTTCCATCTGCCCCAGGACACAGCGGGAGCGCACGACCTTGGACGTGTTCGCGGCGGTCCAGCGGCTCCCCTTCGGGGTCTTGCCGCTCCGGATCATCTGGGCGTCCAGGGACGTCGGGGTCTTGGACGTGTCCTCGTTGAGCCACTGCGCGATGCTGTTCGCCGACTCACCTTCGATGAGACGGCGAACGATCTCGCGAAGCGTCCTGGCCGTGTCCGTTCCGTAGTCGTCCGGCACCAGCTTCCACCCCTCGCCGGTCTCCTGCTTCTCCTCACGGTACCCATACGGAGTGCGGCCACCGCGCCAGCGTCCCTCCTTCACCAGGTGGTTGTAGGACGACTTGGCCCGCGCCTTGATGGCTTCGAGCTCCCCCTCCGCGAAGGACGCGATCAGGCTCAGGAGGAGCTTTCCCATCTGCGCGTTCAGGTTGATCCCGTCCTCGACAGTGGCTACCTCCTTGCCGTTCTTCTCGCACCACTCCAGGAGGGTGTGCACGTGCAGCACGCGCCGCGAGAGGCGGTCGATCTTCAGCGCGCAGAGGATGTCGTACTCATCGGCGCGCGACTCCTCCATCGCGATCTTGTGCTCGATCGCGCTGACCTCCTTTCCGATGGTCGAAGGCAGCCACTTACCGAACTCCGGGCGCTTCCACGGCTCTACCCCGCCGGACACGTCGATGTCCTCGACCCATCCCACGACGACGTGCCCCTCCTGGTCGGCCCATCGCTGGATGGACCGACGCTGACGCTCCGGCGATGTGGTCTCGTCCGACACCCTCGACAGACGAACCACACCCAGAACTCTCGCCATACTCGTTCTCCCTCTCCCCTCCAGCACGCATCGTGCACAAGGGGTGACAGTATGTGGTTCGGGTCATGGCCTCAAAATTGACCTTTGGACACGGCGAACGTGTACGGCTGGGGCGAGAACAAGGGCCGCACCGAGAGCATCATCGGCAACTGGTTCGCGAAGGGCGGCGAGCGCCGCGACAAGGTCGTGCTCGCAACCAAGGTGTACGGGAACATGGCGGCTTCCGCCGACTCCTGGCCCAACCACGACAAGCTCTCCGCCCTGAACATCCGGCGAGCCGTGGACGCCAGCCTCAAGCGGCTGCGGACGGACCACATCGATGTCTACCAGTTCCACCACATCGACCGGTCCACCCCCTTCGAGGAGATCTGGCAGGCCGTCGACGTCCTGGTCCAGCAAGGCAAGATCCTCTACGCCGGGTCCAGCAACTTCCCCGGCTACAAGATCGCCCAGGCGAACGAGATCGCCGCCCGCCGGGGCGGCACCATCGGCCTCGTCAGCGAGCAGTGCCTCTACAACCTCGCCGAGCGCCGCGCCGAGATGGAGGTCATCCCGGCCGCGCAGGAGTACGGCCTCGGGGTCATCCCCTGGTCACCGCTGCACGGCGGGCTCCTCGGCGGGGTCATCAGGAAGGAGGCCAAGGACGGTCGCCGCAGCTCGGGCCGTTCCGCCGACGCCCTCGCCGACGGCGCCGTACGCGCCCAGGTCCAGGCGTACGAGGACCTCCTCGACAAGCACGGCATCGAACCGGGCGAGGCCGCTCTCGCCTGGCTCCTGACCCGTCCCGGCGTCACCGGCCCGATCGTCGGCCCGCGCACGGCCCAGCAACTCGTATCCGCGATCCGCGCGGCCGAGCTGGAGCTGTCGGGGGAACTTCTGGCGGCCCTCGACGAGATCTTCCCCGGCCCGGGCCCGTCCCCGGAGGCCTTCGCCTGGTGAGGGCCCCGTAAGGGGCGCGGGGAACTGCGCGACAAGCCTCCACCGGCTTGCAGATCAACACGGTCCGCAGATCAACACGGTCCGCAGATCAACACGGTCCGCAGTTCCCCGACGGTCGCCGGAACGGGACGGTCACCTGCCAAGCGCCGCCGCGAGAGCAACCACCGCGAACATCAGCACAAGCACACCGGCCATGATCCGGTTACGGGTCTTCGGGTCCACCCCCCGAGCCTAACCGTCGGCCCGAACGGTCATCCGGCCACCCCGAGCCCCCAGCGCCCGACCGCCTCGTACCGCGGCTGCTCCCCCGGCACCCCGGACGTCGGCAGGTTGCTGCGCACCAACGCGAGGTCGGACACCGTCCACGTACGCCCGGCGAAGGCGTCGAGCGCGGCGACGTACGGCCGGACGTCGAAGTCCTCCCGGCTGCGGGCCACCGTCAGATGGGGTGTGTACCGGCGGTGCTCCCCCATCGGCAGCCCGGCCTTGCGCGCCGCCGCCTCCGCCCGGTCGGCCAGCAGCCGCAGGGCGCCGAGGTCACCCTCGCCCCCCGCCCACAACGCCCGGCCGTGCCCGAACTGGCCGCCGCCGCGCACCGCCAGCGGAAACGGCTCGCTCCGCCGCGCGGCCCGCTCCAGACGCCGTGACAGTTCCGGTACGACGTCCTCGTCGACCTCCCCGTAGAAGGCGAGCGTGAAGTGCCAGCCGGGCGGCTCGGTCCAGCGCAACCGGTCCGCACCGGCCAGGCCCTTCAACTCCCCGATCGTCAGGCCGAGTTCCTCGACGACATCGGCGGGTGGCAACACCGCGGCGAACAGCCGCACGGTACTCATCGCACTCATGACCGCCACCCTTGCAGTACTAGGCCGCGGTCGTCACGGGAACCGCCTGCTCCTCGTGCCCCTCGGCCTGGTCCTTGGGCACGAACCGCACCCGGGGGTGCCCCTGGTTCCACCCCACCGACAGCCGCAGTCCGCCGGCCCGGACGAGGACCAGCCCCACGACGACCGCGGCGACCGTGGAGACGACGCCACCGGCGACGAAGCCCGCGCGGGCGCCGTACGCGTCGGTGGCCCAGCCGGCGATCGGCGCGCCCAGCGGGGTGCCGCCGAGGAAGACCATCATGTAGAGGGCCATGACACGGCCGCGCATCGCGGGGTCGGTGTTCATCTGGATGGCCGTGTTGGTGGTGACGTTCACCGTCAGGCCGAACATCCCTATCGGCACCATGAGCAGGGCGAACATCCAGTACGCCGGTGCCAGCGCGGCCACGATCTCCAGCAGCCCGAAGGCGAGCGCGCCCCCGATCAGCACCCGCAGCCGGGCGGTGCCGCGACGGGCCGCGAGCAGGGCGCCGGCGACCGAGCCGACCGCCATGAGGGTGTTGAAGAGGCTGTACGAGCCGGCGTCCGAGTGGAACACGTCGTCCGCGTACGCCGACAGCCAGACGGGGAAGTTGAAGCCGAAGGTGCCGATGAAGCCGACGAGGACGATGGGCCAGAGCAGTTCGGGGCGGCGGGCCACATAGCGCAGGCCCTCGCGGAGCTGCCCCTTGGCCCGCGGGGCGGGGCGGACGGGGTGCAGGTCCCGGGTCCGCATCAGCATCAGGCCGGCGATGGGGGCGATGAAGGAGAGGCCGTTGTAGAGGAAGGCCCAGCCCGTGCCGACGGTGGTGATCAGCACACCGGCGACGGCGGGGCCGACCAGACGGGCCGACTGGAAGTTCGCGGAGTTGAGGCTGACCGCGTTCTGCAGCTGGTCAGGGCCGACCATCTCCGACACGAAGGACTGCCGGGCCGGGTTGTCGACCACGGTGGCCATGCCCACGGCGAAGGCGGCGACGTACACGTGCCACACCTGGACATGCCCGGAGAGCGTCAGCACGGCGAGCGCCAGCCCCGTCACCGCCATCGACGTCTGTGTCAGGAACAGCAGCCGCCGCTTCGGGAACCGGTCGACCAGCACCCCGCCGTACAACCCGAACAGCAGCATCGGCAGGAACTGCAGCGCCATCGTCACACCGACGGCCGTGGACGACCCCGCCAGGCTCAGCACCAGCCAGTCCTGCGCGATCCGCTGCATCCAGGTCCCGATGTTCGACACCACCTGGCCGAGGAAGAACAGCCGGTAGTTCCGCACCCGCAACGACCGGAACATGGACACACGTTCACGGGGGGCGGGGTCGGCGGCCGGCGGGTCGGAGGAGGACGAGGAGGCGGGGACGGCAGGGGCCGTGCCGGACGCCTCGGGGGCGGTCACCGAGGAACCGGCGGCGGTCGTCGAAGAGCCTGAAGCGGTCGTCGAAGAGCCGGAGGCTGTCGTCGAAGAGCCGGAGGCGGTCGTCGGCAGGCCGGTGGTATCCGGTGGTGCTTCCGGTGCGTCGGGGGTGGGCGGGGGGTCGTGAGGGGTCGGTGGTGCGGGGACGGAAGCTGCTCCGGGGCCCGTACTCAAAAGGGGTCGCCTCCTTGCGTGGAACGCGTGCATGTCGTGCGGTTGCGTGAGCCTCACCGCTCCTGTTCTGTCTGCTGGTTTTCGGTCCGGCCCATGCCCGCCCCTGACGGCGTACGGGCTGTCGGCCGGGGCGTACCGGCGGCCGATCCGGCGTACCCCCCGCGGCGGCGGCGCACCCGGCGGCCGGGCGCCGCGTCAGAGATGCGCGAGCTTCTCCAGCACCGGCGCGGCCGCGCGCAGTTTCTCCCACTCGTCCTCGCCGAGGCCCTCCACGAGGGTGGCGAGGAACGCGTTGCGTTTGCGGCGGCTCTCCTCCAGCATCGCCTCGGCCCGCTCGGTCTGGGTGACCACCTTCTGCCGCCGGTCCTCGGGGTGCGGCTCCAGCTTCACCAGCCCCTTGCTCTCCAGCAGGGCGACGATCCGGGTCATCGACGGCGGCTGCACATGCTCCTTGCGGGCCAGCTCACCGGGGGTGGCCGTACCGCAACGGGCGAGCGTGCCGAGGACCGACATCTCGGTCGGGCTCAGCGACTCGTCGACCCGCTGGTGCTTGAGCCGGCGGGACAGGCGCATCACGGCGGAACGGAGGGCGTTCACAGCGGCCTCGTCGTCGCCATGGTTCAGGTCAGGCATGTTCTTTAGCATAACTCATTACCCTCGCTAAAGACCACCGGAACTCCACGGCTGTGCCCGTGAACCCCGCCACTCATGCCGCCCCCGACCCTCATGTCACTCATATGAGTGACTAGTACGCAGAACGTGACGTGGCAGACCAGGGCGCACCTGAATCTTGTACACATGGGGACCACTGTGCTCAGCCTGCGGATAGACGGGGAGCTGCTCGAACGGCTCCGGACCCACGCGGCGAAAAGGGGAATGAGCGTCCAGGACTATGTGATCGGGACGCTCATCCGGGACGACTTCGACGAGCGGTTCCAGACCGCGGTCGAGGAGACGGAGAAGTTCTACGGGGTGACGTGAGGGACCCGGGTGCCGCTCACGTCAGCCCCAGCGCCGGCATCAGGTAGTAGAAGACGAAGACCGCCGACACCACGTACATCGCGGCCGGAACCTCGCGTCCACGACCAGCGGCCAGACGCAGGACGACAAAGGTGATGAAGCCCATGCCGATGCCGTTGGTGATCGAGTAGGTGAACGGCATCATCACCATCGTCACGAAGGCCGGGATCGCGATCGTGTAGTCGGTCCAGTCGATCTCGCGGACGGAGTTCGCGAGGATCAGGAACCCGACCGCGAGCAGCGCCGGAGTGGCCGCCTGGGAGGGGACCATCGTGGCGACCGGTGTCAGGAACAACGCGACCGCGAACAGAGCGCCGGTGACCACGTTGGCGAAGCCCGTGCGCGCCCCCTCACCCACACCGGCCGTCGACTCCACGAAACAGGTCGTGGCGGACGAGGAGCTGGCACCACCGGCCGCGACCGCGATGCCGTCGACGAACAGCACCTTGTTGATGCCCGGCAGCTGACCGTCCGCGTCGGTCAGCCTGGCCTCGTCGCCGACGCCCATGATCGTGCCCATCGCGTCGAAGAAACACGACAGCAGGACCGTGAAGACGAAGAGGACACCCGTCAGCACACCGACCTTCGAGAAGCCGCCGAACAGACTGACCTCGCCGAGCAGCCCGAAGTCGGGGGTCGCGACCGGGTTGCCGGGCCACTTCGGGGTGGTGAGACCCCAGGAGCCCGCGGGCAGCTTGGCGATGGCCTCGATGACGACCGCGAGCAGCGTCATCGCGACGATCGAGATGAGGATCGCGCCCGGCACCTTGCGCACGATCAGCGCGAGCGTCAGCAGCGCGCCGAGGACGAAGACGAGCACCGGCCAGCCGTCGAGGTGCCCGCTCGCGCCCAGCTGGAGCGGCACGGTCGTCTTCGCGATGTCCGGGATACGGGTGACGAAGCCGGAGTCCACCAGCCCGATCAGCATGATGAACAGGCCGATACCGATGGAGATGCCCTTGCGCAGACTCAGCGGCACGGCGTTCATGACCCGCTCCCGCAGGCCCGTCGCCACCAGCAGCATCACGATGAAACCGGCCAGCACGACCATGCCCATCGCATCCGGCCACGACATGCGCGGCGCGAGCTGCAGCGCGACGACCGTGTTCACACCGAGGCCCGCCGCCAGCGCGATCGGCACGTTGCCGATGACACCCATGAGGAGCGTGGTGAACGCGGCGGCGACAGCGGTCGCGGTGACCAGCTGGCCGTAGTCCAGCTGATGTCCGTACATGTCCTTCGCGCTGCTCAGGATGATCGGGTTCAGCACGATGATGTACGCCATCGCGAAGAAGGTGGCCAGACCGCCCCGGATCTCGCGCGACAGGGTGCTGCCGCGCTCCGTGATCCTGAAGTAGCGGTCGAGGGAACCCTGCGGGGACATGCGAGACCTCATCCCCAACAGGCCCTCCGGCACTGTTGGAGTTTTCTACGAACAGAAGTGGCCAGACAGAAACCGTTTCAGTATGAACATATAATTCAGCAACCGCCATCTCCGCGCGTAGACACGTCCGCCTCGTAAGCTGTGCCCCATGGCGAAGTGGACCCCCAAGCACGAGGCACCGGCCCCCCTGGAGGGGCCCATCGTGCCGACCATCATCGGCGGCACGATCCTGTGGCTCGTCCTCTTCGTCGTCCAGCTCCCCTTCTACGGCTGGTACGAGGACCACGGGCACGCCTGGTGGGTGTGGACCTGCCTGGCGGGCGGCGGGCTCGGGTTCATCGGCATCTACTACGTGCGCCGACGGGACGCGGCGATCAGGAGAGACGCGGAGCGCAAGGCCGCCGCCGAGGCCGGAGCCGGGGCCGGGGCCGGGGCCGGGGCCGGAGCCGCCGATGTGACCTCCGTCGAGTAGGCGAGCCCCACCCCACCAGGGCAGCACGTACGAGCCGGGGCCGACCGTAGGAGCCCGGACCGTACGAGCCCGGACCGTACGAGCCCGGACCGTACGAACTGTCGTGTACGACCACGGCACCACTGCTCCCTCTCCCCCTCCTCCCCAGGTCGGATCTTTCGCCCACTCGGCGGGTGAACCCCCAAATCCGCACGTACCGTCGAGTGCATGACGCACATCGACGCGGGTACCGAACTCGATCCTGTGCACTCCACAGCCGCCCCGGCCGCGACACACACGGGGCGGGCGCGTGGTCTGACGGCCGCCGAGGTGGCCGATCGAGTGGCCCGCGGCGAGGTGAACGACGTACCCGTGCGGAGCAGCCGCTCCACGGTGGAAATCGTCCGCGCGAACGTCTTCACCCGGTTCAACGCGATCATCGGCGTGCTCTGGCTGGTCATGCTGTTCGTGGCACCGTTCCAGGACAGCCTCTTCGGCTACGTGATCCTCGCCAACACGGGCATCGGCATCATCCAGGAGTGGCGGGCGAAGAAGACCCTCGACTCCCTCGCGGTCATCGGCGAGGCGAAGCCGACGGTCCGGCGGGACGGGGTCGCCGCACCGGTCGGCACCTCCGACGTCGTCCTCGGGGACGTCATCGAGATCGGCCCCGGCGACAAGATCGTCGTCGACGGCGAGTGCGTCGAGACCGACGGCCTGGAGATCGACGAGTCGCTGCTCACCGGCGAGGCCGACCCGGTCGTCAAACAACCCGGTGACCAGGTGATGTCGGGCAGTTTCGTGGTCGCAGGCGGCGGTGCGTTCACCGCGACGAAGGTGGGCCGGGAGGCGTACGCGGCCCAGCTGGCGGAGGAGGCGAGCCGCTTCACCCTCGTCCACTCCGAGCTGCGTTCCGGCATCTCCACAATCCTCAAGTACGTCACCTGGATGATGGTCCCGACCGCGATCGGCCTGATCATCAGCCAGCTGATCGTCAAGGAGAACGACTTCAAGGACTCCGTGGCCCGCACGGTCGGCGGCATCGTGCCGATGGTCCCCGAGGGCCTCGTCCTGCTCACCTCCGTCGCCTTCGCGATCGGGGTGATCCGCCTCGGCCGCAAGCAGTGCCTGGTTCAGGAGCTGCCGGCCATCGAGGGCCTGGCCCGCGTCGACACCGTCTGCCTCGACAAGACCGGCACCCTCACCGAGGGCGGCATGGACGTCACGGAGCTGCGCCCACTCAACGGCGTCGACGAGGCGTACGTACGAAGGGTCCTCGGCGCACTCGGCGAATCGGACCCCCGCCCGAACGCCTCCCTCCAGGCCGTCATCGACGCCTACCCGGACAGCGAGGACTGGCGCTGCACCGAGTCCCTCCCCTTTTCCTCTGCCCGCAAGTACAGCGGCGCCTCCTTCAGCGAGGGCGACGGCGAGTCCAGCACCTGGCTGCTCGGCGCCCCCGACGTCCTGCTCCCCGAGGACGACCCGGCCCTCACCGAGACCGAACGGCTGAACGAGGAGGGGCTCCGGGTGCTGCTGCTGGCCCGGGTGACCCGGGAGCTGGACGACCCGGAGATCACCCGGGACGCGCACCCCACCGCCCTCGTCGTCCTCGAACAGCGGCTGCGCCCCGACGCCGCCGACACCCTCCGCTACTTCGGGGAGCAGGACGTACGGGCGAAGGTCATCTCCGGCGACAACGCGGTGTCGGTCGGCGCGGTGGCCGGAAAGCTGGGCCTCACCGGCGAGGTCGTCGACGCCCGCAGGCTTCCCGCCGAACGCGACGGCATGGCGAAGGCCCTCGACTCCGGCACGGTCTTCGGCCGGGTCACCCCGCAGCAGAAACGGGACATGGTCGGCGCGCTGCAGTCCCACGGCCACACGGTCGCGATGACGGGCGACGGCGTGAACGACGTGCTGGCCCTCAAGGACGCCGACATCGGTGTGGCGATGGGCTCGGGCTCGGAGGCGACCAGGGCCGTCGCCCAGATCGTCCTCCTCAACAACAGCTTCGCGACCCTGCCGTCGGTGGTCGCGGAGGGCCGCCGGGTCATCGGCAACATCACCCGTGTCGCCACCCTCTTCCTGGTGAAGACGGTCTACTCGGTGCTCCTCGCCGCCCTGGTGGCCTGCTGGCAGGTGGAGTACCCCTTCCTCCCCCGCCACCTGACGCTGCTCTCGACCCTGACGATCGGCGTCCCGGCCTTCTTCCTCGCCCTGGCCCCCAACAAGGAGCGCGCGAAACCCCACTTCGTGCGGCGCGTGATGCGGTACGCGATCCCGGGCGGCGTGCTGGCGGCCGTGGCCACCTTCGCCACCTATCTGATCGCCCGCCATCACTACGCGGGCGAGGGCGCGTTGGAGGCCGAGACCAGCGCGGCGACCCTGACCCTCTTCCTGATCTCCATGTGGGTGCTGGCCATCGTCGCCCGCCCGTACACCTGGTGGCGCCTGGGCCTGGTCGCCGCGATGGGCGCCTGCTTCCTGCTGGTCCTCGTCGTGCCCGGGCTCCAGGACTTCTTCGCCCTGCGCCTGGTGGGTACGACGATGCCGTGGATCGCGGTCGCCATCGCGGCGGGGGCCTCGGCGGCCCTGGAGTTCCTGTGGAGGTGGGTGGACCGCCGCTTCCCGGCGTAGGCCGTACGCCGTACGCCCCGCGCCCGAAACCGGACATCCCCGGGCGGCGTCCTCGCCTCTGACCGGCCTCGTCGAGGTCGCGCCGTCGCGGCACCGGCATCGAGCGGCACCGGGAGGCGGCACACAGAACAGGGTGGGGAGAAGCAGCTTCATGAACCCGTACCAGCAGGTGGAATTCCATGCCCCGTGCGGACACCTGATCTCGGCTCCGGCCGACCGGGTCGGACAGGACGTCCGTTGCCCACACTGCCACCAGGTGGTCCGGGTCCCGTCGCCCGACGTTCCGTACGCCTCGGCGGTCCCCGTGCCGGCCGGCGCCGAGCCGCCCGCTCTGACCGCCCTCTACGTGGCCGCGCTGATCGCCGGCCTCATGGGCGCAGGTCTCGTCTATCTGGTCATGTTCGACGAGTTCTCGGAGCCCGAGCTGGTCACGATCACACCGCTGTGGTTCTTCCCCATCGTCTTCGGTGTGTACGGCTTCGCCTCCCAGCGGCTGCTGCGCTACATCACCGCCGGCCGCGCGCGAACCCTCGGCGAAGCCGCCCGCGTGTCCATCGACGTGGCCGGTTACTGGGCGGCGCTGGTGCTCTTCCCGTTCCTGGTGCTGAAGTGGCGCAGTTCCCTGCTCGTGTCACTGGCGGCGGCACTCTTCTGGGCGGTGCTGCTGTGGCTCTTCTTCGTCCTGCTCTTCCCGACCCTCTGACGGAACAGCCCACTTTTCTCACGCCACCACTTCACGCCGCCACCTCACGTCTCACCTCACGCTCAGCTCACGGCTTACGGCTTACGAAAAGGCGCCGGCCCCGGGAAACCCCGGAGCCGGCGCCCACGTCTCTTACGGCTGCCGCGCCTACTTCACGTCGACGGCGTCGGCCGCCGAGGTCACGGCCGCCGTGCCCGAGCTGCCCGCGAAGACGAAGCGGTACGTGCCGTCGACGGTCGCCTTGACGGTGGTCTTCAGGGCGCCCGCGGAGGACGTCTTGACCGTCTTGACGTCCTTGTAGACGGACGTGCCCTTCTTCTTGAACTGCAGCTTCACGGACTGGCCGCCGTACGCCGGGAACTTGTTGGTGTCCCAGTTCGCGCGGGTCAGCTTGCTCGTGACCGTGATGGTCTTGCCCTTCTTGACGGGCTCGGGGGCCGCGTTGGCACCGGTGAGCCTCGTCTCGCGCTGGAGCTTGGCGGTGCCGAGGCCGCCCTGCCAGGTCTCGCCCATGTCCGCGGCGTCCTCGTCGAACTGGATGGCGAGGCCGCCGGCCTTCCAGGTCTTGGCGTACGCGTTGACGAGTTCACCGTCGCCCGGCCTGATGTCGATGACCGCCTTACAGTTGGCGGTGGTCGGGGAGGTGGCCGCGCAGGACGCCGCCTCGTCGCCGAAGAGCACCGGGTTCTCGAGTGTGTCCTCCAACGAGGCGGGCAGCGACTTGAGGTAGAGGAAGGGCCCGTTGGCGAAGTCCTCGTCGGCGATGTCCACGTCCGCGGCGTGCGTGAGCGTGTAGGTGACCGGCACCGTGCGCTTCTTCGTCGCGCCGACGACGATCGGCTTGCCGCCGTTCACCTTCATGGCGGAGAAGGAGACGTCGGGGCCCGCCGTCGCGTCGGCGGTGGTGGCCGCGCCGAAGGCGGACGGCCCGTTGCCGGCGGTGACCGCCGCCCACTGCGGGGAGGTGGCGATGCCGTTCGCCGAGTCGTCCGCGGCGTACACGGCCGGAGCGGCGAAGGCGGAGAGAGCGAGGGCGCCGGAGACGGCGACCGCGGTGGTTCGGATACGCATGTGTTCCCCCGGTGGAAAGTGGAGCCCGACGGTCGTCGTCACATCGGCCCCCGTGATCGCGGGCCCGTTGGCCCGCGTGCTCTGGTGCGTCGGGGGGACGCGCCGGTTCACCCGGCGCGTCCCCCCTGCCTCCCGCTACGGCGCCAGGCCGACCGGAAGGGGTGAGCCCTGGGGCTCGCTGCCTACTGCACGTCGATGGTGTCGCCCGTGGCGGTCGAGCCTGCCGTGGTCGAGGTGCCCGCGAAGACGTAGCGGTACGTGCCGTCGGCGCTCGCCTTCACCGTGGTGGACACATCGCCCGTGGAGGCCGAGTTGACGGTCTTGACCACCTTGTAGGTGGACGTGCCGCTCTTCTTGAACTGGAGCTGCACCGGCTGACCGCTGAGAGCACCGTTCACGTTGGTGTTCCAGTTGGCGCGGGTCAGCTTGCTGGTGATGGTGATCGTCGCGCCCTTGGCCACGGGCTCCGGGGCGGCGTTGGCGGGCGCGAGCTGGCTCGCGCGCAGGACCTTGAAGGACTTGGCGTTGTCCTTGATGTAGTAGTCGTAGTCCTTGGCCTGGGCGAGCACCGTGGTCTTCCAGGTACCGGCGACGGAGTTGATGACGTCGTAGCCCGGCTTGAAGGTGAAGGTCGCCGAGCAGTTGTACTTGGACGACGTCACCTTCTTGCAGCTGATCGGGTCCTTGTTGGACGCGATGATGCTTTCGGAGGTCTCAACCGTCTGGCCGCGGTACAGGTACGCGCTGGCCGTCCGGTGGCCCGAGTTGTCGGTGACGGTGAACTTGAGCGTGACCGTCTTGCTGGCCTTGGCACCGACGACGACGGCTTTGCCTCCGTTGACGGAGACATTGCTGATCCTGGTGTCGCCGATGTGGTCGTCGGCCTGCGCGGCCGGAGCGGCGAGGGCGGTCAGAGCCAGGGCGCCGGTGACGGCGACGCCCAGAGTGGCGCGCTTACGCAATGTTTTCCCCACGTGGAAGGGATCTCACGGACGGTCGGTCACACGAGATCCGGTTCAAATCTGAGGAGCCGGTCGGCTCCCGGGAGTCGAGTGACTCCTGAGAAGCCCGTCGGCTCGGGTGATCAGATCCACGAGGGATACGAATGGTTGTACGAGATTCGAGTTTCCGGTGGAGATGTTGCCCAGATCACAGTCGACCTCGCGCACAACCCGGCAAAAGCCGCTATACACGCTCCAGCGGGTGATGCGGCCCCGCCGGAAGCTCGACGTCGATCGCGTCGCCGGGACGGACCGTTCCCCCCTGCCGGACCACCCCCATGATCCCGGACTTGAAGGTGAAGTCCCCTGTCACGGCGTCGAGTTCGAAGACCTCCTTCAGCAGCCCCTGCTGGAACGTGTTGATCTGGTCGCACGGGTTGCGGAGCCCCGTGACCTCCACGACCGCCTCGTCACCGAGGTGCAGCAGCGCGCCCGTGGGCAGCCCCAGCAGGTCGACCCCGCGCGTGGAGACGTTCTCGCCGAGCTGACCGGCCGCGACGGTGAAGCCCTTCACGGCCAGTTCGTCGAAGAGTTCCTCGTGGATGAGGTGCACCTGCCGCAGATTGGGCGCGTCCGGCTCGTACGTCATCCGGAACCGGTGCTTGATGGTCTTCCCCGCGTGGACGTCGCCCTCGACGCCGAGACCGGTGAGCAGCGTGATGCTCGTCCGGTTCGGCTTGCTGAAGGAGTACGTCCCGTTCGCGCTCACCGCCGTGACCCGCGCCGTCATCGTGTGCCCGCCTCTCCTGCCGTACGTATCCGAATCCGCCACCGGCCTCCGCTCGTGCGCACTCAGTCGAACCAGCGGTCCCGGGCCAACTCCGCCGTCCGGGACGGGTCTTCGAGCAGCGCGGCCACCTCGAAGCGGCGCGGCCACTGCCCCGCCGCCCAGGCCAGCCCGGCGGCGACCCCTTCCAGGGTGGAGGCGTGCAGTACGCCGTCGCGGGTGCGGCGCCAGTCCAGCTCGACGCCGTCGACGACGAGTTCCTCGTGCTCGAAGTACGACGAGGGGGTGGCCGGGCCGAGCAGGACCCGTACCGGCTCCGGTACGTCGTGTTCCGTGCCCTGCGAGTCCACGCCCCCGGTCACCGACTCGCTGAGCCTTCGCACCTGGAACAGCTCGGCCAGTTCGGCGGCCCGTGACGGCCGTACGGGGAGCAGGGGCATACCGGAGGTGAAGGGCAGCAGGTCGGGGGAGTCGACGACGACGGCGTCGGCCGCGTCCACGACCGTCACCTTGCCGTCCACCACGGCGCGCACGTCGTCCGGCAGGGTCACCTGCTCGGGGTCGAGGTCGGCCAACGCACCGTACAGACCGTGCAGTTGGGCGGACGTCACGGGAAGGTCCGGGTCGGCCAGGCGGTCCAGCAGTTCGGCGGCGCCGCCCGGCTCGTCCAGCAGCGCGGCCACCGAGGTGCGGACGCCCAGCGCCCGCAGGACCTGCTCGTCGTCGAAGCCGGTGGCGTCGGCCTCGTCGTACAGGCCGTGCAGGAGCGGGTCACCGCCGGCCGCGAGGAGGCCCGCCGGGCGGCGGCCGTCGAGGACCGGGTGCCCGCGCAGCCACCAGGCCGTGTAGGGGCGTACGACCTCGTGCGTGCCGTCCGGGAGCAGGATGCGTACCGGCTGGACGAGGGCGTCGCGCAGCGGGGGCCGGGCCAGCAGGGCGAGCGCCTCCGGCCAGCGGTCCTCGTCGACGAGGTCCAGGTCCCGCACGGCCACGATCTCCGTCGCGACGGGCGGCACGGGGCTGTCCGGGAACCGGTCGAGGATGTCCTCGGACCACACGTCCACCGCGTCGAGCAGCCCCGGGTCGTCCGGCTCGGCGAAGTCCCCGTCGCGCGGCTCCAGTTCGTCCGGGTCGAGGACGACGTCGGTGGCGCGTACGAGGGCGAAGTTGGCCAGAACACCGCAGGCGGCCAGGGGCTGTTCGCCCCAGCGGTCGGCCAGCTCGGCGTCCACGAAGGCGAGTTCGTCCTCGCGGATGACCCGGGCGAAGGGGCTGCCGGGGAGGACGAGTTCACCGGCGGGCGCCAGTTCGCCGTCCTCGTCGGTCAGGGCGAGGGCGCCGAGCCAGGGTTCGTCGCCGGGGTCGAGGGCCGCGTCGCGGACCAGGGCGAGGACGAGGTCGGCCAGTTCGTCGGCGTCCGGCCGTCCGTCCTCCTCGTCCCAGACACCGCCCTCGTCGTCCAGGGACGCGGCCACGGCGGCCCGTACCTGCGGAGTGGTGAGCACGGCACGCGGGGTCGCGGGCAGGGCGCCCAGCTTCTCCAGAAGCGGATGCGCGGCGTCCGGGTGGGCGACCTTCAGGCCGAGGCGGGCGAGGGTCTCGGGGGCTGTCTGCGGCCCGTCGGGGATCGGCAGGAGCACCTGGCGGGGCCCGATGGTGGTCCGCCCGTCCGCGAGCGGCACGGGAAGGCCGGACAGGCGGTCCGGATCCACCCCGGCGAGGCTGTCGTACAGCCGCCGCCACCAGTCGGGCTCCTTCTCCAGGCCCGCGAGCCGGTCGATCGCGTCGCCCAGCGGAAGGCGCGCGACACCCAGCGTGCGCAGCTCCGCGCGCCGTTCGAGCCCGGCGGGCAGCAGGCTGGGCAGTACGTCGGCGAGGACCTGCACGGTCTCGGCGCCGGCCCCCTCGACGACCTCGGCGTCACGGGGGCGGAGGGCGGCGGGCAGGTCGTCGTCGGGCTCGGGTGCGACCGCGCGCGGCAGGAACGCGGTCCGCGGCAGCCGTTCGAGGATCGCCTGGCGCAGGGCGCCGTCCAGCTCGCCCTTGCCCAGCGGACCGG
The DNA here is from genome assembly GCF_036346855.1 of Streptomyces europaeiscabiei. Lineage (NCBI taxonomy): Bacteria > Bacillati > Actinomycetota > Actinomycetes > Kitasatosporales > Streptomycetaceae > Streptomyces > Streptomyces europaeiscabiei. Next base: position 4,713,498 of record NZ_CP107841.1, read on the forward strand.
GCACGAGGTCGATGATGCCCTCGGCGACCGGCTCCCAGGCGGCGAGGAGGCCCGCGTACGCGTCCGCCGCGCGCTGCACGAGGAAGTCGGTGAGCGGCCCGGCCGCGGCGTGCCGCCGGGTCGTGTCCAGGGGGAAGGAGGCGATGAGCAGCGCGGGTACGCCGAGGGCCTCCTCGCTGGGTGTGGGCGCGTGCACGACGGCGCTGGTGCGCGGCCGGACCGGCTCTCCGTCGGGCCCGGTCGGCACGGCCCAGGTGACGGACCAGTGCGGCCGCAGCCGCTCCTCGACGGGCCGGTCGGCGAGCAGCGTGGCCTCCAGTGCCCCGTGCTCGGCGACGGTGCGCCAGCGCGTGACCCCGTCCCGTGAGTCCTCGACGACGACGTGCGCCCCCTCCACGCTCCGTCGCAACGTCCGTACGTCACCGGTGCCGATCTCGATGACGACCTCTTCGAGGCCGGGCAGCGCGAGGAGCAGGGCGTCGTCGACCGCGTGCAGCATCCGCTCGGCGAGACCGGCGGCGGCCGTGTCGCGCAGCGGCAGGATGACGACGGTGTCGTACGTGTCCGGGGCGGTCCCCTCGGCCGCGAACGGCAGCCGCAGCAGCGGCACATGCCCGTCACGCCGACGGATCTCGTCGCCCAGTCCCGGGCTGTGCCGGGCGGTGTCGGCGGCGAGCAGCCGGGCCTCGGCGAGCGACCAGCGGATACCGCCGTGCCGGCCGACGACGGCGGGCTCGTCGGTGACGGAGAGCACGGCGGCGAAACCGACGCCGAACCGGCCCACCGTGCCGTCATGGCCGCTCGGGGTGTCCCGCTTCGCGGACGCCCGGAGTGTGGACAGCGACTCGACGCCGCCCGCGTCCAGGGGGGCGCCGGTGTTGGCGGCGACGAGGACGCCGTCCCGGAGGGTGAGCCGCAGCCGCCCCGGCACCTTGGCCCGCGCGGCGGCGTCGGCGGCGTTCTGCGCCAGTTCCACGACGAGGCGGTCCCGGTAGCCGCCGAGGACGAGATCCTCCTCGGCGTTGGCGTCCTCACGGAACCGGGCCGGACTGGTGGCCCAGGCGTCGAGCACGCCCCGCCGCAACCGAGCCGTCCCGAACGGGTCCGCACCCTCGACCGCCGGCCGCACGAACTTGCTCACGGTTCACCTTCCATGTCGCCAGGTGCACGAAGGTACCGTGTCGCTGCGCTGCTTCGGCCGGACGCCCAGGGGGGTGGGGGTGCCTGTGCGTCGGCGGGTGCGGGTGGTGGGGGCTGGTCGCGCAGTTCCCCGCGCCCCTGAAAAGCAGGGGCTGCGCCCCGTGCTTTCATCCAGCAGACCCGCCGCCTCCAGGCCCGCAGGACCGCCGCTTCCAGGGCCGCGGGCCGCAGTCTTCCAGGGCCGCAGGACCGTCGCCTCTCGGGCCCGCAGGACCGTCGCCTCTCAGGCCCGCAGGGGCCTGGATCTTTCAGGCCCGCAGGACCGTCGCCTCTCAGGCCCGCAGGGGCCTGGATCTTTCAGGCCCGCAGGACCGTCGCCTCTCAGGCCCGCAGGGGCCTGGATCTTTCAGGCCCGCAGGGGCCTGAATCCTTCAGGGGCGCGGGGAACTGCGCGAGAAGCCCCACCGGACCCGCACCCGCCGACGCACCGAACCCCCGAGCTCTCAGGCGAACCCGGGACCCAATGTCCCTGCGCCTCTACGCCCCTGCGCCTCTACGCCCCTGCACCCCTGCACCCCTGCACCCCTAAGAGTGCCCCAGATCCGCCTCGGACTCGGTCTCCTCCGACCCCACGGGCACCGATCCCGAGTCCGGCGACGGCCGCAGCGGGAAGGGGTCCACCCGGGTCTCGTCGAGCCGTGGCGGAGCCGGCCGAGGCGTGGCCGGCATGACCGCCGCCTCCGAGTGCCCGCCGCACCCGTACGTCAGGGAGACCATCCGCCCGTCCGCCGGGGCGAACTCGTTCGCGCACACCCCGAAGGCCTGGCCGAGCGACCCTCCGATCGCCACGAGGAACCCACAGCTGACGCACGCCGCCGGCGCGGCCTGGGCCATCGCGGTCTTCGCCCCGAACCCTTCCTCCCACCGGTCCGCGGCCGTGTGCAGCCCGTACCGGGACAGCACCCGGGCCCGCCGCATGCCCAGTTCCTCCGCGACCGCGGCGATCGACCCGCGGGTCGGCGCGAACGGAAGGTTCGCCGGTGCCCCGGCGGTGACCTCGGCGTCCTCCGCCTCCACCAGCTCGGCCATGTCGTGCGAGACCGGGGAGTTCGGCAGCGGCTCGTCCTCGCCGGAGTACCCGGGCTCCAGCCGCAGGTCCTCGGCGTCCGTGGGCAGCAGGTCGCCGGGGCCCATGTCGCCGGGCCGGAGCCGCTCGCTCCACGGCACCCACTCCGGCGCGAGCAGCGCGTCGGGGCCCGGGAGCAGGACGACCTCGTCCAGTGTCACGAACTTCGCGCGTGAGGCGCGGGCGACGGTGACGGCCCAGCGCCAGCCGCGGTAGCCCATCTCCTTGCACTCGAAGAAGTGCGTCACGACACGGTCGCCCTCGGACACGAGCCCCGCGTGCTCACCCACCACGCCTGGCGCGGCGGCCTCCTCGGCGGCGGAGCGGGCCAGATCGACGGCCTCGGCACACAGGCGGTCGGGGGTGCGGCTTCGCGTTGTCGCTGCGCTCACAGGTATCGCTTCTCTCCTACGCCGTCTCACGAGTGCGCCTCCCTCGGCGGGGGGTGCGGACGGAGCGGACCAAAGGGCCGCGTCGACGTCCGCGCCCGATCGCACTCGGGCGCACCTATGTCATCCATTCTGCGGGATGAACGAGAGGCGCGCGGCCGAGAACAACCGCCGCAGGCGCGCTATGCACGCTACCTTCTCCGAGGCTCTGCGCCCACACCGACGTAGCGGTTCCGCGATTCCGCTGCGCTCGGCTTTGGCCGGAGAAGGGTCCGGGGAGGCTGGACAAACACGGTCGGTTGTTGGCGGGAAACCGCCGTGACCTGCGGTCCGGCCGCGCGTGAGGACTCGGGAGGCCAGGATCTTCGGGCGGCCGCGGGTGGATCGCGGCTGATCGCGCAGTTCCCCGCTCCCCCGAAAAGCAGGGGCTTCACCCCGTGCTTCTCGGCCCGCAGGTCCATCGCCCTTCAGACCCGCAGGGTCTGATCCTGCTGGGGCACCGGGAAACGCGCGACCAGCCCCCACCCACCCGCGGCCGGCCCACCCACCGCGGACACCCCGTCCCACCGCGGACACCCCGTCCCGAACCGGGGCCATACGAGCGGTAAACGCACTACGCCCCCCTTTCTCGGGGCACTATGACGAGGTGACCGGCGCCGAGCGGAGCGGAGCGCGCGGAACGGGTCGGGTGACCGGCGCCGTCCGCTCGATGGGCCGCGCCCTGCACCTGCCGTTCACCGGCCCCGCACGAGGCATCCGCAAGGCCACCCACGCCCACGGCGCCGGCGAATCCGGCCTCGGCAAACTCATCGAGCTGCACGGTGTGAACGGCGCGGGCGACGTGATGATCACCGTCTCCCTCGCCTCCACCGTCTTCTTCTCCGTCCCCACCGACGAGGCCCGCGGCCGCGTCGCCCTCTACCTCGCCATCACCCTCGCCCCGTTCGCCCTCCTCGCCCCCGTCGTCGGCCCCCTGCTGGACCGCCTCCCGCACGGCCGCCGCGCCGCGATGGCCTGCGCCATGCTGGCCAGGGCGTTCCTCGCCCTGATCCTCGTCGGCGCCGTCGAGACCGGCGGCATCGAGCTCTATCCCGCCGCCCTGGGCGTCCTGGTCGCGTCGAAGGCGTACGGGGTGGTCCGCAGCGCGGTCGTACCCCGGCTGCTCCCGCCCCGGTTCTCCCTGGTGAAGGCCAACTCCCGGGTCACCCTCTGCGGCCTGCTCGCCACCGGCCTCGCCGCGCCCATCGGCGCCGGACTGCAGGCGCTCGGCCCGCGCTGGCCGCTCTACGGCGCCTTCGTGATCTTCATCGCGGGTACGTTCCTCTCCTTCACGCTCCCCGCGAAGGTCGACTCGGCGAAGGGCGAGGACAGGGCCCTGCTCGCGGCGGACCCCCAGCATCTGCACGGCCCGCACCGCAGCGAGACGCTGAAGAAGCCGGGCCTGCGGACGGTCGGACCGGCGGTCACCCACGCCCTCACCGCCAACGCCGCGCTGCGTGGCCTCTCCGGGTTCCTGATCTTCTTCCTGGCATTCCTGCTGCGCATCCACCCGCTCCACGGGCAGAGCGCCGCCGTCTCCCTGGGCATGGTGGCCGTGGCAGCCGGTACGGGAAACGCGCTGGGCACGGCCGTAGGTGCGTGGGCGAAGCAGCGTTCGCCGGAACTGATCATCGTGACCGTCGTCGCCGTCGAACTCTGTGTGGCGATCACGGCGGCCCTGTTCTTCGGCTGGTTCTTCGTCGCCTTCCTCGCCGCGGTCGCCGGGTTCTCGCAGGCACTGTCGAAGCTGTGCCTGGACGCCCTGATCCAGCGCGACGTCCCCGAACTCGTCCGGACCTCCGCCTTCGCCCGCTCCGAGACCCTGCTCCAGATGTCCTGGGTGGTCGGCGGCGCCATCGGTATCGCCCTCCCCCTCAACGGCACCCTCGGGATGGCCGTGGCCGCCGCGATCGTCGCCGCGGGCTGGCTCACCACGGTCCGCGGCCTGCTCGCCTCCGCCCGTCACGGCGGCGCGCCCCGCGCCCGTGTGGCCTGACCGATTCCCCGTCCGGCCCGGCACGCCGTACCCCACGTAAGGGAGCCCCTGGACATGCCAGATAACCTTCGCCCATGACCTTCCCGCGTTCCCGTCGCGCCGCAGCCACTCTCGGCGCCGTTTCCGCCGGACTTCTCGTCCTGTCGGCCTGCGATGAGCCGACGCCGATGGCCACCGTCACGATCGGCACCGACTCGATCAGCGCCGAGGCCGAGTGCTACCGGACCCTCGACGCCGCACAGGCCAAGGAGTGCGCGGAGGAGAAGCCCTCGAAGTCGATCGAGCTGCCGGAGGGCAAGGCCCTGCGCATCGGCGTCGACCCGGAGGTGGCGAAGACGGGCTGGGCCCTGTGGATCAACGGGGAGCAGGCCACCAGCGAAACGTTCGACAAGACCTACTGGTCGTTCGAGAACCCGGGCCTCTTCGCCACCCAGCCCGGTCAGCCCGCCCAGAAGTCGCTGACGATCAGCATCGTCGAGCAGAACGCCTCGGGTTCGGCGATCAAGGGTGTCTGGAACTTCAAGCTGAAGAACCCGGACGCCTGATCCGCGGCCGCCGCCCATGCGCATTCTCGTAGCCACCGCCGTCCCCGCCGAACGGGACGCGGTGGCACGAGCGCTTCCGGGCCCCGTCGCCGAGACCCGCCTCCCGGCGGGGACCCTCCACGGCTTCCGGACGCCCCCGCACGACTACGACCTCCTCGCCGCCGGTGTGGGCCCCGCCCTCGCCGCCGCCTCCACCGCCGCCGCGCTGACCGCCGCGGCCCTGGAGGGCAGGCCGTACGGGCTGGTCGTGTCCGCCGGTATCGCGGGCGGGTTCCTGCCCGAGGCGCCCCTCGGCTCTCTCGTCCTCGCCGACGAGATCACGGCGGCCGATCTGGGCGCCGAGACGCCGGACGGCTTCGTCCCGGTCACCGACCTGGGCTTCGGCACCGTCACCCACCACCCGCCGCGGGACCTCGTACGTGCCGCCGCGACCGCCACCGGTGCCCGCACCGGCACCGTCCTCACCGTCTCCACGGTCACCGGCAGCGCCGAGCGCGCGGCCTCCCTGCGGACCCGCCACCCGCGTGCGCTGGCCGAGGCGATGGAGGGCTTCGGAGTCGCCGAGGCCGCCGCCGCACACACCACGCCCGTCCTCGAACTGCGCGCCGTCTCCAACCCCGTGGGCCCGCGCGACCGCGCCGCCTGGCGCATCGGCGACGCGCTGGCCGCACTCACCGAGGCCTTCGGGAAGCTGACGCCCGTACTGGAGAGTTGGGACCCCCATGAGCCCTACGAGCCCGACGAGCCCCATGAGCCCTACGAGTCCTGAGGCGACGCCCATGAGCCGCGCGACCACCCCCGCCGGGACCGGCGCACTGCGGATGGCGTACTCGCCCTGCCCCAACGACACCTTCGTCTTCGACGCCTGGGCCCACGGCCGGGTCCCCGGCGCGCCCGCGCTCGACGTGACGTTCGCGGACATCGACATCACCAACGGCATGGCCGAACGCGGCGACCTCGACGTGCTGAAGGTGTCGTACGCCGTCCTGCCGTACGTCCTGGACGAGTACGCGCTGCTGCCCTGCGGCGGGGCGCTCGGCCGGGGCTGCGGCCCGCTGGTGCTGACGCGGGAGCCGGGCACGGACCTCACCGGCCGTACGGTGGCCGTGCCGAGCGAGCGGTCGACCGCGTATCTCCTCTTCCGCCTCTGGGCGGCGGACACCCTGCCCGGTGGAGTCGGCAGAATCGTCGTGATGCCGTTCCACGAGATCATGCCGGCCGTACGGGACGGCAGGGTCGACGCCGGACTCGTCATCCACGAAGCCCGCTTCACCTACCGGAACTACGGCCTCCACAAGCTCGCCGACATGGGCGAGCACTGGGAGGACACGACGGGGCTGCCGATCCCGCTGGGCGCGATCATCGCGAAGCGCTCGCTGGGCGCAAAGACGCTGACCGGGCTCGCTGAGACGATCCGCGCCTCCGTCCGCGCGGCCTGGGACGACCCCGCGGCTTCCCGCCCGTACGTCCTCGAACACGCCCAGGAGATGGACCCGGCCGTCGCCGACCAGCACATCGGTCTGTACGTCAACGAGTTCACGGCCGACCTCGGCGAGGACGGCTACGCGGCGGTCAGGGGCCTGCTCACACGCGCGGCGGCCGAGGGACTGGTACCGCCCCTCGGCCCGGACGCGCTCGTATTTCCTTAGACACCCCGGGAGTTGTCCCGGCTACGGGAGTTCGCGATTACACGTCCAACTGGTCGGCCACGGCGCGGAGAAGACCTGCGATCTTCCCGCCCGCGGCACGGTCGGGATAGCGGCCCCGCTCCAGCATCGGCGTGATGTTCTCCAGCAGCGTCGTCAGATCCTGCACGATCGAGGCCAGTTCGTCGGGCTTCTTGCGCTGGGCGGCGGCGACCGAGGGGGCCGGCTCCAGGACCGTCACGGAGAGGGCCTGGTCGCCGCGCTGACCGGCGACGACCCCGAACTCGACCTTCTGGCCCGGCTTCAAGGTGTCGACACCGGCGGGCAGTACGGAGGAGTGGACGAAGACGTCACCGCCGTCGTCGCGGGAGAGAAAGCCGAAGCCCTTCTCACTGTTGAACCATTTGACCTTGCCAGTCGGCAAAGCACACGCTCCCTCGATAGCTGCCGGACTGACACCGGACGCCCTTGAACTGCCGTTGAGACAGCCTACCGGGGCTCTCCCCAGCGACACACAGGCTTAATCACGCCTGGAAACACGACTGCACCCCTGCCTGTGGCGGCAGAGGCTCAGAGAGGTGGGGGAAGCGTGCGGGGCCGGCCGATGGGGCGGTAGAGAGTGGCGCGGGAGACTCCGAGAGCCTCGGCAATGGCGGAGACGCTTTCACCCTCGGCCGTACCAGCCTTGGCGACAGTCGGCTCGTCCTCAGTGATGGCAGTGGGACGTCCACCGGTACGGCCCTGAGCCTTGGCAGCGTCCAGACCAGCACGGGTCGGCTCAACGATCATGTCTCGCTCAAGCTCAGCAAAGGCGACCATCACCGTAAAGAAGAACTTGCGTCGGAAAATGCGTCTGAAAAGTGTTCTCGGTGTGCGCAAACCGCTCTGGACAGCACTACAGCGGGTCGTCGGACCCGCCGGTCCCCGGCCTATTGGTCCGGGGGCGGGTGACAAGACGTCGGCCGACTGTTCCCTCGCGGCCGGCCGGCTGTTCCCTCGCGCTGGGAACTACCCTGGTCGGGTGCGTGACAAAACCCAACCGAATTCCGCCGAACCCGGTGACCGGCTGATCCGTGCCGGTGCCGTCGTGTTCTTCGTCGGCGCCGTGGCCACACTCGTCACCGTGGCCCCGCTGTTCCTCGGAACGACTCCGTTCCCCACCTATATGTTCGTCCTCAGCATGCTCATGGGCGTCGGGTTCCTCATCGCCGGCGCCGGAGTCCTGCAGTCCGTGGCAGCGGGACGCCGGAGGGCGCGCGAGGCACGTTCGTAGTCCTGATGCAGTCCTGCCGGTTCTCCGGGGCTACCGGGAGCGCGTCCGCCGGTGGGTGTCGAGCCACGCCGGGAACGCGGTCAGGTCCGTGAGGACGACGTCGGCGCCGGCCTCGCTCAGCTCCCGCTCGTCGCAGGGGCCCGTGGCCACGGCGACCGCGTACGCCTGTGCCGTGCGGGCGCCGCGTACGTCGCCGGTGTGGTCGCCGACGTACACGCTCGCGCCGTGCTCGCGCAGCGCAGCCGCCTTGGCCTCCGCCCACAGGTCACCGACGAGTTCGTCGGGCTCCATGCCGAGGTGCTCCAGGTGCAGCCTGGCGTTGGGCTCGTACTTGGCGGTGATCACGATCGCCCGCCCACCGGCCGCCCGGACCGCCGCTATCGCCTCCGGCGCACCCGGCATCGCGGGGGTCGCGGCGATCGCGATCGCCGGATACATCTGCCGGTAGAGGTCCGCCATCGCCGGGATCTCCGCCGCCGGGAACCAGTGCGCCAACTCCTCCGCGAGCGGCGGCCCCAGCCGGGTGATCGTCAGATCGGCGTCGATGTACGTCCCCGTCCGCGCCGCCAGCGCCTCGTAACAGGCATGGATCCCGGGCCGCGAGTCGATCAACGTCATGTCGAGATCGAATCCGACGGTCAGTGCGCGAAAGTTCATGCAGTCCATTTTGCGCCGGGTGGGGTGGCGGGTCGGGGGCGGGTGCGTGGGGGCCGGTCGCGCAGTGGGGCCGATGAAGTGGCATGAGCGCAGCCCCTTGCCACTTCAGGGGCGCGGAGAACTGCGCGAGCAACCACGACGGACCCTCGCTGGAGGCGCTGGAGGCGCTGGAGGCGCTGGAGGGGGCCGAAGGGGCGCAGCCCCTTGAGGATGGGACGGGTAGGGGCGGCGGGGGCGAAGAAGCCCCCTGGTCAGCGGGGGCGTTGGGAGCGCCAGAGGAGATAGAGCGCGGAGGAGACGGCGGCGATACGGAGCATCCAGGGCCAGGCTTCGGCGAGCGCGGCATCCATGTGTCCCTGGGCGATGGGCTCCCCCCAGCGCCCGTCCGTTCGCCCCCACAGCCAGACGATCCCCCCGGCGGCCACCACCCCCGGAATGCCCATGACCGCCCACTTCGACTCGGCGGGCGTCAGCCTCCGCGACAGATAGGCGATCAGCCACCCGAGCCCCAACGGCACCAGGCTCCCCATGACCGCCCCCGCGACCAGCAGCACGGCGGCCAGCAACAGCAGCGGATTGCTCCACCCCTCACCCGCAGGCCGCAACCGGGGCAGCGGCAACCGCCGCCGCCGGGACCCGGCCGCCTCCGTGACGACCGCCGAGGGGGTCTCCCCCTTCTCGGCCGCCCCCGCGGCGCCGATGGCCTTGTCGACCGCCCCGCTCTCCCCCTCCGCCTTCACCGGCGGCGGCTTCAACAGCTCGGGAATCTCCACACCCCCGACGAACCCCGGCACGGAGTCCCCGAGCCCGAACCCGAGATCGGCACCCCCGGGGCCACCGCCTCCGCCGACCCGCCACCAGTCGGGCTGCGCGTCGCCGTCCCCCAGCTCGTGCAGCGGAGCGAGATGCGGCGGAGCGGCACCACCCACCACCGGCGGCACGGCGTCGGCGGGACGCGGTCGCGGCACGACCCGCCGCAGCCCCCTGGACAGCCCCTTGGACCGCTCCCCTGCGTCCTCCGCGTCTTCCCCGCCGGTGGCCCGCTGCGCGGGCACGGCGGCAGCCGGCGGCTCCGGTACGTCACCGGGCGCGCCCGCCGCCTCGACGACCTCGTCCGGCGTACCCAGGCGGGCGATGATGCGCCGCATGGCGGCCGGGCTGTCCACCGGCACCGTCGCCCGCCGCCGGTCGATCTCGTCCCGCAGCCCCGACACCAGACGCATCCGCGTCGCCGACGGCAACTGCCGCTGCTGGGCCAGATCACCGACCCGGCTCAGATACTCGTAGACGACCTGGTCGCTCTCAATCCCCACGAAGCCCCTCCGGGGTTGGCGCGCATACTCCCCCGACGGTATCGCTTCCGAGTACCCGGGGTTCCCCGGTGCCCCGCGCCGGAGCCGGGCGGGGCGGGTTCCACTCACCGGCACCAGCCGGGTGCCGCCGCGCGCGGCCGGGCGGCCGGGCGCCCCGGCAGGGGCGCGGGGCGGTGCCGGCTCGCGGCTCCGCCGGGTGGGCGCGATCAGCCACGCCCCACCCGCACCCGCCACACCGCACACGCCCCCGAGTCATGAGGCGCCCCGGTCCGGCGGAGCCCGCGCGCTAACGTTGGCCGGATGAGCACCGAGGAGCACATCCCCACGGAGGCGGCGCCTGCCGGTGGGGCCCCCCGTTCGCTGGCGGAGGCGCTGCGCGGGCGGGACGACCGTTCGCTCGCCGTGCTGCTCCGGGCACGGCCGGACCTCATCACCCCCGTGCCGACGGACCTGACCCAGCTGGCGACCCGGGCCGGGACACGCGCGTCGGTCGTGCGGGCTCTGGAGCGCCTGGACCGGTTCGCCCTGCAGACGGCGCAGGCCCTGGCCGTGGCGGCCGACCCGGCGTCGTACGCCGAACTCGCGTCCCTGCTGGCCGGCGACGAGGGGGACCCCGCCGTCGCCACCGCGCTGCCCCACGCGCTCGGCTCCCTGCGCGACCAGGCCCTCGTGTGGGGCCCCGACGACCGCCTCCGCCTCGTCCGCACGGCCCGTGAGCTGCTCGCCCCCTCGCCGCAGCATCCCTCCCCCACCGGTCTCGGCCCGACCGTCGCGGAGGCCACGGCGGGCATGTCGCCGGGGCGGGTGCAGGAGATCGTGGCGGAGGCCGGTCTGGCGAGCACCCACGACTCGGTGTCGGCCGTCACCGGTCTCAGCGGGCTCTTCACCGACCGTCGCCGCATGGCCACGCTCCTCGCCTCCGCGCCCCCCGAGTCCCTCGACGTCCTGACCCGCCTGGTGTGGGGTCCGCCGTACGGCCAGGTCACCGCGAAACCGGCGGCCCATCTGCGGTGGCTGCTGGACCGGGGCCTGCTCCTGCCGACCGCCCCCGGCACGGTCGTCATCCCCCGCGAGGTCGCCCTGCATCTGCGGGCGGGCCGGGCGCACCGGGAGGTCCAGCCGGTACCGCCGCCCGTCGAGGCGACGGCCGCACACCGTCCACAGGTTGTGGACGCGACGGCGGCCGGCCAGGCGTACACCGCGCTGGCGACCATGGAGGAGCTGCTGAAGGACTGGGACGAGGGCGGGCCGGGCGTCCTGCGCGCGGGCGGGCTCAGCGTGCGGGACCTGAAACGGACCGCCGTGGCCCTCGACCTGCCCGAACCCGCCGCCGCGTTCTGGGTCGAACTCGCCTACGCCGCCGGGCTGCTGGCCTCGGACGGCGAGGCCGACGAACGGTACGCCGCCACCCCCGCGTACGACGAGTGGCTGGAGCTGCCCGCCGCCGAGCGCTGGGCGCGGCTCGTCACGGCCTGGCTGACGGCGACCCGTACGCCGGGCGTGATCGGTGAACGGGACGCCAAGGACCGTACGTTGTCGGCGCTGGGCCCGGGGCTGGACCGGTCGGCCGCGCCCGAGGTGCGCCACCGGGTCCTCGCGCTGCTCGCCGGGCTCCCCGAGGGCACCTCGGCCACCCCCGACTCCGTACTGGCCCGCCTCCACTGGGAACGCCCCACCCGCGGCGCCCAGCAGTCCTCACCGCCCCAGCAGCCACCCGCAGCGCACGCGCAGTCCGCGCAGCCGTCCCGTCAGGGCGAGGACCTGCGCGCCCGGATCGCCCGGTGGACGCTCTCCGAGGCCGAGTCGCTCGGCGTCACCGGGCGCGGCGCGCTGTCCTCGCACGGCCGCGAGCTCCTCGGCTTCCCTCACGAGGCCGCGGCCACCGCCGACCTGCCGGAGACCCCCGGCGACAAGCTCCCCGCCCATCACGTGCCCCTGCCGCACCCTTCCGCACCCGCCCCTTCCTCCTCCCCCGACTCCGTCGCCGAGCAGGCCGCGGCCGCCTCCCGGGCCGCGCGGCTGCTCGCGCCGCTGCTGCCCGAGCCGCTGGACCACGTGCTGCTGCAGGCGGACCTGACGGCCGTCGCGCCCGGCCCGCTGAAGCGGCCGCTGGCCGACACGCTGGGCGTCCTGGCGGACGTGGAGTCGAAGGGTGGCGCGACGGTGTACCGGTTCACGCCGGGGTCGGTACGCCGGGCGCTGGACGCGGGCAGGAGCGCGTCCGACCTGCACGACTTCCTGACCGCCCACTCCCGTACGCCGGTCCCGCAGCCGCTCGCGTATCTGATCGACGACGTGGCCAGGCGCCACGGCCATCTGCGGATCGGCGCGGCGTCGGCGTACGTGCGCTGCGACGACGACGGGATGCTCAGCGAGATCCTCGCCGACAAGCGGTCACAGGGGCTCGGGCTGCGGCGTCTGGCGCCCACCGTCCTCGCCGCGCAGGCGGACCCGGCGACCCTGCTCGACGGGCTGCGGGCGATGGGTTTCGCGCCGGCCGCCGAGTCCGCGGAGGGCGACGTCCTGATCACCCGGGCCCACGCCCACCGCACCCCGCCCCGCACGGCCCCGGAGCCCGTTCCGGACGGCCCTCCGGCGCCGGACGACACGCTGCTGGGCGCCGCGATCCGCGCCATCCGCGCCGGTGACCTCGCCACCACCACACCCCGCAGGACGACGCCCGGGGATCCGGCCCCGTCCGGTGCCCTGCCCCGCACCGGCTCCGCCGAGACCCTCGCGACGATGCAGGCCGCGGTCCTCACCGGCGAGGCCCTGTGGATCGGCTACGTCAACGCCGAGGGCTCCGCCAGCCAGCGCGTCATCGCCCCGGTCCGGGTCGAGGGCGGCTTCGTGACGGCGTACGACCACACGGCGGACGAGGTACGGACGTTCCCGCTGCACCGGATCACGGGCGTCGCGGAACTCGCGGACGACCCGTCCTGAACAAGTGGATCAAGCCGCTTCCCACCCCTCACCCGTTCGGGTGCATGGGGGCGTTCATGCAGGCCATACCCGCTTTTCCCTCTCACGAGCGATGAAGGGGCGCCCCGCGCATCCCGCCCGGTGACGCGGGGCAGCCACCCTGTGTCCGATCGAGATCGACCCCTGCGCTCGAAAGGCCCACACGTACGCATGCGCCCCCTCGTCACGCTCGTCTCCGCCGTCGCCGCCGTCGCCCTGATGGGCGTGCTCGCCTCCCCGGCCGCGGCCAACCCGCCCCTGCCCCTTCCCGAACTCGGCACGCTGGTGGGTGAGGGCATCGGCGTGGAGGGGCCGTTGATCCAGAACGTCAGCCTGCTGAAGTAGTGCGGCGCAGCCGGTAGCTGTCCCCTTCGAGGCGGACGATCTCGGCGTGGTGCGCGAGGCGGTCGACCATCGCCGGGGCGGCCCCGCCGAAGATCTCCTCCCAGCGGCCGAGCGGGCGGTCGCTGGTCACGATCAGCGAGGCCCGCTCGTAGCGGTGCGCGATCAGCTGGAAGACGAGCCGAGCGGTGTCCGTGTCGAAGGGGAGGTAGCCGACCTCGTCGACGATCAGCAGGGGGCAGGCGTCGAGCGCGGACAGCTCCTCGGCCAGCCTGCCCTCGGCCCGCGCCCCGGCCAGCCGCGCGGCCCACTCCGTGGCGGTCGCGAACAGCACCCGGTGCCCGGCCTGGCAGGCCCGTACGCCGAGCCCGATCGCCAGATGCGTCTTGCCGGTGCCGGGGGCGCCGACGAACACCACGTTCCGTCCGGCGGCCACGAAGTCCAGCGTTCCGAGCCGTGCCAGCAGCCGCCGGTCGAAGGAGCGCGGGTGGCCCGCGTCGAACTCCTCCAGCAGCTTCCGCGCCGGGAACCCGGCCGCCCGCACCCGCCCCTCGACCCCGAGCCCGGCCTCGGCCCCGTGCGGCGGGCGCCGGGCCTCGTGGATCGTGTAGTTCTCGTACGAGGTCGCCTGGGCCGGGATCGGCAGCGGCGCACGAACGGGAAAGGGGGCGGCAGCGGGCCCGTGCGGCCGGTCCGGTGCCGTCGGATGGGCCGGTCCTGTCGGTTCCACCGGTTCCCTCGGTTCGTTCGGTTCGTTCGGTTCGTTCGGTTCGTTCGGTTCGTTCGTGGGTTCCGTCGGCGTCCACGAGGCCCTCGGTGGCCTCGGGTCGTCGGGCGGGCCGTGGTGGGAACCGTGCCCCTTGTCCTCGCGCAGCATCGGTCCCGACATGTACGCCAGGAGCACCGCCGAGGCGATGAACGCCATGTGGATCACCGTGCCCCACAGCAGCGCGTGGTGCGAGGTGTGGTGGACGTCCACGAACATCTGGAGCAGGTGGACGGAGGAGATGCCCACGATGGCGGTGGCAAGCTTCACCTTCAGCACGTTGGAATTGACGTGCGAGAGCCATTCGGGCTGGTCACGGTGGCCCTGGAGACCGATGCGGGAGACGAAGGTCTCGTAGCCGCCGACGATCGTCATGATCAACAGGTTGGCGATCATGACGACGTCGACCAGCTTGAGCACGGCGAGCATCACGTACGTCTCGGTGGCGCTCCCGCTCACGCACCGGACGATTAACGTCCACAGCTCGTTGAAGAACTTGTAGACGTACACCCCCTGTGCCGCGACCAGACCGAAGTACAGCGGCGCCTGGAGCCAGCGGGTGGCGAACAGGGCGTAGCCGAGCGTGGTGCCCTGCGGGGAGGCGGACGGGATGACCGGATCGGCGGGGTCGGCCGGGGTGAGTGGCTGCACGGTTCGCCATTCTTCGGAACCATTGCCGCAAATCTGAATTCCCGCCACTCAGGGGAATGAATAGACATTCAATAGCACTGGTGAAGGTGGGCGGGATCGCACACGCGAGCCCGCCGGAGGAGCCGAATGATCAGGCACACTGGACGTTTGGCCGAAGCGCCGAAGAGCCCACGACGACCTGGGGACGTTCTCAACGCCTCCTCACTCCGGTCCGGGCCGAATCGAAAGGGTGTCGTGCGGTGAATGGTCCCCTCATCGTCCAGTCCGACAAAACGCTGCTCCTGGAAGTCGGCCACGAGCTGGCCGACGAGTGCCGTCGCGTCATCGCGCCGTTCGCCGAACTGGAGCGGGCGCCCGAGCACATCCACACCTACCGGGTGACCCCGCTCGGCCTGTGGAACGCGCGGGCCGCCGGGCACGACGCCGAGCAGGTCGTGGACGCGCTGGTGCAGTACAGCCGTTATCCGGTGCCGCACGCGCTCCTCGTGGACGTCGCCGAGACGATGGACCGCTACGGCCGCCTCACCCTCTCCAAGCACCCGGTCCACGGCCTCGTCCTCACCACCACCGACCGGCCGGTGCTGGAGGAGATCCTGCGGTCGAAGCGGGTCGCCCCGCTCGTCGGCACCCGGATCGATCCGGACACCGTCGCCGTGCACCCCTCCGAGCGCGGGCAGATCAAGCAGACCCTGCTGAGGCTGGGCTGGCCCGCCGAGGACCTCGCCGGATACGTGGACGGCGAGGCCCACCCGATCGAACTGGCCGAGGACGGCTGGGCACTGCGCCCGTACCAGAAGCAGGCGGTGGAGAACTTCTGGCACGGCGGCAGCGGGGTCGTCGTGCTGCCCTGTGGTGCCGGCAAGACGCTGGTCGGGGCCGGGTCCATGGCCCAGGCCAAGTCGACCACCCTCATCCTCGTCACGAACACCGTCTCCGCTCGGCAGTGGAAGCACGAGCTGGTGAAGCGGACTTCGCTGACCGAGGAGGAGATCGGCGAGTACAGCGGGACGCGGAAGGAGATCCGGCCGGTCACCATCGCCACGTACCAGGTGCTGACGACCCGCCGGAAGGGCGTCTACCCGCACCTGGAGCTGTTCGACTCCCGTGACTGGGGTCTCATCGTCTACGACGAGGTGCATCTCCTTCCCGCTCCGGTCTTCAAGTTCACCGCCGATCTGCAGGCGCGCCGGCGGCTGGGGCTGACGGCGACGCTCGTCCGGGAGGACGGGCGGGAGTCGGACGTGTTCTCCCTCATCGGGCCCAAGCGGTTCGACGCGCCCTGGAAGGAGATCGAGGCGCAGGGCTACATCGCGCCCGCCGACTGCGTCGAGGTCCGGGTGAACCTGACCGACTCCGAGCGGCTCGCCTACGCCACCGCCGAGCAGGAGGAGAAGTACCGCTTCTGTTCCACCACCGCGACCAAGCGGAAGGTGGCCGAGGCGCTCGTCCGCCGCTTCGCGGGGCAGCAGATCCTCGTCATCGGCCAGTACATCGACCAGCTCGACGAACTGGGCGCCCACCTGGACGCGCCGGTGATCAAGGGCGAGACCAGCAACGCGCAGCGCGAGAAGCTCTTCGACGCGTTCCGGCAGGGCGAGATCAACGTCCTGGTCGTGTCGAAGGTCGCGAACTTCTCCATCGACCTCCCGGAGGCCACGGTCGCCATCCAGGTCTCCGGCACCTTCGGCTCCCGCCAGGAGGAGGCCCAGCGTCTCGGCCGCGTCCTGCGCCCCAAGTCCGACGGCCACCAGGCCCACTTCTACTCCGTCGTCGCCCGCGACACCATCGACCAGGACTTCGCCGCCCACCGCCAGCGCTTCCTCGCCGAACAGGGCTACGCCTACCGGATCATGGACGCGGACGAGCTGCTGACGGAGGGCTGACGAAGGGCTGAGCAACAGGTCACAGGGGGTGCCCGCGCTCGGTACGCTGAGTCGTACCAGCGCTGAGCAGGGCAAGGGAGAAGGGCACCATGCCTCACGAGGACATCTACGCGGTGCTGTACACCGAGTCGGCGGCCCGTGACCGCGACCGGCTCGACCCCATGCGCCGGGCTTCCTTCGACAAGGCGATCGAGCTGCTCGCCCGCGATCCGTACACCGAGCTCTCCCGCACCATAGGAGTGGGCGACCAGGACCGCGAGATCCGGCTCACCTCGCAGATCGTCGCGGAGTACATGGTCTCCCGCGGTCGCCTGCTCCTGGTGATGCTGCGGATCTTCGACGACACGGACATCCTGCTGCCCGAGGAAGGCTGAGGCCGCCGACGAGGGCGGAGAAGGGCTGAGCGGCAGGAGTGATCGCCCCGTGGGCCGGCCCGGGGCTCAGCGGCGTACGCCAGGTGGGCGGGGCCTCACCGGCGGCGTATGCCCGCTTCCTCCGCGTACTCGCCGAGGACGATCACGCCGAAGGCGGCGCTCGCGAAGACCTTGACGGCGCGGAGGGCGTCGCCGAGGCGGTGGCGGTTGTGGTGGTCGTCGAGGCCGGTCGCGCCGGACGGCGGACCGGGTCGGCCGGAGGCCGATGCTGGGATGAACGTCGCTGCACTCATGACTCCATGGTGGAACGTCCGCCTTTGGATTACGTCGGTCTACGGAGTGAACCCGCTGAGCCCCCGGCTCACCCTCAGGTGTCGCCCACCCCTAGTACCCGCGAAGTACAGACCCCCTAGGGGTACGGCGAGGGCAGATCAGGGGCCCACCAGGCCGACGAGCACGCGGCCCGTGGAGCCCGGCCCGTCGCAATCGGTCCGTGGAGCCCGGCCCGAGGACATCTGTCCGTGGAAATCGGTTGGCCTACGCCCCCTCCCCTCACCTACACTCTCCGCTCTTGCCCGCCTCCCGTTCGTGGAGCGCCGCCGTCCGGACGGAAACCGGTCGGCCACCGCCACTAGTGCCGCGGCACTAGGCAGCACCCGCTCTCAGGCAGACCCCCACAGGTCCCGTAGGCCACCGGAGGCACCCCCTTGTCCGCGCACCCCGACGACCCCGCCACCGGCGCCGTCCTCGATCCCGTCACCCCCAACGACCCCCTCACCCGAGAGCGCTCCCACCTCGCCGCCTCCCGTTCCGCTCTCCGCGCCATGCGGGAGGACGTGGAGGCGCTGGACATCAAGGACGTCACCGCGAACTGGGTGAACGCGGAGGTGCTGGCACGCCAGATCGGCGAGCGGATCAAGTCGCTGGCCGATCTGAGCCACACACCGCTCTTCTTCGGCCGTCTCGACTATCTGCACTCTCCCGGCGCCGACCGGGCCGAGGGAGCGGAGGGGGAACGGTTCTACATCGGACGTCGGCATGTGCACGACGCGGACGGCGATCCGATGGTCATCGACTGGCGTGCCCCCGTCTCACAGCCGTTCTACCGGGCCTCCAAGACCGATCCGCTGGACGTCGGACTGCGGCGCCGCTTCGGATACACCGGCGGCGACCTCACCGCGTACGAGGACGAGCACCTCTCCGACCCCTCCGAGGCGGCCGCCACCAGCAAGCTGCTCCAGCAGGAGATCGAGCGCCCGCGCGTCGGCCCGATGCGGGACATCGTGGCGACGATCCAGCCGGAGCAGGACGAGATCGTCCGCTCCGACCTCGCCGGCTCCCTCTGCGTCCAGGGGGGCCCCGGCACCGGCAAGACCGCCGTCGGCCTGCACCGGGTCGCCTACCTCCTCTACGCCCACCGCGAGCGCCTCGCCCGCACCGGCACCCTCGTCATCGGGCCGAACCGCTCGTTCCTCCACTACATCGAGCAGGTCCTCCCCGCGCTCGGCGAGCTGGAGGTCAAGCAGGCGACCGTCGACGACCTCGTCTCCCACGTCGAGGTGCGGGGCGCGGACGAGGCGCCGGCCGCGGTCGTCAAGGGCGACGCCCGGATGGCCGAGGTGCTCCGCCGGGCCGTACGCTCGCACGTCACCCTCCCCACCGAGCCCGTCATGGTCGTCCGGGGTTCACGTCGCTGGCGCGTACCGGCGTACGAGCTGACGGACATCGTGGGGGAGTTGCTGGACCGGGACATCCGCTACGGGGCCGCCCGTGAGGCGCTGCCGCAGCGGATCGCGCACGCGGTGCTGGTGCAGATGGAACGGTCCGGGGAGGCGCCCGACGACCGGGTGCAGGACGCGGTGGCCCGCAACACCGCCGTGAAGGCGGCCGTCAAGGCGATCTGGCCGCCGGTCGAGCCCGCCAAGCTCGTCCTGCGCCTGCTCTCCGACGCGGACTTCCTGGCCGTACACGCGGACGGGATCCTGACCGAGGACGAGCAGAAGACGATCCTGTGGGCGAAGCCCGCGCGGAGCGTGAAGTCGGTCAGATGGTCGGCCGCCGATGCCGTACTCATCGACGAGACCACCGACCTCGTGCAGCGCACGCACTCCCTCGGCCATGTCGTCCTCGACGAGGCGCAGGACCTGTCGCCCATGCAGTACCGGGCGGTCGGACGCCGCTGCACCACCGGTTCCGCGACCGTTCTCGGCGACCTCGCGCAGGGCACGACGCCCTGGGCGACGCGGAGTTGGGAGGAGGCGCTGACCCATCTCGGGAAGGCGGAGGCGCATGTGGAGGAGCTGACGGCCGGTTTCCGCGTGCCGACCGACGTGATCACGTACGCCTCCCGGCTCCTCCCCCACATCGCGCCGGGTCTGACACCGGTCGCCTCGGTCCGTGAGAACCCGGGCTTCTTCGACGTACGGCCGAGCACGGACGACTCCCAGGTCGTCGCCGCCTGCGAGGAGTCGCTCCGCAACGAGGGTTCGACCGGGCTCATCGCCGCCGACGCCCGGGTCCCCGCGCTCGCCGAGGCGCTCACAGCGGCGGGCATCGGCTATCTGGCGCCGGGTGAGGAGACGACGTACGAGACCCGCCTCACCCTCGTACCGGCCTCGCTCGCCAAGGGCCTCGAATACGACTACGTCGTCCTGGACGAACCACAGGCGGTCGTCGACGGCGAACCGGACGAACGGACGGGCCTGCGCCGCCTGTACGTGGCCCTCACGCGCGCGGTGTCGGGCCTGATCGTGACGCATACGGCCCCGCTGCCGCCGCAGCTGGCCTAGATCAGGTCGTCCGGTCCTCCGGGCAGGGCGCCCAGCTGACGTCGTGCTTCCGCCAGCCACATTCCCTCGCCGCCGCGTGTCATGGAGTCGTCGTCCTCCTCCTCGGACAGCGATTCCGCGTAGTCCGACCGGGCCTGGGCCAGGCTGAGCAGGCCGTTGGGGCCGCCCCGGACGACATGTGCGTCGGCGTCGTCCTGACCGTCGTCCTCCCAGCCGCACTCCGGGCAGATCTCGAAGTAGGCACGCTTCTCCAGGGTGGGCTGGAAGCAGCAGGGACACGGCAGCGGGCCCGGACCGCCCTCGGCCGTCAACCCGCCCACCTGGCCTGGTCGTCCGGGGTGTGTGGGCTGGCGAAGTGGAAGGGGACGGAGAGGCGGGTGGCCAGGGCTCGGCCGGAGTGGGTGGCGGCCTCGGCGGACGGGTGGCCCGGAGCGCGGGCCACCCGCTCCTCGCCGAGGTACCGCTCGGCCGTCCCCCGGTAGACGGTGGCCAGCGGATGCTCGCCCTCGGGGTCGGCGGTGTGGGCCAGCAGGATCACGAACCAGTCGTGGACCGTGTCGCCGTCCCAGATCGCCTCGACGGCGACGAGGCGGCCGGGCAGGCCGGTGGCCAGGGCGGTCAGGGAGTCCTGGTCGAGGGGGCTGTCGGGGGTGCGGGCGACGCGGTCACCGTGGTGGAGGTAGCGGTCGTGGACGACGTATTGGGCGTCGGCGAGGCCGAGACCGTGGGCGCGGCCGGCGGCGAAGACGGCGCGGACCGCTGGGAGGAGGGCGTCCTGAAGGACGTATCCGTCGACCTGCGTACGGATGCCGGCGGGCAGCCGCTCCCACCACTCGGACGTGTTCATGACGTCGAATGTACGGGAACGCGCACACGCGACGGCCCCCGGCGACCGAGGTCACCGGGGGCCGATCACGCGAGGGTTCCGCCTACTTGAACTTGTTGCTGGTCGCCAGGTAGACCTGCTTGGCGTTCTTGCCGAGGCGCGGCCCGGTGATGAACGTGGAGCGGTCGCTCAGGGAGTTGTTGGAGACCAGGTAGGTGCGGCCCTTGTAGGTCGTGAACCAGGGGCCGCCGGAGGCGCCGCCGTTCATGGTGCAGCCGACCATGTACTGGGCCGGGTAGTCGCTCGGGTAGCTGTGGCCGAGGACGAAGCGCTTGGTGGCGCCCTGGCAGTGGTACATCTTCGAGCCGTCGTACGGGGCCTCGGCCGGGTAGCCGCGGACCTTCATGTTCTTGACCTTGTTGGCGGCGGGCGCGTTGAACCACACCGGCAGGGCCGAACCGAGGCGCTCCTCCAGGGACTTGGAGCCCTTCTCCGGCTTCACGTGGAGGACGGCGTAGTCGTACGCGGCGGCCACGGTGCCCTCGCCGGCGGCGCCACCCTTGATCCAGGTGCCGGAGGTGGTGGCCCAGTCGGCCCAGGTGAGGCCGTAAGGGGAGACGTTGCCCGCGCGGTAGTCCTTCGACGCCTGGGCGATGTTCAGCTTGCCCGTGTTGTTGAAGGACGGCACGAAGGCGATGTTGCGGTACCAGCCGCCGCCCTTGCCCGCGTGCACGCAGTGCCCGGCGGTCCACACGAGGTTGGACTTGCCCGGGTGCGCCGGGTCCTTCACGACGGCGGCGGAGCAGACGCTCGACCCCTGGGGCGTGGTGAAGAAGAGCTTGCCGACCGGGGCGGCGTTCTTGTGGTAGGTCGCCTTGACCTTGGTGGCCTGCTGCTTCTTGACCTTGCCGTCGGGCAGCCAGACCTGGGTGGTCTTGCCGCCACCGGCGGCCGTGTTGCCCGCCTCGGCGACCGCCGGCAGCTCCGGGAGGTTCTCCTCGGCCTCGGCGATGCGCTCCGGCGTCCAGAAGTCCTCGATGTACGGGTTGGCGAAGTCCTCCGCCCTGGAGGGCCAGTCGCCGCCGAAGTCCTGCCAGCCACCGTCCTTCCACTTCCGCAGCGCGTCACCGGTGAGGTCGGTGGGCACGCCCTCGGGGAGCTTGAAGCCGCCGACGGTCGTGTCACCTCCGCCCTCGTTCTCGCCGGTGTCGATGTCGTCGCCCGCGCCCGCCTGGGCGGTCGTCGAGTCCGAGGCCTTGGCCCCGCTCTCCTCGGTCTTGCCGCAGGCGGTGGTGGTGACCATGACCGCGACGATCACGGCGGCAGCGGCCGTGAGTCCGCGGCGGCGTATGAATGACATGGAACCTGTCCCCCGTGTGACTGAAACTTGTCATGCCCCCGCTTGGCTGGGGGCCGGGACAACTATGCCCGCGGGCGGGCGCGAAATGATCTCCGAGACGGCCTTCGCGGCGACTCCGCACACAACAACTACCTGGCGGATATCTGCCCGTGATGTGACACCGGGTCGCGGCATCCGATTCCCGGCGGCGCCCCGCAGGGGCAACGCACAGGATCTACACATTGATTGATTCTTCATCACTCCGACACCTCCCGCCTCTTGTGCACTACCCGCGAGTAGGGCGAACCTGACCTGCGCATGCCACCCCGCACATCGGCATGTCCCCGCCCCGGCTCCCCCGGCCGTCCCCCCGCGCCGCGGTCCATCAGGAGGTCGCAGTGAAGACAGGTTCGCGCACGCGCACTTCGCGTCGTTTCCGCAGATCCGCAGTCACCCTCGGCGCCACCGTCGCGCTGGTCGTCGGTGTCGCCGGCAGCGCGTACGCGGCTCCGCCCGCCGCGCTGCCCGCCAACGCGGAGGCGCTGGAGACGACTTGGCAGCCGGCCTACGACTACGACACGGACGGTTGTTACTCGACCCCCGCGATCGGCCCCACGGGCACGGTCAACGGTGGCCTGAAGCCGACCGGTTCGCTCAGCGGCGACTGCCGCGACCGGTCCGACCTGGACAACACCAACGGCTACTCGCGCTACAAGTGCAACAACGGCTGGTGCGCGATCATGTACGACCTCTACTTCGAGAAGGACCAGGCGGTCTCGGGCAGCAGCATCGGCGGCCACCGCCACGACTGGGAGCACGTCGTGGTCTGGGTGCAGAACGGCACGGCCCAGTACGTCTCGACGTCCAACCACGGCGGCTTCACCGTGCACGCCGCGTCCGCGGTGCGCTGGGACGGCACCCACGCGAAGATCGTCTACCACAAGGACGGTATCCGGACGCACTGCTTCCGCCTCGCGGGCTCGAACGACGAGCCGCCGGAGAACCACGAGGGCACCTGGCAGTACCCGCCGCTCGTCGGCTGGAACGGCTACCCGTCCGGCGTCCGCGACACCCTCGTCGCCTACGACTTCGGCAGCGCCAACTTCGGCCTCAAGGACGGCAGTTTCGCCTCCAACCTCACGAAGGCGATGCCGTCGGGGATCTCGTTCGACCCGAACGCGTAACGGCCGCGGACCGCCAGACCGGCAGATCGCCAGACCGGCAGATCGCCAGACCGGCAGACCTGCAGATCGCCAGACCTGCAGACCTGGAGACCGGTGGAAGGCCACCTCGGGGAGGTTCGCCGCCCCCGAGGTGGCTCACGGCTGTGGGCGCGTCCCGGAAGGACGACCGCCCCGGCCCCCGCTCGCCCTGTGCCGCTACAGCGCCAGCGCCAGGAACCCCACCAGATAGGCGGCCACGAAGAGCGGTGGCACCCACTGTTCCAGGCGGGTCAGGGGCACGTATCGGCGCCAGTCCTCCCCCTCCCCCAGCTCGGTCCATTCGGCGCGGGAGTAGGCGTAGGCGGGGAGCCGTTTCTCGAACGCGCCGATCACCGCCCACTTCGCGGTGTTGAGCTGGCGGTAGGAACGGACCATCAGGTACCACGCCACGCACTGCCCGACGAGGATCAGCAGACCGGCGAGAAGCAGCCAGACCGAAACGCTGCCCGGACGCGGCCCCAGCCCGCCGACCATGGCCGTGGCGATCGCGCTGTTGAGCGACAGGAAGAAGGTGTTGGCAGCGCCCCGCCGCGCGCTGACGCGGTCGGCCGTCTCGACACAGAGCTTGTACTGCTCGAAGAGCACGCCCAGATAGGGGGTGTTGGCGGGCGTGTAACTGTCGGGGGCGACTTCGGAGTTCCACAGGGAGTGGTGGACGTCTGCCATCCGCTCATCATGGCCGCCGCGCCGGAGACCCGCTGGTACGGGCCCGTACGTGCCACGAAAGAGCGAATCCGGCGCCGTAACCCTTGGTGTTCGATTGCGTGTCGCGCCCCGCCTCCGATCTGTTGTTCCTCATGACCGATCACCCTCCCTTCGGAACTCCCCGCCGTCGTCAGCGTCCGCTGCTCGGCTGCGTGTTACGGCTCGTGGGTTTGGCGGGGACGCTCTGGGGCGGGCTGCTCGTGATCCTGGCCGCCTCGCGGACCAACACCGTCTTCATCCCCGTTCCCGGCGAGCCCATGGTGCAGAACGTGTTGATCGTCGCGGGGACAGGGCTCTGGGGCGCGGTGTCGCTGCTGGTGGGCCTGCGGATGCGGCGGCACGGGCGGCGTCATCACGTCCGGGTGGTCAAGACGATGGAGGAGGCCCGGCAGGAGCCGTACGTCCTCTATCTGCGCCCCTTCGCCGAGGACGTCACGGGCGCCCTGATGCGGCATGCGTTCACCCGTTGGATGGGGGTGGGCGGCTCGCTCGTGAACGGCAGTTCGCTCACGCTGGAGGAGGGCGTGTGCCGGATGTTCAGCGGTTTCGGCCGCCCGCTCGCCGTGGGTGAACCCGACGAGTCACTCCCCCTCGCCGGCTCCCGCCGCCTCTATCTCCCCCTCCACGACTGGCAGCCCACCGTCACCTCGCTCATCACCGACGCCCGCCTGGTCCTCCTGGTGGCCGGCGCGAGCGAGGGCACCCTGTGGGAACTGACCGAGGTGATGCGCCTGCGCCGCCCCGAGTCCGTACTGGTCCTGCTCTACGGCGACCGGGAGACGTACGACGTCCGGGCGGACTACGACATCTTCCGGACCGCCGCCGAGCTCGAACTGGACGACCGGGCCGAGGAGTTGCGCCAGGTGCACGGCGCCGACTGGCAGCCGCCCCGCTTCCCTCCCCTCCCCGGCTTCCACGACCCGGACCGCTTGAAGTGGACCCCGCTCCTGCGGGCCGTCATCCACTTCCGCTCCGACTGGACCCCCGAGGTCGTGCTCCTGGACCCCACGGCCGTCAGCGCGTGGACGTACGAGGGGCGTATCCGCAAGATGACCCGCACCCAGCTGATGCCACTGATGGCGCGGTTGCACGACGGCCTCGACGGCCCTGACGGGGCCGGTGACGGCGGAGGCCGACTGACCCCGCCGCCGCTTCCGGTGGACCCTCATTGAATCCTCCTCTCCCTGAAGGGAGGGGATTCCTGGCTCAGGCCGCCTCCTGGAGCAGCGCTCCAGGAGGCGTTCCGCCATCGGCACCAGCCGGGTTGAGACCAGCCCGGACGAGCATGACGCGGGCGGAATTCCTGTCCCGTGGGGACACGGCTCCGCACGCGGTGCAGGTGTAGGTGCGCCCGCGTCGCGACACCCGGATGCGATTTGCCCCGGCGTGAACGCCGGGGCCTCCTCGCAAGAAACAGGTGACTGACGGGAATCGTCAGACGGAGTTGTCAGACGGAGTTGTCGGACAGGCCTAGGCCCGGCCGGCCCGAGGTCCTGGTTCCCGGGCGGGCGGGGCGGGTGTCCAGTGCCGTACGCCATTCCTGTACGGCGTCGGCGGCGACCGGCGCGGTCCAGCCCTGGGGGCGGGCCGCGCCTCCGATGTGGAAGGCGTCGACGCGGGCGGCGCGCAGGCGCGGGACGTGGCCGAGACGGAGGCCACCGCCGATCATGAGGCGCTGGGTGTAGCCGGGGTCGCCGCGCCGCGCGGCCTCGGCCAGCAGCACCGGCAGGCCGTCGTCGACACCGGCGCCCGAGCCCGCCGTGAGGTAGGTGTCCAGCCCCGGCAGGTCCGCGAGCTGCTTGCGCAGGGCGTCCCGGTCGGCGGCGCGGTCGATCGCCCGGTGGAACGTCCACGACCGCCCGTCCAGCTCGGCGACCACGCGCTCCACGGCGTCCAGATCCAACCCGCCGCCCTCCCCCAGGAACCCGAGCACGAACTCCTCCGCCCCGGCCGCCCGCAGGTCGCACGCCACCCGCACCAGCGCGTCCACGTCCCCCGCCGCGAACCCGTCGGCGAGCCGCAGCATGACCCGCACCGGGATGTCCACGGCGGCCTGCACCTCCACGAACGTCGCGACCGCCGGGGTGAGGCCGTCGGCCTCCATGTCCGCGACCAGCTCCAGCCGGTCGGCACCTCCGGTCTGGGCGGCGACGGCGTCCTCGGCGTCGAGGGCGATCACCTCCAGAAGCGCGCGCGTGGTCATGGGGCCCCTTCCATCGGGCTTCACGTGACGACAACAGGTCTAGTCCAATTTAGCAACAACCCGGAGTGGTGGACGTGAACGTCACGATGAGCACCCGGAAGACCACCCTCCGCATCTACCCTCGTTCGGGCGCTCTTCAACAAGACCGGCCGTGCGAGAGGGAGTTGTCCCACGCCGAAGCCGAAGACCATCGACCCGTCCCGGTCCACGCCGGCGATGTACGGCGCGGAACTGCGCCACCGGCGGGAGCGGGCGGGAATGTCGCGGGAGGAACTGGGGCGGCGATGTTCCTCACCGGAGCGCATGTCGGGATGCTGGTGTTCCAGGCCGGCCGTCTGGTCCCGCTTCGTGGGGGGCGTGATGCAGACGGGCATGTAAGTCACGTCCGAACACGGAGGCGAACCTAGGTAGGGATACTCAGGCGTCCGGTCGCTCCGGGACGCATCGTTGACCTCAGCGCATCAGCACCAACAAAACGGTCAACATCCCTTCGTCTCCATGGAGTTCAGTAATGACCGCCTCGTCTCGTTCCCTGTCCCGGAGCCTACGCCGTCACCTGTTGAACCCCGCCGCCCTGGGCTATCTGGCCCTCGTGGTCGCCGTGGGCGTCTGGGTCGGGGTGGACTCGCTGTTCGTCGAGCACGCGGACGCCGGCTTCGCAGGGGTCTGGCTCTTCCTCGTCACCGCGCCGACCTCGCTCCTGTTCGTCGCGCTGCCCGGCGGGCTGCCCTTCCTCGGGATCGTCCTCGGCGCCGTGATCCAGGCCTTCGTGCTCGGTGCCACGTACCGCTGGGTCGTCGAACGGCCCACGAAGAAGGTCAACTTGGGCAACGCCTGACACTCCGAGACCGTCTTTCGCCAGACTCCGCGCCCAGCTGGCCTCGATGGCCGACGCCACACGTATCACGGTCATCGACGTCGACCCGGCCTACACCAGCCGCTGGGGCGCCCAGCACTGGCAGAAGCCGCTCACCAGCACGACTCGTCAGACCACTCGCCACGATGCTGCTGCCATGGCGATCGGAAGGCGCGCTCAGGGACATCCGGTCCGGCGACGGACGGCACCGCCCCCACAGCACCGGAGTGATGCGGTGGGGCATCGGACCGTCCAGGCCGGACCCGGCGTCCCTGGGCGTGAGGAAACCCGCCTCCGCATCCCCGGACCACGGACACGATCCGTGCGCGCCGGACGCGGAACGAACGCGGGCAACCAGAACGCCCAACACCGTCCGGGGCGTTCGGCCGAGCACGAGACCTGGCAACAGGACTCACCCCCGCTCAGTCTTCAGCATGATCTAGCGCGGAACCCCGGGCGTTCACGCCCGGGAGGAAACGCTTCTTAACACTGCTCTGACGTGCACGGGTGCAGGGTCTGCACTGTTGGCCTCAGTCGGGACGTTTCTGGTTCTCGATGTACTCCTTGATGACGGCGAGCGGGGCGCCCCCGCATGAGGCGGCGAAGTAGGACGGCGACCAGAAGTGCTCACCCCACAGGTACTTGCGGATGTGGCCGGGGAACTCCTGCCGCAGGCGCCGGGCGGAGACGCCCTTGAGGGAGCCGACGAGCCGGGAGATGGCGACCTTGGGCGGGTAATGCACGAGCAGGTGGACGTGATCGCGTTCGCCGTTGAACTCCCGCAGCTCCGCGCCGAAGTCGGTGCACACGTCGCGCATGACCTCTTCGCAGCGCCGAAGGATCTCGTCGGTGAACGGTCCGCGCCGGTACTTGGGGGTGAAGACCAAGTGCGCATGCAGGGTGCAGACGACGCTACGGCCCCTGCGGATGTCGGGGTTTGGCTCCCAGCGTGGTGACATAGATCAATGCTACGATCACTCTCGTGAAGATCGTGACGCAGGTCAAACTCATGCCGGACGCCGTGCAGGCATCCGCGCTTGAGCGCACCCTGCGCACGGTCAACGATGCCGCGAACTGGGTGTCACAGGTGGCGTTCGAGCGCGGTGTGCCGCGTGAGTACGAGCTGCGCAAGCACACCTACGCCGAACTCAAGGCCCGTGGGCTGGGAGCGCAGGCCGCGCAACACGTCATCAAGAAGGTGCGCGACTCGTACACCACGCTCAAGGCCAACATCCGTGCCGGGAACCTCGGCAAGGAGGGCTCGAAGCGCCGCCGCAGGGCTGAGTCCAAGCCGGTCACCTTTCGCCCCGAAGCCGCACAGCCGTATGACGACCGGTGTCTGAGCTGGCAGCACGACCAGCGGACCGTGTCCGTCTGGACCGTGGACGGCCGAGTCAGGAACATCCGCTTCGCCTGCTCCGCCGACGCGCTCAAGACGCTCCAGGCGCACCGGCAGGGCGAATCCGACCTGATCCAGCGCGACGGCGTGTTCTACCTCGTCGCCACCTGTGACGTGCCCGAGGCCGAGAGTTACGAGCCGGACGGCTTCATCGGCGTGGACCTCGGCATCGAGAACATCGCCACCGCCTCCACCGGCTACCTCGCCACGGGGCGGAGACTCAACCGGTACCGCAAGCGACAGCTTGCCCTGCGCGCCAAGCTCCAGAAGAAGCGCACCAAGTCCGCCAAGCGGCGGCTCAAGGCCCGTGCCCGCAAAGAAGCGCGGCACGCCGCCAACCAGAACCACATCATCTCCAAGACGATCGTGACCGAGGCTGAACGCACCGGACGCGGCCTGTCCCTCGAAGAACTCAAGGGCATCCGCAACCGGGTACGGCTCCGCAAGCCCCAACGGGTCGCACTCCACTCCTGGGCCTTCGCCCAGCTCGCAGACTTCATCGTCTACAAGGCCAAGCGGGCCGGGGTACCCCTGGTCTTCGTCGATCCCGCGTACACGTCGCAGACGTGCGCCGAGTGCGGCCACGTCGACAAGCGAAACCGTGTCGACCAGGGGCTTTTCATCTGCCGGAGGTGCGGGGTCGTTGCCCACGCCGACCGGAACGCATCCCACAACATCGCCACCCGTGGCGAGAGCGTGTGGAATGCGGGGCGTGAGTCACGCGTCCCTGCCACCCCATAGGGGTGTCTGGACGGAGGAGTCCACCCCAGCAGCCAGCTGGGCACTACCTCCAAGCCCGGTCCTTCAGGGCCGAGTCAAGTTGACGAACGGTTGAGCCCGGCCCAGCTCGCGCGGACACGGCACACGGCACAATGCGTATATGCCGCCCGACCCTGACACCGTCGACGCCCGCCGGGAAGCCCTGCGCTACCGGTGGCTCCCCGCGCTGCTCTCCGCCCGGGACGGTGCCTGTGACCCGGCGCCGACCCCGTACGCCGACAACCTGATCGAGCGGTGGGCCGAGCCGCGGCGGAAGTACCACACGCTCGATCACCTGACGGCGGTCCTGGACCACGTCGAGACGCTGGAGGACCACGCGGCCGACGCCGACCTCGTACGGCTGGCAGCCTGGTTCCACGACGCCGTGTACGCCCCGGACCGGTCGGAGAACGAGGAGCGGTCGGCCCGGCTCGCCGAGCGGGCGCTGACCGAGGCCGGGGTGCCCGGGGCGAAGGTGGCGGAGGTCGCCCGGCTGGTGCGGCTCACCGTCACCCACGACCCGGCCGACGACGACCCGAACGGACAGGTCCTGTGCGACGCGGACCTCGCGATCCTGGCCTCCGAGCCGGACGCGTACGCCGCGTACGCCGCCGCCGTACGGGAGGAGTACGGGTTCGTGCCCGACGACGCCTTCCGGGCGGGCCGGGCGGCCGTACTGCGCCAACTCATCGATCTGCCACGGCTGTTCAGGACACCGTACGGAGAGCGGGAGTGGGAGGAACGGGCCCGGGAGAACCTGCGGGCGGAGCTGGCCGGACTGGCGGAGGACTGACGCCGCACGGACACGGACGCACGGACCCGGACCCACGAACACGGACCCACGGACACGGACCCACGGACACGGAAGGAATGCGACCCCATGACCGCCTGTTGCCGATGAATATGTCTTCACCCGCCGCTGCCGCGCCCGACCACGCCCGCTTCCGCATACCCCTGTCCGTCTACGTCCTCGGCCTCGCCGTCTTCGCACTCGGAACCAGTGAGTTCATGCTCTCGGGGCTGCTGCCGCCCATCGCCGAGGACATGCAGGTGTCCATTCCACGGGCGGGGCTGCTGATCTCGGCGTTCGCGATCGGGATGGTGGTCGGGGCGCCGCTGCTGGCGGTGGCGACGCTGCGCCTCCCCCGGCGTACGACTCTCGTCGCACTGATCACGATCTTCGGGTTCGGGCAGATCGCCGGCGCCCTCGCACCGAACTACGCCGTTCTCTTCGCCTCCCGGATCGTGAGCGCGCTCGCCTGTGCGGGGTTCTGGGCGGTCGGGGCGGCCGTGGCCGTCGCGATGGTGCCGGTGAACGCGCGGGCACGGGCGCTGGCCATCATGATCGGCGGGTTGTCGATCGCGAACGTGCTCGGGGTGCCGGCGGGGGCGTTCCTCGGGGAGCACTTCGGGTGGCGGTCGGCGTTCTGGGCGGTGGCGGTGGCCTCGGCGATCGCGCTCGTCGGGGTGGTCACACTCGTTCCGGCCATTCCCCGGCCCGAGGAGCGGCCCCGGCTGGGGCAGGAGGTCCTGATCTACCGCGAACCCCAGGTCTGGCTGTCCATCACGGTCGTCGCGCTGGCCGCCGGCGGCATCTTCTGCGCGTTCAGCTACCTCGCGCCGCTGCTCACGGATGTGGCGGGGCTGGACGCCGGGTGGGTGCCGTCGGTTCTCGCGCTGTTCGGGATCGGGGCGCTGATCGGCACGGCGGTCGGGGGACGGGTCGCGGACGCGCACCTCTTCGGGGTCCTGCTCAGCGGTATCACGGCCTCCACGGTCCTCCTCGTCGCCCTCGCGCTGCTCGCCGAGTACGCCGTCGCCGCCGTCCTCCTCTCCTTCCTCCTCGGGGTGTCCTGCTTCTACACCGCCCCGGCCCTCAACGCCCGGCTGTTCAACGTCGCCGGCGCCGCCCCGACCCTCGCCGGCGCCACCACCACCGCCGCGTTCAACCTCGGCAACACCGGTGGCCCCTGGCTCGGCGGCGTCGTCATCGACGCGGGCTTCGGCTTCGCCTCCACGGCCTGGGCGGGCGGCGCCATCACCGCGGCCGCCATCGGCACCACGGCCGTGTCGCTGCGCCTCGACCGGCGTACGCGGGCCTCCCGGCGCGTGGCCGGGAGCAGTGGCAGCGTCGTAAATGCAGTACGTACGGACGTCTGACCCCGCCTATCCTCGCCGCCATGCGACCAATGGGTGGGGATCAGGTACAGGAAGCTGTCGAACACAGCCTCGCGGTGCTGGGGACGGTGGTCGACCAGGACTGGGAGGGCGTCAAGGCCGGTCGGCTGGAGTGGAGTTGCCGGGGGACCGCCGACCACATCGCGTCGGACCTGATCGCGTACGCGGGGCAGTTGACGGGGCGGCCGACGGCCCGCTGGGTACCGTTCGAGATCGATACGTCGGAGTGCGAGGAGAACGCCGACGTACTGGAGGTGATCCGGACGACCGGCGCCCTCCTCGCCGCCGTCGTCAGCACCGCCCCCCGCACGGTCCGCGCCTTCCACCCGTATCCGTTCCGCGCGGCCGACCGCGAGGGCTTCGCGGCGATGGGCGTCGCCGAGGTGCTGCTGCACACGTACGACATCGCGGAGGGCCTCGGGCTTCCCGCGTCCGCGTCCGTGCCGCCCGTCGGGCTGTGCGAGTCCGTCCTCGCGCGCCTCTTCCCGCACGTCAGGCCCGGTGACGACCCCTGGGCGACGCTGCTGTGGGCCACCGGTCGGGGCGAGTTGCCGGGGCGCGCGCCCGTCACGGAGTGGCGTTGGAGCAACCCGCTGCACATCGACGCCGAGCGCGTCGTCCTCCAGGGCGTCCACCCGGCGGCCGCGGCCGACCTGGCCGAGGGCGGCACCGGTGGCTTCGACTGGATCGTGGGCGGCCCGATCGAGGGGACGCGGGTCGGGGCGGGGCTGGTGTTCCAGGCGTACGAGGCGGGGGTGCACCGGCCGGAGTGGGGCATGTTCGTGCTCGTGCGCAAGGAGGACGGGCTGGCCGTCGGCGCGCTCGGCTACCACGGCGCCCCGGACGAGGAGGGCCGCGTCGAGGTCGGCTACGACCTGGTCGAGGGGGCGCGCGGGCGCGGCTACATGACCGAGGCGCTGGGCGCGCTGGCCGGCTGGGCGCGGGAACGGGGCCGGGAGCAGGGAGACGTACGGTCGCTGTTCGCGGTCGTCGAGAAGGCCAACATCCCTTCGCAGGGCGTCGTTTCGCGGGCCGGATTCGAGAAGGTGAGCGACGACTGGGGTGACGGGGAGCACGGGGAACAGTTCGCGTACGAGCTCCGTCTGCGCGCCTGACGCAAGCCGGGCCCAGCCTCGGACCGGACGCGGACCGCACGCGGGACGTGCGGGGACGCAGGGGAACCCGGGACAGCCGGGCACCTCGTCGACCGGCCCCGCCGAGCGGCGGCACCCTCTCAGGCCGTAGCCCCCCGCCGCTTGGGCCTGCGCAGCCCCGCCTCCGTCAGCCTTCGCAGCAGCTCCTTCGAGCCCACCTCCACGGCCCCCGCCCGCACGACCTCCTCGTAGCGGTGGGACGGGATGTCGTAGTGGTCGCGCTCGAAGGCGCGCTCGGGGATGCCCGACCCCCGTGCGAACGCGTGCAGCTCGTCGAAGGACACGTCGCTCACCAGGTGGGACCACATGTGCCCGTGCCCCGGCCAGGTGGGCGGGTCGATGTAGAGGGTCACGAGGACGGCGCCTCTCCGGAGGCCTCTCCGGACGCGTCGCCGGAGGCCTCTCCGAACCCGTCCCCGGTGGCCTCTCCGTGCACTGCCCCGGAGGCCTCTCCGTGCGCTGCCCCGTACGCCGAGCCCAGCGCCCCCACCGCGGCGACCCGCACCCCCGCCTTGTGGCACACCCACTGCGGATCGGGCCCGAGCTCCGGCTCCACGTCGAGCGCGTGCGGGTCGCCGTCGTCGCAGACCGGGCAGAGCGGCCAGCGGCCGTACCGTTCGAGCAGGGCGTCCTGGACGTCCTGGGCGACGAGCCCGCCGACGTATGTCACGCCGTCCGGCCACTGCTCGACCCACCAGCGGCGCTGCACGACGGAGTCCTCGACCATGGACACGACATCCGCCTCGGCGACCTTCCCGGCCACCAGATCGGCGAGCACGAGGGCGCGGGCCGCGTGCAGCGCCTGCTCAAGAGGGCTCACGGGATCCATGGGGGGCTGTACGGGGTCGCTGCTGGAACTCATGCATCCATTGTGCGGCCCTTGACCATATGGCCGGACAGAAAATATCTTTCAAGATGTGAGCGATGATGTGAAGGAAATTTTCGCACCTGTGGAGGGACAGGCCACGGGCCGCCCGGCCGGAGGGCGGAGCGGCGCCGCGACCACACCCCCCACACCTCCCGCACCCGCCGCCCTCGCGGCGAAGGTGCGGACGCTGGCCCCTTCCATGACCCGTTCCATGCAGCGGGTCGCGGAGGCCGTCGCAGGGGACCCGGCGGGCTGCGCGGCGCTCACGGTCACCGGCCTCGCCGAGCTCACCGGCACCAGCGAGGCGACGGTCGTCCGCACCGCCCGCCTCCTCGGCTACCCCGGCTACCGCGACCTGCGCCTCGCCCTCGCCGGCCTCGCAGCCCACCAGGAGTCGGGCCGCGCACCCTCGGTCACGGCCGACATCGCGGTCGACGACCCGCTCCCCGACGTGGTCGCCAAGCTCGCCTACGACGAGCAGCAGACCCTGGCGGACACGGCGGCCGGACTCGACATGGTCCAGCTCGGCGCGGCGGTCGGTGCGCTCGCCGGGGCCCGCCGCATAGACATCTACGGCGTCGGGGCGTCCGGGCTCGTCGCCCAGGACCTCACGCAGAAGCTACTCCGCATAGGGCTGATAGCCCACGCGCACAGCGACCCGCACCTCGCCGTCACCAACGCGGTGCAGCTGCGCGCGAAGGACGTGGCCATAGCGATCACCCACTCCGGCTCGACGGGCGACGTCATCGAGCCGCTGCGGGCCGCCTTCGACCACGGGGCCACGACGATCGCGATCACCGGGCGGCCGGACGGACCGGTCTCCCAGTACGCCGATCACGTCCTGACGACGTCCACGGCCAGGGAGAGCGAGCTGCGCCCGGCGGCGATGTCGTCCCGGACGAGTCAGCTGCTGGTGGTGGACTGCCTGTTCATCGGGGTGGCGCAACGGACGTACGAGTCGGCGGCGCCGGCGTTGTCCGCGTCGTACGAGGCACTGGCGCATCGACATCGGACCGGGGGCCCGTCGCGGTAGCGCGTCCGGGAGCGAGCGTCCAGGCAGGGGCGGCGGGTCTGTGTCATCCGCGGCTCCACCGCGGGGCGCGACCGACCACGACGAACCCGCGGACAACCACGGCGTCCGACCTGAAGGCACAGCCGCACCGGACCGGACCGCACTGTACGGAATGAGTCGCCATGCCCCCCTCCTCCTCCAACGCCTCCGCCCTCCCCCACCACCTCTCCGTGCGCGCCGAGTTGGAGTCGCTGACGACCGAGGCGTTCCGGCCGGAGCTGGCCGACATCGATCAGCTGCCGACGCTCGACATCGCGAAGCTGATGAACACCGAGGACGCTACCGTGCCGACGGCGGTCTCCGCGCAGTTGCCGCTGATCGCGGCGGCGATCGACGCGATCGCGGAGCGGATGGCCCGGGGCGGCCGGCTGATCTACGCGGGCGCGGGCACGGCGGGCCGGCTGGGCGTACTGGACGCGTCCGAGTGTCCGCCGACCTTCAACACGGCACCCTCGCAGGTCATGGGCCTGATCGCGGGCGGCCGGGAGGCCATGGTGACCTCGATCGAGGGGGCGGAGGACTCGGCTGAGCTGGCCCGGACGGACCTCGACGCGCTCGGGCTGACGCCCGACGACACGGTGGTCGGCGTCTCCGCCTCCGGTCGCACGCCGTACGCGGTGGGCGCGGTGGAGCACGCGCGCGCGGCCGGCGCGCTGACGGTCGGCCTGTCCTGCAACGCGGCCAGCGCGCTCGCCGGGGCGGCCGACCACGGCATCGAGATCGTCGTCGGCCCGGAACTGGTGACGGGCTCGACCCGCCTCAAGGCGGGCACGGCCCAGAAGCTCGTCCTCAACATGCTCTCGACGATCAGCATGATCCGCCTGGGCAAGACCTACGGAAACCTGATGGTCGACGTCCGCGCCACCAACGACAAGCTCCGCGCCCGCTCCCACCGCATCGTCGCCCTCGCCACGGGCGCGACGGACACCGAGATCGAAACGGCCCTCACCGCCGCGAACGGCCAGGTGAAGAACGCGATTCTCACCATCCTGAGCGGCGTGGACGCGCCCACCGCGGCCCGCCTGCTGGCAGCGAACGAGGGCCATCTGAGGGCGGCCCTGGCGGCGGCGATGACGACGGGCTGATACTCCGCGGGACAGGTGGGGCGCCCCCGAGCAGACTCCGCGGGCTCCGCGATATGCAGAATTTCCGGCAATCATCCCAGAAAACACACATACCCCTCCGAGGTCGAGCCTGGCCTGCGGGGAGTGTCAGTGGTGTGTGGCACGGTGGTGGGGATCGCTGATGTCAGGTGAGGGTCGCTGATACCACCCATGTCACCGACGTCTCCCACGTCTCCCACGTCTCCCAGGGAAGGACCGAGCACGTGAACCACGCGCAGCTCACCGCCCTCGGCCGCGCCCTGCGTCTCCTCGGGGAGCACGGCGACGCGCTGAACGCCGACACCCCGGACGCCCGGCTGCACGAGGTGAAGGCGGACCTCAGACGAGCCCTGGAGCTGCTGGACGAGACGGTCACGGCGGCCGCACCGACGACCCGCTGCGCCGAGCATCCGAACGGCCCGGTCGACGAGGAGGCCCCCGACCGCTGCCTCCTCTGCGAGACCCGCCGCCGCGCCGCCCGCCGCACCCAGCTCAACGACAGCTACGGCCCTCCCCGGCCCACCGGCCCCGCCACCCCGACCCCCTCCCGCTACGGCGTACGGGACGAGCGCCCCCAGGCCCAGGAGCGCTGGCTCCCGGAGGCGTGGAACGGCCAGGTCTGGCAGCTCTGCGGCACCCCTCGCCGCGACCGCCGCGAGGCCGAGCTGTATCTCGCCGCCCAGCGCCGGGGCCCCCGCCCCGCCATCGCCTACCGGCTGGTCCAGGAGTTCACCGACTACGACGTGACGCGCATCTGGGGCGAGCCGGTCCGGATGGACATCGAGCCGATGGGGAACCTGTGAGCGGGCGCCGCACCTAGCCGGCCGGCAGCGTCGTCACGGAGGACACCGTCAGGCGTGCCAGGCGTGCCACGAGGGAAGGGTGCACCTTCACGGCACCAGCAT
This sequence comes from Streptomyces europaeiscabiei, assembly GCF_036346855.1. NCBI lineage: Bacteria > Bacillati > Actinomycetota > Actinomycetes > Kitasatosporales > Streptomycetaceae > Streptomyces > Streptomyces europaeiscabiei. The sequence goes on from NZ_CP107841.1 coordinate 4,749,978, forward strand.
TCAACACGGCAGCCGCCCTTCCCCGTTGACCTGCCGCACCCGGGCCCGCAGCACCTCCCCCGGGGCGGCCTCGCGCAGCGTGTCCGGCGGACAGTCCCACTCCCGCCCGCCCCCGACCGGCCGCAACTGCACGTAACCGCCCTCGCGGCCCATCACCTCGCCGAGCCGCCCGTCCCGTACGTCCACGGCGTACGACCGCTGTGACGCGGTCACGTCTTTGCCGCGCTGCGCAGGACGGCGGCGAGGTCGGCGGCGACCTGGAGGTTGCAGCACCCCAACTCGACCAGTGGGTAAGGCAGTTCGCTGGCCCCGGTCACCGGGTCGACCCGAAGCGAGGGCAGCACGATGCCGACTCCGCGCAGGGCCCGGTCGAGCCGCTCCACGGCTTCCTCGGTCGTCCGCACCGTGCTCCGCCCCTTCGCCGCCGCTCTGTTCTTCACGTCCGCTTCCTCCACGCTGGGTTTCCGGTTCACCACACAGCGTGTCCGAGGGGCATCTAGCCTGACCAGATACGACGCCCCAACAGGGGGTCTGCTGGACAGGGAGCTGTGGCCATGCCAGGACCGAAGGATCTGGACCCGTCGTCGTCACCCCGAGCGCTTTTGGGCGCGGAGCTTCGCCATGCGCGGGAGAGGGCGGGGCTCAGCCAGGAGGATCTGGGCCAGCAGTTGTTCGTGAGCGGGTCGTTCGTGGGGCAGCTGGAGTCGGCGGTACGGCGCCTGCAGCCGGAGATCGCGCGGCTGATCGATGTGGCCCTGGAGACCGGGGACTTCTTCCTGCGGAACTGCCAGGCCGCAGCCAAGTCCAAGTACCCGGAGCACTTCGCCCAGGCGGCCGAGGCCGAGGCGGTCGCTACGAGGATCAGGGAGTACGCACCCATGCTGATCCCAGGGCTGCTCCAGACCCGCGCTTACGCACAGGCTGTGTGCATCGCGCATCAGCCGACGGCTCCCGACGAGGCAATCGACAAGCTGGTCTCGGCACGGCTGGAGCGGGCCAAGCTCCTCGACGATCCAACAAAGCCTCTGCTGAGAGTCGTACTTGACGAGGCGGCACTACGCCGGGTGACGGGCAGCCCGACCGTTATGGTCGAGGCTCTTCGCCACGTCGCAGCGCTGGTCCACCGGCGCCGGGTCATTGCACAAGTGCTGCCGTTCAGAGCAGGCGCGCACACGCTGATGGGCGGGGCGATCAAGCTGATGGGCTTCGACGACGCACCACCGCTCGTGTACTTCGAAGGTCCCGGAACCGGCAGGCTGGAAGACGACCCAGCCACCGTCACCCGCTACGAACTGGCCTACGATTTGCTGGGGGCCACTGCGCTCTCGCCCCACGAATCTCTGGCCTTGATCGAATCGGTGGCGGAGGATTACGCCCATGAAGATCAGCCCTGAGTACCACCTCCCCTCGCTTGCCTGGCGCAAGTCCACACACAGCGACGGCAGCGGCGGCAACTGCCTCGAAGTAGCCGCCAACCACCCCACCCACATCCCCGTGCGCGACTCCAAGACCCCCCTCGGCCCGAAGCTCGTGTTCCGGGCCGAGGCATGGTCCGCGTTCGTCGAAGACCTCAAGTCGCGCTAGGCGAACGGGTTGCCGTGACCCGGCAGCTGTCCGCCCGACCGCACATACCGCAGCCGGCCCATCTGGTCAGTCATCGGTGTGAACCCGGCGGCCTCAAGCTGGGCGGCGTACCTGACGTTGCGACGTCGACTCGCCACGAGCCCGACGTACACCAGGCCCATGAGCGCGGCCCAGACGCCGACGGAGACGACGACGCCGATGGTGCCGTCCCCGAACCGGTATCCGATGCCCGCGACCATCCCGGTGATGCCGATACCCGCGAGGGCGAACCGCTGCTTGTCGGTGAACTGGCGGCCGAGGTCGAACAGCATCCGGAGCTTGAGAAGTCCGGCCTCGTCGGGCGGGACAGGCGGCAGCGAGCCCTCGTTCCCGGCGTCGGGATACCGCTCCCGGTTGCGCGCGGCACGCTCCCGGCCTTCCCGGCTCGGGTCGGGCACGATGCGCAGCGCGAACCTGTTGTCGCTCAGGTTCAGGTCCGCGTACTCGTACCCGAACTGCTGCGCGATGAAGGCAAGTCGGGTGAGCCCCTTCATCGTCGTCATGGTGACGATGAGCTCCACGGGCTCACCACTCTCCATCTTCCGCAGCATCTTCCGCACATGCCTCTTACCCACCAGTGCCCCCGTCCCTCAGCAACGCCCATTGATCGAACAGCACCGAGGCGACCCCGGCGACCGATTTACCGCCCCGAAGCTCAAGCCCCCAGCTCCGAGCCCTCTTTTCAAGGAATGGGAGGTGGGCCTCAACCCACCCTCCCACCCGGCGAGTTGACTTGACGCGTTCGAGTTGCCACGCACGGTGACGATGCTGATACCGTGCCCGCAGACGAAACAGCCCCCGCCAGGTGCTACCAACACCTGCGGGGGCTTGACCTACGAGATCGAAAGCTCCTCGATCCCCATGGCTACTGCCAACCTTAGTGTTGCCCCCCTGCCCGCGCACGCGGACCCGCACCCTCCGCGCCCCCACCCCATGGCCAACCCTGGCTACGGCAAGCGCACCGCCCCCGGCCAACACCCCCGCACGGCCCACGACTTCGCGGACCTCCCACCCCGCGAAGCGGCGATCGCCGCGTACATCGACCGCCTCTCCGAGGGCGCCGACATCTCCGTGAAGACGCTGGCCAAGACCCTCATCTACGGGCAGTGCGCGCTCCGGACGGCCCTCAACAGGCTGCAAGAAGCGGGCCACTTGCGTCGGGGCCGTGAGGCCGTGGAGACCGAGTCGGGCAGTTCCCGCTGGATCACCCGATCGTGGTTCTCCCGGACGGCACGGGACGACGACTGGTGGGCGGTTTTCACGCGGGGAGACGTACCGCAGGAGCAGGGGCAGGAGCAGGGGCAGGGGCAGGACCCGAAGAGATCCCCCACTCGCTCCCGCGCCCACATCCTCCTGGCCGCGCTGGGCCGGGAGGCCCCCGCGCTCTCCCTCTCCCAGGCGGAGTGCGCGGCGCTGGCCCCGCTCCTGCTGCCGTGGTTCGAGCGAGGCGCCACCGACGAGTCCATCCGCCAGGCCCTGACCTCCGGCCTCCCCACCCCGGTCCACAGCCCGGCGGCCCTCCTCCGCACCCGCCTCCTCACCAAGCTCCCCCCGGAGCCGGCGCCCACTCCCGACCCCGTACGCCCGCCCCTCCGCATGCTGGAGTGCGGTGAATGCGGCACCCCGGGCCCCCCGGAGGCCCTGCCGGGCGGCAGGTGCAGCGCCTGCCGGGGTCAACGCGCCCCTGCTCAACCCAACACGCCCCTGTCCGCCGCCGCAGTTCACCTCCACGCGGCCCAGATCCGTGCGGCGATGTCACAACAGCCACGAGAAAGAACACCCGCATGACCGCTCCTACGGTCCGCAGGCATCACCCCAGGGCACGATGGAGGGGAGGAGGCGACGCCATGACCCCCAGCACCGCCGAACGTCCGCAGATGCCCGTCGAGGACTTCGAGGAACTCGCCAGCGTGGCACCGGAGCACGTCCGGCTCGAATTCGTCGACGGGCGAGTCCGGACCAGGGACCCACTGAGCGTCGAGGACTTCGAGGAACTGGAGCGGCGGGCACCGGAGACCGTCCGGCTTGAGTACATCAACGGAAAACTTGAGGTCAAGGCCATGCCGGACGGCAACCACAGCGAGATCTTCATGTGGCTGCTGGAGCAGTGCCTGCATCATCGCCCCGGCCTGCGTCTTTACCACGAGCGCGGAGTCAGGACCGAGGCCTACCGCAAAGGTCGCGCTCGCACGGACGGAGCTCTCGCGCAACGGGGTCACTTCAAAGGCCACGGGGAGTGGTCCGCTTCCAACGGCGTCCTCATGGTCGTCGAGATCACCTCACACGACCGCGACACCAATCAGCGAGACCGCATCGACAAGCCCGTCGGCTATGGGGCAGTCGACATCCCCGTCTACCTCCTCGTCGATCGCGACAAGGAGACCGTCGTCGTGTACAGCGAGCCGAAGGACGGCAGCTACCAGCAGATCACCCCATTCCCCTGGGGAACCCCGGTGGAGCTGCCCGACCCCCTCGGCTTCACCCTGGACACGGAAGAACTGAAGGACTACGCCGACTGACCCGCCCCCCCATGCCGGGCCCACCGGACTCGTGGGCCCGGCACCACCTCAGCTGAGCGAGCCCAGCGCCGCCGGCTCGAACGCCTTCAGTTCGCCGAAGCGGCCGTCGAGCACCTTCGCCGCCCACTCCGGGTCCTGGAGCAGCGCGCGGCCCACGGCGACGAGGTCGAACTCCTCGGCCTCCAGGCCGTCCAGCAGGTCGTCGATGGCCTTGGTCGACGACGACTCACCGGCGAACGCGGCGAGGAACTCGCCGTCCAGGCCGACCGAGCCGACGGTGATGGTGGGCTTGCCGGTGAGCTTCTTCGTCCAGCCCGCGAGGTTGAGCTCGGAGCCCTCGAACTCCGCCTGCCAGTAGCGGCGCGTGGACGCGTGGAACGCGTCGACCCCGGCCGCCACGAGCGGGCTCAGCAGCGCCTCCAGCTCCTCCGGCGTCTCGGCGAGGCGCGCGTCGTACGCCTCCTGCTTCCACTGCGAGTAGCGGAAGATGATCGGGAAGTCGGCGGACACGGAGTCCCGTACGGCCGCCACGACCTCCGCCGCGAACTTCGTACGGGCGACGAGGTCACCGCCGTAGGCGTCCGTACGGCGGTTGGTGCGCTCCCAGAGGAACTGGTCGATCAGGTAGCCGTGGGCACCGTGGATCTCCACGCCGTCCATGCCGATGCGCTCGGCCTCGGCGGCGGACTTGGCGAAGGCCTCGACGACCTCGTCGATGTCGGCCTGGGTCATGGCCCGGCCGCCGTCGGCCTCGGTGCCGTCGGGCCGCAGGCCGGAGGGGCCGAACACGGGGGCGTCCGGGAAGAGCTTGCCCTGCTGCCGGACGGTCCCGATGTGCCACAGCTGCGGGACGATCGTGCCGCCACCGGCGTGCACCGCCTCCACGACCTTCGCCCAGCCGGCGAGCTGCTCCTCACCGGCGAACCGCGGCACTCCGTCCAGGTCCCCGGCCGTCTCGTGACCGACGTAGGTGCCCTCGGTCACGATCAGGCCGACTCCCGCGGCCGCCCGCCGCCCGTAGTACGAGGCCACGTCCGCCCCGGGGACACCGCCGGGCGAGAACACCCGCGTCATGGGGGCCATGGCGATCCGGTTCGGAACGGTCAGACCGTTGATCGTGACGGGTCGGGACAGCACTTCGGCGGCACGGGAGGTGGAGGCGGTGGTCACGTGGGGACTCCTCGGAGAGGCCGTAGGGACGTCGGCACGACGTCGCGTGGACATCGAGTGGTACGAGTGGAACTAGTGGAACATGCACTACATGCGCATGCATCTAGCACCTCTCCTCCCAACCGCCCCGCCCGGCACGGAATTCCGCCGCCACCCCCGCGTCCGATGTGACCCCGGACACGCCCGAGGGCGGCACTCCCTGCGTCCAGGGAGTGCCGCCCTCGGTACTGAAGGACGGTGATCGACCAGGGTCGATCAGAAGTCCATGTCACCGCCGGGCATACCGCCACCGGCAGGCGCGGAAGCCTTCTCCGGCTTGTCGGCGATGACGGCCTCGGTGGTGAGGAAGAGCGCGGCGATGGAGGCGGCGTTCTGCAGAGCGGAGCGCGTGACCTTCGCCGGGTCGATGATGCCTTCGGCGATCATGTCGACGTACTCACCGGTCGCGGCGTTCAGGCCGTGACCGACGGGCAGGTTGCGCACCTTCTCGACGATGACGCCACCCTCGAGACCACCGTTGACGGCGATCTGCTTGAGCGGGGCCTCCAGCGCGAGACGTACGGCGTTGGCGCCGGTCGCCTCGTCACCCGTCAGCTCCAGCTTCTCGAAGACCGAGGAGGCCTGGAGCAGGGCCACGCCACCACCGGCGACGATGCCCTCTTCGACGGCCGCCTTCGCGTTGCGAACGGCGTCCTCGATGCGGTGCTTGCGCTCCTTGAGCTCGACCTCGGTCGCGGCACCGGCCTTGATGACGGCCACGCCGCCCGCGAGCTTCGCCAGGCGCTCCTGGAGCTTCTCGCGGTCGTAGTCCGAGTCGCTGTTCTCGATCTCGGCGCGGATCTGGTTGACCCGGCCCTGGACCTGCTCGGAGGAGCCGGACCCGTCGACGATGGTCGTCTCGTCCTTGGTGATGACGACCTTGCGGGCACGGCCCAGGAGGTCGATGGAGGTGTTCTCGAGCTTGAGACCGACCTCCTCGGAGATGACCTCGCCGCCCGTGAGGATGGCGATGTCGTTCAGCATCGCCTTGCGGCGGTCGCCGAAGCCCGGGGCCTTGACGGCGACGGACTTGAAGGTGCCACGGATCTTGTTGACGACCAGGGTCGACAGGGCCTCGCCCTCGACGTCCTCGGCGATGATCAGCAGCGGCTTGCCCGACTGCATGACCTTCTCCAGGAGCGGGAGCAGGTCCTTGACGTTGGTGACCTTGGAGTTGGCGATGAGGATGTAGGGGTCCTCGAGCACGGCCTCCATGCGCTCCATGTCGGTCGCGAAGTACGCCGAGATGTAGCCCTTGTCGAAGCGCATGCCCTCGGTGAGCTCAAGCTCGAGCCCGAAGGTCTGCGACTCCTCGACGGTGATGACGCCTTCCTTGCCGACCTTGTCCATCGCCTCGGCGATGAGCTCGCCGATCTGGGTGTCGGCGGCGGAGATGGAGGCCGTGGAGGCGATCTGCTCCTTGGTCTCGACCTCCTTGGCCTGGTCGAGCAGCGCACCGGAGACGGCCTCGACGGCCTTCTCGATACCGCGCTTCAGGGCCATCGGGTTGGCACCGGCGGCGACGTTGCGCAGGCCTTCGCGGACCAGCGCCTGGGCCAGGACGGTCGCGGTCGTCGTGCCGTCACCGGCTACGTCGTCCGTCTTCTTCGCGACTTCCTTGACCAGCTCGGCGCCGATCTTCTCGTACGGGTCCTCGAGCTCGATCTCCTTGGCGATGGAGACACCATCGTTGGTGATCGTGGGGGCGCCCCACTTCTTCTCGAGGACGACGTTGCGGCCCTTGGGGCCGAGCGTCACCTTGACGGCGTCCGCGAGCTGGTTCATGCCGCGCTCGAGGCCGCGCCGTGCCTCCTCGTCGAACGCGATGATCTTGGCCATGTGAAGTGGTCCTCCCGGACAGGGGGTGGATTTCTCCGGACCGTGCTGGCGCCCGCGACGGACGGCTCGCCGGCCTCGTGGTTCCTTGCCCCACATGGCCTGCGGGCCTCACCGACCCGATCCTCGTTGTCACTCTCACCTTCAGAGTGCTAACGCCAATGATTAGCACTCGGCATGCCCGAGTGCAAGGTGCGCCCGCGAAGCGGGCTCGTTGAGGGGTGGTGGTCGGGTGACGGGCGGGCGCAAGCGGCTCTCGATGATCCGCAGGTGAACGCACCCCCGCGCGCCCATGCGCGACCCCCGCCCGCACCCCCGCCCCGGACCCGTGGGCGGCCTCGACCGGTGACCGCGCACACAAGAGGGCTCGCACCCCTTACGGGATGCGAGCCCTCCCACGAAGAACGAAGAACGTCGCTGCGTTAACCCCGGCGCGTTACTTCAGCCGGCCGCGAGCCGGACCATGTCCGCCTGCGGCCCCTTCTGACCCTGCGAGATCTCGAACTCGACCCGCTGGCCCTCTTCCAGGGTGCGGTAACCGTCCATCTGAATCGCGCTGTAGTGGACGAATACATCCGCACCACCGTCGACCGCGATGAAGCCGTACCCCTTCTCCGCGTTGAACCACTTGACGGTGCCCTGAGCCATGCCTAACTCCCCTATTACTGGCCCTTGCACAGATCCACACTTCGCGGATCCGGGTCAGACCTCACCCCCCAACGGTTGGGGGTGTGCGCCGGAACGCGTCGACCGCGGCCGAATGTATCTGTCCAACTGCCCTCTGCAACAGGTCAATCGGACGAGAATTCTGGACACGACCGGTCGGGAATGTACGAACAATTCACCCGAATTCAGGGCAAGTCGGGCCCCACAAAAGGGAAGAAATACGCAAAAGGCCTGCACACTTTGGCTACTTCATATAGGGCGTGCGGCTCAATCAAATATGCGCCCGGCATGGAATCACTATGCCGATCGGACCGGGTTCCCCAACTGTACCGTGCTCAACCATAGAGAATTGCCCCCTCCGCTTCTCTCGCAGAGGGGGCAATTCGATGAACTCTCAGTAATCAAAGTTACCGACGGTTACTACCGGCCGGTACGGCCGGGGTCAGCCGCCGGCGACGGCGGGAATGATCGACACGCCCGCACCGTCCGGCGTGGCCGTCTCCAGCCCCTGCTCGAACCGGACATCGTCGTCATTCACGTACACATTCACGAACCGCCGCAACTTGCCCTGGTCATCCAGAACCCGGGCGGCGATCCCGTTGTGGTTCTTCTCGAGGTCGGCGATCACCTCGGCGAGAGTCGCGCCTTCGGCACTCACCTCGGCCTTGCCGCCGGTGTAGGTACGAAGGATGGTGGGGATGCGAACGTTGACGCTCATGACGTGTGACCTCCGGTCGGGACGGCGGGGTTGGGGGCGCGGGGAACTGCGCGGCCGGCCCCCACCGGCCCGCAGACGAACGACTGGCGAGTCTTACGCGAGACCGGCCTCACGGAACGAATCAAGGTTGGGCCGAATGGTCGCGGTGAGGCCGGTCCCGGCCACCGCGTCCAGCGTCTTCAGACCGTCACCGGTGTTGAGAACGACCGTGGTCAGCGTCGGGTCGAGAAGCCCGTCCTCGATCAGCTTCTTCGCCACCCCGACGGTCACCCCACCGGCGGTCTCCGCGAAGATCCCTTCCGTCCGCGCCAGCAGCTTGATCGCCTCGACGACCTGCTCGTCCGTCACGTCCTCCACGGCCCCACCGGTGCGCCGCGCGATGTCGAGCACATACGGCCCGTCCGCCGGGTTGCCGATCGCCAGCGACTTCGCGATGGTGTTCGGCTTCTGGGGCCGCACCACGTCGTGCCCGGCCTTGAAGGCCACCGACACCGGCGAGCACCCCTCCGCCTGCGCACCGAAGATCTTGTACGGCTTGTCCTCGACGAGCCCGAGCCTGATCAGCTCCTGGAGCCCCTTGTCGATCTTCGTGAGCTGCGACCCGGAGGCGATCGGCACGACCAGCTGGTCGGGAAGCCGCCAGCCGAGCTGCTCGCAGATCTCGTACGCCAGGGTCTTGGAGCCCTCCGCGTAGTACGGCCGCAGGTTGACGTTGACGAAGCCCCAGCCCTCGCCGGCCGGGTCGCCGATCAGCTCGGAGCAGAAACGGTTCACGTCGTCGTAGTTGCCCTCGATGCCGACGAGCTCGCCACCGTAGATGGCGGCCATGACGACCTTGCCCTGCTCCAGGTCGTGCGGGATGAACACGCAGGACCGCAGGCCGGCGCGGGCGGCGGCGGCGCCGACGGCACCGGCCAGGTTGCCCGTGGAGGAGCAGGAGAGGGTGGTGAAGCCGAAGGCGCGGGCCGCCTCCAGTGCCTGGGCGACGACGCGGTCCTTGAAGGAGTGCGTCGGGTTGCCGGAGTCGTCCTTGATGAAGAGCTTGCCGGTGTCGACGCCGAGCGCGGCCGCGAGGTTGTCCGCCTTGACGAGCTGGGTCCAGCCGGGGTTGATGTTCGGCTTGGTGGCCACGTCGGCCGGGACGGGCAGCAGGGGCGCGTACCGCCAGATGTTCGCGGGGCCGGACTCGATCCGCTTGCGCAGCTCTTCGGTTTCGTAGGCGGAGTAGTCGTACGCGATCTCCAGCGGCCCGAAACACTCCTCGCACGCGAAGACCGGCCCGAGGGATACGCGGTGACCGCATTCGCGACAGCTCAGGGCGGCGGCGGGGCCGAGGTCTACTGTGGAGGTGGAGTCGGTGGTGCTTGCAACAGTCTGCGCAGCCATGGAGGCGAGGCCCTTTCTCCTCATCTTCCTCACGACGCACTTCGCCGTGAGACGGATTTGGCACCTTCCCGAGCCGGGAGCCTCGCGGAACGATCAACGGTGGCGCGCCATCGCGCTGCGCCGTCGATCGGTACGAGACCGGCTGGAGGGTTGCCGGGGCTTCATCGGGCCGTATCCCTCTGCCCCTCTGGATGAGCGGTATTTGGTTGTATACGCGGACGAGCACCGACATGCGATGGTCACCAGCGTTGTCCAAGACTGTAACCGAAGGCCAGGACAGTTGAGAGAGCCGTCCGAACCGCGAGATGAACGCAGAGGAGCCGCGCACCGTGCTGAAGGAAGTCGAGCGTTGGCTGAGCACCCGCTCCTGGTCCATGACCGACCGCCCGCTCCACAGGATCATGGCCGCGAAACGAGCGAGCGGCCAGTCGGTCAGCGTCGTCCTGCCCGCGCTGAACGAGGAGGAGACGGTCGGCGACATCGTCGCGATCATCCGTCATGACCTCATGCGGCAGGTCCCGCTCGTCGACGAGATCGTGGTCGTCGACTCCGGCTCGACCGACCGGACGTCCGAGGTCGCGGCGGCAGCCGGGGCGAGAGTCGTCCACCGCGACGACATCCTGCCCCGCATCCCGGCCGTGCCCGGCAAGGGCGAGGTCCTGTGGCGCTCCCTGCTCGTCACGACGGGCGACATCGTCTGCTTCATCGACGCGGACCTCAAGGAGTTCTCGTCCGACTTCGTCTCCGGGATCGTCGGCCCCCTGCTCACCGACCCCGGTGTCGACCTCGTCAAGGCGATGTACGACCGCCCCCTGGGTTCCGCCGCCGGCCAGGGCGGCCGTGTGACGGAACTCATGGCCCGCCCCCTCCTCAACATGCACTGGCCCCAGCTGGCCGGCTTCGTCCAGCCGCTCGGCGGCGAGTACGCGGCCCGCCGCTCCCTGCTGGAACAGCTCCCGTTCCCCGTCGGCTACGGCGTGGAGCTGGGCATGCTGGTCGACGCACTGCATCTGGTCGGCCTCGACGCCCTGTCCCAGGTCGACGTGGGCGTCCGCAAACACCGTCACCAGGACGGTCAGGCGCTGGGCCGCATGTCCGCGGCGATCTACCGGACCGCGCAGCTCCGGCTGGCCCGGGGCCACCTGATCCGGCCCGTCCTGACGCAGTTCGAACGGGGGCGGAACGGGTTCGAGCCGCGGACGCATTCGGTGGATCTGGAGGAGAGGCCGCCGATGGTGGAGATCGCGGAGTACGTGGAGCGGAAGGCGGCGTGAGGGGGTGGGGGGGTGCGGTTCGTGGGGTGCGGTTCGTGGGCGGGTGCGGGTGAGTGGGGGCTGGTCGCGCAGTTCCCCGCGCCCCCGGAAAGCAGGGGCTGCGCCCCGTGCTTTCCGGCCCGCAGGGCCGTCGTCTTTCAGGCCCGCAGGGCCTGGTCTTGAGGGGCGCGGGGAACTGCGCGAGAAGCCCCACCGGACCCGCACCCGCACCCCCCACCCCCATGGACGCTCCTGTATACGGCCGAACCGCACGTTTGACCGCCGAACCCCCGGGCTAGGTTGAGCCTTATGGCATCAACGCACCGCGCGGCTCAGGTACTGGTCGCGTCCAATCGGGGACCCGTCACCTACACGCTGGACGAGAAGACCGACACGCTCAGCGCGAAGCGCGGCGGCGGCGGCCTCGTGTCGGGCCTCTCCGCGATCGACCCTGACTCCGGCGCCGTCTGGGTGTGCTCCGCGCTGGGCGACGGCGACCGCGAGGCCGTACGCCGCGGCGTCGCCGAGCCCGGCGTGCGCATGCTGGACATCCCCGCCGACGTGCACCACGACGCCTACAACGGCGTGGCCAACTCCACGCTGTGGTTCGTGCACCACATGCTCTACCAGACCCCGCTGGAGCCGTCCTTCGACGCGGAGTTCCGGCGCCAGTGGGCGGCGTACGAGACGTACAACCGCGCCTTCGCCGAGGCCCTCGCCCAGGAGGCGGCGGACGGCGCGTCCGTGCTGGTCCAGGACTACCACCTGGTCCTGGTCCCCCGGATGCTGCGCGAACTCCGCCCCGACCTGCGGATCGGCCACTTCTCGCACACCCCGTGGGCGCCCGTCGACTACTTCCGGCTGCTCCCCGACGACATCGCCGCGCAGGTGCTCGACGGGATCCTCGGCGCCGACCGGGCCGCGTTCCTCACCCAGCGGTGGGCGGACGCGTTCACCGAGTGCTGCCGGGCGGTCCTGGGCCCCGGCAGCCCGTCCGGCACCCGGATCGGCGTGCACGGTCTGGGCGCCGACGCGGACTTCCTGCGGGCCCGCGCCCACCAGGCGGACGTCGACGACCGCATGGCCCTGCTGCGGGAACAGATCGGTACGGCCCCGGACGGCACCCCGCGCCGCACGATCGTCCGTGTCGACCGCACGGAACTCTCCAAGAACATCGTGCGCGGCCTGCACGCCTACCGGCAGCTCCTCGACGACCAGCCGACCTGGCGCGAGCGCGTCGTACACGTCGCCTTCGCGTACCCGTCGCGGCAGGACCTCGCGGTGTACCGGGACTACATGGCCGAGGTCCAGCGGGTCGCGGACGACATCAACGAGCGGTACGGGACGCCGGGCTGGACGCCGGTCATCCTCCACCTGAAGGACGACTTCGCGCGGTCCCTGGCGGCGTACCGGCTCGCGGACGTGGCCCTGGTGAACCCCATCCGGGACGGCATGAACCTCGTCGCCAAGGAGATGCCGATCATCTCCGACGAGGGGTGCGTGCTCGTGCTGTCACGGGAGGCGGGGGCGTTCGAGGAACTGGGGGACGACTCGATCGTGGTGAACCCGTACGACGTGGTGGGTACGGCAAGGGCATTGCACGAAGCGCTGTGCCTGCCGGCGGCTGAGCGGGCGGAGCGCACGAAGCGGCTCGCGGCGGCGGCCACTGCGTTGCCGCCGACTCAGTGGTTCCTGGATCAGTTGAGGGCGTTGGAAGAGTGAGAGCCCCGCGCCCCCGAAAGAACCGGGCGCCCTCTCTCGTTCTCTCGTTCTCTCGTTCTTCGTTATACGTGCTCGGCGATCGCCGACAGCAGGTGTACGACCCCCGCCGGGCCGTCCACCACCAGGTCCGCCCGCTCCGACAGCTCCGTGACCTCTGTGCTGCCGCTGCAGACCAGCAGCCCCGGGGTGCCCTCGGTGCGGAGTTTTTCGACGGCGGCGAAGGCGGGGAGGTCGCCGAGGTCGTCGCCGGCGTAGAGGACTGATTCGGCAGCGGTTTCCGCCAGGTACTCGCGGAGGGCGACGCCCTTGTCCATGCCCGGGGGGCGGAGTTCGAGGACCATGCGGCCGGGTTCGACGATGAGGCCGTGGCGGGTGGCGAGGTCGGTGAGCGGGGCGCGCAGCGCTTCGAAGGCGGCCTGCGGGTCGGTGGCACGGCGGGTGTGGACGGCGATCGCCCGGCCCTTCTCCTCGGTCCAGGTGCCCTGCCACGCGCCGACGCTGTCCAGGAGACCGGGCAGTTCGGCGCGGACCGCCGCGACTCCGGGGTGCGGGGCGGGGGCGGTGACCGTGCCGGTGACGGCGTCCCAGCGTTCGGCGCCGTAGTGGCCGAGGACGACGAGGTGTTCCAGGCCGGGGACACCGGCGAAGCCACCGTGGCGGACGGCGACGCCCGCGGGGCGGCCGGTCACCACGGCTACGGAGGCCACCTTGGGGGCGAGCGCGGCGAGCGCGGCGACCGCGTCGGGGTGGGCGCGGGCCTGTTCGGGGTCGGGGACGATCGGGGCGAGCGTGCCGTCGAAGTCCAGCGCGATCACCGTACGGCCGGGGCGGTCGAGGATCGCGTCCAGCGCGTCCCGCCCGGCCGGGGTCACGGGTGTCGGCAAGGTGGCCTTGGGGTTCTCTGCGTCCTTGTGGCTGCCCATGCCTGCGACCCTATCCGTCATCGCTCGGACCGGCGCCCCTCCCGGACTCTTCGCAGCCGGTTGACCGTGACCGGGTCGTGGGCGAGGGCGCGTGGGTCGTCGAGCAGGGCGTTGAGCAGCTGGTAGTAGCGCACGGGGGCGAGGCCGAGCCGCTCCCGGATGGCCCGCTCCTTGGCCCCGGGCCCCGCCCAGCCCTGCCGCTCCACGGCGAGGATCGCCTGCTCGCGGACGTCCAGCTCTTCCATGCGACGACGGTAACGGACGGGTACGACATCGCGCCGTACGGCTGCGGGGTGCGTGGTCGGCTGCGGGTGGGTGGGGCTTCTCGCGCAGTTCCCCGCGCCCCTGAAAGACCACGGCCCTGCGGGCCGAAAAGCACTGGGGCGCAGCCCCTGCTTTTCAGGGGCGCGGGGAACTGCGCGACCAGCCCCCACCGGACCCGCACCCACCGACGCGACCGCAACCGCCCGAGGAGCACGGCCGCGCAGCGACAACGCGCCCCTCAGCCCGCCCGATCCGCAACCGTCGCCGTCTGCTGCAGCTGCTGCAGCACGACCCCCGGCTTCACCCCGGGCCGCACCGCCCGCCCGATCTGCTCCTTGACCGCCGCGCTGACGTCCGCCCAGGACGTCTTGCCGACGGGGTAGAGCTCGGCGTTGGGCAGCTCTTCGAGGAAGGGGCCGAGATCCGCGTCGTCCTTGTCCGCGCCCATCTCCTCGGACGCGGACGCGGTCACCGGCAGCAGGTCGTACTCACGGGAGAAGTCGAGAACGTTCTCGTCGCTGTAGACGAAGTCGAGGAAGTCACCGATCTCGTCACCGTGGCCGTTCTGCTTGAAGGCCATCATCCAGTCGGTGACGCCCATGGTGGCGTGCTCCTGCTCGTCGCGCCCCGGCATGGCGGCCGTGCCGTACTCGATCCCCTGGTCGGCGGCCATCCGCATCAGGCTGGGGTGCCCGTTGAGCATGCCGACCTCACCGCGCGCGAACGCCGCGAACGCGTCGGCACGGTTGAGATCGGCGGGGGCGGTGGGCCCGGTGAGACCCTTGCCGACCAGGTTGTCCTTGAGCCAGGTGAAGGTCCGGACGTTGTCGTCGGAGTCGAGCCGGTAGGTGCCGGCGTCGTCGGTGTAGCCGCCCCCGCCGCTGAGCAGCCACTGCATGGTCTCGGCCTGTGCCTCCTCGGACCCGAGCGGCAGCGCGTACGGGGTCTTGGTACCCGCCTGGTCGAGGGCCTCGGCATCGGCCGCCAGTTCGCTCCAGCTGCGTGGGGCGCTGTCGATGCCCGCCTCGGCGAAGAGCTTCTTGTTGTAGAAGAGGACGCGGGTGGACGCGGCGAAGGGCATCCCGTACGCGATCCGCCCCACCTGGCCCGAGCCGGCGAGCTGAGGAAGGAAACCGGCCTGGACGGGGATGGAGAGCAGCTCGTCGACCTTGTAGAGCCGGCCGGCCGAGGCGTAGTCGGCGTACGTACCCGCCTGCGCCAGGTCGGGGGCCTCGTCGGCGGCGACCATTTCCTTGACCTTGCGGTCGACGTCGTTCCAGGAGTAGACGCTGACGTCGACCGTGACACCCGGGTTCTTCTTCTCGTACGCCTTCACGACCGCGTCCCAGTACAACTGGGAGCTGTTCGCCTTGGAGTCGCCGTAGTCGGCGGCGACCAGCTTCAGGGTGACGCCGGAGCCGTCGGCCTCCGAGACACCGCAGCCCGCAAGCGTCGCCATCAGTCCCAGCGCGGACAGTGCGGCCAGTGCCGCCGTTCCGTTGTTCCTGTTCCTGTTCCTGACGCCGGTCTTCGTCCGCCGCTGCCGCTGTCCCACTCGTACTGCCCCAACCTGTCGCACGGCCCCGCGCACAACAGCCTGAACCACAGGCCCCGCGTTCAAGACCGTCAATCTCTCAACCTCTCGAACTTCTCGAACTTCTCCATAAGGTCTACACCATAAGGTCTATACCACGTAAGTGGACTAGACCTCTCGTGGTCGAAGGGTCACACTGTTCTCCGTGAGACACGTCATCGCCCTCGATGTGGGCGGCACCGGGATGAAGGCCGCACTGATCGGGGCGGGCGGCGAGCTGCTGCACCAGGCGCGGCTCGCCACCGAGCGCGAGCGCGGGCCGGACGCCGTCGTCGGGTCGATCCTCGACTTCGCCGCCGAGTTGCGCGCGTACGGCGAGCGGCGCTTCGACGTGCCCGCGGCCGCCGCCGGGGTCGCCGTGCCCGGCATCGTCGACTCCGGCCGGGGCGTCGCCGTCTACGCCGCCAACCTCGGCTGGCGCGACGTCCCGTTGCGCGCGCTCCTCGCCGAGCGCCTCGGCGGTGTCCCGGTCGCCCTCGGCCACGATGTGCGCACCGGCGGGCTCGCGGAGGGGCGCGTGGGCGCGGGCCGGGGCGCGGACCGCTTTCTCTTCGTGGCGCTCGGCACCGGGATCGCCGGCGCGATCGGCGTCGACGGCCGGGTGGAGGCGGGCGCCCACGGCTTCGCGGGCGAGATCGGCCACATCGTCGTACGGCCCGGTGGCATCCCGTGTCCCTGCGGGCAGCACGGCTGTCTGGAACGGTTCGCCTCCGCGGCGGCCGTCAGCCAGGCCTGGGCGGAGGCCTCTGGCGACCCCGGGGCCGACGCGGCGGACTGCGCCAAGGCCGTCGAGTCGGGCGACCCGCGCGCCGGCGCCGTCTGGCAGCACGCCGTCGACGCCCTCGCCGACGGACTCGTCACCGCCCTCACCCTGCTCGACCCCCGCACCCTCATCATCGGTGGCGGCCTGGCGGAAGCCGGTGAAACCCTGTTCACACCGCTGCGCACCGCCGTCGAACACCGGGTCACCTTCCAGAAGGTGCCCACCATCGTCCCGGCCGCCCTGGGAGACACCGCGGGCTGCCTCGGCGCCGGCCTCATGGCCTGGGACCTCATCACCACCACGGACCCCACGGACCCCACGGACCCCACGGAACCTTCGGAGGTAACCACCTGATGGCCCCCACCCTTTCCGGCACCGGGTCCGACAACAGCGCCCCGTCAAAGGCCGCGCGTCCTGACGCCGGTTCCGCCAGCGCCCTGAAAGGGGCGCGGAGCGACGCTGAACATGCGGCTACCGCCGCGTGGGCGCAACCAGCCCCCACACACCCGCAGTCGCCACCCAAGGCGCACCCTTACGTCCTCGAAGGCGCCAACGTCGTCCTCCCCACCGGCACAGTGAGAAACGGCCGACTCGTCATCAACGGCACCAGGATCGCCGCCGACGCCCCGGAGAACGCCCACACCATCGACGTCCGCGGCCACTGGCTGGTCCCCGGTTTCGTGGACATCCACAACCACGGCGGCGGCGGAGCCTCCTTCACCTCCGGCACCGTCGACGACGTACTCCACGGCATCCGCACCCACCGCCTCCACGGCACCACCACCCTCGTCGCCTCCACGGTCACCGGCGACATGGACGGCCTCGCCCACCGTGCCGGCCTCCTCTCCGAACTCGCCGAGCAGGGCGACATCGCCGGCATCCACTTCGAGGGCCCGTTCATCTCCCCCTGCCGCAAGGGCGCCCACTCCGAGGAACTCCTCCGCGACCCCGACCCGGCGGACGTCCGCAAGCTGATCGACGCGGCGCGCGGCCGGGCGGCCATGGTCACCCTGGCCACCGAACTCCCCGGCGGCCTCGACTCCGTACGCCTCCTCGCCGAACACGGCGTCATCGCCGCGATCGGGCACACGGACGCGACGTACGAGCAGACGGTTCAGGCCATCGACGCGGGCGCGACCGTGGCGACCCATCTGTTCAACGCGATGCCTCCGCTCGGCCACCGCGAGCCCGGCCCGATCGCCGCGCTCCTGGAGGACGAGCGGATCACCGTCGAGCTGATCAACGACGGTACGCATCTGCACCCGGCCTCCCTCCAGCTGGCGTTCCGTCACGCGGGCGCCGACCGGGTCGCGTTCATCACCGACGCCATGGACGCGGCCGGCTTCGGCGACGGCCTCTACACGCTCGGCCCGCTGGCGGTCGAGGTCGTGGACGGCGTGGCCCGCCTGGTGGAGGGCGGTTCGATCGCGGGCTCGACCCTCACCCAGGACCGCGCCCTCAAGCGCGCCGTCACCGTCGACCGCCTCCCGGTCGAGGACGCCGTCGCCGCCCTCTCCGCCAACCCGGCGCGGCTCCTCGGCCTCTACGACCGCGTCGGCTCCCTGGACCCGGGCAAGGACGCCGACCTCGTCCTCCTCGACGCGGACTTCGAGCTGAAGGGTGTGCTGCGGAAGGGCGAGTGGTTGACATCCTCCCCTTCTTAAAAGCGGGGGATTCCAACCCGTTGGGGTTGAGGTTCACGGACGTTCGGCCGCTGGTTGGGCGGTGTCGTCCCTCCGGCACCGGCTGTCCGCCGGGGGCGGGGGATCCCGCCCTGTCCTGCCGCGACGTTGATACTGGCGTTGGTGTCCGCGTTGCAGGTGAAGCCGCAGGAGGAACAGACGAACTCGGCTTGGCTCTTGCGCGAGTTCTTGTCGATCCATCCGCAGGCACTGCACCGCAGACTCGTGTACGGGGCGGGAACGTCCTCGACCCGGCCGGGGGCCTTGTGCCCGGTGCGCTGCCGCAGCAGGCCCCAGCCCTGGGCGAGGATCGCCCGGTTCAGGCCGGACTTCTGCGCCACGTTGTGGCCGGGCCGCTCCACGGTTCCCTTCGCGGACCGGGTCATCGTCTTGATGTCCAGCTTCTCGAACCGGACAAGGTCATAGCAGCGGGCGAGCATGGTGCTGGTCTTCTCGCACCAGTCCTTGCGCCGGTTCGCCTCCCGCGCCTTGAGGCTGGCGGCCTTCGCGTACTCGTCGGTCTTGGCCTTGCTGCCCTTGGGGGGCGCGAGCAGCCCGCCGCTGCCCGGCAAACAAGGTGGACTGGCCTATGGGCTGATCCACAGGCGATCGATCCCCAACCGGCCTGCTCCGTCCGGTCGTTGGCATGTGGTGCGGAGTGCGACGGTCGGCCCGGAGGGACTGGGCCGACCGCCGCTCATTTGGCATGATCGAGCCTCCGCGCAGTCGAGACGCAAGGGGGTTGGTCCCGTGATCCTCACGGTCACACTGAACACCGCTCTCGACATCACCTATCGCGTACGGGACCTGAGGCCCCACGCCACGCATCGGGTGACCGACGTGACCGAACGCCCCGGCGGCAAGGGCCTGAACGTGGCCCGCGTCCTCGCGGCGCTCGGCCACGAGGTGACGGTCACCGGCTTCGTCGGCGGCGCGACGGGCCGGGCTCTGCAGGATCAACTCACGCACACACCGGGTGTGGTGGACGCGCTGGTCCCGGTGAAGGGCGCGACGCGCCGGACGGTCGCCGTGGCCGACGCGAGCGGTGACACGACTCAGCTCAACGAACCGGGCCCGCTCATCGCACCCGCCGAGTGGTCCGCCTTCCAGGAGGCGTACGTCGATCTGCTGCGCTCCGCCTCGGTGGTGGCCCTGTGCGGCAGCCTGCCGCCGGGGGTACCGGTGGGCGCGTACGCGGGCCTGGTCCGTACCGCCCGCACGCTGTCCGTACCGGTCCTGCTGGACACCAGCGGCGAGCCGTTGCGACGCGGGGTGGCGGCCCGCCCCGACCTGGTGAAGCCGAACGCCGACGAACTGACCGAACTCACCGGCTCCCACGAGCCGTCCCGCGCGACCCGGGACGCCCGGCGCCGCGGCGCCCAGGCCGTCGTGGCCTCCCTCGGTCCCGAAGGCGTCCTCGCCCACACCCCCGAAGGCGTCTGGCGCGCCACCCCGCCCCGCCGCTTCCGCGGCAACCCGACGGGAGCGGGCGATTCGGCGGTCGCGGGCCTGCTGTCCGGCCTGATCGACCGCCTCCCCTGGCCCGACCGCCTGGCCCGAGCCGTCGCCCTGTCGGCGGCGACCGTAATGACCCCGGTGGCGGGCGAGTTCGACCGTCAGGCGTACGAGGAACTGGTGGGGCAGGTGACGGTGACGGGGGAGGTTACAGCGGCCTGACGACATCCTGATCGCGGCTGAAAGCCACTCTTGTGGCTAAATACTCCATTGCGTTTCGAACTGGCGTTTGAAATTGTCGTGATCAGCCAACCTCGATCAAGAAAGCGAAGAACTCGCTATGAAGCTACGCCTGCTTGCGCTCGCCGGGGCCACTGTGATCGCCACCCTGCCACTCACCACCGCCCAGACGGCATCCGCCGCGACGAAGTGCCCGAAGAATTACGTTTGTTCGTGGAAGAAGGCCAGCTTCAAGGGGACGAAGCACATCCATAACAATTCAAGCGGGTGCTCCCCGTTCAGCGGCCGATCGGTGTCCAACCAGACCGGCAAGCTCATCACTGTCTACACGGACGAGTCCTGCTACGGCGACAGCATCGACATCGAGACGGGCCACTACTCGTCGAAGACTCCGTGGCGTTTCAAGAGCGTGGCCGTCTGGGGCCAGTGATGTTCTCCGGGCCATGACCCGGGGTAACGCCTTCACCACAGCTAGGGACTTGAGGGCCATCAACTGGCGGCCCTCAACTGTTTGCTTCTACGGGACTGTCACGGCACTACGAGCCCCGAGCCGCCTACTCCGGAGGCTTGAGGTACAGCTGATCGAGATTGGCATCACACTGATTGCCCTCGTTGCACTCGATCTTGATCTCGTTCGTTCCCTTGTTCAGGGTGACGAGGGACCAGGTGTTCTGCCAGCCCTTCGCGTAGTCGCCCTTGGGGGAGTTGGAGAAGTTCTTCAGGTTGAGCGGGCGGCTCTGGACGGTTCCATTCACCACGAGCGTCGCGTCAGCATCCACACCGGGGATGCCGTACTGCACGTACAGGCGGTATTGACCGGCCTCGGCGAGGTCTTCGATCTTCCATGTCACCGACGAACCGACCGAGTTGAAGTTCCCGACATAGAACCCGCCCTCCGACTTGGCGCCGGGGACGTCGGAGGCGATGGCCGCGTTGCCGCCGAGGAGGAGGGTCTTGGCCTCGGCCTTGGGGAGTTCGCCGGCTTTCGCCTTCTTCGACTTGCTGGCCGACGGGCTGGGGTCCTTGCTCTGCTCGGCGGTGGGGGTGGTGGAGGCGCCGGTGTTGTCGCCGGAGGTGTCCTTCGAGTTGTCGCTGAGCATGGCGACGCCGATCCCGATCACCACCGCGGCCACGACGGCGATCGCGCCGATGAGGAGACCCTTGGTGTTGGGGCCACGGCCCCGGCCGCCGCCCCCGCCGTTGCCGTGCCCGTGCTGGCGGGTCGTCGGGGCGCCGCCGGAGAAGCTCTCGGGGGCCTGGTAGTGCGTGTTCGGCTGGCCGGGGCCGCCCTGCTGCTGGCCGTACCCCTGCTGCGGGACCTGCCCGTACTGCGCGGTGGGGGCCTGCGGAGCCTGCTGGGTCTGCTGCCCGTACTGGCGTTCGCCGACCGGTCGCGCCCGGTTGACCGCGTTCGGGTAGCCGTAGCTCGCGCTGGGCGGCTGGGCTCCTCGGGCCTGCCCGTCCTCGTAGAGGTAGCCGAACGGGTCGTCGTCCTCGGGCGTGCTCGCGCCGTTGTTGCCGGGCGTCATCCCTAGGTCTCCTCAGCGGTGCGGTACATACACGTACGGGTGGCGGGTTATTGCGTGGGGGTGTAGGAGAGCGAGCCTACCCGCTCGCGGTGGCCCAAACGGGTGACTCGGACCTCATCGCCTCGCCGACCCACCACCCACCAGGTACTTTCCAGCCGCCGCCCGGCGCTGACCTGGTCTTATCCCTACATGTCGCGGGTGTCACTCCGGCCGCTATCCGGCCCGCCTGTGCTGCCTGGGACGTGATCGTTTCTCGACGTACATCCGCTCGTCAGCTGATTTCAACACCTCGTCCGCCGTCATTCCGCAGTGCGCCCATCCGATGCCGAAACTGGCGCCGACGCGCATCGCGCGGCCGTCGACCCGAATCGGCTGGATGATCTCGTTACGGAGGCGTACGGCGAGGTCCTGGGCGTCCGCGCGGCCGAGGCCGTCGGCGAGGACGACGAACTCGTCGCCGCCGAGCCGGGCCACCGTGTCGCCGTCGCGCACACCCCGGCTGAGCCGCCGGGCCACCTCGATGAGGACGGCGTCGCCCGAGTTGTGCCCGAACCGGTCGTTGATCGACTTGAACCCGTCGAGGTCGCAGAAGAGCACCGCGAGCCCCTTGGCCCCGTCGTCCCGCTCGTCCTCGGGCGCGACGGTGTGCACATGGTGGTCGAAGGCGTCGTACGGCCCGCCGGCCCTGTGGAAGTCGAAGGCGTGCCCGCTGTGTCCCGCGGCCTCGTACTCGTCGAACGACGGGTGCGGCAGCCGCGCCGAATGCTCGGCGGCACCGTGCTCCCCGAACTCGCCGTGCCCGGCGCCGAACTCCCCTGGCACCCCGAACTGCCCGAAGGCCGCGTTCATCGAGTCGGCCGCCGCGCCGGCCGGGAGCGACTGGGGGCGCTGACAGAGACGGGAGGAGAGGCGCGAGCGCAGCTCCGCGGAGTTCGGCAGCCCGGTGAGCGCGTCGTGCGAGGCCCGGTGCGCGAGCTGCAGCTCGCGCCGCTTGCGCTCCTCGATGTCCTCGACGTGGGTGAGCAGGAAGCGGGGCCCGTCGGCGGCGTCCGCTACCACGCTGTTGCGCAGCGACACCCACACGTACGTCCCGTCGCGCCGCCCGAGCCGCAGCTCCGCGCGCCCGCCCTCGGCGGAGGTCCGCAGGAGGGTGCCTATGTCCTCGGGATGGACGAGATCGGAGAACGCATACCGCCGCATCGCCGAAGCCGGCCGCCCGAGCAGCCGGCACAGCGCGTCGTTGGTCCGCAGGATCCGGCCGTGCTGATCGCCGCCCATCTCGGCGATGGCCATGCCGGAGGGGGCGTACTCGAAGGCCTGCCGGAAGGATTCCTCACTGGCGCGCAGCGCCTGCTGCTCCCTTTCGAGCCTGACCAGTGCGCGCTGCATGTTGGCGCGCAGGCGAGCGTTGCTGATCGCGATGGCGGCCTGGAAGGCGTACATCTGGAGCGCTTCCCGCCCCCATGCACCCGGTCGGCGACCGTTTCGCGGCCGGTCCACGGACACGACGCCCAGCAGCTCGCCGCAGGAGGCGCCAGGGGCGCCCGGGGTGTACATCGGGGCGAAGAGCCGGTCGGACGGATGCCACTCGTCCTCGAACCGGGGGGCGGGACCGTCGGTGTACCACTGCGGTACGTCGTCCTCGTCGAGCACCCAGCCCTCGGTGTGCGGTATGAACCGCAGGTCGCCCCAGGCCTCGCCCATGTTCAGCCGGCGGTCCCAGGCGTCGCGGGAGCCGACGCGGCCGGTGATCAGGGCTTCGGCGGCGCTGTTCCCGGCGAGGGCGGCGACGACCAGGTCGCCGTCGGGGCGGACGAGGTTCACGCACGCCAGTTCGTAGCCCAGGCCGTTGACCACACCGTCGGCGACGGTCTGCAGCGTGTCGGCCAGGCTGCGCGCGGTGTTCATGTCCGCCATCACCTTGTGCAGCTGCCGCAGTGTCGTCAGACGGACGTAGGGCTCCGAATCGGTTTCCATTCGCCCTCCCCCCGAGATCTCGTGGCAGCTCCAGGCTCCAGGTAACCTGCTTAACTCGCGGGCTTACTACCGCTTACAGTTCCCGCTTACAGCTTGCAGCTTCCCCGCCACTGAATCACAGCGCGAAGCCCACTCGGTACACAGGGTCAACAAAATATGGCTCCTGTGACTCAAGTCACAACAGAAGATGAGCAATTGAGTGGAGTTTATGCGTTTCCCACGTGCGCTTCCTGAACAGAATTCAGAACTCTGTGTAGGCACTGTGCGCGGGGCTGATCGGGGCTGATCAGGGCGGCCGAGCAGGGCCGAGTGGGACCGACTGGGACCGAGTGGGACTGAGCGCGGCCGGGCGGGTCGCCCTGGTACTAGGTCGTAGGTCCGGGTGGCGGGTCGTGCCCTGGCCCGATGTGGCGGCCGGCCGCCGAGGATTAGCGTGCGGACGTGTCGAAGACCCCGCCCTCAGCCCCGCCGGTGCCACCGCGCACCGATCCTCCGGTTCCTCCCGCTCTTTCCGTTGCTCCGGTTCCTCCCGCTCTACCCGTTCCTGTCGCGCTTCCCATTCCTGTCGCAAATTCGTCGGCCGCCGCGCGGAGCACCCCGGCCACCCACGGTTCCCTGTCCGGCGGGCATGCTGAGGGGGTGAGTGAAGACGAGTTCCGAGCCGCGATGTCCCGACTGGCGGCCGGTGTGGTCCTGGTGACCGCGCACGAGGCGGCGCTGGATCAGGACGGGCCGCGCGGCGAGGACGTCGGCATGACGGCCACCTCGTTCATGTCGGTGTCCCTCGACCCGCCCCTCGTCATGGTCAGCCTCCGCGAGGGTTCCCGCATGGACGACCTTCTCGACGAGCAGCCCCTGTGGGCCGTATCCGTCCTCTCCGACCACCAGCGCACCATCGCCGGCCGCTTCGCCATGAAGGGCCGCGTGAGCGACCGCCTCCTCTTCGACGACCTCTCGTACACCCGGGGCGAAATCACCGGCGCCCCCCTGATCGACGACGCCCTGGCGACCCTGGAATGCCGCACCGAACAACGGGTGACCGCCGGCGACCACACCCTCGTCATCGGCAGGGTCCTGGCTTCGACGTCGCCGGGGTCCGGAGGCGGCCCTCTGGCCTATTTCCGGGGCCGTTACAGGCATTTGGCCCCGTAAAGGCCGGCCCCGCCGGAAGCGTGGGAATTCGCGCGAGCGACCCGATCACGACACTCAGGCGCCTACCACCTACCGATCACCACTTGCCCTCACCCTTGCCCTTGCCGCCTACGCAGGAGCGCCGACCCGGGCCTCAGCCCCAGTCCCGCCCCGACCGCCCCCGCTTGGTGTCGGACCGCTGCTTCTTCTCCCGCAGCCGCCGTTCGTTGATCCCCCTCGGGATACGGGTGGCCCGGCGCGGCCTGGGCGGCGGCGCGGTCGCCTCCGCGAGCAGCGCGGCCAGACGTACGGCGGCGGTCTCCCGGTTGCGCCACTGGGAACGGTGCTCGGAGGCCCGCACGCTGACGACCCCCTCGACGAGGCGCCCCGCGAGCCGCTCCAGCGCCCGCGCCTTCCACACCTCGGGAAGTGCCTCGGTGTTCGCGAGGTCGAACCTCAGCTCGACCTGCGAGTCACTGGTGTTGACGTGTTGTCCGCCGGGACCGGAGGACCGGGAGAAACGCCACATGAGCTCGGCCTCGGGAAGCGAGACGGAGCCACGGATGACGTGAGGACCGGACATGCCCCCATCGTCGCGCGGATGTCCGGTCCACGTCACGCCCTTTTCACCGCGTCCGGCGATGCTGCGTACCGCGCCCGGCCGAAGCTCGGGTAAAGAAAGTAAAAACCGCAGGAACCTCTGGCGCCCCTCCCGACGTTCATAGGGGTACAGGTAGCTTCGTCCCCGGCACGAAGCCCGTAAGGCACGTACGCAACGAGGGAAGGACTCCCAACCATGGCTGTAAGCCTGTCCAAGGGTGGCAACGTCTCGCTCACCAAGGAGGCCCCGGGCCTGACGGCCGTCACCGTGGGCCTCGGCTGGGACGTCCGTAGCACCACCGGCACGGACTTCGACCTCGACGCCTCCGCGATCGCGGTCAACACGCAGGGCAAGGTCTACTCGGACGGCCACTTCGTGTTCTTCAACAACAAGCAGACCCCGGACCAGACCATCGTCCACACCGGTGACAACCGCACGGGTGAGGGCGCGGGCGACGACGAGGCGATCAACGTCAACCTGGCGGGTCTCCCCGCCGACATCGACAAGATCGTCTTCCCGGTCTCCATCTACGACGCCGAGAACCGCTCGCAGAACTTCGGCCAGGTCCGCAACGCCTACATCCGTATCGTCAACCAGGCCGGCGGCGCCGAGATCGCGCGCTACGACCTCTCCGAGGACGCCGCCACCGAGACCGCCATGGTCTTCGGCGAGCTGTACCGCAACGGCGCCGAGTGGAAGTTCCGCGCGGTCGGCCAGGGCTACGCCTCGGGCCTCGTCGGCATCGCCCAGGACTTCGGCGTCAGCGTCTGACGTTTAGACCGTCCGGGGCGCCGATGCCCCGCACCGCACCACACCGCCGAAGGCCCCGCCGCGACGCCCGCCGTCGCAGCGGGGCCTTCGGCCGTCCTGCCTGGCCCCACCACACGCCGCGTCCTCGCACCCGTCTTCACACCCGTCGGCCCTCACACCCGCCAGTCGGCGGAGTACTGGATGTGCAGCGAGGCGGGTACGTGCCGTCGGTTCGGCGGTCGCGACCATGGCCCCGCGCCCAGCTCGACACAGAAGTGTAGGGAGTTATGGGTGGGGGTTGTGAGTGGGGAGTCAGGGGAGCGGAGGGCGGGAATCTAGTCGCTCGGTCCGGGGCCGGTGTCAGACCCGGTCGATAGCGTGCGGGGCATGCTGCTGCTCGAACCACTCCACACGGCCGAGGACGGAACCATTCCCGGCCCCCTCCTCGCCGAACTCACCGCCCTGCACGCCTCCAACCGCGACTTCTACACCCTCAGCGGTGACTTCCCGGACGCGAACGACATCCGTCCCGAGCAGGTGGCTGCGGCACTGTCGGTGGAGCTGGCCAACCCGGACGTGGAGATCCTGCTCGCCCGCGACGGCGGCGGCGGCAGCCTCGGTGACCGCGGCGACAGCGACAGCGCCAGTAACAGCCGGCGGCTCGTCGGGGTCGCCATCACCCTCGCGCGCCATCCCGATCCGGCCGACCCCGACCCGTGGATCGGGCTGCTGCTCGTCGACACGGCGGCCCAACGACGGGGGTACGGGCGGCAGTTGGCGGCCCTCGTCGAGGAACGGTTCCGGCGGGCAGGGCGTACCGCCGTGCGGCTGGCGGCGCTCGACAACAACCCCGGTGCCCTGGCGTTCTGGACGTCTCTCGGTTACGAGGTCGTCGAGCGTCGCCGGGACCGCCAGCTGGGGCGCCCGTGCACGGTGCTGCGCAGGACGCTCCGTACGCCGCGCCGGGCCGCACGGGTCGCCGTACTCGATCCGGAGGGTGCCGTCTTCCTGTTCAAGTACCACAACGAGGAGGTGGGCGTGCACTGGGCGCTGCCCGGAGGCGGTCTGGAAGCGGACGAGGCACCGCGCGAGGGTGCCCTGCGGGAACTGCGTGAGGAAACGGGCTGGACGGACGTGGAGCCGGGCGCCTTCCTCGGTACCTGGGACCATGACTTCATCCGCGCCGACGTCCCCGTCCGTCAGTACGACCAGATGTTCGTGGCCCGGGGGCCCCGCCGTGAGCCGGTCGGTGGCCTCCTCGCCGCCGCGCGCACCAAGGAAGGCATCCTGGCCTGGCGCTGGTGGACCCGCCAGGAGCTCACCGAGGCGGAGGAGGCCGTGTGGCCGCCCGAACTGCTGTCGCTGCTGACGGAGTTCGAGAGGTCGGAGAAATCCGGGAAGTGACGGAACAGCACTCTCACGCCTCCGGCGGCCTGCCCTCCCCGTACAGCCATTCCTCCCAGATCGGCGTCAGGTCCGCGTCCGGAGCCGCCTTCTCCGCGAACTTCTCGACGTACGCCGTGAAGTCGGCCGTGTCCGCGTTGCCGTGGCGGTGAGCGGTCGCCCAGCCCCGGATCAGCCCGAAGAAGGCGTCGTCGCCGACCGCCTCGCGGATCTTGTGCAGGACCATGGCACCGCGTTCGTACACCGGGCTGTCGGAGATACGGGCGGCGCTCGGCGGCTTCGCGGGCGGGAAGTCCCAGACGGCCTCGTTCGAGGCGGCGTCCTGGTGGTAGTCGCCCTCGTACAGCGCGTCGAAGATCTCCTGGGCGGTGTCGCCGCCGTGGTCCTCCTCCCACAGCCACTCGGCATACGTGGCGAAGCCCTCGTTGAGCCACATGTCCCGCCAGCTCTTCGGGGTGACGGAGTCGCCGTACCACTGGTGGGCCAGTTCGTGGACGAGGAGCGAGAGGTCCGGGGCGCCGGGGAAGACGGGGCGGTTCTGGGTCTCCAGGGCGTACGCCACGTCCTCCGGCCTCTCGACGATCGCGCCGGTGGAGGAGAAGGGGTACGGGCCGAAGTTCCCCTCCGCCCACTCGATGACCTCGGGGATCCGGCCGAGGACCGCGCGGCTGTCCTCGGCCTGCGCGGGATCGACGGCGACGTACACCGGAAGCCGACCCGCGCCCGTGCCTTCGTCCGTGCCCTCGCCCTCGCCCTCGTCCGCGCCCTCGCCCTCGTCCGCGCCCACTGTCGAGTGTCGGATCTCGTACGTGCCGATCGCGATCGTGGCCACGTAACTCGCCATCGGCTCGGCGGTGTGCCAGGAGTAGGTCGTACGGCCGCTCTTGGTGGACTCGCTCCTCAACTCCCCGTTGGAGACGGCCCGCAGGCCCTCGGGGACGGTGACCGTGATGTCGTAGGTCGCCTTGTCGGAGGGGTGGTGGTTGCCGGGGAACCAGGTCATCGAGCCCGCCGGTTCGCCCAGCGCGAGGACTCCGTCGGCGGTCGGCAGCCAGCCCTCCCGGGAGCCGTCCGGGTCGGTGATCGTCTCCGGGGCGCCCGAGTAGCGCACCGTCGTACGGAACGTCTCCCCTTCGCGAAGCCCGTTCTCGGGGGTGACGGTCAACTCCTGCCCCGCCCGCTTCCAACGCGCCGCCGCGCCATCGACGGTGACCGACCCGACGTCCATCCCCTTCAGGTCGAGGTTGAAGGAGCCGAGGTTGCGCGTCGCCCGTGCGGTGACGACGGCGGTGGCACGCAGGTGGGCGTCCGCCTCGGTGTCGACCTCGGTATCGGTGTCGGTATCGGTGTCGGTGCCGGTGTCGGTGCCGGCGCCGGTGTCGGCATCGGGCTCGGTGTCGGAGTGGGAGTCGGCATCGGGCTCGGTATCCGTATCGGCCGGGGGTTCGTATCCAAGGGTGAGGGCGTAGTGGGTGACGTCGTAGCCGCCGTTGCCGAGTTTGGGGAAGTACGGGTCCCGGAGGCCGGCGGAACCCCTGCTCTCCTCGGCCGCGCCGCCGCCCCCGGTGCACGACGTGAGCGTGAGTGCCAGCGCGACAGTGAGCAGGGCGGCGGGGACAACCGGTGCGGATCGGGACACGTCGGGGATCCTATGAGGACATGACACCATCGCCTACGTGCTCGACATCGGCTACGCCCTCTCCAACCGCTTCCCCGACCCGCCGCAGACGGACTACCGCCGCGCCGACGTGTACGCGCTGCGGCACGACCTGTTCTGCGGAGACGTCTACCTCGCCGACACCAAGGCGGACCGGGAGCTGTCCACAGCCTGGGGATGGGTGCCGGTGCTGGACTTCGCGTGGGCGCTGTGCGACATCGTGGAACGGCTGGACCAGGACCCGGCCGGGTCCCGTGCCTCCCGGCCCCAGTACGCGGAACTCGACTTCACCGAGTCCACCGACCGCATGCTCTTCGAGCGGCGCTTCGGGTGGGTGGACGTCGAGGCGGACTGGATGCGGGCCGAGGAACCCCCGCTGACCTTCTCCCACACCGAGCTCCGCCGCGAGGCCCGCGACTTCCTGCACGATGTGATCGCCGACCTCTGCGACCTCCACGACGCCTTGGCCGAGAACCCGGCGATCTGGACCCTCCAGTCCCGCTTCCCCAGACTCCCGTAGGGGCGCCGCGGTCGTCTGCGGGCCCGGCGGGAGCGGAGTCTTTCAGGGGCGCGGGGAACCGCGCGAGCAACCACGACGAACCCGCGGTGGGTGTTGAAGGGGCACCGCCCCTCGGGGATGGGAACGGGTAGGGGCGGTGGGGGGCGAACCCCACCAGGCACCCCCGCAGGTCACCCCTCCACCCGAATCCCCATCTCCCCCGCCAACACCGGCGCCAGGTCCATCAACTGGGCCGCGCTGATCACCGCCCCGGACAACCGATCCACCCCCCGCACGATCTCCACCGACGCGGCCCCCCGCAGATCCACATCCACCAGGGTCACGCCACTCAGATCGGCCCCCTTCAACGCGCACCCCACAAACGCGACCCGTTCCAGCCGCGCACCCGCGAAATCCGGCTCGACCAGCACGCAGTCCTCGAAGACCACATCCTTGAGCCGAGCCTCACGCAGGTTGAGGTAGTCGATCTTCCCCCCGCGCACGAGCACCCGCTCCAGCACGGCCCCGTGCAACTGCACCCCGCCGAGCCGCGCATCGACCAGCTCCACGTCACGCAACGTCGCCTCGGCGAGATCCGTGCCGACACCCCGTATCCCGGTGAGGACGGAGTCGAGCACGCGAGCCCGGTGCAGCCGCGTCTCGTCCAGCGCGCAGCCTCGCAGCGCGCAGTCCATGAAACGGGCGCCCCCGCCGTCCTGCCCGGCGAAGTCCTCCTCATGGAACTCCAGCCCGTCATAGTCCCCGTCGGGCTCCAGCCCCCCGCCCGCATACGCCTCCAGCATCGGCAACCGCACCTCCGGCCGCCGCGCCGCCTTCACCACCGACCTCGACCTCGACCCCGACACCGACCTCGCCCTCACCATGCCCCCATCGTGCACCCCGCCACTGACAATCACCCTGACCTGCGCCGACACCCCGCCAAACCACCAACCGACAGCCCCATGTCACATTCCGGCGCCCTCGACCTGTCGTACACGCGGACAGCCGCCAAGACGGCCGACACCGACCGGCACCGACCGGCACCGACCGGCACCGACCGGCACCGACCAAGGGAGCCCCAGCCATGCACCGCGCTCCAGCCGAGCCCGGCCCCTCCCCCCGTACGGGCACCGCACCCCGCACCCACGCCACACGCGTCCCCGCCCCCACCCCCCTCACCATCATCGGCGGCGGTTTCGCCGGGCTCACCGCGGCGATCACCGCCGCCGAGGCAGGGGCGAGGGTCACCGTGTACGAGGCGCACCACACGCTCGGCGGCCGGGCGCGGACCGCGGAGGGGCCGTACCGGACGAACGAGGGACCGCACGCGCTGTACAGCGGCGGCCCGCACTGGACGTGGCTCGGGCAACGCGACCTGATCGGGCCGCTCGCGCCTCTCCCGCCCCTGGAGGCCGCCCGGCTGCGCCTGCACCACAAGGGCGCCCTGCGCCGGACCCCGCCGTACGCGATGCTCAGGCTCCTCCGCCCACGCCGTACGGGCCAACAGGCGCCCGTCGACGTCGACTTCCTCACCTGGGCGACCGAACAGGCCGGCGAGGAGGCCGCGCGCGCCGCCGCCAACTACTCGGCGGTGGCGCTGTTCCACCACGCCCCGGGCTCCCTGTCCGCCGCCTTCGTGCAGGAACGGCTGCGCCGGGCCACGAAGTTGCCCCCGGAGGCGCACTACCCACGCGGTGGCTGGGCGAGCGTCATCGACCGCATGGCGGCCCGCGCCTGGAACCTCGGCGTCCGCATGGAGACCCTCAGCCGCGTCGACACCCTCGACACCCTCACCGGCAACAGCAACAGCAACAGCAAGGGCAGGGGCAGGGGCACCGGCCCGATCATCGTCGCCACCTCCCTCGCCGCCGCCCGTCGCCTGCTCAAGGACGACTCGCTGACCTGGCCGAGCGGCCGTACGGCACTCGTCGACCTCGCCGTACGCACCCGCCGGGGCGACGCGTTCACGGTCTCCGACCTGGACGCGCCCGGCTGGATCGAACGGTTCACCGCGCAGGACCGCACGCTGGCCCCGGCGGGCGAGCAGTTGCTCCAGGGGCAGTTCCCGATCGGTCCGCACGAGTCACGGGCGGACGGCGTCGCCCGAGCGGAACGCCTGCTGGACCTGGGCTTCCCCGGCTGGCGGGACCGGGTCACCTGGCGGCGCGAGGCGACCTCGAACGGCCGTACGGGCGCGGTCGATCCGCCCGGCACCAGCTGGCGCGACCGCCCTGCCGTGGACCGGGGAGACGGCGTGTACCTCGTGGGCGACCAGGTCGCGGCGCCGGGCGTGCTCTCGGAGGTGTCGTTCAACAGCGCGCTCGCGGCCGTCTCGCTGGCGCTGGGCAGAAGGTCGAAGAACACCCTTGACCTCAAGCGCGCTTGAGGTCGGAGTCTGGGGCTCGCCAGGCGAAACGAGACGTACGCACGCCACGCGCACGCGAGACCGCCCAAGGGGGCCCACATGCACGCCATCCGTCTGCACGCCTTCGGTCCGGCCGAGAACCTCACGTACGAGAAGGTCGCGGACCCCGAGCCCGGTCCGGGCCAGGTCCGTGTCGCCGTCGCCGCGGCGGGCGTACACCTGCTGGACACAGCCATCCGCGAGGGCCACCCCGGGCCCGGACCGACACCGGAACTGCCCACGGTCCCCGGCCGCGAGATCGCCGGCGTCGTCGAGGCGCTCGGGGAGGGCGTCCCGGAACTCTGGCTCGGCAGACGGGTCACCGCACACCTCGGCTTCGTGCCCGGCGGTTACGCCGAGTTGGCCGTCACGGAGATCGAACGGCTGCACGAGATCCCGGAGAACCTCGACTTCGCCGAGGCCGTCGCGATGATCGGCACGGGCCGTACGGCGATGGGGATACTGCTCTTCGCCGAACCGGGCCCGGACGACGTGGTCGTGATCCCGGCCGCGGCCGGCGGTCTCGGCACACTGCTCGTGCAGTACGCCAAGAACGCGGGCGCCACGGTGGTCGGCCTGGCCGGCGGGCCCGAGAAGACGGCCCGGGTGGCGGCGAACGGCGCCGATCTCGCCGTCGACTACACGGACCCGGCGTGGCCGGAGAAGGTCGCGGCGTACCGGGG
Source organism: Streptomyces europaeiscabiei (assembly GCF_036346855.1). NCBI lineage: Bacteria > Bacillati > Actinomycetota > Actinomycetes > Kitasatosporales > Streptomycetaceae > Streptomyces > Streptomyces europaeiscabiei. The sequence continues at coordinate 4,782,466 of NZ_CP107841.1, forward strand.
GAAGGCCACGATCGTCTTCGACGGGGTCGGCGGGACGGCGGCGCGGGAGTCCGTCGCCCTGCTCGCCCCCGGCGGCAGGCACCTCGTCTTCGGCTGGTCGGCGAGCGGGATCAAGGAGGGCGGACCGTACGTCGTCGAGGGCGTCTCGGAGTCGGTCCTGGGCGAGGAGATGCGGCGTCGGGCGGGTGGCCCCGACCCCCTCCGCACCCTCGAACTCCGCGCCCTCGCCGAAGCCGCCACCGGCCGCCTCACCCCGGCCGTCCACCGCTTCCCCCTCCCCCAGGCAGCCGCCGCCCACCGAGCCCTGGAAAACCGCGGCACCACCGGAAAGGTGGTACTGGAGCCATGACATCCCATGCCCGGTCCCGACCATGGGACCACCGACCCCCCGGAGGTATGGCCACGACCTTCATTCCGGTCTTCGCCACCGCCACCGCCACCGCCGGAGTCGCCCCGAGCGAGGCGGGCGTTACCTCCGCGACAACCGTCAACACCGCCCGGCAGGTGGGTGATCAGATCGGCGCGGTCCTGCTGAAGACCATCGTCACGACCAGCGAACCTCCTGCCTCGCGGCCCACGACCGCACCACCACGACCGTTCGCGAGGGCGTCGACACAGCTGCGCGACCGCCCTCCGGTGGGCCAATGCGAGCATCCTCCTCGCAGGTCCCCTCGCGGCCACGCCGAACAGGGCGAAGGCCCCCAACACCGCCACATGACCCCGGGAACGAAAGCCGGTGGCCCCTGCCCGATCGGGCAGGGGCCACCAGGGCACCGACGTGGCGGTCAGCTCACTTCACGACCGCCCGGGTCGCCTTGCTCACCGCCGAGCCGTCCTTGTGCCCCGCACGGTGCGCGATCACCTTCACCGTGATCTTCTTGCCCTTCTGCGCCGACTTCAGCACCAGCGACGACTCGGCCGCCCCCTTGATCGCCTTGCCGCCCGCGTACCACTGGTACGCGTACGACCCGGCGGCAGGGCTCCAGGTCCCCTTGCTCGCCTTCAACCTCTTCCCGACCTTCGCCGTCCCGCTGATCACGGGCGCCTTGGTCACCTTGGGCGCGGAGCCCTTGGCGACCGTCACCGCGGCCGAGGTCGCCGTCCCGCCGTCCCAGCCGGACTTGGCGGCGCCGACCGTCACGGTCAGCCTCTTGCCCAGCAGCCCTGCCGGAACCATGTACGTCGAGGCCGTGGCGCCCTTGATCGCCTTGCCGTCCGCGTTCCACTGGTACGTGTACGACGACGGCGCCGAGGACCAACTGCCGTGCGTCGCCGTTGCCTTGGCGCCGACGGCGACGGTGCCGGACACCTTGGGCGCGGCGGTGTTCCTCAGCTGCGCCCGGGTGACCGTGAAGGTGCCGCGCTGGAACTCCCAGCCGCGCGCGATCACGCTGACGCTCCACGTGCCCGGGGACACGCCGGTCAGGTCGAGGGTGGCCGTCAGCGTCCGGTGGTCCGTGGACACCGACTCCGTCTTCGCCATGATGCTCCGGCCGCTCTGGTACAGCCGGACCTCTGCGTCCGCGGGCAGCGCGGTGCCGGTCACCGTGAGCGTGACCTTGCCGTCGGCCGCGCCCGTGTCCGGGCCGACCGAGGTGACGCCCACCTCCTCGGTGCCGCACAGCGTGGGCGAGCAGACCAGCCTCGCCCGGTAGGAGGTGGTGGACGCCTTCTCCGGCAGGCCCAGCAGGAACAGGCTCGGTGCGCTCTGGCCGGGCGAGCCGTCCACACCGCAGCGGTAGCCGTCCGAGGAGTTCACGCAGCCGTTGGACCACGAGGACATGGTGTAGAGCACGGGCACCGCCGTCGTCGTGGCACCGGTGGTGTCGCTGATCTCGGTGGCGAAGGTGTCGAAGCCCGCGGTCGGCAGCACCGCGCACACCGCGGTGCGCGACTCGTCGAGCCTGCCCGTGACCGGGCCGTACCCGTACGCCACCGTGGGCACCTTCTCGCACTCGGCGGCCGGCCCGTCGGCGGTGGCGATGCGCAGGGCGTCCAGACGGTAGTCGGGCGCGGTCTTGAGGCTGGCCGGAACCTGCACGAGAACCTGGTGGCTGATGGACCCGCTCACCGCGCAGGGCCGGTTGCGGAACGAGCACTCCATGCCGCCGTCGCCGCCGAACACCGCGATGTTGCCGGTGCCGAGCCTGTCCCGGACGTCGATGTGCACGACATCGGTGGCGGCGGTGGTGGTGACGCGATGGCAGCGCAGGGTGCCCGGCGCCCCATGGGTCCCCGGAACGGAGGCCCCTCCCACCTTGGTCGCCGCGCTCGCGGCGCAGCCGGCCGAGGAGGCGGACGCCGTGACGTCACGTCGCGCGAGCGTGTACGTGGCCGCCTGGTCCCTGCCGTTGACGAGCACGGTGTGCGCCTTGCCCGGCGTCAGCGCGCACAGCACCCACCCGTTGGTGCTGGCACTGCGGTCGCAGATCTTCCTGCCGTCGGCGTCGACCACGGAGAACCGGGCGGCGACACCGCCGGACGTGGCGATCAGCTGGAAGACCTCGGCTTCCGTGTGCTCGCCCTCCGGAACGCTCAGACAGCGCGAGAAGACCCCGCCGCCCGTGCCGAACGTGGCCCGGGCGCCGTCGTCGGCGAAGCTCCCGCTCGGCAGTTCGGCGCAGCCCTCGGGGGTGTCGGTGCGGACGAGGTCGAGCGCGTACGCCCCGGTCGTACCGGAGTCCGCGCGCACGAGCAGGCGGTAGGGCGCCGTGCCCGCCGGCTCGCAGGTGCCCGTGTTGAGCGCCTCGTCGGTGCACTGGGTGACGCCCTCGCCGTCCAGGACTTCGACCGCCGGTCGGGGCCCCGGCCCACCGAGCTTGGTCAGCGCCGCGAACCGCGCTCCCTCCGAGCCGGGCAGCAGCAGGCAGTCGTACTCCCCCGCGCCGCCGAACTCGCCCTCGTGGCGCCCCCATTCGACGGACCGGCAGCCCTCGGTGCCGGTGCGGTCGAGGAAGGCCGTGGCGTACTGGGGGTCGCTGACGCGATTCGGGTCGCCCACCACCAGCGTGTAGGGCCCGGCTGCGGGGAAGGTGCACCAACCGCCCGCCTGGCAGACCTTCTTGCCCTCGCCGTCGTAGACGTACGACCACAGGGCCTCGTTCTGCTCGGGGTCCACCGGGCTCACCAGGAACCGGCCCGCCGCGGGCACGGTCAGCGAACGGCAACGCAGAGTGCCGGGCGCGGGCGGGGTGCCGTACGCGCCGGTCGTCAGGGCCGGGCAGCCCTCGGCCGCGGAGAGCCGACGGATCTGCAGCCGCTCATCGGCGGGCAGCCCGCTGTCGGAGAAGCCGTACGACAGCACCCGGTACGGGCCGTCGCCGGGCAGGACACAGCCGTGCTCGTCGTCCTCGCCGCGCTCGCAGATGTCCGTGCCGGTCTCATCGGTGATCCACTGCCGGACGTCGCCCCTGTACACGTTGACGCGCTCGCCCGGTTCTCCCCGGAACGGCAGGCAGTCGACCTGCACCGGGCTGACCACCCTGAACGTCGCCGAGGGCAGGTCCCACGATGTGCCCACGGCCGGGGCACAGCCCTCGGACCCGGCCAGCGGAACCACACCGAGCTGGTAGTCGGTGGCGTCGAAGCCCCCCGAGTTGTCCACCACCACGGTGTAGGCGCCGGCCGCCGGGAAGTCGCACCAGCGCACGCCGTAGTTGGGGGCGGTGCACTCGGGCTCGGTGCCGTCGGCACCGCGGACCACCACGAAGGCCTCGTGGCGGGGGTCCGCGAGCGACACCTGGTGGCGGCCCGCCTCGGCGGTGACCGTGTGGCAGGCCCTCGCCCCACCGGCGAGCGTGCCACGGGCGACGGAATCGCCCGGATCCCCGAACGGCGCGAGCGCGAGCGGCGCGCACTCCACCGGGTCGTCGGCGCGGGCGGTCCCCGCCCCGGTCAGGGTCAACAGCGAGGTGAGCAGCGAGACCAGAACGGTCAGCGCGAGCAGCGGCACAACAGGCCGCCCGCGTCTCCGTCTCACGGGCAGGCTCAAGGCCGGCATGGGTTCCCCCCGGAACGGTCGGAGCCCGCGGAACGGTCGGATCCCGGGCTCACGTGGTCAGTGAGGCGATGTTCGCACACAGGTGTGACACAGCACTCACGGATTTCCCGGGGGTTGTCGAGCCGTCAACGCCGACTCGTGCCGTCAACGCCGACTCGTGCCGTCAATGCCGAGGTGCCCTCAGTGCCGCCCCGCCACCCGGTCCGCCCACCGCGCCAACCGCGACGACTCCCCCTTGTGCGAGGCGGCTTCACGCCGGTCGGCGGTGCGATACGTCGCGTACATCCCCTGCACCCCCGCCCAACGCAACGGCTCCGGCTCCCATTTGCGCACCCGGTGGTTCACCCACGGCAGCGACGTCAGCTCCGTCGCCCCGGCCTGCCCCGAGTCCCGCTGGACGAGGTCGCGGAGGGTGCGGGCGGCGAGGTTGGCGGTGGCCACACCGGAGCCGACGTAACCGCCCGCCCAGCCGAGCCCCGTCGACCGGTCCAGGGTGACCGTGGCACACCAGTCGCGGGGGACCCCGAGCACACCCGACCATGCATGGTCGACCTTCACCCCCGCCAGCGAGGGGAAGAACTTCACCAGGATCTCGTACAGCGCCTCGATCGTCGCCGCCTGCGTACGCCCGTCGTTGTCCGTCCGCGACCCGAAGCGGTACGGCACCCCGCGGCCACCCAGCGCGATCCGGTCGTCGGCGGTGCGCTGGGCGTACATGTACGCGTGCGCCATGTCACCGAGCGTCTCGCGGCCCTCCCAGCCGATCGCCGCCCACTGCGCGGGGGTCAGTGGCTCGGTGGCGATCATCGACGAGTTCATCGGCAGCCAGGTCCGCCGCTGCCCCTTGAGGTTCGCCGTGAAGCCCTCCGTGCAGCGCAGCACATAGGGCGCCCGGACCGTGCCGTACGGCGTGACCGCGTGCCCCGGCCGGATCTCGGTCACCGGCGTCAGCTCGTGCACGGTCACCCCCAGCCCCTCGACGACGGCCGCCAGCCCCGTCACCAGCTTCACCGGGTTCAGCCGCGCCCCGTGCGGCGTCCACGTCGACCCCACGGCATCGGCGACCCGGATCCGCTCGGCCGTCTCCCGCGCGCCGTACAGCTCGCGGTCGACCTCCCCGTACGCGAGTTCGTGTTCGTGAAAGGCCTTGAGCCGCCCCGACTGAGCCGGGGTGTAAGCGACTTCGAGCACCCCGCCCCGATGGATGTCCGCCTCGATCCCCTCCGCCCCCGCCACGCGCACGACCTCGTCGACGGTCTCGTTCATGGCCCGCTGCAACCGCATGGCGGCCTCCCGCCCGTGCAGCCGCGCGTACCGGTCCCGTCCCGCGATCCCGTTGTAGAGCCACCCGCCGTTGCGCCCCGAAGCCCCGTACCCGCAGAACTTCCGCTCCAGGACGACGACCCGCAGAGAAGGGGCGGCCTTCTTCAGGTAGTAGGCCGTCCACAGCCCGGTGTACCCACCCCCGACGATCACCACGTCGGCGGACGCGTCCCCGGCCAGCGGCTCCCTGGGAACGGGAAGGCCGGCCTGCGCGTACCAGAAGGAGATCCCACCGTTGACGGTGCCGGCGATCGCGTCCGAGCTGCTCATGGCCGGACGCTAACCCCTGCCGACAGGCCCTGTCTCCTACGGATTTCGTGGCGTACGTGCCGCCTCCGGGCCGGAAATCCAGAGAACTCCGGGAAGGCGCACGCGTAGTGTCACCCGCATGATCGACGCCATCTCGGTACCGGAGGAACTGGCCGCCACGCTGGAGATGTTCTTCGACGAGAAGGGCGTGGCCTTCGCCGCCGCCCTTCCGGACCTGGCCACCGCATTCCTGAACCGGTGGGGGCTGCGCCTCGACGGGCCGGCCATGCACGGCATGTGCGCCCTGGTCCTGCCCGTGGTCCGCACGGCCGACGACACCCCTGCGGTCCTCAAGCTCCAGATCCTCGACGCCGAGAGCGAGGGCGAGCCGGTCGCCCTGCGCGTCTGGGACGGCGACGGGGCGGTACGGCTCCTCGCCCACGACGGCGAAACAGGCACCATGCTGCTCGAACGCCTCGACCCGGCCCGCATGCTGTCCCACGAGCCCGACACCCGCAAGGCCGTCCTGGTCATCGCCCGCCTCCTGGCCCACCTGACCACCGCACCGGCCCCGCCTGCCATGCGCCGCCTGTCCGACATCGCGACGGACATGCTGGACCGCACCCCACCGGTCCTGGCCCGCATCCCGGACACGTCCGACCGCCGCCTGATCGCGGACTGCGCGGCAGCGCTGCGCGAGGTCGTGTCCGAACCCGGCGACCGCCTCCTCCACTGGGACCTGCACTTCGACAACGTCCTGGGCGCCGACCGCGCACCCTGGCTCGCCATCGACCCCAAGCCCCTGGCCGGCGACCCCGCCTTCGAACTCTGGCCGGCCCTGAACAACCGCTTCGACCCGAACGAGGTCCCCTGGCGCTTCGACGCGATGACGGACGTCCTCTCCCTGGACCGCGACCGCGCCCGAGCCTGGACCCTCGCCCGCCTCCTCCAGAACGCCGTCTGGGAGATCGAAGAAGGCCGCCCCCTGGACCCCGACGACCTGGAACTCGCCCGCCGACTCCCCTGACCCACCCCTCCAACAACAAGATCCCGGGCCACCATCGCGACCCGGGATCCCCGGAGCCCCCTGTCGGATTCGAACCGACGACCTACGCATTACAAGTGCGTTGCTCTGGCCAGCTGAGCTAAGGAGGCGTGGCCCCTCGCGGGGGCGCCCGTGCAGTGTACCCACGTCACAGGGCGTACTCGTCGAAAATTTCCGCGAAGTTCACAGGGGTCCAGGTACTGACAGACCAGGTGAACGCCAGGTACCGTCCTGACCCAATCCACTCTCGTGGACTACACCACCGTGGAACCGTCCGCGGTGGATCACCACCTTTACTCGGATCGTCCGGCACGTTCCTGCCGGTGAAGGGGGCCTACGACCCATGGCCACAGTCTCGTTCGACAAGGCGACCCGCATCTACCCGGGTTCCACGAAGCCCGCCGTCGATGCTCTGGAGATCGACATCGAGGACGGCGAGTTCCTCGTCCTCGTCGGTCCGTCCGGTTGCGGCAAGTCCACCTCGCTCCGCATGCTCGCGGGTCTTGAGGACGTCAACGGCGGCGCCATCCGCATCGGTGACCGCGACGTCACGCACCTGCCGCCGAAGGACCGGGACATCGCCATGGTGTTCCAGAACTACGCGCTGTACCCGCACATGTCGGTCGCCGACAACATGGGCTTCGCGCTCAAGATCGCCGGTGTGAACAAGGCGGAGATCCGGCAGAAGGTCGAAGAGGCCGCCAAGATCCTCGACCTCACCGACTACCTGGACCGCAAGCCGAAGGCCCTCTCCGGTGGTCAGCGTCAGCGTGTCGCCATGGGCCGTGCCATCGTGCGTGAGCCCCAGGTCTTCCTCATGGACGAGCCGCTGTCGAACCTCGACGCCAAGCTCCGTGTCTCGACGCGTACGCAGATCGCGTCCCTGCAGCGCCGCCTCGGCATCACCACCGTCTACGTCACCCACGACCAGGTCGAGGCCATGACGATGGGCGACCGTGTGGCGGTCCTCAAGGACGGTCTGCTCCAGCAGGTCGACACCCCGCGCAACATGTACGACCGCCCGGCCAACCTCTTCGTCGCCGGCTTCATCGGCTCCCCGGCCATGAACCTGGTCGAGGTCCCGATCACCGACGGCGGTGTGAAGTTCGGCAACAGCGTCGTCCCGGTCAACCGTGACGCCCTCAAGGCCGCCTCCGACAAGGGTGACACCACGGTCACCGTCGGTGTCCGTCCCGAGCACTTCGACATCGTGGAGCACGGCAGCGCCGTCGCCTCCACCCTGTCCAAGGACTCCGCCGACGCCCCGGCCGGCCTCGCCGTCACCGTCAACGTCGTCGAGGAGCTCGGCGCCGACGGTTACGTCTACGGCACCGCCGAGGTCGACGGCGAGACCAAGGACCTCGTGGTCCGCGTCAACGGCCGCCAGGTCCCGGAGAAGGGCGCGACGCTGCACGTCGTGCCGCGTCCGGGCGAGAACCACGTGTTCTCGACCTCGACGGGCGAGCGCCTCTCCGACTGAGCCGGACACGGTGCGTTCGTGACCGTTCGCGAAACCACCGGCCCGGGATAAATCACCCAGGTTGACGAAGAAGGCCTCGCAAACATCTGCGGGGCCTTCTTCGTTGCCACCAACTACCCCGACAAATAGGTTCATTTCGACCAGCGTGCGTCAACCCGCCACCCTCGGGACGGCGCTTCGACATCCCCCGTACCGGTGACCTAATGTCGCCATATCACTACCCCGCGCTACCCTCACTCGCGTGAAGCACACCCACACCCACACCCAACGGACGCGGCACGGCCGCGGTCCCGCCCGCCGGATCGGCCGCTCCCTGGCCCTGGTCCTGCCCGTCGTCCTGGTCCTCTCCGGCACCCTCGCGGTCACCCGGGTCAACTGGTCGGGCTCCGACCCCGCGGAGTCGGTGCTGGCCGGCTCGGAGGTCTCCCAGCGCGCCAAGACCCGCGCCCCGCACGAGGTGCTGCGCGACAAGCTCCTCGTGGAGCTCCAGGAGGAGGACCCCGGCGTCGCCCTCACCCACCTCCAGCAGGCGGTGAACGGCCGCCCCGCGCTGGCGAAGCACTGCACCTCCATCGCCCGCGCCCTCGGCCGCGCCGCGGTCCGCGCCTACGGCCCCACCCGCGCCCAGTCCTACGCCCGCCCGGTCTGCGACACGTCCTTCGCGACGGGAGTGGCCGCCCAGTACAGCTGAGGCCCGCTCACAGCGCCGCTGAGGGCCACGCGGGGCCGTAGAAGCTCCCCCAGGCGGCTTCCACGGCTCCCCACGGCCTTCAGCAAGCTCCCAAACGGCTCCCAGAGGTCCCGGAGGATTCCCCAGGGCTCCAGGGCTCGCACCCCGTATACCGCCCCGTTCCCACCCCGTATACCGATCCCAGGGCCGTGCTCCCGCGAACGGGGCGCCACGTACAGTTCGGTCATGACCGATCCGAACGCCGCGTCGCGCCCCGTTCAAGCCGTGGTCCTCGCCGGTGGCCAGGGCTCCCGGCTGCGTCCGTACACCGACGACCGGCCCAAGCCCATGGTCGAGATCCCCGGTACGGGCACCCCGATCATCGGCCATCAGCTCACCTGGCTCGCCGAGGAGGGCGTGACCGACGTGGTCGTCTCCTGCGGCCACCTCGCCGACGTCCTGCAGAAGTGGCTGGACTCGGCCGACCTGCCGGTCCGCGTCACCACGGTCGTCGAGACGGAACCCCTGGGCCGAGGTGGAGGCCTCAAGTACGCCGCCTCACACCTCCCCCACCCCGACCGCCCCTGGTACGCCACCAACGGCGACATCTGGACCCGCTTCTCGCTCCGCGACATGGCGGACTTCCACGCCGAACGCGACGCCCTGGCCACCCTCGCCCTGGCTCGCCCCCGCATTCCCTGGGGCGCCGTGAAGACGGACGGCTTCGGCCGCGTGACGGACTTCATCGAGGCCCCGCCCACTACGTACGAGATCAACGCCGGCGTCTACGTCTTCTCCCCCGAGTTCACCGACCTCCTCCCCGCCCGGGGCGACCACGAGCGCACCACCTTCCCCCGGCTGGCCCGAGAACGCCGCCTGGCAGGCTTCCCCATCCCCCAGGGCGCCTACTGGCGAGCCATCGACACGGCGAAGGACCTGACAGAGGCAGCGAAGGAACTGGCGGCACTGAGCCGCTGAGGGGAACGCGGACTCGTAGGGGCGCCAGACAGCCACCGGCCGCCAAAGGGGCGCGGGGAACTGCACGACAGGCCACAACCGACCCGCAGCCGCCCGCAACGCGATCGCCACGATCCATCAGGCGCTCCGCCCGTCCCCCTCACGCTCGTCTCCCTCACACCCATCTCCCTCACGCCAGAACACGACAACGGGCCCCGCGCGAAGCATCACGCGGGGCCCGTCCGTGTATCGGCGTATCGGCGTATCGGCGTATCGACGCAACCAGTGGAGCGACTACCCGAGCAATCCCCCCACCAGCCCGGGCTGCCCACCCGAGGAGCTCCCCCCGGTGGACCCACCGGTCGACCCGGTGGCCCCCCCGGTCGTACCGCCGGAGGCACCGCTGGAGCTCGGCCCAGCAGTGGTACTCGGCGCCTGCTCGACCGGCGAGGTCTGCTGCGGCGGCACCTGCCCCGCCGTCCCCTGCGTCTGACTCGGCTGCCCGCCGGTGACCGCCCCGGTGTCCCGTGTGGCCCCCGGCGTCGTGGCCGCCTGCGAAGGCGTCGCCGACGTCGCGCCCGCGGTGGGCGAGTTGGACGCGGACGGGCTGTTCTCGCGCCGTGCGCTCGGCTCACCCGGCAGCGGCGACCCCGGCAACTCGTTGCGCGGCGCCTCGCCGGGCCCGGGAACGACGATCCGGTCGGCGTCCCGCACGGCACCACCGAGCACGGACCCCACGAGCAGCGTCAGCCCGACGACGATCGCGGTGACGATCGCGCCCCGCCGCAGCACATAGCGCCGCAGCTCCCAGATGTCGGCGCGCGGCCCGAGTGTGCGCCAGGCGCCGCCCGCGAGCCGCCCGTCGACGGAGTACACCGGGGCGCCCGCGATGATCAGCGGGGACCAGGCGGCGAGGTAGATGATGTCGGGCGTCTCGTAGACGGGGACGGTCTTCCAGCTGACGGTGACGAGCAGCGCGGCCGACAGCAGCGCCCCGACACCGGCGGCGACCCGCTGCCAGAGTCCGCAGATGGTCAGCACACCGACGATGACCTGGGCGAAGGCGATGACGAGCCCCGAGCCCACCGGGTGTTCGAGGGCGAACTGCCTTAGCGGCTCGGCGACTTCCCACGGGTGCAGCGTGTTCAGCCACTTCACCATGGAGCCGCGCTTGCCGCCGTCGAAGTAGTGCGGGTCGCAGAGCTTGCCCATGCCGGCGTAGACGGAGATGAACCCGAGGAAGACGCGCAGCGGCAGCAGCACCACGCCGAGGTTCATCCGGCGGCCGGGGTAATAGGCGTGCCGGACGGGCTCGTTGCCGGTCCGGCGTCCGTTCCGCTCGTCCTCGCCGTCGTCGTACGACTCCGGGAACTCCTCGTCGGCGTACCCGCCTTGGCCGTAGCCCGCCGCCTGGTCGTACTCCGCTTCGTCGTACGTGCTGCCGACGGTGCGCATGGCGGGGAGCAGCCGGGTGCCCTCGGGGGCGGCGTGGTCGCCGTGCGTGCGCTGGCTGCCGACGATGGGCGTCTCGACGGTCTCGACGGTCAAGTCGGCGCCGTAGCGCCCGCCTTGGTCGCCGTAGCGCCGGCTCTCGGTGTCGTAGCCGTCACCCCTGGGACCGTCGACCCGTGGGATGACCTGGGTCGAGCCGGTGTCGTTCAAGGGGTCGGGGGCCCCGCGGCCGACGCCCGCGCCGCGTACCGCCTGGAGGAGCCGGTGGGCCCCGGTGTCGTCCGGCGCGGACTTCCCGCTCCAGACGACGGGCGCGCGCCGACGCCCGGCGGCGGGCGCGCCGGAGCGCCCCGCCGCGCCCACGACAGGGATGCGCGCGGTGTCCTCGCCGGTGTTCAAGTGCCGTGCGATGCGCGGGGACGCCCGCGTGGAGACGCCCAACTTCACGCGGAAACTCGCGTGGTTGACGATGACCTGCGCCGGATCGCTCGGCACCTTCACCATGCTCAGCGCGGGAGCGTCGTCGAATCCCGAGTCGAATCCCGACGAACGGTCCCCCGTGGGTGTGCGGGGTGTTCTGGTGTCCACACTCATCTAACCGAGTGACGTGTCGTTAGGACACTGCTTTGACCGCCCCGATCTGTCCGGACCCCGTCAAGGTGATCCAGAACATCCCGAACCCCCAGTTGAGGCCCGGTTTCACACCCGTCGCGACAACGGGACCACGTCCCGCGCCGCGCCGCCTCCTACCGCGCAACTCCCCCCGTGACACCGGCGTTCGACGACCGGGCCCCACCCGGCATCGGCACGTGCACCCGGTAGTCGCAGGACCGCTCCCGCCCGCGACCCCCGCACCGCTTCGCGGGGTTCACGACGCCGCGCCGGCCGCCGGACTCGGGGCTCGGCCCATCCGCCGACCACCACGGTCAGGCGCGACGCCGAGCCGCCTCGTACAGCACGACCCCGGCCGCCACGCCCGCGTTCAGCGACTCCGCGCCACCCGGCATCGGAATCCGCACCCGGTGGTCGCAGGTCTCGCCGACGAGGCGGGAGAGGCCCTTGCCCTCGCTGCCGACCACGATGACGACCGGGCCGCCGAGGGCCTCCAGGTCGCCGATCTCGGACTCGCCGTCGGCGGCGAGTCCGACCACGACGATGCCGGCCTTCTTGTACGCCTCCAGCGCGCGCGTCAGGTTGGTGCAGCGGGCGACGGGCGTACGGGCGGCCGTGCCGGCGGACGTCTTCCAGGCACCGGCGGTCATGCCGGCCGCGCGTCGCTCGGGTACGACCACGCCGTGGCCGCCGAACGCGGAGACGGACCGGACGACGGCACCGAGGTTGCGCGGGTCGGTCACACCGTCGAGCGCGACGATCAGCGGGTCCTCGCCGTCGTCGTACGCGGCGTTCATCAGGTCCTCGGGGTGCGCGTACTCGTACGGCGGGACCTGGAGGACGAGCCCCTGGTGGTTGAGCCCGTTGGTCATGCGGTCCAGCTCGGGCCGCGGCGCCTCCATGAGGTTGATGCCGCCGCGCTCGGCCGCGAGCTGCAGCGCCTCACGCACCCGCTCGTCGTTGTCGATGAACTGCTGGACGTAGAGCGTCGAGGCGGGCACGCCCTCGCGCAGCGCCTCGACGACGGGGTTGCGTCCGACGACCATCTCGGAGGTGCCCTTGCCGCCCCGGCCACGCGGCGCGGGGCGGCGCGCGGCCTGCTTCGCCTTGGCGTTGGCGATGCGGTTCGCCTTGTGCTTCTTGCGCATCTCGGCGGGGGGCGTCGGACCCTTGCCCTCGAGACCCTTGCGCCGCTGGCCGCCACTGCCGACCTGCGCGCCCTTCTTGCCGGACATGCGGCGGTTGTTAGCGGCCATGACCTACCTGTCTGTGTGAAGCGTGCGTGTGTACGTATTTCGTATGTGCTCAATGCAGTGTGCCGCCCGGACGGCCGGGCGGCACAATCGATCAAGGTCGATCGATCAGGATGACCGGAGGACTCAGCGTGGGCCGAGCGTCCAGCGCGGACCGTCCGGGCTGTCCTCGATGACCAGACCCGACTGGTTGAGCTGGTCGCGGATGGCGTCCGCGGTGGCCCAGTCCTTGCGGGCGCGGGCGGCCTCGCGCTGCTGGAGGACCAGCCCGACGAGCGTGTCGACGACCCCGTGGAGGTCATCGCCGCGGTCACCGGCGTCACCGGCCCAGTGTGCGTCCAGCGGGTCGAGGCCGAGCACGCCGAGCATGGCGCGCACCTCGGCGAGCCGCGCCACGGCCTCTTCCTTGTCGTCGGCGGCCAGCGCGCTGTTGCCCTGCCGGACCGTGGTGTGCACGACGGCGAGCGCCTGCGGCACGCCCAGGTCGTCGTCCATCGCCTCGGCGAACGCCGGCGGCACCTCGGCCGCGGGCTCGACGACCCCGCCGGCCTTCTCGACGACCCGCTGGACGAACCCCTCGATACGGGCGAACGCCGACTCGGCCTCGCGCAGGGCGTCCTCGCTGTACTCGATCATCGACCGGTAGTGCGGGGTGCCCAGGTAGTAGCGGAGCACGATGGGCCGCCAGCGCTTGACCATCTCGCTCACGAGCACCGAGTTACCCAGCGACTTGGACATCTTCTCGCCGCTCATGGTGACCCAGGCGTTGTGCACCCAGTACTCGGCGAAGGTGTCGCCGAAGGCCTTGGCCTGTGCGATCTCGTTCTCATGGTGCGGGAAGATCAGGTCGAGGCCGCCGCCGTGGATGTCGAAGGCGCTGCCCAGGTACTTGTGCGCCATGGCCGAGCACTCCAGGTGCCAGCCCGGCCGCCCGCGTCCCCAGGGCGTCTCCCAGGTCGGCTCCCCGGGCTTCGCCGACTTCCACATGGCGAAGTCACGGGGGTCGCGCTTACCGGTCTCGCCCTCACCGGAGGGCTGGAGGAGGTTGTCGAGCGTCTGGTTGGACAGCTGCAGATACTCGGGGAACGACCGCACGTCGAAGTAGACGTTCCCGTCGGCCTCGTAGGCGTGTCCGCGCTCGATCAGCCCGCGCATCATCTCGACCATCTCGGTCACATGCCCGGTGGCACGCGGCTCGTAGGTCGGCGGCAGGCAACCGAGCGCGCCGTACCCGTCGTTGAACGCGCGCTCGTTCTCGTACCCGATCGACCACCAGGGGCGGCCCTGGTCGGCCGCCTTCGCGATGATCTTGTCGTCGATGTCCGTGACGTTCCGGACGAACGTCACGTCGTATCCGCGGTACTCGAACCACCGGCGCATGATGTCGAAGTTGAGCCCGGACCGGATGTGCCCGATGTGCGGGGCCGCCTGCACCGTGGCGCCACACAGGTAGATCGAGACACAACCCGGCGTGAGCGGGGCGAAGTCACGAATCTGCCGGGCGCTGGTGTCGTACAGGCGAATAGTCACGCCCACAAGGGTAGTGGGCCAGCGGCCGTGCCCCCAGCCTTTCCCTCCGAGAACAGCACATCCGTGACTTCAGGCCACGACAGCGCCCCCGAAAGGGGCGCGGGGAACCGCGCGACCGGCCACGACGGTCCTGCGGCGAGCAACGAACGCGGCCCCCGGGGCCGGGCCCGGGGCGCGGCCCCCGGGAGGGACGGGCAGGGGCAACGGCGGGGGCGAGAAGACCGGGACTCAGCCGACACGTACGACGAGCGCCGTGGCGATCGCCATCAGCCCCTCGCCCCGCCCCGGGAACCCGAGCCCGTCCGTGGTCGCCCCGGACACCGAGACCGGCGCCCCCACGACGTCCGAGAGCACCTTCTGCGCCTCGTCCCTGCGCTTGCCGATCTTCGGCCGGTCCCCCACGACCTGCACGGCCACGTTGCCGATGACGAACCCCGCGGCCCGCACGATCCGCGCCGCCTCCGCCAGCAGCGTCACCCCGGACGCCCCGGACCACTCGGGCCGCCCCGTACCGAAGTGCTGCCCCAGATCACCGAGCCCGGCGGCGGAGAACAACGCGTTGCAGGCGGCGTGCGCCACGACGTCCGCGTCGGAGTGCCCGGCCAGCCCCGGCCCCTCCCCCTCCCACTTCAGCCCGGCGCACCACAGCTCCCGCCCCTCCTCGAAGGCGTGGATGTCGGTACCGATCCCGACCTGCGGCAACACCACGGAACCCGGCAGGGACGGCACCGGCGCGGCCCCGGAAACCCCGAAGCTCTCAGAACCCATCGTTCAGCCTCCTGCGCGCCAGAACCGCCTCCGCGAGCACCAGATCCAGCGGCCGCGTCACCTTGAACGCCTCCTCGTGCCCCGGCACGACCACGACCCCGAGCCCGAGCCGCTCCACCATGCTCGCGTCGTCGGTCACCTCCCCGGTGACCGTCTCGTGCGCCCGGACCAGCGTCTCCCGGTCGAACCCCTGCGGCGTCTGCACGCCCCTCAGCCGCGCCCGCTCGGGCGTGGCGACGACCGGCTCCGGCGCACCCGGCTCGACCGCCGGCTCGACCTCCTTGACCGTGTCCGCGAGCGGCAGCGCGGGCACCACGGCCGGCGCCCCGTCCCGTACGGCCTCGATGACGGCGTCGACCGTGTCGACGGGCACGAGCGGACGGGCCGCGTCGTGGACGAGGACGATGTCGTAGCCGGGCGGGAGCGCGTCGAGGCCGAGCTTCACCGACTCCTGGCGCGTCTCACCTCCGGGGACGACGAGGAAGTCCGTCCGCTCGGGCAGGGCGTGCGCGTCGAGCAGGGTCTTGACCTCGGGGGCGCCGTCGGGCGGCGCCACGACGATCACCAGGGAGACGCCACGGGAGGCTGCCATGGCCCGCACCGCGTGGATCAGCATCGGAGTGCCGTTCAGCGTGCGCAGCGCTTTGGGAGCACCCGGGCCGAGGCGTACGCCCCGGCCGGCGGCCGGAATCACTGCCGCCGTACGGGTTGCCGCAGCGGGTCCGGAAGGCGAGGGGCGCGAATCGTCAGACATCGGTTCCTGTCAGGTTTGTGTGCTCGGCCTACGTGGGTATGGCCACAGCGTGCCGGGCGCGACACCTTGACCGGACCCTTCCGTGACATCTGGTCGAGCCAGCTGCCCGGGCCCGGCACGCCAAGTACGGGTACTCGGCACTGACGAGCACTCAGCACCGAAGAGCACCGGGGCACGCCAAGTATCGCCGAGTATCGGGGTCCTCATGGAGACGTGCAGCATCCGGGTACGAACATGCCGCAGCGCCCGGCGACATGAGTTACGTCATCGGGCACCGCGGCATTTCAATGTGCTGCGCTGAACGGCTGAGCGGGCTGGCTGCCTGCCTCAGGAGTCAGTTCAGGACGCGAGAACCTCGTCGAGCAGGGCCTCGGCCTTGTCCTCGTTCGTGTTCTCCGCGAGGGCGAGTTCGCTCACCAGGATCTGGCGCGCCTTGGCGAGCATGCGCTTCTCACCGGCGGACAGTCCGCGCTCGCGCTCACGACGCCACAGGTCGCGCACGACTTCTGCGACCTTGATGACATCGCCGGAGGCGAGCTTCTCCAGGTTTGCCTTGTAGCGACGCGACCAGTTCGTGGGCTCCTCGGCATACGGTGCGCGCAGCACCTCGAAGACCCGGTCCAGGCCGTCTTGACCGACCACATCACGTACGCCGACGAACTCCGCATTGTCCGCTGGCACACGCACTGTCAGGTCGCCCTGAGCGACCTTGAGCACCAAGTAGGTCTTGTCCACGCCTTTGATCTGGCGAGTTTCGATGGCCTCAATCAGCGCGGCCCCGTGATGGGGATAGACCACGGTGTCGCCAACCTTGAACGTCATGTGACAGGTACCCCTTCCGTGGCTATCCAGGGTAACACGGAAACTGCGTGTTCTGAATGGCGTTTTCGCAGGTCAGGGCGCATCTCGGGGCTTGACAACTGCAACAGGAACGTGCTGCGAGGGCCGAACGGAAGGGGGTATCCGCAGGTCGGAGCGGCTCTCCGGGCGGAGCGAAACGCGTACGTTACACGCATCCGGAGGACTCCACGAGCGACCGAACGTCCCGCTTTGTCCTCCATCAAGTGTGCGACTTCCGCTACTCCGTTCGATGAGCGGAGTCGGGTACGAGACGAATCCGGAATTGATCAAGGAGTTCGATCTACGGGCACTGTTCCGCCGTTACCAGTTCGTGTTCTGACGCTGTTCCGGCGGCGTTCCGGCGGTTGTTCCGGAGGGCGTTCCCCCGAGTGTTCCGGAGAGCGTTCCGGAGGGCCTTCCCGCGAGTGTTCCTGCGGCTGATCGATTTCCCGTGCCGGCCCACATTCCTTGGCGGAAATCCAGGGCGCGGCGGTGACGAGTTCGACGGAGGTTATGTGAATGCCGGACAGACGTGTGCGTGACACGTCCGCCAATTGCCTCCGGCGACTTGTCGGGGACTTGGGGAGGGTCGGGTGCGGCGGCGACGGGACGGCTCGGTAACCTAAGGCCGCTACCGACCACGTACCGCCCACGTTCTAGGAGTTGCCGCCGCCGTGAGCAGCAGCCTTCGACGCGGCGGCCTCGCCGCCGCCGCCATCGCGTTCTCGATCGCCTCACTCGCCGCGTGCGCCGCCGGCAACAACGCCCAGACGCTGGAAGTCAAGCCGGACAACGCGGCCACCAGCGTCGGCGACATCAAGATCCAGAATGCGATCGTGGTCACCCAGCCCGGTACCGAGACCGAGGGTCCCGCAGTGGTCTCCGCGACGGTGTTCAACGGCGCCACGACCGACCAGACCCTGGATTCCATCACCGTGGACGGCGCCGGCACCGCCGAGCTCACCCCGGCCAAGGGCGAGGGCAAGGGCGGCAAGGTCGTCATCCCCGCCGGCGGCTATGTGGTCCTGGGCGGCGAGAACAACGCCTCCGCGGTCCTGACGGACCTCACCGACGCCGTCAAGGACGGCAACGCCCAGCGGGTCACCTTCAACTTCAGCGAGACCGGCGAGGTCGGCCTGCGCGCCTTCGTGGTCCCCGCCGAGCACTACTTCGAGAAGTGGGGCCCGAGCGACATCCCCGAGGCCCCCGCCGCCAGCGCCTCCCCGTCCGGGTCGGTCTCCGGCTCACCGTCCGCGTCCACCTCGGGGACCCCGTCCACCGGCGAGGGCACCGCCGAGGAGGAGGGCGCCGCCGCCGGCTCGACGGCCTCCCCGTCCACCTCGGCCTCCGAGGAGACCGCCGGCCACTGAGGCCCGTACACCTGCGCCGAAGGGCGGCACCCCTCCCAGGGGTGCCGCCCTTCGGCGTACGGCGATGGCGCGACCGCCGGTCTACGGCTCGAACTTGTAGCCGAGCCCTCGCACCGTCACCAGGTACCGCGGCGCGCCCGGGTCCGGTTCGATCTTGGCGCGGAGGCGCTTGACGTGGACGTCGAGGGTCTTGGTGTCGCCGACGTAGTCGGCGCCCCAGACCCGGTCGATGAGCTGCATGCGGGTCAGGACGCGGCCCGCGTTGCGCAGCAGCATTTCGAGCAGGTCGAACTCCTTGAGAGGGAGGTCGACCTTGGAGCCCGAGACAGTGACCACGTGACGGTCGACGTCCATACGGACGGGGCCGGCCTCCAGCGCGGCCGGGGTGACCTCCTCGGGCTCGCCGCGGCGGCGCAGAACGGCCCGGATACGGGCGACGAGTTCGCGGGAGGAGAAGGGCTTGGTGACATAGTCATCGGCTCCTATTTCCAGGCCCACGACCTTGTCGATCTCGCTGTCCTTGGCGGTCACCATGATCACCGGGACATTGGAACGGCCGCGCAGCTGACGGCAGACCTCGGTGCCCGGCAGGCCGGGCAGCATCAGGTCGAGCAGGACGAGGTCGGCTCCGTTGCGCTCGAACTCGTCGAGACCGTCGGGCCCGGTGGTCGCGATGGCGACCTCGAAGCCCTCTTTGCGGAGCATGTAGGACAGGGCGTCGGAGAAGGACTCCTCGTCCTCGACGACGAGCACTCGGGTCACGGAAGGACCTCCGGGGCGGGAAGCGGTTCGTACGGTCCGTACGGGGATGGGTCGGTGTGAGGCTGTCCGTCCTCGACGTCGAGGTCCGGGTGCTGGGCCGCACGGTCACGGGTCGCGCCCGCCTCCGGCAGCCTGAGGGTGAAGGTGGAGCCCTGTCCCTCGGAGCTCCACACCGTGACCTCCCCGCCGTGCGAGGCGGCCACGTGCTTGACGATCGCGAGACCGAGACCCGTACCGCCGGTCTGGCGGGATCGGGCCGGGTCCACGCGGTAGAAGCGCTCGAAGACGCGCTCCTTGTCCTTCTCCGAGATGCCGATGCCCTGGTCAGTCACGGCGATCTCGATATGGTCCCCGCCGGGGGCGGTCACCCGGCGCGCGGCTATGCCGACGCGGGTGCGGGCCGGGGAGTAGTTGACGGCGTTCTCGACGAGGTTGCCGAGGGCCGCGGCGAGCTGCCCGCGGTTGCCCCAGACACGCAGCTCGGCGGTGCCGCCCGCCGACCGCGCACCACCCCCCTGTTCGAACCCCTCGGGCGTCCCCGTGTTCGAAGCCATGGTGATCTGCTTGGTGCCGGCCTGGTGGCGGCAGCGGTCGACGGCCTCGGCGACCAGCTCGTCCACCCGGACGGGCTCGGCGTCCTCCAGCGGGTCGTCGTTCTGCACCCGGGAGAGGTCGATGAGCTCCTGCACGAGGTTGGTGAGCCGGGTGGCCTCGATCTGCATGCGCCCGGCGAAGCGTTCCACCGCCTCGGGGTCGTCCGACGCCCCCATGACGGCCTCCGAGAGCAGCGACAGGGCGCCGACCGGCGTCTTCAGCTCATGGCTGACGTTGGCGACGAAGTCACGGCGTACGGCCTCGATCCGGCGGGCCTCGGTGAGGTCCTCTACGAGGAGCAGCACCAGCCTGGAGCCCAGGGGAGCGACGCGCGCGGAGACGGCGAGCGCCTCCCCGCGTCCCGTGCCGCGCCGGGGCAGGTCCAGCTCGACCTGTCGTATCTCTCCGTCCCGTCGGGTGTCGCGAGCCATCTTGAGCATCGGTTCGACCGCGAGCTTCCCGCCCCGCACCAGCCCGAGGGCATACGCGGCGGAGCTGGCCTTGACGACGCCGTCGGCCTCGTCGAGCACGACGGCGGAGGAGCGCAGCACGGACAGCACGGTGTCGACACCGGGCGGCAGTACCGGGTCCGTGTGCAGGGAGGTCCTGGTCGGACGCTTCTGCTCGCGCTCGCTGACGCGGAACGCCAGCATGGCGATGACACCGGTGAGCACTCCGGCGATCGCTGCCGCTGCGGCGACAGCCGCGTTCACGTCCATGCATCCAGGTTAGGCATGAGGTCGGACATCCCCACAGCGATCGGAGGGCGACCTCGAACACTCGTCGCCCAGAGTTCACCTTGGAGCCAGTATTGGTTCATTTGGGATGGCTGAAACGGACGCGTACGGGTCGGAACGTGGGAGCGTGGGGTTCGTCCGGGCCTCAGGTCACCGTTCATTCGGTCGTCCTGGCCTGGCGGAACGGCTTTCGGCAGGGCTTTTCTGGTTACCCACGAGCAGACGTACGTAAGAGAGGGACACCCTGATGCGGGACGCGTACCACGAGGAACTTGACTCGATCGGTGAGGGCCTGGTCGAGATGGCCCGACTGGTCGGGTCGGCCATCGGTCGTGCCACGACGGCGATGCTCGACGCCGACCTGAAGCTGGCCGAGAGCGTGATCGAGGCCGACCAGAAGGTCGATGACCTGCAGCACGACCTGGAGGCACGCGCGATAGCCCTGCTGGCCAGGCAGCAGCCGGTGGCGACGGATCTCCGGATCGTCGTGACGTCGCTGCGCATGTCGGCCGACCTGGAGCGCTCCGGCGACCTCGCCCAGCACGTGGCCAAGCTGACCCGGCTCCGCTTCCCCGAAAACACGGTCCCGCGTGACCTGCACGCCACGATCCTGGAGATGGGCCAGCTCGCGCAGCGCCTGATGGCGAAGGCCGCCGAGGTCATCATCACCAAGGACGTCGACCTCGCCCTCCAGCTGGAGAGCGACGACGACGCGATGGACCTCCTCCACCGCACCCTCTTCCAGCACCTCATGGACGACCGCTGGAAGCACGGCATCGAGACCGCCGTCGACGTCACCCTCCTCGGCCGCTACTACGAGCGTTTCGCGGACCACGCAGTGTCCGTCGCCAAGCGTGTGGTGTACCTGGTGACGGGTGAGCACGCGGACGAGCTGCAGGCGGACATCCAGCCGGTCACGGGGGTGGAGGGGGCGTAGGGCTCCCGGCTGGTGCGGGGAGGGTGAGGAGCGCGGGGCTTCGGTCATGGGGCTCCGGTCATGGGGCGGGGCTCCGGCGCCTGATGGTCCTGCGGGGCGTGTGGACGCCTCCGTGCGCCGTTGATGCGCCCGGCTGAACGGGCCTGCAATGGGGCAACCAATGGGCACAGGCACGGGCCTTCGCTGCATCCGTTGCCTTCGTTGCATCCGCTCCATCCGCTGCATCCGCTGCCTTCGAGGAGGGACCATGGCCGAATCCCCCGCCAGCCCCAGCACTCCGGACCCGACACAGGTCCGGGACAGCCATCAGCCCGCCGACGTCAAGACCCTGCCCCTCTTCGGCGCCTGCGGCTGCGGCTCCGGATGTGCGTGCGGGTGCCAGTCGGGCAACCCGTGCCAGTGCGGCTGACCGGCTGACCGGCACGCGGTCGCTTTCGTACGCGGGAGAAGGGGGTCCGTCGCTCGTGACGGGCCCCCTTCCTCCTGTCCGGGGCGGGAGAACGTTTCGTGAGCGTTCACGTTCGGTGAGCGTTCACGTTCGGTGAGCGTTCACGTTCGGTGAGCGTTCAGCAGTAGGGCTCGGAGGGCTCGCGACTGGCGATGATCCCGACGTCGAGGACCCCGCCCGTCGGCCCGTCGATGGTCAGGTACGCGGTGGTCCCGTCGATGCTCTTGCTGAAGCAGCCGCTCGACCGGTACCGCCAGCCGTGCGCCTGCGCGGCATCCCGGTAGTGCGCGAGGACACTCTCGTGGACCACGACGTCGCTCTCCCGGCCTCGACCCTGCCCCTCGTCGTACGTGTACGACTTCCCCGCGACCACGAACAGATCGTCGTCGTCGCACCCGTCGTACGCCTCCCCCGCCCCGGCCCCGTCCGGCTCGTCGTCCAGCACGGCGTCCCCGGCCAGCGCCTCCCCGAGCCGGTCCTCCTCGCCTCCGCACCCGTACTCCATGAGGAATTCCACCTCGGGAATCGCCCCAACCGCGCCCTTCACGGCCGCGACCCCCAGGAGAGCCGCGATCCCGACGGCCGGCAGCCACACCTTCAACATGCGCATGACGGGACGCTAGCGCACGCACGTTCGACCCCGGGGGTGCTTTCAACGGGTCGCCCACGCGGCCGTACGGGAGCAGCATGAAGGAAGAGGACAGGAAGGGATGAGGACAGGAAGGGAGAGAAGGCGCGAGAGAAGAAGGAACAGAAAAAGGAACAGAAGGAGGTAGGAGGCCATGGCGAAATACATGGACGTCCACCACGGGATGAAGGGCATCACCGCGGACCAGCTGCAGGCCGCCCACAAGGCCGACCTCGACATAGAGAAGGACGAGAACGTCCACTTCGAACGCGCCTGGGCCGACCCCCAGTCCGGCACCGTCTACTGCCTCTCCGAGGCCCCCTCCGCCGACGCCGTCCAACGCATCCACGAACGCTCCGGCCACAAGGCGGACGAGATCCATCCGGTGCCCCTGACAATCTGAGCGTGCGCGGGCCTTTGGCAGGCGCCGGTACGCCTCCGCACGCCCTGTCCGGCGAAGCTCGCGGGATGCAACCATCCCCATGCCGACACCGGTAGCAAAAGGGGGACTCACACATGGCTGTAGTGATGTCGATGCTCTGGGCAGACGTGACAGCGGAGCAGTACGACACCGTGCGGGACGCGGTCGACTGGGAGGGGGTTCCGGCGGCCGGAGGTCAGGTGCACGTGGCCTGGTTCGACGACCAGGGCCTCCACGTCACCGACGTCTGGGAATCCCAGCAGGCCTTCGAGACCTTCTTCACCGAACGCCTCGCCCCCGCGATCCAGAAGGCCGGCCTCACGGGCACCCCCGAAACCACCATCAGCCCACTGCACCGCCGCTTCATCGCCCCGGACATCACCGGTGCCGCGGCCTAGGCGCCCCCAGGGGTGTGGTGGCGGAGTCTGTGCGTGTGCGCGGACTGACCGATCGGGATGCGGGAGGTGATCCACCGGTTCAACGAGTTCGGCCTGGCCTGTCCGGACCCTCGATGGGCGGGAGGCCGTCCTCGCCCGCTCAACGCCGGGCCCTGCATCGCCATGTGCGCTGGCGCAACGCCACCGTCCGCCACCCCGACGTGCTCGCCGCCCAGCGCAGGAACGCGCCCGCATCCGCAGCGAGAAGTACCTCCGCTGGGGCCGACGACCTCCGCCCAACGCGGCCTGACCAGGAACAGGACCGCTATCTCCGGCACCTCACTAACCGACCCGCTGCATCGCCTTCCGGTGCCGTTCCGCCATCGCGGCCCCGGACTCGCGGCGGGCCATTCTGCGCAGGACGGACGGTGCGAGGAGCAGCCCGGCGACCGCCCAGGCACCCAGCACGCCCGCTGTCTCCAGGTGTCGCCAGGAGTCGCCGACCTCGGCGGCGGCCGCTTCGGCCGGCAGCAACGCGGCCCGGAGGCCGAGGCCGAGCCAGTACACGGGGAAGATCTGCCCGACGGTCTGCAGCCACTCGGGCAGCTTCGACAGGGGGAAGTAGATTCCGGAGATCACGATGAGTCCCATCACCGGAAGCATCAGCAGACCGATGGTGCGCGGACTGCCGACGAGGGAGCCGATGACGGCGCCCATCGGCAGGGTTGCCAGGAGACCCAGCGGCACCACCCACACCAGCGTCAGCAACGCTCCGCCGCCCTGCCGGGCAACCCCGTCCACCAGGAACACGCCAGCGGCGAACGGGAGGGCCATGGAGACGAGAGCCGTCCCCGAAACCATGATGATCTTGCCGACCAGGTGGCCGACCATGCCGTGAGGCACGGCCTTGGCCCGCAGCAGCGTGCCGTCCTCGCGCTCGGTCGCGAGCAACTGCGCCGTGGTCATCATCCCGGTGAACGCAAGCGTCATCCCCAGCATGCTCGGCAGCATGAACGCGCCGACCGAGATACCGGCGCCCTTCAGCGACTCGTCCCTGACCAGGAAGAGAGGAACGATGAGCAGGACCGTCCAGAGTACGTACCCGAACACGTCCTGGCCGGTGGTGAAGGTCTGTCGGAGTTCCGTCCAGCCTCGCCGCACCCCTATTCCCGCCGCGTACCACACCGGACTCATCGCGCTTCCTCCCCGAAAGAGTGCGCCGCCCGCTCATCGGGAACGCTCCCCGACTCCAGCTCCTGCACCATCGTCAGATAGGTCTCTTCCAGGCTCGCCCGGCGCACCTCCAGCCCGCCGATCGCCTCGCCGTGCTCCTCGAACAGCCGACGGACGAACCGGGTCGGCTCGGCCGTCGCCTCCTCGAAGGGCCGCCCGTCCCGTGTCCAACGCACGGTGGCCTCGGCCGATGCCTGCCGGGACAACTCCTCGGCCGAGCCGTCGGCCACGATCCGGCCGCCGGCCAGAATGAGGATCCGGTCGGCGAGCTTCTCCGCCTCGGCGAGGTCGTGCGTGGTCATCAGAACAGTGGTGTTCTCGTCCGCGAGCCCGCGTACCAGGCCGTGGAACTCGTTCCTCGCCTCCGGGTCCAGACCGGCCGTAGGCTCGTCCAGGAACAGCAGCTCGGGTCTGCCCACGATGCCGACGGCCACGTCGAAGCGTCTGCGCTGCCCGCCCGACAGAGTTCCGACGCGCTCGTCCGCCTTCTCGGTCAGCCCCACAGCGTCGATGAGCCCATCGACGTCCCACGGCCGCCGCACGAGGGCGGTGGAGTACGGCGCGTAGTACGAGCCAAGATGGGCCAGCAGTTCCCGCACCCGCCACTTGCCGTGGTCGCGCCAGGACTGCAGCACGATGCCCAGGCGCGCCCGCCACCGCTCGTCCCCGCGAGCCGGATCGGTGCCGAGGACGGCCACGTCACCGGCGGAGCGCATCCGGAAGCCTTCCAGGACCTCGATCGTGGTCGTCTTGCCCGCGCCGTTCGGGCCGAGCAGCACGACGACTTCGCCCCGCCGGGCCGTGAAGCCGACCCCCTGCAGTACGTCCTGGCTGCGGTAGCGCATCCGCAGATCCCGTACGTCGATGACCGTGTCGCTCTCCGGCGGTGGGCTGCTCCCTGTCCCGGACAAGGCGTCAGCAGTCGTCATCGGTGTTCCCCCGTCCGTCTTGTGGTCCGTCCTTGGGGATCAGGGGCCGGATGCCGTGCCGATGTCCGTGGTCATGGGACGTGTCTACGGCTTGTGGCCGGCGTTGCCGCCTGGCCGCAGCTGTTCGGGCCCTCCCCGGACGAACACATTACCGAACGGTTCAGGTATCACATGCTGTTCCATCGCCCCGGCGAACGTTCCCGGTCAAGGCACTGGAGAGTTGAGGGAGGACAGCGTCCGCAGCGTCCAGTAGCGTCCGGCCACCCTCCGCTGCTAGGAGCCCGTTTGCACAGGTCACGGCCCTCTCTTGGGAGCGGGCGGGTGCTGACGCTGTGGACGCTGAGGCGGTCCGGGCGAGAAGAGACCACCCGCCGTCGGGGGTGGTCTCTTCGTCCTCGGCGCGCGCCGAGTCGGACGCTCGCGCGGTCACAGGCAAGAGGAACACCCCCCGGCGTGCTCCTCTTGCCTGTGACCGCGCCACTCGTGAGAGAGAGGGGCGCATCCGGCTCCCAGAGGGCCGGAGAACGGGCCCTGACCTGGGATACGACAAGCAACACCGTCCGGTGTCGGGACTCCTTGAAAATGGGTCTGGTCGGAATTTCGTGACGGTCACGATCGCGTGTTCCGGGCGGGGCTTGGGGGGCCGTCCTTAGCGTGACGACCATGCACGCCGCCGCCGTCAGGAACAGAAACAACTGACCGAGGGCGCCTGGGGGCGCTGTACGCCCCCAGGCGCCCTCGGTCGTTCGAGGACCTCCCCGCCAGTGCGGTGTCAGCCGATCTTGTCCGTGAAGCCCACCGACAGGTACGTCTGATGGGTGACCTTGCCCTTGCTGGCTCCCGCCGTCCACGTGAAGGTGTACTCCAGAATTGAAGTTTCCCCATGATCTTGGACACTCGTTGGTTATGCCGCGAGGGTGTGTTGATGCCGCTGCCTGGTCTCGGCCGGGGTGAGGTAGCCGAAGGTCTTGTGCTTGCGCAGGCGGCGGCGGTTGTAGAAGGTCTCGATGAAGGTGAAGACCTCGGCGCGGGCGGTGGCCCGGTCGGGCCAGATGCGGGTGCCGATCTCTTCCTTGAGCAGGGCCCAGAAACTCTCTGCGGCCGCGTTGTCGAAGCATGATCCGGTGCGTCCGTAGCTGTTCCGCAGTCCCAACTCCCTTATTCGGTCGCTGAATTGGGCCGAGGTGTATTCGCTGCCGCGGTCACTGTGGATCACGCAGCCGGGCTCCAGGTTCCCTCGGCCGTAGGCCATGTCGAGGGCGTCCACGACCAGTTCGGTGCGGTGGTGATCGGCCATGGCATAGCCGACGACCTCGCGGGTGGCCAGGTCCAGCCAGCAGGCGAGGTAGAGCCAGCCCCCGGCGGTGGGCAGGTAGGTGATGTCGCCGACCAGCTTGATCCCGGGCCGCTCGGCTTGAAAGTCGCGGCCGATCAGGTCAGGGGCCGGCTTCGCCTTCTTGTCGGGCCGGGTCAACGAGCGGCGCCTGCGCCGGGTGACGCCTCGGATGTCACGCTCGCGCATCACTCGGGCGATGCGCTTGCGGTTCACCCGCCGCCCCAGACGCCGCAGTTCGGCGTGGATGCGCGGAACACCGTAGGTGCAGCGGGAGGCGACATGCAGCACCGTGATCTCGTGCGCGAGCGCGTCGTCGGCGGCCTGCCGGGCATGGCGGGCGGCCTCGCCCTCGCGCCACGCGTAGTAGGAGGAGCGGGCGACGTGCAGCACCCGGCACAGCAGAACGATCGGGTAGTTCGCCTTCTCCGCGTGGACGAACCGGCACAACTCACTCACCGGTCGTTCTCCTTCACGAAGAAGGCGGTCGCTTTTTTCAGGATCTCGATCGTCTGCTGCTGCTCGCGGTTCTCCCGCCGCAGCCGCTGGAGCTCCTCGCGCTCGGCACTGCTCAATTCGCCGGGAGTGCCCTCGCCCCGGCCCGCCTTCGCCTTGCGGTACCAGCCGGGCAGGGACTCGGAGCTGATGCCGAGTTCCCGGGCGACCGCCGTGACCGTCTTGCCCGAGGAGTCGACAAGCGCGATGGCGTCCCGCTTGAACTCTTCGGTGTACCGCTTCGTGTACTTGCTTCCCACCTGGTGCTACTTCCTCTGGAACCCTCAGGTCCCAGTCTCCAGGTGTCCACGATCAAGGGGAAGGTTCACTCCTGCGAGACGGACGGCGCTACGAGCCAGCTCCGCCGGCAAGGGCTGCCGCATAGGAAGGGACGCGACACGCTGCGCGCGGCCAGGTGGTCTGACCGACCCCGTCAGACCAGGCAAAACTCGTTACCTGCCGGGTCTGCCATCACCACGTGATCCGGCCTGCCCTGCAACTCGTCCTCGCGGACCACGGTCGCGCCCGCAGCGGTCAACCGCTCCACCGCCTCGACCACGCGCGGCCAGCGCACCTCCCACGGGGTTTCACGGCCGCCACCAACTTGCACGTCGATATGTAGCCGGTTCTTCGCCACCTTCGGCTCCGGCACCTTCAGGAAGGACAAGGTGGGGCCCACGCCGTCCGGATCTGAGAGGTACGCCCCGTCATCCCACTCGTCCTCCGGAACCTCATGATGCGAGAACCACTCCTCCCAGCTCCCGAACCCTGCGGGCGCGGGCTTCTCCTCGTAGCCCAACGCCAGCGCCCAGAACGCGGCCAGTTTCGCCGGGTACGCGCAGTCGATCGTCAAGCTCCACTTGGTCGCCATGAGCCCTCCCCAGTCGGATGAACGGACTGTACCGCGCACCTCCGACACATCCTGCCCGCTACCTCAAGCGTGCGCCGCGGCTTGACGAACGGCATTAGGAATCGATGAGGCCAACTCACGTTTGACGGCGGGAATGCCCTACTCATGGGGGATCTGTTCGTGCTGAAGGACGTACTGTTCCCGAACTCCGTGGGGATGGTGCTGGACCGGTTGACCGAGGTGGGCGGGGTGGTTGTGGCCGAAGCCCACAGCGCCGTACCTGAGTTGAGGTGCCCGGACTGCGCAACCGCCTCACATCGTGTGCACAGCCGGTACGGGCGGCGGCTCGCCGAGTACCCGGTCGGCGGGCGCCGCGTGGTGGTGAAGTTGGAGGTCCGGCGGTTCTTCTGCGACGCACCCGATTGCGGGCCGCGCACGTTCGTCGAGCAGGTCGAGGGTCTGACCACGCGTTATGCCCGTGCCGGGCCCGGCGTGAAGACGCTGTGGCGGTCTGTCGCGCTCACAGCAGGCGGCCGACCGGGTACGCGGCTGTGCCGCTCGCTGGCCGTGCCCACAGGCCTGGCCCGGCTGCTCGGCCAGCTGCACGCGCCCGACGTTCCCGCCCACAGCCCGCGGGTGCTGGGTGTCGACGACTTCGCTTTTCGCCGCTCGCGCACCTACGGGACCATCCTGCTCGACGTCGAGACCTCCACCCCCATCGACCTGCTGGCCGACCGCACCAGCGAGACGCTCGCCGCCTGGCTCACCGCACACCCCGGCGCCGAGATCGTCTGCCGGGACCGCGACAGCGGTTACAGCCGTGCGATCAAGGAGGCGGCACCGGACGCGACCGAGGTGGCCGACCGCTGGCACCTGCTTCAGAATCTGTCGGCCGCGATCGAGAGGACTTGCCACCAACACCGCGCCTGCCTGCACAAATACGCCCTGGACGACGTGGACGCACCCCCGTCGGCGACCGCACCGCCAACGGCACTGCTGCCGCTGGCGCCGCCACTCGACAGCATCCCCGCCACCCCGCTCATGCAACGGGTGACGGAACGGCATGCGGAAATCCACCGATTACGGGAGGCGACCTGGACGATCAGCGCCATCGCCCGCCGGTTCGGACTGGACCGTAAGACCGTCCGCCGCTACCTGACCACCGATCTCGACGTGCTGATCGCCTCGGCCCGCGACCGCCGCCCCCGCCAACTCGACCCCTACCGCCCCTACATCCAGCAGCGGTTCACCGACGGCTGCACCAACGCCGCCCAGCTCTACCGCGAGATCCACGAGCACGGCTACCGCGGCAACCATCAGGCCGTCCGCCTCTACATCCGCTCCATGCGCGGCGGCACCGCCGCGGCCGAGCCTCCCCGTCCCATCCCCACACCGCGCAAGATCACCTCATGGATCATGAGACCGCGCGACGGGCTCAGCCGTGAGGAACAAGACCAGCTCGACGAGGTGCGCATCGCCTGCCCGGACATCGCCACCGCCTGCGACCTGGCCCGCGTCTTCACCGGCCTAGTCCGCGACCGGCGAGGACATCTCCTGGCCACCTGGGTCCGCGAGGCCGAGACTACCGGGCCCGGGCCCGTGCGGGGCTTCGCCGGATTCCTCCGCCAGGACTGGGACGCCGTCCTCGCCGGCATGACTCTCGACTACAGCTCCGGAGTCGTCGAGGGACACGTCAACCGTTTAAGACGATCAAGCGGCAGATGTACGGCCGAGGCTCCTTCCGGCTCCTTCGCACCCGTGTCCTGCTGCGATCGTGACCGTCACGAAATTCCGACCAGACCCTTGAAAATCCCCACCCTCGCTCTTCGCCCCAGTTGATTGCGGGCTCAACCAGGAGGCGGAACCCCCACCAAGCCAACTATGGCGCGCATCACATCGACTTCATGTCACGGACTGGCTCGCAGCTTCCATCCACTGGTCGTCAACAGCGAGCGGAGGAAGGGAAAGCGATGAGCGCACAGCATGAAGTCGGCAGGGCGACCACCCACCGGGTTCTGATCGTGGGGGCGGGTTACGCGGGCATGTCCGCGGTCATCCAGCTTGCGGCGCGGGTCAAGCAGCGCGAGGACGTGCAGGTGACCCTCGTGAATGCGCAGGAGCGGTTCACCGAGCGGCTGCGGCTGCACATGACGGCGACCGGGCAGCAGCTCGCCGAGCTGAGCATTCCGAAGCTGCTGGAGGGGACGGGCGCACGGTTCGTGCGTGGCTGGGTGACGGCGGTGGACGCGGACACACGGACGGTGCGGATCGACGACGACCGGGTCCTGCACTACGACACGCTGGTGTACGGATTGGGCAGCGTGGCCGACACGACTGCGGTGCCGGGCGTCGACGACCACACGTACAGCCTCAACAGCCCCCAGGACGCCGAAGTGCTGGCCGACCGGCTGGCGCGGCTCGGCGGCGGCACGGTGGTGATCGCCGGCAGCGGGCTGACCGGCGTCGAGTCGGCCGCGGAGATCGCCGAGCGGTACCCGGAGCTGAATGTCGTACTGCTGGGCCGGGACGAACCCGGTGCGGCGATGAATGCAAAAGCCAGGACCTATCTGCAGTCGGCGCTCGACCGCCTTGGCGTCCGGGTGCGCAGCGGCGTCGAGGTGGTGAAGGCGCTGCCCGGGTCGGTCGAACTGGCGGGCGGTGAGAGCATCGCTGCCGATGTCGTCCTGTGGACGAGCGGTACGCGGGTGTCGCCGCTGGCAGCCGCCGCCGGACTGGCCGTCGACGAGCGCGGTCGTATCGTCACCGACTCCACGCTGCGTTCGGGGTCGCACCCGGAGGTGTACGCCATCGGTGACGCCGCGGCAATCCGCCAGGGCTACGGCGTCATGCACGGCACCTGCCAGAGCGGGATGCCGACCGGTGTGCACGCCGCGGTGTCGATCGTCCGCAAGCTGAAGGGCAAGCGGCCCAAGCCGTTCCGCTTCGGCTACTACCACACGCCGGTGAGCCTGGGCCGGCACGACGCGGTCGTGCAGTTCACCCGCCCCGACGACAGCCCGCGACGAATTCATCTGACCGGCCGGATGGCGGCCCGGTATAAGGAGACGGTGACTGCCTCGCCCTGGCCGACCTTCGGCCGTATGAAGAAGATGCCCGCCTCGGGCGCGTTCTGGCCGCACGGCGGTCGCTTCACCTGCGTCGCCGAAGGTGCCGAGTGAGCGCCGGCCAGCAGGTCTTTCACGAGTACCGCAAGCTGCTGTTCTCCGTGGCCTACCGCGTCCTCGGCTCCGCGGCCGACGCTGAGGACGCGGTGCAGGACGCCTGGATAAAGTGGTCGTCCGCCGACCGTTCCCAAGTCGCCGATCCCAAGGCGTACTTGACGCGCATCGTGTCCAACCTGGCGCTGGAACGCCTGCGTTCCACCCGGCACAAGCGCGAGACCTACGTCGGCCCGTGGCTGCCCGAGCCCATCCTCACCAGCGGTGACACCGCCGATGCCGTCACGGACGCCGAGTCGGTGTCGATGGCGATGCTGGTGGTGCTGGAGACGCTGAGCCCGCTGGAGCGCGCGGTCTTTGTGCTGAAGGAGGTCTTCGGCTTCAGCCACGCCGAGATCGCGGAGGCGGTGGAACGGTCCGAGGCGGCGGTACGACAGGCCGCGCACCGTGCGCGTGAGCACGTACGCGCCCGCAGGCCCCGGTTTACCGCCGACCGCTCTCGGCAGCGCGAGGTCATGGAGCGGTTCTTCGCCGCCGCGAGCGGTGGTGACATCAACACCCTCATGGAGCTGTTGTCCCCGGACGTCATCCTGTGGACCGACGGCGGCGGCAAGGTCCGTCAGGCGCTCAAGCCTGTCGTAGGAGCGCAAACGGTGGCCTCGTGGTTCGCGGCCATCGGCACGGTCACCTACCAGGGCGTCCAGCCCGCCGACATGCGCGCCGAACTCGTCGAGATCAACGGCGGCCCGGGCATGGTGTTCAGTGCCCCGGACCGGGTGATCGCCACCATCACCTTCGACTTCGACGCCGCCGGTCGTGTCACCGCCATCCACAACGTCGCCAACCCCGACAAACTCCAGGCCATCACGGACGGCACCGCCCACGACGTCGCGACGTGGTGACCGTCGGACGAGAACCGCCCTCGGACGCCAACCGAGGGCCCAACGCCGGGGAGAGCGTTGAGGCCCTCGCTGAGCACCTCGGCCACTCGGACCCAGGGCTGACGCTGAAGGTGTACGCGCACCTCATGCCGAGCAGCCGGGAGCGGGCCCGGAAGGCGCTCGGTGAGGCACTCCGGCCGCCGCAGGATCCGCCGCGCTGAGGGCCCACAGTGGGCCCAGGCCGTGAAAACGCCCCCGTCCCGCGCCGTTTGCGCAGGTCGGGGGCATGATCACAAAACCTACTTCTTCTTGCCCTGGGTCTTGTCAGGGATCTTGGTGAGCTGGGTTTTTGCTGGTCAGGGGCGGTGGGCTCGTGCGCTTGGTGGTCGTCGTTGGTCGTCATTGGCCACTGTTGAGCGACCTCGGACGGCCCAGGGACGGCCCGGCTTTGCCCGGTGCGGGGCCTCGTTCGGCTGACGGCCGGCACCTTCGTCGCGGCCCGTCTCGGCCTCGGCCAACGAAAGCCCGCCACGACGGCGCGTCAGCCATCCGAGTAGTTAGTGGCTGCGCGTGGGACGACACCTGGCGAATGGTCTGGGCACCCGACACCGAACCCGGCGCCGTCCCGCTCACCACCATGCGACACCCAGCCGCATCGGCAACCGCCGCCGACATCCTCAACCCCGACGCGGGCAGCCCCGCCACCTGGGCAGCCTGACGCGGCTGAGCACGCGCAGAAAGGGCCCTGGCCTCCATCGCTTTGGAAGCAGGGCGCTTCTTTCGGTTCCAGTGGAAACGCGCGACACCGGGGCCAACACCGAAGCGTCAACGCGGCGTTGTCGATCCACCCCGCCACCCAGGAGCGAGCCACCTCCCGCCGTATCCAGCGCAAATTCTGGGCGGGGAAGGGTCCGGAAACGCTAGTCTCGCCCCCCGTGCCCACCGCAGTCCTGGAGATCTCATGGCAGGCGAGCTCCCGCGGCTCAAGCGTAAAAGCGCCAAGTCCAAGCCCGAAGTGGCTCCCGAAGAGATCCTGTACACCAACACGGACCGCAGCGGGGACACCCTGGACCCGGATCTGTCGTCTCTGTGGGTGTACGACTCCGACTTCCGCCCCAAGGGCCGGAACTGGCCCCTCATCTGGGCGTACATCATCGAAGGCGGCGGGTCCACCAAGACCACCAGCGCCACGTCCATGGCCGTCACTGCCGCCCTGGACGGCTACCCAGGCGTTGTCTTCGACCTCGACAGCAACATGTCGGCGACCACCGTCCTCGGCTACGACGAGACCGCCCTCAAGGGCAAGAAGACCGCGATCGACCTGCTCTACGGCAGGGCCACCCTGGACGAGGTCGCGCTGCCCGCCCGCTATCGCGTCGGCGACGGCGACGACCCCGAAGAGGACTTCGAGCCCATCGAGAACCTGCGCGTCGTGCCCGGCAGCCCCGCCATGGCCGACGCGGACCTGGCCATCGCAGAGGACGCGGACCGCAACAACTGGTTCGCCGAGATCCTGCGCTCCTACGAGGGCGACGAAGCGGTCTTCTACCTGGACTTCCCGGCGAGCTACGGCAAGATGCCCTACTCCGTGCTGCGCATGCTGGACGAAGACGACTCCGTCATTCCGTCGATCAAGGCCGACCCCAAGGCCGTCAAGCTGGTCAAGCGGCTCACGGACGAACTGGAGCGAGTCCGCGACAAGAACCGCGGCAGCCGGTCCGTCCCCGGCCGGCCGACACTCAAGCGCTTGATCCTCACCGGCACGCAGCCGCTGACCTGGCCCGAGCAGGTGGCAGCCCGTCGCGGCACGGCCGCGGCAGAGGCGATGTACAGCTCCGTGCTGCTGCCCTACATCCGGTACTCGGCAGACGCCGAGAAGATCTACGAGGACGCAGTTCCCCTGCCGATCCTCCTGCCCGACTCGGTGGCCTCCGTGGACTACCGGGAGGTGACGAGGTGCATGTGGATTGTCCCGTATCTCAACGAGTGTGGGTGCGACTACTGCCCGGTGCCCTGATGTAATGCCAACCCCAAGGGCACCACCGCGATGTGGATCCGTGACCGCCTCGACGACCTCTGGAGTGACGAGGACTTCACCGCCTGGTACCCGCGTGACGGCCGCCCTGAGCTCTCACGGTGGATGTCAAGCGCGTCGCTCCCTGGACGCCGGAACGGGTCTTCGCCGTGCGGGCCGCCATGCCTGAGCGGTACCAAGCCATGGTCGACCTGGGTGGCGGCTGCGGGCTCCGCCAGGGGGAGATCCTTGGCGTCGCCGTCGACGCGATCGACTTCGAGTCGGACACGCTTCACGTAGTCCAGCAACTGAAGCTGAGCCGCAGCAAGGCCGTGTTCGCTCCGCCCAAGGGCGGCAAGCTGCGGGATGTGCCGCTTCCTGGGCCGGTCGCTGATGCGCTCCGGGAGCACATGAAGCGCTTCCCGCCGGTCGAGATCACCTTGCCGTGGAAGGTGGCGGACGGGCCTCCGGTGACCAAGCGGCTGATCTTCACCGGGCCTCGTGGCGGGCACGTCTGGCGTACGTCACTCAACGAGGAGGCGTGGAAACCAGCGCTCGCCGCTGCTGGGGTCATCCCGGTTCGGGAGCGTGGCCAGCCCTACGCCGAGTCCCGCGAGAACGGCATGCACGCGCTCCGCCACTTCTACGCCTCGGTGCTCCTGGACGCCGGAGAGAACATCAAGGCCCTCGCCGAGTACCTGGGTCACTCCGACCCCGGCCTGACCCTCCGCGTGTACGCGCACCTCATGCCGTCCAGCCAGGAGCGCACCCGCAAGGCCGTGGCCGCCGTCTTCGATACGGCCCGGCCCGAGCCGTCCCGCACCTGACGGCCCAGCCCCACCAAGAAGCCCCCTACCAGCGGACAACCCGCAGGTAGGGGGCTTGTTCGGCCCTGGTTACTTCTTCTTGCCCTGGTTCTTGACCGCCTCGATCGCCGCCGCGGCCGCGTCCGGGTCGAGGTACGTGCCGCCCGGGTTCAGCGGCTTGAAGTCGGCGTCCAGTTCGTACGACAGGGGGATGCCCGTCGGGATGTTGAGGCCCGCGATGTCGGCGTCCGAGACGTCGTCGAGGTGCTTGACGAGGGCGCGGAGGGAGTTGCCGTGGGCGGCGACGAGGACCGTGCGGCCGGCGAGGAGGTCCGGGACGATGCCGTCGTACCAGTAGGGGAGCATGCGGGTGACGACGTCCTTGAGGCACTCCGTGCGGGGGCGGAGCTCCGGGGGGATGGTCGCGTAGCGCGCGTCGCCGGCCTGGGAGAACTCGGAGTCGTCCGCGAGCGGGGGCGGCGGGGTGTCGTACGAGCGGCGCCACAGCATGAACTGCTCCTCGCCGAACTCGGCGAGGGTCTGGGCCTTGTCCTTGCCCTGGAGGGCGCCGTAGTGGCGCTCGTTCAGGCGCCAGCTGCGGTGGACCGGAATCCAGTGGCGGTCGGCGGATTCGAGGGCCAGCTGCGCGGTGCGGATGGCGCGCCTCTGGAGGGAGGTGTGGAGCACGTCCGGGAGCAGGCCGGCGTCCTTGAGCAGCTCGCCGCCGCGCGTCGCCTCCTTCTCGCCCTTCGGAGTGAGGTTGACGTCCACCCAGCCGGTGAACAGGTTCTTCTCGTTCCACTCGCTCTCGCCGTGGCGGAGGAGGATCAGCTTGTACGGTGCGTCGGCCATGGCTCCGAGCGTAATCGACGGCCGGGAATCGTAGCCCGCCCGGCCGACAGGCGGACAACCGGCGGACGGCACGCGGTCCACCCCTCACCGTTTCCCCTGACAGTTGACCGGGGTTGCTAATTGGGTGGCCCGATTCCCCAGCGCGTTCGTAAGTTGTGTTCACCGTCTTAGCCGCTTACGTCCACGGGGGATCTCCATGCCACTTGTCGCTGCCAGACGTGCCGTCCGGGAGTCCGTCTCCGGGCTGCCGCGGGAGTTCTGGTGGCTGTGGACCAGCACGCTGGTCAACCGGCTGGGTGCGTTCGTCGCCACCTTCATGGCGCTGTATCTGACGCTGGACCGCGGGTACTCCGCCTCGTACGCCGGGCTCGTCGCCTCGCTGCACGGCCTCGGCGGGGTCGTCTCCTCGCTCGGCGGTGGAGTCATGGCCGACCGGCTCGGGCGTCGGCCCACGCTGCTCGTCGCGCAGGCGTCGACGGCCGTGTCGGTCGCGCTCCTCGGCTTCGTACAGCACCCCGTCGCGATCGCCGCCGTGGCCTTCCTCGTCGGCGCGGCCAGCAACGCGTCCCGCCCGGCCGTGCAGGCGATGATGGCGGACATCGTCCGGCCGGAGGACCGCGTCCGCGCCTTCTCCCTCAACTACTGGGCCATCAACCTGGGATTCGCCATCTCCTCCATGGGCGCCGGGTTCATCGCCGAGGTCAGCTATCGCGCCGGGTTCCTGGCCGAGGCGGGGATGACGCTGGTCTGCGCGGTCGTCGTCTTCCTGAAGCTGCCGGAGTCGCGGCCGGAACGTACGGCGGTGGAGAGGGCCGGGGTGGAGGCGGTCGGGCTGGGGACCGTGGTCCGGGACGGGCGGTTCATGGGCGTCGTGGGGCTCTCGTTCCTCGTGGCGCTGATCTTCCAGCAGGGGTCGGTGGGACTGCCGGTCGCGATGGGGGAGGCCGGTTTCACGCCCGCCGACTACGGCCTCGCCATCGCCGTCAACGGGGTGTTGATCGTGGCCCTGCAGATCCCGGTCACCCGTTTCATCGAGCACCGGGACCCCGGACGGCTCCTCGTCATCTCGTCCGTGCTCGCCGGGTACGGCTTCGGCCTCACCGCCTTCGCCGGGTCGATCGGGGTGTTCGCCCTCACCGTCTGCGTCTGGACTCTCGCCGAGATCGTCAACGCGCCCACCCAGACCGGCGTCGTCGTCCGTCTCTCGCCCGCGCAGGGGCGTGGCCGCTACCAGGGCATGTACACGATGTCGTGGTCCGTCGCCGCGCTCGTCGCCCCGCTGATGTCCGGCGTCGTCATCGACCGCTGGGGCGCCGAGTGGCTGTGGGGGCTGTGCGCGGTGATCGGGACCGTGGCGGGGGTCGGGTACTGGGCCCTGATGCGCCGGATGCCGGCGCCGGAGGAGGAGGACGGCGAGAAGGCCGTCGCCAGGGAGGCCGCCGAGAAGGCCGCCGCCGGGGAACCCGTCGTGGGTCCGGCTGCGGAGGCAGAGACTTGTCCGGTCGCGGATGCAGCAGTTTGTCCGGCCCCGGAGGCCAAAGCCGGCACCAGCTCGTGACACCCGGTGGCGGACGGTCGCCCATGCCCGTCCCCGCCCCCTCTGAGCCGCCTGCCTGAGCCGCCTGCCTGAGCAGCCTGCCTGAGCCACCTGTCGGAGCAGCCTGTCTGAGCCGCCCGTTTGAGCAGTCTCACGGATGCATTCGCGCCCCCTTCACCACCTTGTCCACCCCGTTGCGCGGCCCGTACACCGCCAGCCCCACCAGGTCCAACTCCCCCGCCCCCACAGCTCGTACGGCCGCGCGGTTGTCGCGGTCGTTGCCCGTGGCGAAGAGGTCGGACGTGAAGACGGCGCGGGGAAGGGCCCGGGCCAGCGCTCGCGCATGGGCCGCCTTCAGCACCTCCTTCGTGCCCTCGAAGACAAGGACCGGCTGGCGGAACATCGGCAGGTAGGCCGTGCCGTCGGCGTCCTCGTACGGGTCGCCGATCACCTCCGGAATCATCGGGCCGACGCCGCTGACCAGGAAGGACGTGACGTTCAGGCGCTGCCAGGTCTCCAGGTCGTCGCGGAGGAGGACGGCGATCTTGGTGTCGAAGCGGACAGGAGCCTGGTCGAAGACGGGTTGGCCGGGGATCTCGTTGCTCATGGGACGAGACTGCCGACCGGCGTACGCCCACGTCTTGTACGTTCCTTGCATGTGCCCCCAGCGGCAGCAGCCTCCCCGAGGGCAGCAGTCTTCCGACCGGCAGCGGTCTTCCGACCGGCAGCCGTCCCCTCAGCGCGAGGTCTCCGCCTGGCGGCCGCGTGTGCCCGGCATCGTCGAGGTGTTCCACGCGCACTACACGGAGTACGCGTACCCGATGCACGTGCACGACGTCTGGACGCTGCTGATCGTCGACGACGGGGCCGTGCGGTACGCGTTGGACCGGCACGAGCACGGGACGCCGAACGACACGGTCTCGCTGCTGCCGCCGTATGTGCCGCACGACGGGGCGCCGGTCACGGACGAGGGCTTCCGCAAGCGGGTGCTGTACCTGGATTCGAGCACGTTGGACGAGAGTCTCATCGGGGCGGCGGTGGACGAGCCCGACCTGCGGGATCCGCTCCTGCGGCAGCGGGTGGGGCAGTTGCACGCGGCGCTCGCGCGGCCGGGGGACGAACTGGAGGCGGAGAGCCGGCTGGCGCTCGTCGGGGAGCGGCTGCGCGGGCATCTACGCAGGCCGCCGACACCTTCGCCCTCGCAGGCACCCGCCGGTCGCACGGTCGCCCATCGGCTGCGTGAGCTTCTCGACGAGCGGGTCGCGGACGGGGTGACGCTGGAGGAGGCCGCGGGAACGGTGCACGCCCACCCCGCACATCTCGTACGGGCGTTCGGGGCGGCCTTCGGGATCGCGCCGCACCAGTATCTGATGTCCCGGCGGGTGGAGCGGGCGAGACGGCTGCTGCTGGACGGGATGCGGCCGGGCGAGGCCGCGGCGGTGGCCGGGTTCTACGACCAGGCGCATCTGACGCGGCACTTCAGGCGGTGGGTGGGTGTCACCCCTGGCCGCTATCGGAGCGGTCGGCCACCTCGCGGGTCAGGTGACTGAACGCGTCCAGATTGCGGGTCGACTCCCCGCGGGACACACGCCACGCGTACTCCTTGCGGATGGCGGAGGCGAAGCCCAGTTCGAGGAGGGTGTTGAAGGCGCCGTCGGCCGCTTCCAGGACCTGGCCCAGGAGGCCGTCGATCCCGTCCGGGGTGACGGCGGAGAGCGGCAGCCGGGCCGTGACGTAGACGTCGCCGAGCGGGTCGACGGCGTAACTCACGCCGTACAGCTTGAGGTTGCGCTCCAGGAGCCAGCGGTGGACGCCCGCCTCGTTCTCGTCGGGGTGACGGATCACGAAGGCGTTGAGGGAGAGCGAGTGCCGGCCGACGATCAGCGAGACGGTTG
Source organism: Streptomyces europaeiscabiei (assembly GCF_036346855.1). Taxonomy (NCBI): domain Bacteria; kingdom Bacillati; phylum Actinomycetota; class Actinomycetes; order Kitasatosporales; family Streptomycetaceae; genus Streptomyces; species Streptomyces europaeiscabiei. Next base: position 4,821,677 of record NZ_CP107841.1, read on the forward strand.
TCGAGAGTTTGCGGGTGCCGGGGAGTTTCACGACGTAGTTGCCGGGTGCCGGGCTCTCCCACTCCAGCTCGGCCTCGTTGAGGACCTGCTCGATGATCGACGCTTCGTCAGCCATGGGGCGAGCGTACCCGCCGGTACGAGCGGGTCGAAGGCGCGCCCGTGAGGGGGTGCCCGACGGCTCACCCGTAGAGACCCCGCACCCGGTGGCGGCGGTGGTCCTGCATGGCGGCCGTGTACACGTCCGCGGTGACGGCGGCCGACGTGTCCCAGCCGAAGGACTCGGCGTGGCGAGCCGCGGCCGCGCCCATGCGGGCGGGCAGCTCGGGGGTGTCGGCGAAGTCGCGGAGCACGCGCGCGTAGTCGACGGGATCGTGGCCCTGGACCAGGAAACCGGTCCGCCCGTCGCGCACGGCGACCGGGAGGCCGCCGACCGACGCCGCCAGCACCGGCGTACCGGCCGCCTGCGCCTCGATGGCGACGAGCCCGAAGGACTCGCTGTACGACGGCATGACCAGCACCGACGCCGCCCGGAACCAGTCCGCGAGCTGCTCCTGGCCGACGGGCGGCCGGAACCGTACGACATCGGCGATCCCGAGCCGCGCGGCCAGCTTCTGCAGGCCTTCCGGCTTGGCGAGGCCGCTGCCGCTCGGCCCGCCGACCACCGGTACGACGATCCTCGACCGCAGCTCGGGACGCTCGTCGAGGAGGACGGCGACTGCGCGGAGCAGGACGTCCGGGGCCTTGAGCGGCTGGATGCGGCCGGCGAAGAGAGGGATCAGGGCGTCCTGGGGCAGGCCGAGACGGGCCCTCGCCGCGGCGCGGCCGTCGGCGGGACGGAAGCGGTCGAGGTTGACGCCCGGGTGGACGACGGCGACCTTGGCCGGGTCGGCCTCGTAGTGGCGTACGAGTTCGTCGGCCTCCTCGGCCGTGTTGGCGATGAGGCGGTCGGCGGCGCGGACTATCTGGGTCTCGCCGATGACACGGGCGGCGGGCTCGGGGGTGTCGTCGTCGGCGAGCGCGGCGTTCTTGACCTTGGCCATCGTGTGCATGGCGTGCACCAGGGGGACGCCCCAGCGTTCGGCGGCGAGCCAGCCGACATGGCCGGAGAGCCAGTAGTGCGAGTGGACCAGGTCGTAGTGGCCGGGGCGGTGGCCCGCCCATGCCTGCATCACACCGTGCGTGAAGGCGCACAACTGGGCCGGGAGTTCCTCCTTCGCCAGCCCCTCGTACGGGCCCGCGTCGACGTGCCGGACCAGAACACCCGGGGCCAGCTCGACCTTCGGGGGCAGGGCGCCGGTCGTGGCCCGGGTGAAGATCTCCACCTCGATGTTCTGCGCGGCCAGCCGCTGCGCCAGCTCCACGATGTAGACGTTCATCCCGCCCGCGTCACCCGTGCCGGGCTGGTGCAGCGGCGATGTGTGCACCGAGAGCATCGCGACCCGGCGCGGCTTCCGGTGCAGCCGAAGCCGCGCCGCGCCGACCGGGGAGCGTCGCCCGAGCCTGCTGACGTAGTGGCTCACGTGGCGGTCCTCCTCGCTCCGGGCATGCCGTTAGGAGGGCATGGGATCCCTCTGGACAGGAGGAACGTCGGAGGAAGCAGTTCCATTTCCTCTTTGCAGAATTATTACCGAACCTCGCTCAACCGTTCGATCGCTTGAGGAGTGGAGGGCGGGCAGGCCGCCGTGTATGCGAGGGGCGAGGGAGATCGCTCGCAGGCGAGGGGTCGGGGGAAGCGCCCGCAGGCGAGGGGTCGGGGGAAGCGCCCGCAGGCGAGGGGTCGGGGGAAGCGCCCGCAGGCGAGGGGCGGGGGGAATCGATTGCTCGCGAGAGGCCGGGGACTGCGCGATCACCGCATACGGCTGCGGGAATACGCTCACTCCATGGCAAGACCAGTCGGCACCGTGACGCGCGGCACCACCAACCCCAACCGCCTGCGCCGCATGGACCGCTGGATCGCGGCCGCACACGGCGCCGAACTCCGCCGTGCCACCACCCCCCTCGCCGTCGACCTCGGCTACGGCGCCGCCCCCTGGACGGCCGTCGAACTCCTGCGACGCCTCCGCGCGACAGCGCCCCGCACCCGGGTGGTCGGCATCGAGATCGACCCGGCCAGGGTCGCGGCGGCGCAACCGTACGAGTGCGAGGGCCTGACCTTCCGGCACGGCGGCTTCGAGGTGCCGGTACCCGGCCGCCCGACCCTCATCCGGGCGGCGAACGTCCTGCGCCAGTACGACGAGGAGGAGGTCACGGCCGTCTGGGAGCGCCTGTGCGCCCGCCTCGAACCGGCCACCCCCTCTTCCTCCGGAGGCCTGCTCGTCGAGGGCACCTGCGACGAGATCGGCCGTCGGCACGTCTGGGTGGCGCTCGGCCCGGAGGGCCCCCGCACGGTCACCTTCGCCACCCGGCTCGGCTCCCTGGACCGCCCCTCCGACCTCGCCGAGCGCCTCCCCAAAGCGCTCATCCACCGCAACGTCCCCGGCGAACCCGTGCACGCCTTCCTCCGCGACTTCGACCGCGCCTGGGCCGCCGCGGCCCCGTACGCCTCGTACGGCGCCCGCCAGCGCTGGATCCGCGCGGTCCGCGCCCTGAGCGCGGACTGGCCGGTACGGGACGGGGCGACGCGGTGGCGGCAGGGCGAAGTCACGGTGGCATGGGAGGCGTTGGCGCCAAGGGGGTGAGCGCGCGCCCGACCCACCCCGCACCGCACCCGGTTCGGTAACTCAGAGCAACATTTCGTGACGCACGGGAACGATCTCCCTGTGCCGTTCGTCGGACGGACGGGAGCACACGAGGGCACACACAGGGGCCGACACGGTGGGCGACACGTGAGCGACGGCACGCAGGTGGGAGCAGGCGGGAAACAAGGGAGTGCCAAGAGAAGGGAGTTCTTGCCCACCTCTGTCGTATTGCGCGACGCCGTGACACGATCACCGGGCACCGGCAGGTTACTGACGGTTAACCAGTTCTGTTTCTATTGGGGTTGGGGGCAAGGGGTATGGGAGCCGGCAAGCGGCGCCTGACCATGGCGGCCGTGGCCGTGGTCTGCGCGATGACCGTGCTGGGCGCACCGGTCGACGCGTACGCGAGCCAGAGGAAACCGACCGAGCCGACCCCGAGCCCGACGCCTTCCCCCTCGCACAATGCGGGCAGTCCAGGTGCGTCAGGCGGTTCCAGCACCCCGGACACGGACCCGACCCCCGTGACGAACGAGGAGTTGGAGGCCGTACGCGAAAAGCTGGAGAGCCTCTACCACGACGCGGCGGTGGCCACGGACGCGTACAACGCGGCCGAGGAGAAGGCCGACAGGCAGTCCGAGGAGATCGTCGATCTGGCCCACGAGGTCGTCCAGGGCCACGCGAAGCTGGACAAGTTGCAGGACCTCATCGGCGCCGCGGCCCGCGCCCAGTACCGCGGCGGCGGCCTCCCGTCCGAGGTGCAGCTGTGGCTGAGCGAGAACCCCCAGGACTTCCTTGAGGGGGCGGACCGCCTGCGGCAGGGACAGCTCGCGACCAAGGGCCTGCTCGCCGAAATGACCCGGACCCAGGAGGACTTGGAGCAGTACTCCAAGGACGCCTCAGCGCGCTGGGAAAAGCTGGAGGCCAACCGCAAGGCCAAGGAAAAGGCCAAGAAGAAGATCAAGAAGCAGATCGCCGCCGCCCAGGAGCTGGAGGGGCAGCTGGAGGACGACGAGCGGGAGCGGCTGGCGCAGCTGGAGGAGGACGCCGCGCAGCAGTCACAGGCCACGTGGCTGGGCTCCGGCATCCTCGACGAGATCAACGGCAAGGCGTCCCCGCAGGGCAAGACGGCCGTGAAGTTCGCGACGGACCAAATAGGCAAATGGTACGAATGGGGCGCCGAGGGCCCCGACACCTACGACTGCTCCGGCCTCACCAGCCAGGCCTGGGCCGCCGCCGGCCTGACCATCCCCCGCACCTCCCAGGAGCAGTGGCGACAGCTCAAGCACATCGACATCCAGGACATGCGCCCCGGCGACCTCATCATCTACAACTCCGACGCCAGCCACGTCGCGATGTACCTGGGCAACGGCTCCATCGTCCACGCCCCCCGACCGAACCGTAAGGTGTCGATCGCGGGCGCGGGGACGATGCAGATCCTTGGGGTCGTACGACCGGACGCGTGAGCCGGACGCGCGTGGCGGACGGGCGAGCCGGACGCGCGTGGCGGGGACGTGAGCCGGACGCGCGTGGCGGGGACGTGAGCCGGACGCGCGTGGCGGGGACGTGAGCCGGACGCGCGTGGCGGGGACGTGAGCCGGGGATGGGTCGCAACAGAGGTTCGGGCATCCCATCGCTGCGGGGGCGACGAGCTACCACTACCGCGGGGGCGACGAGCTGCAGGACTCGCCGGCTTCAGGGGCACACGAGCTACGGGACTCACTGCCGCAGGGGCACACGTGCTACGGGACACGCTGACCGCAGGGGCACACGAGCCACGGGACACGCTGACCGCAGGGGCTCGTCAACCGGGGCCTCGCCAAAGCTGCGGGGCCCGTCCACCGCAGGCTCGCCAAAGCCACAGGGGTCCAGGGGGGCGCAGCGCCCCTGGCGGGGTCCGGGGCGGAGCCCCGTGAGGGCAGCGCCGCGGACACCGGCACGCGGGCGGGGTCGAAGGGGCGCAGCCCCTGGGGATGGGACGGGTAGGGGCGGCGCGGGCGAGATCCCCCTACGCCAGCCGGACCAGGACCGCACCCCACCCCCGCCCCCACCCCAACCCTGACTCCGACCCCAGCCCCACCCCTGACTCCGCCCCCAGCCGCACCCCGACCCCAACCCCAGCCCAGCCCTCGCCTCACCCCCGCCCGGCCAGCCAGCCAGCCAACGCAGGCCCCCCAGGTCCCAGGCCCCGAAAACCCCGCGTGACCCACCCCACGTGACTCTCACCACCTTCCCCACCCAGGCTCAACCCTCACCGCGTGACATACGTCATCTCAGGAGAAAGCCCTGCCATGTCCAAGTGCGGTACAGGATGCGGCATATGACTCCGGCCGATTGCCGCCCAACGCCCCGCCGACCATTCCGTTGCGGCGGCGCCTGGCGCTAAGGTCCCCGTCGATGGGTCGAGGTCTCTCGCCCGCCGTGCCCTCGGGGGGAGGGAAGGAACCAAGAAGATGCCCGTACCCATACCGCGGCAGAGAGCGATCCCGGCCGCGGAAAGTGGTCAGGCGCACGCCGTGTCCGCACCCAGCGGACCATCCGGAGAGGGGGCCGCCATGAACGCCCCGGCCCTGGCCCCTGCAAACGGCTCGAACCCGCCCGGCCCTGCCGGCGACCGTGCCATGGCCCCGGCAGGACCCACCGGTCCGACCGCACAGTCCGGCGGCCCCACCAACCTCACGGTCCTCCTCATCGAGGACGACCCGGCGGTTTCCCTCAACGTGCCCGAGCTGCTCGACTCCACGGGCAGGCCGATCCGCGTCCGCACCGCCCGCAACCTCACCGAGGCCCAGCGACTGCTGACCGACGACGTCAACTGCATCCTCCTGGACCTGGCGCTCCCGGCCCCGGCCCGCCCCACCGACGCGGACACCGAAGCGGCCGACGGCCCCGACGACGAACTCTCCGTCCTCAAACAGGTCCTGGAACTGGCCCCCCGCCACGCCGTCCTGGCACTCACCGACTCCGGCGACACCGAACGCGGCACGGAGGCGGTACGGGTCGGCGCACAGGACTACCTCTTCCGGGACGAGGTGGACGGCCGTCTCCTGAGCCGCGCGATCCGCTACGCGGTGGAGCGGAAGCGGTCGGACACGGCCGAGCGCCGGCTCACGGAATCCAAGCTGCGTGCCCAGGAGAACGCCCGCCTGGAGCGCGGCCTGCTGCCGACGCCGCTCCTGGAGGGCTCGTCCCTGCGATTCGCCGCCCGCTACCGGCCGGGCCGTTCCCGCGCCCTGCTCGGCGGCGACTTCTACGACACCGTCCGCACCCCGGACGGCACCGTGCACGTCATGATCGGCGATGTCTGCGGCCACGGCCCCGACGAGGCGGCACTCGGCGTGGAGCTGCGGATCGCCTGGCGGGCGCTGACCTTCGCAGGGCTGTGCGGCGACGAGCTGCTGTCCACCCTGCAACGCGTCCTGGAGCACGAGCGCGAGAGCGACGAGATCTTCGCGACGCTCTGCACGGTCGACATCGCCCCCGACGGCCGCCGCGCGGGCCTCTGCCTCGCCGGCCATCCGTCCCCGCTGATCGCCCGCCACGGCCGCGGCGGCCGGCCCACCCCGCCGGCCGAGCTGCTGCCGTACGACAACGGCGGCCCGGCCCTCGGCCTCCTGCCGAACGCCCGCTGGCCGCGCACGCAGATCGAGCTGGGCGCCGCCTGGAGTCTGATGCTCTACACCGACGGCCTGATAGAAGGCCGGATCGGCCAGGGCAAGGAGCGGCTGGGCCAGGACGGCATGGTGGAGATGGTCCGCCGCCAGTTCGCCGAGGGCCTGCGCGGCGAGGATCTGCTGCGCGCCGCGGTGAACGAGGTCCGCGACCTCAACGGCGGCGAACTGACCGACGACGTGGCGGTCCTCATGCTGGACCGGGAAGTCTGATTCCGGAGCCGGACACGAATGCCGGACCGGGACGGTTGGTTCCGGAGCCGGACCCAACCGACTCCGGCCGATCCGCCTCGACCGGGGTCACGGACCCCCGTCGACAGCCGTGTCGGTAGAGGTCATCGGCCACCGTGTCGGTCCAGGTCACCCGCGACCGTGTCGGTCCAGGTCACCCGCGACCGTGTCGGTCGAGGTCACCCGCGACCGTGTCGGTCGAGGTCACCGGCCGCCGTTGTACGGGCCGTACGGGCCGTCGCTGCTGGAGCCGCGACGGCCGCCGCCTCCGCCGCCACCGGACACCTGCTTGACCGCGGGCCGCACATCCACGATGTAGACGATGCTGGCGATGACGCCGATGATCGGCAGGAACGACAGGATCGAGAACAGATAGCTCACGATGAGGGCGATCCCGAGGATGACCAACCAGAACACCTTGGTCTGCTTGTCCGCCGCGCGGAACGCGTCCTCACGCCGGAACGCGGCGTCGAACAGCCCGAACGCGGCGAGAGCCATCAGGACGATCTTCAGAAGTCCCAGGAACCCCGCGAAGCCCGTCATCAGCATGCCGCCCACACCACCCGTTCCGTTCGCTCTTCCGACTGCCGACCGGCTGTCCCGTGCCGGTGCCGACACCTACGCGGCCACCGTACCCGTAGAACGGGCCGGTCACCCCAAAGGTGCCCGGCCCGTCTCCGTACCGCGAAGTACCGCGCGGGTACCTCTCGCTCTGTCGCCGACCTCTCCGTCGGCTATGTCGCCCACCGGGCAGCGCGCCGTGCCGCTTACTTGGCGGGCGGGGTGGTCTTCTTCGCGGCCGTCGTCTTCCGGGCCGGAGCCTTCTTCGGCGCGGGCGCGGTCTTCTTGGCGGCGGGGGCGGGCGCGGCCTGGGCCGGGACCGGCTTGGCGGCGGTCGGCTCGTCCTTGACCTCGACCGGCTTGGCGTTCGGCTCGACGGCGATCGCGAGCTCCTCGATCTCCTCCGCGGCCTCGCCACGCCAGGTCTTCACGGCCTGCTCACCGTGCTCGGCGACCTTCTCGTACGTCTCCCGGGCCTTCACCGCGTACTCGGCGGCGACGCCGACGCTGCGCAGCGCGAGGTCCTGAGCGCTCTCACCGAGCTTCTTCAGGTCGGTGTCGAGGGTGCCGATGAACTCGGTGACCTTGGTCTGCAGGTTCTCCTGGGTCTCCTTGACCCGGGCGGTCGCCTTCTCCTGGACGGCCTTCGGGTCGGTCTGGCGCACGGCCTCGATCTTGGCCGGCGCGTCGGCGCGCAGCTGCTCGACGATGCCGGGAACCTTCTTCGCCTGCTGGAGGGCGAGGTCGGCGGTGCCGGCGGCGAAGTAGAACGGCGTCGGGTCGGTGACGGCCTTGCGGATGTCGTCGGTGATGGCCATGGTGATGGTCCTCCGGGTTGCTTTCAGCTGAGGGTTTGTGTCGTTCCGGTCCGCGTTCGAGAACTCGGGCGAATCGCCCGAGCCGGCCGCGTCGTCGAGATCGTGCAGGTCGTAGAAGTCGTCACATCGTGGAAGTAGTGGAAGTCGTAGGAGTCGTGGAAGCCGTCACGTCGTAGGAATCCTCGAAGTCCTCGATGTCATCAACTCGCCGTCTGCCGCGGACCGGCATCGTCGCCGTCGGCCGTACCGGGGCCGGGCGCCGAGGCTTCCTCGTCGTCCGTCACCACGCCGGGGCCGAGGTCGATCTCGAATCCGTTCTCCTTGCGGAAGGACTCGTAGATCTGGAGCAGCACCTGCTTCTGCCGCTCGTTCAGCGTGGGGTCGGCGAGGATGACGGCGCGCGTCTCCACCTCGTCGCGATCCCGCTCGGCGTCGAGAATGCCGGCCCGCACGTACAGCGTCTCGGCGGAGATCCGCAGCGCCTTGGCGACCTGCTGCAGCACCTCCGCGCTCGGCTTGCGCAGCCCGCGCTCGATCTGGCTCAGATACGGATTGGACACCCCGGCGGCGTCGGCGAGCTGCCTGAGCGACAGCTGCGCGTTTCGCCGCTGTTCACGCAGGTACTCACCGAGATTGCCGACGTTGAGCGATGCCATGCCTCCACCATGCCCCACGCTCGCTAACTTTTGCAAGCACCCGCTTGCAAAAGTGCGCTACACCACTGCGGCGCCGTGCTCTACCGGCTGCTGAAGGCGGTCGGCTCCGGGCGGCACACACTTGGCTCGGCCCGCGCCCGCCGCTCGCCGGCCAAGCAGCCGGAGGGCATGTTCGGCCAACTGACCGCGGCCCGTCCGGGCGAGGTGATGGAGATCGATTCCACTCCACTGGATGTGCTGGTCGTGCACGACGAGGCACGGTGGACGCCGTCGAACTGACCGGGATCGTGGACATCGCGACCCGCACGCTGGCCGCGGCGGTGCTGCGACCGTCGACGAAGGCGGTGGACGCCGCCCTGCTGTTGGCGCGGGCGATGACGCCGGAGCCGATGCGGCCCGGCTGGGCGGACGCCTTACGGATGTCCCGGTCGGTACTGCCGCACACCTCGCTCATGGCTCTGGACAAACGGCTGGCGCACGCGGCGGCCGTCCCCGTGATCACGCCGGAGACGATCGTCTGCGACCGGGGCAAGGCCTACGTCTCCGACACGTTCCGCTCGGCCTGCCAGTCGCTGGGCATCTCCTTCCAGCCCACCCACCCCGACACCCCGACCGACAAGCCGCACATCGAGACGACGCTCGGTTCGGTGGCCACGATGTTCGTCCAGCACCTTCCCGGCCACAAGGGACGCAGCACCGAACACCGGGGCACCGACCCGGCCTCGGAGGCCTTCTGGACGATCCACCGGCTCCAAGAACCGCGGCAGGAATGGATCGTCCACTGGCAGAACCGGTCGCACGACGGGCTGTGCGACCCGCTGATGCCCGGCAAGGCGTTGAGCCCGAACGAGAAGTACGCCGCCCTGGTCGCGGCGGCCGGGCACGTCCCGGTCGCGCTCAGCCCGCAGGAGTACATCGAGCTGCTGCCCCGCTGCCGACGGAGGATCAACTCCTACGGCATCCGTTTGGGCCACCGCACCTACGACAGCGCGGAGTTGAATCCCTTCCGTCGCCAGCCCTCCGGCGCTGGCCCAGACGGGCGGAGCCGGGAGGTCCACTACGACCCCTACGACATCTCCCGCATCTGGGTACGCAACCACCGCGAAGGCGGCTGGAGCACCGCCATCTGGCCGCACCTTCGCACCGCCCCGACGCCGATGGGCGAGCCGGCCCGGGACCACGCTCGCCGCATTCTGGCCCAGCGCGGCACCGATCCGGTGACCGAGGACGAGATCGCCGAGGCCGCCGTCGCTCTGCTGGACCGCGCCGCCGACGGCCCGGAGGACAAACCAGCGAAGCCGTCCCGCGCATCGCGCCGGGGTCGCAAGGTCGCCGCGCGGACCCGGGCCACCGCCGAGCCGTCCTGGCCCCGGCCCCGGCCCCGGCCCCGGCCCGAGGAGCCTGCCGAAGAGCCCATTACCGAACCGGTGGAGACGGACGAGGACGAACTTCGCCGACGTGATCCCACTGGAGATCTTCGACGCACGCCAGGAGGCCGAACGGTGGTGGTGAACGCGCCGGAGCCGGACGGCGGGGAAGTGCCTGAACCCGGCGGGGACCGCACGGATCCGTCCACGCGGCTGGAGGGCTGGCGCCGGTTCGTCGAAGAAGACCCGGCTGTCTTCGACCTGCTGCCCGAGCAGCAGTGGCAGGCCTTGAGCCCGCCGATGCGGGACGCCTACGACGAGGCCGCATCGCCTACCACTCCGAACTCCAAGTCGTGCGCACGTCCACGGTCAAGGACATCGCCCACCAGGGACGGCAGCTGACCCTGCTCAACCAGCGCGAGCACGGCGCCCGCCGCGGGCTCATCGTCTCCGGTGAATGGACCACCGGGAAGACCACCGCGCTCAAGCAGCTCGGCCGCCTGCACGAACTGCGCGTCCGGCAGCGCTATCCGGGAAGCGACCGCATCCCGGTCGTCCACATCACCGCCCCGCCCAAGTCCACCAGCGCTTCCCCACCCAGAGCACGCTTCGCGGCACCAGCCGCGTCCGGCTCACGAAACCGTCAAGTCGTCGGCCGCGGAGATCGAGTATCGGCTCGGCAACCCCGAGGCCGTGGCCACGCTCATCGCCAACCGAGACGCCCCACACCTTCCTCGTCCCACTCAGCTCTGAGCGTCCCCGGTCAACGGCCCGCTCCGGGTGATCAGTTCAGCAGGATGGCCGTGAACATCTCGCGGCGCTCCGCCAGCCAGGTCTGAATGCGGTCCCAGCGTTCCCATCCACCGCGCTCGGCCAGTGCCTGGATATATACGGGGTCGCCGTCAGCCACGCGGCTGGCGACGAAGGCCCGGCAGACGTCGGTGGCCTGCTCGATGACGCCGAACAACTCGGCGCGGTCCTGCGGCGAAAGGCCGTAGCTGTCGGCAAGGATCCGCAGCCGCGCGGGCGCATCCAACCCGGAGGGGTAGAAGGCGGCTGCGGATGCGGGATCGACCAGGGGCACCCAGTAGCGGGCGGTCATGGCGACGTCCCAGAGGGGACGGCCCGGAGCTGCCAGGTCGAAATCGATCAGGGCAGCGGCACGGCCGTCGCGGAAGACGACGTTGTCCGGGCACACGTCGTTGTGGCACAGCATCATTCCCCCCTCCGGATCGGCCAGGTCCCCTGGCCACCCGGCACGGGTGTCGACCTCGATGGCCGCGCTGGTTTCATGCAGGCGCCGCAGCAGGCTCCCCACCGATTCCAGGGCGGTCTTCGTCATCGCCCAGTCCGCGAACGGTGGCAGAGCCACGTCTCCGGGGATGAAGGTGAGCTGTTCACGGCCATCCTCGGTGAGACCGACAGGGGCCGGCGCTGCGTCGAAGCCGTGCTCCTTCAGGGCAAGAAGGTACGCATGCAGGGCGCGCGCGTTGCGCGGCGCCGGGCGCTCCACCAGCGCACCACGGCGGAAGACCGCCCCTGCGTTCACCATGCCGCCGAGCAGCGCCTCGCCCTCAGCCGTCATGACGATCACGCTACCGCCACATCGACCCCACGCGGTCCAGGCCCCGAAATCTGTCGAAAACACCGGCTCACATACACACGCCATGCGACGAACTGCCCACAGATAAGCGGGACAATCTCAGCGAGCGTGCCCCAGACAAAACGAAGCAACCCAGGTCACGGCCTCGCACTACCCACACTTAACTGGGACAGGACAATGTGACTCGTCACGCCGACTGTCGTGTCGGCAAGACATCTGCCGTGATGACTGTCGGACCCTGGTGCTCTGCCCGGTAGCGTCCGGCTCCACTGGCCGGCCGCGCCGGTTCTTCTTCGACCTGTCTCAAGGCGCCCAGCACCGCGACGCCCAGATACGGCACACCCTCACGCGGCTGCTGAACTGGGCCAGGACCTGCGGCGTCAAGGCCATCGCAGTCGAAGACCTCGACTTCCAGACCGAGAAAACCAGAGAGAGGCACGGGCGCAAGCGCCGATTCCGGCAACTCATCTCCGGCATGCCGACCGGCAGGCTCCGCGCCCGGCTGACTTCCATGGCCGACGCCACAGGTATCGCGATAGGGGGCGCCGGGGCCGTACGGGCCCGTAGACGACTACGGCCCGCTCGTGTCCTTCCTGGCGTCCGTTGACGCGGGCTGGTGACCGGGGACACCATCCCCGTCTCCGGGCGGCATACGCTGACGCCACGCGGTCTGCGCCGCTGACCCGAGACCGCCCGGAGCCGTTGCTCAATGTCAGCGAGGGGTGAGGAGGCAGAACTCGTTGTTTTCCGGGTCGGCCAGAATTGTCCAGGAGATTGAGGACTGGTCGATACCAGGGTCGGTGGCGCCCAGGGCGCGCAGTCGGGCTTCCTCTGCTGCCAACTCGTCACCGGGGTAGGGGCGGACGTCGAGATGGACGCGGTTCCACACGCTCTTGGTGTCAGGGGTGCGGATGAACTCCAGGTAGGGGCCTACGCCTTTGGCGGAGCGCATTGCCGCGTGGTCGTCGGTGACCTCGTGCAGCGTCCAGTCCATCGCCTCGCCCCAGAACCGGGCCATCCCTCGTGGGTCGGTGCAGTCGACCACCACCGCGGCGATCGGCCCGATGCCCTGGTAGATCGGGCGGGGTTCCAGGACGCAGAACTCGTTGCCCTCCGGGTCGGCCATGACCGTCCAGGGGACGTCGCCCTGACCCACGTCGGCGAGCGTCGCGCCGAGATCCTTCAGGCGCGCGACCAACTCCGCCTGATGGGCGGTCGAGGTGGTGGCCAGATCAAGGTGCACGCGATTCTTCACCGTCTTGGGTTCCGGGCGGGCGACGATGTCGATGCAGACGGCCACGGGGTCGGGGTAGGCGAAGCCCACGGGTTCGAGGTTGGTCACGCCGGGTCCCTCGCTGTCGAGACCCCAACCGAGTACCTCCGCCCAGAACCGGCCGAGCGCGGAGTCGTCCTGGGCCTTCATGTTGATCTGCACAAGTCGTGTTGCCATGCCGCAGATCCTAGGAGCTGCCGCTGGCCCGAACCCTTCACGGGCGGGCGGCCCCGGACGACAACGTGCACGACGCTCGCTGAAGCTACCCACTCCGTTGAACTCCGGACCAAGTGGGTCGACGAGCAGCCTTGGCCGTTCTCCGGGCGCTGGCCGCAGTTCGTGGAAACGGCCAGGTGTCGCCAGGGTGGCCAGGGTGGCCAGGGTGGCCAGGGTGGCCAGGATCGATTGTCATCGGGTCGCCGCAGAGTGCGCGGTCATGGAGATCGACACGTTCTGGGACGTCATCGAAGCCACGCAAGCCGGGCTGCCGCAACGGGCGGGCCATTTGACGAGGTTCTCGTCAAGCAACTCGCGGAGGGACCTCGGCAGGAGATCCTGGAGAATGCGGAACGCTTCGATGAGTTGCACGACGCCCTGTGCCGCTGGGATGTGTGGGCGGCTGCTTACCTCATCGGGAGCGGGTGCTCCGACGACACTTTCACGGACTTGCGCGCCGGTGTGATCGCCTTGGGCTGTCAGTCGTACCAGCGCGTGGCCGCCGACCCCGACAGCCTCGCTGCGCACCCTGACGTCGTTCAGGCTGCGAACGTCCGGGACCGTTCCGAGGTGCTGTTCCACGAGACGTGAAGCATGCGGCAAGCGGGCCGTTCTCGCCAAGTCCCATCAACACTTCCCCGCCGAAGGCCGATTCGCGGGACCAGCCGCGTCTGACTCACGAAGACGGTGAAGCCGTCAGCCGCGGAGATCGAGTACCGGCTCGGCAACCCCGAAGGCGTCCCCGCACTCATCGCCGACTGAGCCGGCGCAGCCGCGACGGAACTACGCGCAAAGAGCTCAGCGTCCATCCCTGAAATACAAGATCACGGATGACGAGGGAGACCCGGGACATGACAGACACAGCCACTCGATACCTCTACCTCGCCCGACACGGTGAAGCGTCAGCAGACGAGACGACCCTGACGGAAAGCGGCCGCCGCCAAGCCGGTCTCCTCGGTGAACGGCTCCGTAACACCCCGCTTTCGGCGATCTACCACGGGCCGCTGCCCCGGGCGCAGCAGACGGCCCGGCTGATCAGCGCACAACTTGACGCCGTCCCACTGCACCAGTCGGAACTGGCCGGCGACTACATCCCCTACCTGCCTGTGAAGGAGGAGCTGCCGCCGGATTCGGCCGACGCCATGCTCAGCTTCCTCGCTCAGGTTCCCGAAGAGGAGCGCAACCGCGGTCCAGCACTAGCCCGGGAGGCACTCGCAGAATTCACCGGCCCGGTCGACGGCGATCGCCCCCGCCATGAACTGGTCGTCACACACAATTTCCTCATCGGATGGCTGATCAGAGCCGCCCTCGACGCACCCGAGTGGCGCTGGATGGGACTCAACCACAGCAACGCAGCCCTTACCGCCATTCGATACGCACCCGGCAGGCCGTCCTCCGTGCTGTTCTACAACGACATGCGGCACCTTCCCGCAGAACTGCGATGGACCGGCTTCCCGCCCGAACTCCGCATCTGAGCAGCGGCCGTTTGCCCGGACTCGAGTGAGACGACCTTGCCGAAACCGTCTGCCTCGAATCCGGGCACCGCAGGTCAGGGAGACTGCCTCACCTGGACTCACCGAGCGGCTCGGGGCGCTGCGCGGCACGTACTGGGCCTGGCCGCCGCTGCGGTAGGGGGCCGCCACCAGACGCCGGGCCGCGTGGTTGGAGGCGGCCACTCCGAGGTCGCCGCGCAGGATGTGCAGGCACAGGTCGATGCCGGAGGCGGCGCCGGCCGAGGTGAGCACGCTGCCCTCGTCGACGAACAGCACGTTCTCGTCGACCTGGACGAGCGGATGCCTGGCCACGAGTGCCCGCGTGTAGTGCCAGTGCGTCGTGGCTCGCCTGCCGTCGAGCAGGCCCGTGGCGGCGAGCGCGAAGGCGCCCGTCGAGATGGCGGCGAGTCGCGCGCCCCGGTCGTGGGCGGCGATCAGCGCGTCGACGACAGCCCGCGGCGGGTCGTCGCGGTCCGGGAACCGGTAGCCGGGGACGAAGACGATGTCGGCCCACGCGAGCGCGTCGAGGCCGTGGGCGACGTAGTACGCGAGGCCGTCGCCGCCGGTCACAGACCGGGCGCCGCCCCGCACACCCGCACCTCGTACGGCATGCTCGCGCGGGTCGAGAAAACCGGCGTGGGAATCCCGACATCGAGCGGCTTGGCACCCTCAAGCACAAGGACGACGACGCGATGCAGGCGGGGTGCAGGCACAGGAAGAGGTTACGTGGGGCGTGACTTCGATACGCCCACTGCGCGGCCGGGCAGACGACACACCGGCCGGGCCGTCTTCCGCGCCGCGTTGCGCTCCGCTCGGAGATCTCCGGGCGAGTGAGCTGATGTCGCCGTCAGGTCCGAGCACTTGCCCTCACGAACAGAGAGGCAAGTTCGTCTTGACAATTTGAAACTGTCAAGGCGTACTTGCCTCATGGCTCTTCCAGATCTGGACGATCTCATCGCGGAAGTCGACCGGAGGTGCGACACCGCACACCTCCCCGGCAACCGTGAGCAGCCCGACTGGCTCGCCCTGCTGACGGTCGCCGCGCAGGTCGCAGGCCAACTACAGGCACGGGCGGACGACTTGGTCGAGGACTACGTCGAGCACTGCCGGATGCACGGTTCCTCATGGACGGACATCGGCACCGCCCTGGGCGTGACCCGCCAAGCCGTCCAGCAACGCTTCCACGCCCCACACAAGCGCTACGGCCCCGAGATGATGACCGATGACCTCCGCCAAGCGATGGTCCACGTCAAGCAGGCGGCCGTGCAGCACCGCAACAACTACATCGGCACGGAGCACCTGTTGCGGGGGCTTACCGCGGAGGACAACAGCGCCACCCGCCTCCTGCAAGCCGTCGGCGTCTCTCCCGAGGCGGTCCACAGGTCCGTAGGAGCCCGGCTGAGCATGGGCGCCTCGCAAGCGGCCGAACGGATCGCCTGGACCCCCTACTCCCGCAAGGCCATCGACATCGCCGAGGCACGGTCCCAGCAGAACGGCTCCGACCGCATCGACTGCGACGACCTGCTGATCGGCCTCGCCCAGGTCGGCCGCGGAGTGGCCGCCGCTGTCCTGACCGACACGGGCTTCGATCTCGCAACCCTTGACGCGGCATCAGCGGAAGTGGGCCCATCACCGCACGAGTGACCGAAGGTCGATGCATGCCCCTCCTGTGCCCTGACTTACTCGGGAGGGCACTTACCCGGGAGGCTCTTACCCGGGAGGGCACCGATACCCCACCGGCTCGCCCTGGCTGAAAAGTTCAAGGGTGTCCGTGGCCTCGGGGAGCATGGGCCATGCGCCCGGATGACTGGCA
The DNA here is from genome assembly GCF_036346855.1 of Streptomyces europaeiscabiei. NCBI lineage: Bacteria > Bacillati > Actinomycetota > Actinomycetes > Kitasatosporales > Streptomycetaceae > Streptomyces > Streptomyces europaeiscabiei. Next base: position 4,838,054 of record NZ_CP107841.1, read on the forward strand.
CCTCACCGAAGACGTCGACGAGTTCCTCGCCCGGGCCGAGGGATTCCTGCGCTCGCGCGGCGGGACGGCCGACGTGGTGGAGGGTTCTCCGGGCCGACCCCCTGGGCGAGTTCCCGGGACTTCGGCCCCACGCGCTCATCGCCCCACCGGCGAGGCCCCGTCGACGAATCCGTGCAGACGAATCCGCGCGGACGGAAACGCGGTAGACGCGGAAAAGCGGTGGACGAGGATCGCGGGAGCGGCAGACTTGCCTCATGACCTCCGCCGCTTCGGACGCCAAGACCGACCTCCGCTTCTATCTGCAGTCCGCCCGTGATGCCCTGCTGTGGAAGCTCGAAGGGCTGTCGGAGTACGACGCCCGACGCCCCCTGACGCCGACCGGCACCAACCTCCTGGGGCTGATGAAGCACGCGGCCGGTATCGAACTGGGCTACCTCGGCGACACCTTCGGACGGCCGTCGGGCGAAGCGCTGCCCTGGCTCGACGGCGACGCCGAGCCCAACGCGGACATGTGGGCCACCGCCGAAGAGTCCCGCGAGGACATCGTGGGGCTCTACCGCCGGGCCTGGGCGCACGCGGACGCGACCCTCGACGCGCTGGCGCTGGACACCGTCGGCAGGGTGCCGTGGTGGCCCGACGGCAAGGACGAGGTGACGCTGCACCACGCCGTCGTCCGCGTGATCGCCGACACCCACCGGCACGCCGGGCACGCCGACATCCTCCGGGAACTCCTCGACGGCGCGGTCGGTATGAACGAGGGCAACACGAGCATCCCGTCGAGCGACCCGACATGGTGGGAGAACTATCGCGGCCGCCTGGAACACGCGGCCGAGGAGGCCGAACGAAAGGCGTGACCCGGACCGATCGACAGGCCGTTCTTTCCTGGACACGGTCCCACACCCCCACCCCTCGAAATGCGCCGGTACTCCGGCCGAATACGTATTGCCCGGCCCCACCCCGTCCCTTTATCGTTGGCGTATGACTGCCGGGTCGGCCTTGAGCCGTGAGCGGATTGGTTACCCGGCCTCCGAGTGAGGCCGGGGCGGGCCAGGGGCCCGCCTGCCGAATTTCCGCGCGCCGAACACCGTTCTCCTGCCTCTGAGTTCCTTCGGTGCTCTTCGGTCCTCTTCGGTGCTCCCTCGACGCACCATCGGTGCATCTGTCGCGCGCGGCGAACTCTCACACCGCATCGCGTCACACGGCACCGCATCGCGCCGCGCAACACTTCGCCCGCGTCGTCTCGCCGCGCCGCGAAACACCTCGCCCCACATTCCGTCGACACGCATTTCTTCTACGGACACTCCACCTACGGACATTCCGCCTGCACGGCATTCCGTCGGCCATTCACTGACGCGCGCGCTGCGGCAATCACCCCTGCCCGAATTCCGCGACAACCCCTGTCGTGCAGCCATCCACAGAAAGCAGAGAATGCCCAACCCCTTCAACCAACAAGTCATCGAAGAGTTCCGCGCCCGGCGCGGCGAGGTCGGCGGCTATTTCGAGGGCGCCCGTCTGATCCTCCTGACCACCACCGGCGCCCGTACCGGCAACCGGCACACCACCCCCCTCGGCTACCTCCCCGACGGCGACGGCACGATCCTGGTCATCGCGTCGGCCGGAGGATCGCCCAAGCACCCCGACTGGTACCGGAACATCAAGGCCGACCCCCGCGTCACCGTGGAGACCGGGGCGTTCACCTACGAGGCCGAAGCCGTCGCACTGATCGGCAAGGAGCGGGACCGGGCGTTCGCGCGGGCGGTCGAGGCCGAACCGGGATGGGCCGAGTACCAGGCGAAGACGGACCGTACGATCCCGGTCGTCGCCCTGCGCGAGGTCCTCGTGGCCGGTCCCCCGAACATCAACGCCGGCTCCATGGGCGAGGCCATCAAGGTCGTCCATGACGCCTTCCGCCGCGAACTCGCCCTGATCAAGAAGGAGTTGCTCACGAGCAACGGCAGGGCCGGGCTCGGCGCCCAGCTCCGCGTCAACTGCCTCACGTTCTGCCAGGGGCTCCACAATCACCACACCGGCGAGGACATCGGCCTCTTCCCCTACCTCTCCGACCGCCGGCCCGAGCTGGCGCCGGCCCTCACCCGCCTCCACGAGGAGCACGAGCGGATCGCCACCCTCACGGAGGAACTGCGCCGGATCGTGACGGCCGAGGACGCCGACCCCGACGCCGTACTCCCCGAGGTGGAGCGCCTCACCGACCAACTCGAAGCCCATCTCACGTACGAGGAGGAGCAGTTGATCCCCGCGCTGGACGCCGTGGCGGTGCCCACGAATCCCTGAGCGGTGGGTGAGTGGGTGAGTGGGTGAGTGGGTGAGGGAAAGGACGCGGAAGCAGGCACGCGAGACCTCGTGAACAACCGGTGAGCGGCGCGCGAGCCCCCTGGGGGGAGGGAGATCGGGCTCGCGTTCGCGCCGCTCACCGGCACCCGCTCACCGTAGCCACGGCCCAGATCACCGAGGTGCCGGTACGGTCATGACTCCGCCGCCTTCCCGTAACACGGCGCACCGCGACACCCTCGGTACGGGTGGCCCGGCGGCACCCCGCAGCACGGGGCACCCGCAGCACGGGGCACGCGCAGCACGGGGCACCCGGCGACACCCGCAGCACGGGGCACCCGGCGGCACCCACGGTACGAGCCACCGACCGGCACCCGCGCCGCTCACCCGGAACGGATCGCTCACCACGGCAGTGCGCGCTCGTGCACCACGTCCAGCCGCGACACCGCGCGCGTGAGCACGACGTACAACCGGTGCAGCCCCCGCCCCTCCGCCGCCACGATCGCGGCCGGCTCGACGACCACGACATGGTCGTACTCAAGCCCCTTCGCCACTCCGGCGCCCAACACCGCGACGCGCGCGCCGAGTTCACCCGGACCGCCCGTCGCGATCCCGGCCCCGCCGAGAGCCGCACGCAGCCGTACGACAGCCGGTCCGTCAGCCGCGATGACCCCGATGGACCCTTCACGGGCGAGCGCGTCCCGCACGGCGGCGACGGTCTCGGTGACGACACCCTCGCCCTCGCCCCCCGCGTCCGTCCCGTCCACCTTCCTGATCCGCAGTTCCCCGTCCCTCCGCAGGGACCGGGCAGCGGGCACGTCCACCCCCAGTCGCCCCAGCAGGCCGTTCGCCAGCCCCACGACGGCCTGCGGCACCCGGAATCCGGTGGTGAGAGGGATGACGTGGGCGTCCGGCTTGCCCAGGTGGGCGAGGAGTCGGGGCCAGTCGCGGGCGGCCCAGGGGGTCGTGCCCTGGGCCAGGTCGCCCAGGACGGTCACCGAGCCGTAGGCGGCCCGGCGGGCGATCGCGCGGCACTCCATCGGGGAGAGGTCCTGGGCCTCGTCGACGACGACATGGCCGTAGCCGTCGGGGTGGGCGAGGAGCCCCGCGACCTCGTCGAGGAGGACGAGATCGGCTGCCGACCAGCGGGCCGACCGCCATGTACGCGGGGGCCTCGCCCAGGAGACGGCCTTCCGCTCGTCCGCGTCGAGCAGCCCCTCCGCCGCGGCGGCGAGGGCGTCCGGATCCCCGAGCAGCCGCGCCACCACCTCCTCCGGCCGTGCCTTCGGCCATACGGCGTCGACGTACGCGCCGACCGGACGCGACCGCGAGATCCGGTACAGCCACGCGTTCGGACGCGGCCCGGACCGCCGCTCCGCCTGCACCTGGAGCAGCCGCACGACCCGCGCCCGGACGCGCTCCCGCCCGATGTCGTAGGGCAGCGCCTCCGCCCGGACGTCCGCCACGATCCGTCGCAGTTCGTCCCCGGACACCCGCCAGCGAAACGAACCCTCGGACAGGACAAGGGAGTCGAACCGCTCCCCCGATCCGCCACCGCCCGCGACACCGGCATACAGGGCCCGGCGGAGCACCCCTGCCATCCGGGCGTCGTGCTTCACGGCCGCCGCCCGCTCGTCGTCCTCCGCCGTGACCGGGTGCCGGGCGATCTCGTCCGTGACCGTCGACTGGCGTACACCCGTCTCGCCGAGCGCCGGCAGAACCTCCGCGATGTACGAGAGGAAGGTGCGGTTCGGCCCGAGGATCAGCAGACCGCCGCGGCGGATGCGCTGCGGGTACGTGTAGAGGAGGTACGCGGCGCGGTGCAGCCCGACGGCCGTCTTGCCGGTGCCCGGGGCACCCTCCACGCAGACGGAGGTGCCGAGATCCGCCCGCACCAGCTCGTCCTGCTCCGGCTGGATGGTGGCGGCGATGTCCCGCATGGGACCGAGCCGGGGCCGCTCGATCTCGACGGCGAGAAGACTTCCCGGGTTTCCTGGGCCGTCTCGGCCGCCTCGGCAGCCTCGGCCGTCATGGCCGTCATGGCCGTCATGGCCGTCATGGCCGTCTCGGCAGCCTCGGCCGTCATGGCCGCCTCGGCAGCCGTCCGGTGCGGCGGAGCCCCGGCCGGTCGGGGTGGCACGACGGTCCAGGTGCTCGTCCTCCAGCCCCGTGAGGTCGGCCGACTCCCCTCGGCTGCCCTGCGCCCACCCGAAGCGACGCCGGACGGCGACACCCTGGGGATCACGGGAACTCGCCTGGTAGAAGGCCCGCGACACCGGCGCCCGCCAGTCCACGACGAGGGGCGGCACGGCCGGATCCTCACTGATCCGCAGCCGCCCGACGTGATAGCTCTGCCCGGCGTGGTCGATATTCGCGTGATCGGCGTTCATGCGGTCGTCGAAGTCGAGCCGCCCGAAGAACAACGGCCCCTCCGGCAGCTCACGCATCTCCTTGGCACGGCTGCGCAGCCGGTACCCGAGCACCTCGGCGTCGGCCCCCGACGCGGAGACGTCCTCGCCGACGACGACCTGCTCCCCCGCCCCCTCGACCATGGCGGCGAGGGCGGCGCGGCAGGTGTCGTGGTACGCACGCTCGCGGACGAGAGCGTGCCGGAGGGCGGGGTCGGTGGCAGGTTCGACAGACGTCATTCCGCCGAGCGTACCGAATAACGTGACCGAGTTAAATTATTTACCGAGACTCATCTCTCGGGAGCCCGCCACCCTCAGGCCGCCCGGACCGAGAGAACATCGAGAGGACAACGCACGCGCCCCCTCAGACCGCCCCGAGCGGAAGCGCCCCCTCCAGCCGCCCGAACACCCGCTCGGCGGCGGCAACGGCGTCCCGCTCGACCTCCTCCACCGGCTCCCCCCGCTCGACCCGCCGCCGGTTCTCCTCCGCGAGCACCCGCCGTACGGTCACGATCTGCCCGGCGGCGACCCGCGCGTCGAGCCCACCCCCGAGCACCTCGGCGAGCGCGGCCTCGGCCCGCTCCAGATGTCCATGGGCCCGCGCGACCAGCGACGGCGTCCCGTAGAGGAGCCGATGGAACGCGAGCACCTGCGGATGGTCGTTCAACCCGGTCACCGGGTCCCGCCGGGCCAGCCCCGCCAGGAAGTGCGCCCGGACCGCCCCCACCACCGACTCCCCCTCGGCCCGCCCCGCGACCACCCGCGCCGTCTCGTCCTCGTGATCGGCGATCCGGTACAGCACGAGGTCCTCCTTCGCCGGGAAGTACCGGAAGAGCGTCGGCTTCGAGATCTCCGCCGCCGCGGCCACCTCGGCCACGGACACCGCGTCGAACCCCTTCTCGAGAAACAGCCGGATCGCGACCTCCGACACGCTCTCGTACATCCGCCGCTTCTTACGCTCCCGCAGGCCGGTCTCACTCATACGGTCGAGCCTACGCAGATCGGGCCTCCGTCTCAGACTCCCGTGCCTCGGGGCCAGGCCGGCCGCACCGCCAACCGCCAGAGGTCGTCGAAGTGTTTGTTCCAGGTCGTCACCGCGGCCTTGGCGTCGTCGGTTTCCTCCACCGACCAGACGTTCAGGTCGGTGAGGTAGCCCTTGGGGTCGTAGTACTCCGGGTCCGAGCCATAGCCCACGGTGCGGGCGGCCACGTCGTACAGCCCGTGCAGCACCAGCTCCCGGTTGAAAATGCAGATCTTGTCCCGCGGTATGCCGGGATAGAAGCGGTACTCGCACTCGGCCGTCACCCGCCCCCCGACGCTCAGTCTGTGAGCGATCGCCGACAGCCTCTGGTCGTACTCCTGACATTTGAGTTCCAGGCGCTTGCGGAACTCCTCGTCGTCGACCGGTTCACCTCCCGGACCCACTCGTGAGGGGACGGTCATGGACTGCTGGAAGTCGGGGACCAGGAACCGGACCAGGACGTGCCGCGTCGGGCCGGGGTCGTCCAGAAGGCCTTCCAACCGGTGGTAGAGCTCGTTGTAGAGCGTCTCCCCCGTGTATCCAAGGAAGCTGATCTCCACCGTCCGCGTGTGGAACGCGTCCGTCACGAAACCACCCAGTTCGCGCGACTTCACCTGGGCACGCATGGGCGCCCGGAGGGAGCTCGCGAGATCCTTCACGGTGTCGTACAGCACATAACCCACAAGGCCGAGCAGGGCGCCACCGAGGAACACCTTGCCCTGCAGCGCTTCGCCCACGGGTTTCACGAACTGGGCGGTGAGTCCCGTGACAAAGATCCCGAACAACAGCAGACGAGTGGCCACGGGCTCGATGCGCGTCTGGAACCGTTTGAAGCGCTCACCGACACCCCCATCGGGCGGCCTGTTCCCCCCACCGGACATCCCGACCCTCCCCCGTCTCGCAGCACGCGGCTGCGTGTCAGCCTTCCGCGGCCCTGCCCGTCCTACCGGTTCCATCGTCGAGGCGGGGCAGCGCCTCGGCAAGATAGGGGTTGGTGGGCTTCACTCCCAGCCCGAGCGAGGCGGTCGCCGCGGCCAGGGTCATGGCATAGGTATCCACCGCCCGACGGACGTTGGGGGCGTCCAGACTGTCGCCGGTGACCAGCCGGTCCAGGTCCACATAGGCGGAGCGGACCGTCTCGATCCACCGGTACACGCGCCAGTCGTCGTGCCATCCCTTGGTGCAGTCCTCCGGCAGTATCCGGGACCAACGGGTGAACAGTCGGTCCCGGATCTCCGGGAGCGTGGGAGTCAGGTGCATGTGGCGCACCAGGTCGTACAGCGGATCACCCACCATCGCCATCTCCCAGTCGATGAGGGTCAGCCCGGTACCACCACTTCGGCGCACCAGGTTCCAGGGGTTGAGATCGCCGTGCAGCAGAACGGACCGGCGCGGGGTCACCAGGTGCCGGTCGAGAAGTTCACCGAGCCGGCGGATGTTTCCGGGGAGCCCCAACTCCCTCGCGAGCGCGAGGGTTTCCTTGGGGAGTTGGTCGACCATACGAAGCAGTTCGTTGCGCAGCCCCTGCCAGAAGTCGTGGCCCAGCGTGTCCGAACCCAGCTCCTCGCAGTCGACCCGGGTCAACTCGCAGAGCTGGTCGACGAGATCGTCCGCCTCATGCGGCAGCAAGCCCTCCTCCGGATGGTCCGGGTGCCGGATCTCGCCCTCCGGCCCCTCGTACGTGTGGATGGTGAACCGATCACTCAGACTCGGATGGCTGTCTCCCAGGGCCAGCACTCGTGGCGCCCGCACCTTCACCCCGGACTTCTCGATGGCGATCAGGACGGCGTGCTCGTTCAGAAAGCGCCGCTCCCGGGGGTTGGCCGACCCCACGTTCCGTCGCACCATGACCGGGAAGGGAATGCCCCGGACCTGCACGGCCGTACTGAGATGGGCGGTCCCCTTGAACACATGGTCGGCCGAGGCGGCACCCTCCGCGAACAGCGCGTCCCTGACGGCCCATGCCGGGAACTTCGGGTGCAGCTGAACCCTCTTGTCGGCCCGCCAGGGGATGGACTGCACTCTCCTGCCTCCGATGTGCTGCCTTCCGTTGGACACATACCAACTCACGAGAATCCGTTCGATGACTCTCAGGTCCGGCACGCTCTTGAGCCCCAGGGGCTCCTCGGCCACCAGTAGTGCCCGGTGCACCGCGTGGGTCGCGGCATCGACGTCCCGCTGATCGAGGTGCCCGTCGAGCGAGGTCACCGCGCGCATCACATCGGGGTAGACGGACTGGGCCTGCTCGAAGGCGACGTAGTGCCTCAGATCTCGCTCGACACCGTTGACCGCCTTGCTGCACCTCTGCTCCATGGCCGCCCGCCACGCGTCCGTCACCTCGACCCACTGCTCCCGGGGGTACGCCGTCCGCACGAGATGTGTGGCGAGGTCGTGCACCGGGTCGCCGTAGGTCGCCAGTTCCCAGTCGACGCAGATCAGCGGAGGGTCACCGTGGTAGGAGAAGATCACATTGTCACGGTGCAGATCCGTGTGGAGCAGGCTGAAGGGACGGCTGACCATCGCCGGCACCCTCTCCGCGAACCGCACCATCGCGTCGTCAGGAATGCCGAGCGAGGCGAACAGCCCTCCGAACCTGCGCCAGTTGGGCTGCCTGATCTGTTCCTCGGTCGCGAGCGCAAGAGTCCGGAGAAAGGCCCGGCTGTCCCGGCTGGTCCGAGGCCAGGACTGCGGCAGCGGAGGCAAGTCCTTCCTCTTCACCTGCGTCATGTCCGCCAACAGGCCGGCGAGAGCGGAGATCAGATGGGGCTCCAACGGCTTGCCACTGCGGCAGATGGTGGAGAGCGGCACGCCCTGCACATAGCTCAGGACAGTCACGTCCCCGTGTTTGACCAGGCACTGCGGAACATGAGGCAGCGCACCGCGGATAGACCTGAGGATCTCCGCCTCGTCCTGCCAGGTCCTGATCACGACGGGCAGCGCGTGGCGCATTCTGCGCCGGACGGTGACACGGTCATGGCGGGCCAGAGCCGGAAGTCCGAGGCTGATCTCCTCCGACGGCCGCACGACGTAGTTCAGGTTGTGGTGGCCCCGGCTGGACTCCCCCTCGGTCCTCGCGTACGCCACAAGGCTGCTGAACGCGTCGTCCAGCTCCGTCCTCGGAGCGGAAGGCCCGGGCACTGGCGAACGGCCCAAAGGTCACTCCTGAAAGATTGTGCATCGCGGTGTGCATGCGCCGCGAAATGAGTGGGCACACTGTAGTGCTCCGAGCTCGGGCAGCTTGACCAAGTCGGAAAATCAGCGCCGGAGTGTGACTTCCACCACCAGTGGGCTCACCGTACCCATCCGCGCATCGACCCGCGCGATTCAGGACGTCGAGGCGAGCCGTTCCCAGCAGGAGTCGAACCAGGTCTGCATGCTCTCCATGAACACCGACCCGGTGGAGTTGGGGTCGCCCTCGTCGTTGACGTGCCGGGTCAGGGTCGAGCCCAGACCGAGCACGTCCAGTGCCTCGATCTCCGTCCCGTCGTCGAGAAGGATGGGACGCTCCACCACCTCGTACGGGCCGAACAGCGCCTCCACGCCCCTGCGCAGATAGAGCTTGAAGGTGGGGACCAGTGGGACGGTCCGCACCTCCACCTCCACGGACGGCACCAGGCCCTCCGTCCTCAGGTTTTGCAGCGCCAGGCGCGACGAGGTCGTGTGTCGTCGGGTGATTTCCCGGAGCCGCTCCTGTAGCTGGCCCTGCAACCGGTCCAATTGGCCTGCCTCGCCCAACTCGGCGACGGGGTTCCTGGCCCGGGGGTACGGCAGCTCCAGCGATCCGTCGGGCTGCAGCATCCGCAGCTCGATGCGTTGCGGAGGAGCGAGCTCACCGGTACGGATGCGCTCGGCCTGCAACCGCACATGGGCGTCGAGGCTTTCGGACGTCAGGGTGAAGACGTCCAGCCGCACGACGGGCTGCGCGAAGGCCCTGGTGACGAACGGCCCCAGCGCGGCGCGCAGCCTAGGCGCCGCCTGCGGCTCGCGTCCCGAGTGGATCGGGCTCTTCACCACCCGGGAGCCGCTGCCCTGACGGGACTCGATCCATCCCTCGTTCTTCAGCTCACGCAACACACGCTGCACGGTGTCACGCGAAACCCTGAACTCGTCGGCGAGTTCGCGCTGCGTCGGCAGAGTGGTGTCCAGGGCGTACGTGCCGTCGGCGATACGGGTGCGCAGATCTTCCAGAAGGGCGTTGAACCCCTTCCCGCCGCCATCACCACGTTCTCCGCTCACACCGCGACCGTACCTCCATGGCGGAGCGACCAAACCACGGTCAGTCATATTGGCGGCCCAGTTGGCTGGTTGACTGCAACAAATCGAGAAGAGCCGTTAAGGGATCAACCAGTCCGGGCACATCAAATATGCGGCAACCAGTCCAATTGGACTGGTAGTTGATTGGCTGTCATGGATGAGGAGGGGGTGGGCTCTTGTGGCGTTCTTGCAACTGCTTTTGACCGTGACGGTGCTCGGGGTGGAGCAACTGTTGAAAATCCGGTACGGAGCCCTGGGGCTCACCTTCCTCGTGCTGTTCAGCATCGGTGTCAGGACCCGCAACACCACGTTCCTGTCCGCCAGTGCCGTGGTCTTCCTGCTGTTGATGGCTCAGGCCTGAGACCTCAGCACACTCAGCACGGGCTGCAACGAACGTACGACGACCTCCGCGCCCGCACTTCTCAGCAGCTTCTCCTTTCGGTCGTTTCGCGCGTAGCCGAGGAACGGCACTCCGGCCCGCGTGGCGGCAACGCAGTCCGTAGGGGCGTCACCGATCATCAGGGCCGCAGAAGGAGGGGCGCCCAGGGCGTTCAGAGCCCGGTTCAGACAGTGCGGGTCCGGCTTCAGCAGATCGAGATCGCTGGTGCGCCCGTACAGGTGCGGGACGAAGCACTCGGCGAGACCACGGCCTTCGAGGTAGTTCAGCACCGTACGCGCCGAGTTGTTGCTGGCCACCGCGAGCCGGCCGCCCTTCGCGGACCAGGTGCGTATCAGCGGATCGGCATACGCGGTGGGCATCGCGGAGGCGACCGCCTTGAGTTCCTGCCGGGTGAGCCGCTCTTCCAGCTCCGTCACCAGATCGCTGCGCGGATGCCTCCTGTTGACCGCGTACAGCACGACCATCGGGTCGGAGTGGACCCGCTCCTCGTCGGTGAGGAGCCCGCTCAGCCCCTGCCCCTCCAACCAGGCCACCAGATCCTTCGCGACCTGCTCCGCCGTGTGCCCGGCGAAGAGCCGGCAGATGGGCCCGTCGAAGTCGAAGAGAACGTAACGAACAGGGGTGATCAGTGCTCGCAGAATCTCTGTCTCTACTGTCACCGGTTCAGTCTGCGTCGTATCAGGAGTCACTAGGAGAGTGTCAGGTCCGTCGTGATGGTTTCCCAGAGCGCGTTGAACCACAGTTGCGACTGCTCCACGAACGCGGCGTCACGGGGCCCGGTCTCCTTCTCGAAGGAGAAGAGGAGGGACTGGGTGCCGAAGGCGTCGTACATCTGCAGGGGGCCGTCCGCCATCTGCTCCTCGCGCTGCATGAGCATGTAGTAGGCGATCAGGGCTTCCTGGCCGTTGAGGAGGTAGAGCTTGACGGGCGGGGTGAAGGGGAGGGCGCGGAAGGTCACGCGGACGTCGAGCTGGTGGGACGTGCGCAGGGCCAGGAGGTTGTGGCGCAGGACGCGGATCTGGGCGTTGCGCTGGTCGAGCCAGCGCTTGTGGACCGGGTCCTCCTCGTCGTCCTCGCCCCGCCCCTCCACGGGGACCGGGAACGCCAGGTTGATCTTCCGGGAGGGGAGGAGGATGCGTACGTCGATGGACTCGGGACGGATCGTCCCCTCGTGGATGCGGCGGACCGGTTCACCGAGGGCCATCATCAGGGTCTCGGCGGTGAGGCAGGCCGCGTCGACGCGGACCTGCGGCTGGGAGAAGGCCGCGCCGAGGCGGGGACCGAGGCCCACCATCGTCGGCTGCGGCTCGTCCCGCGCGGCGTGGGCGGCCTCGGCGACCCTGGGCGGGCTCCCCTTGCTCACGTTGCTCAGCAGCCCGTCCTCCTGCAGGGCGCGCAGCGCCTGACGGACCGTGCCGCGCTCCACGCCGAACTCCTCCGCCAGCTCGGCCTGGGTGGGCAGGCGCTCGCCGGGCCTGAGGTCGCCGCCGCGGATGCGGTCCCGCAGGGCGTCGGCGATCTCCTGGGACGAGAGCTTTCTGCTGCCGTTCACTGCAACGTTCTCCTGGGTCACGACCAAACGCTACAACTCTCACCCATCTTTGGGGAGTTCACGGGAAGGTGGTTATGAACATAGACCAAGTGGGAACCATTTAAACAGAGTTGGTTGCCAACTTGGTCGAGTTGGCGGAAGTTCCGCCTCATCTCGGCTCCCGCCCACCCCAGCCCCTCGGAGGAGGTTCCACCATGCCCGCTGCCATCGCCCTCGTCTCCGCCCTCACCTTCATCGTCTTCCAGCGATTCGTCGAGTGGCGCTTCGGCACGATGGGAGCCGTCGGCCTGCTGTTCCTCACGATCGGGCTGAAGGCGAACAACCACACGTGCAGCTCGATCGGCGCGGTCATCCTCGCGCTGATGTTCACCGGACCCGCGATGTGAAGCGGGAACCCCGCCCTGTGCCGGCCGTCAGCTCGTGAGCAGCAGGTCCGAACTGATGGTCTCCCACAGGGCGTTGAACCACAGGCCGGACTGCTCGACGAAGGTCGTGTCCCGCGGGGCGGCGGCCGCGCTCCGCTCGAACGCGAACAGCGTGGACTGGGTGCCCTCGGCGTCGTACATCTCCAGCTGCTCACTGTCCACTTCGGCCTCCTTCCGCTGGACCGTGTAGTACGCGAACAGCGCCTCCCGGCCGTTGAGGAGGTACAGCTTCACGGGTGGGGTGAAGGGCAGCGCGCGGAACGCGACACGCACGTCTATGCCGTGCGTGGACCGCAGGGCCAGCAGGTTGTGCTTGAGGACCTGCCCCTGGGCGTTGCGATGGGCGAGCCAGCGGCGCTGCAGCCGGCCGTCGACCGAGGCGTCGACCGGGGCCGGGAAGGCGAGCGGGATGTCACGGCTGGGCAGCATCACCCGGACGTCGACCCTGGCCGGATTTATGCGCCCCGCGTGAATCTCGCGCAACGGCTCACCCACGGCGAGCGTGAGGGACACGGACGTCAGGCAGAGGGCGTCGATCTTCACGTGCGGGGCCGCGAAGGCTGCGGATATGCGAGGGGCAAGCTCCACCATCGTGGGCCGCGGCGCCGCGTGCGGTCCGCGGACGGCCGACGCCCCCACGCGTGGGGCGACAGTCGCCGGGCTGCCCTTGGAAACGTTGGTGAGCAGGTGCTCCGACTGCAGGATGCGCAAGGCCTGCCGTACGGCCCCGCGCTCCACGCCGAACTCGTCCGCCAGCTTCGCCTGGGTGGGCATGCGCTGTCCCGGTCGCAGCTCGCCGGACCTGATCCGGCCGCGCAACACGTCGGCCACCTCGCGATGTGACCTCTGGGGCCGCTGTGACGACTTCCGCCCATCGACGGCCGTACGTTCCCGCTCCACGAACAAACACTACAACTTCTCGCCATCTTTGGGCAGTTCGTGGGAAGGTGGTTATGAGACGACTCCAAGCGGAGATAAGTAAGTTGGAGTTGGTCGCCAACTTTCACAACATGGTCTGAATTTCAGAGGGTTGGCGACACCGAGACGGACACCGCGACGGACACCGCGAGCGAAACCGTGAGCGACCGCTGGCGACACCGCGAGCGACACCCGAGACCGACCGATCGACCTCCCCTCCGGAGGGGAGCCGGGAGCTCGACCGGTCCGCACAGCCACAACTGAATGGTTCAGCCACAACTGAATGCGCAGCCACAACCACAACTGAACAGCTACGGATTCCGCACCCACCAGGAAAGGTCTCAGAAGAGGTCCGGGCACCACGGGCGCCTGGACGTCCGCAGTAGGGCGTCGGCCACAAAGGCGGCGCCCTTCCGCTGTTCCCGCACCCGGCCGAGCGCGGTGAGCCGTACGGCCGACTCGTCGCCCAGCCACAGCGCCGCCAGGTCCGCGGCCTCCAGGACGAGGTCCCCGTCCTCACTCGTCGGCACGCAACTCGCCCCGTCCGGGCCCGCGTCCAGCCGATAGCGCCCGCCCGCGAAGCCGTCCCGGTCGACGACCTCCAGCACCAGCGCCGCCCCGGTCCCCGCGTACGTACGGGCCTCCAGCGCCCGTACGACGTCCAGGATCCGCACCCACAGCCAGTCCGCATGGGTGGTGACGCTCACGGCGCGCGGGTCGGGGAAGAAGTGCGGGAGGAGGTCGTCCGGGGCCCGCCAGCCGGACTTGACCTTGGTGATCCAGTCGATCGAGCAGAGGTAGTGCCACAGGGCGCGCTCGGCGGCCGGGGTCGTCGCGATCAGCCAGTTGACGTCGGCCGTGTTCTGCGGCTGCTTCATCTGCCAGGTGTCGTCCGTCTCGTACGAGACCATGCCCTCGATCTCACCGGCCGCCGAGCGGTACACCGCATAGAACGGCTCGGTCCAGGAGGAGCTGGTCCGCAGGTCACCGGTGTTGACCCGCCACCAGCGCTCGTCGCGGTCCACCGCGCCGGGCTGGGCGTGGCGGAGGCGGTCGTGCAGGGCGGGGCCGAGAGCGCGTACGACCGCGCCGTCGACGAGGTCGACCCGGCCGCCGTCCGCCGGGCCGGACCAGCGGGGGTCCAGGCCGGTGCGGGGCACGTCGACGGTCCACTCGGTGGTGCAGGTGGCGGGACCGAAGCCGTAGCGGCCGTAGATCGGGTACTCGGCGGCGATCAGGGTGGCGACGACGTCGCCGCGGTCCTTCGCGGCGACGAGGTCGTGGGCCATCATCCGGGTGAGAATGCCTCGGCGGCGGTGGGTGGGGCTGACCGTGACGTTCGAGATGGCGTCGGCGGGGACGGTCCGGCCGCCGACGACTGTCAGCTCCTGCGGGAAGGAGCGGAAGGTCGCGACGACCTGGGTGGTGTCGGTGGGGGTGAGGGGGGTGCGGGATCGGGACGCGTCGAAGGCGGCGAGGGTGCGGGGTGGGTCCATGTGGGCCGAGCGGTCCTTGAGCTCCTGCTCGGAGAGGGATTCCGGGGCGCGGAGGAAGCCGGTGTTGAGGGCGTTCAGCCAGGCCGGGATCTCGTCCTCGGTGACAGGGCGTACGGCTATGTCGTGGGAGGAGCTCATGGGGCCACGCTAGGGGGTGCTCCGCGGTGTGTCTCGGGGTTTTTCCCGCCCCCGCCGCCCCTGCCCGTCCCTCCTCCAGGGGCCGCGCCCCTTCGACCCCCGGCCGCGGGTTCGTGGGGGCTGGTCGCGCAGTTCCCCGCGCCCCCGGAAGGCGCGGCCCTTCGGGCCTGGCCTTCCAGGGGGTCACCCCGGTCGATCAGATCAGCAGGTCGTCCACCTGGGCCTCGCCCTCGCGGTAGCGGCGGGCGATCTCGGCGCTGCAGTCGTCCGCGGTGCGCTGGAGTCGCTGGCGGCGGCCGGAGATCTGCTGCTCGTGGTGGACGAGACGGGCGAGGCCGGCGGTGAGTTCGTCGTCGGTGCGGGCCTGGAGGTCGGAGAGTTCGACCTCGGCGAGCATCTCGGCGGCGAGCCGGCGGTACTCCTCTCCGTAGGGCGTGCCCACGGTGACGTGGCGGGCCGAGGACCGGTGCCGGGCCGGGGCGTCCGTGAGGATCGCCGAGAGCCGGTCGACGAGCGCCGAGGGCTCCCCCCGGGCCGTGGGGTCCGCCGCGCCGCCCCGGCGGACCAGTTCGGCGCGCAGGATGTCGATACGGCCCTGGAGCAGCCGCCGCAGATAACTGAGATCGGCCTCGTCCCGCTGGGCGTCCCGGCGCAGTGCGCGCAGTTCGGGCAGCCGCAGCCGGGACAGGGCGTGCTCGGCCGGGTCCGGCGGCGGCAGTGGTTCGCTGTCCGTGCGCTGGACCGGTGGCCGGCGGACGCCGGGGCCCGGCCCCGGATTGGTACGGGTGAACGTCGCAGTCCCCGGGGGCTGCCCTGTACTCGATGTGCTCATGCGCCTCAACCGTCCCCTCGACCGGTGTGTGTGAGCATGGTGCCACTCCGAGTGGCCGCTATGTGACCGAGTCCCCGCGATCCACCCCAGATGGTCGGTAATGGATCAATGAGAAAGACCGGGCAAAGCGCTCTTCAAACCCTCGTGATCACAAACCCCCCGTAAGGGGGACCCCCTTGCACGCGGCCGATGGACGTCGGCGGCATGATGGTCGGCATGCGTGCGGTGGTGCAGAGGGTCGACGGCGCGAGCGTCGTCGTGGACGGTGAGACGGTCGGTGCGATCGAGGGCGAGGGGTTGTGTGTCCTCGTGGGGGTGACGCACGACGACACCAAGGAGAAGGCGGCGCAGCTGGCCCGCAAACTGTGGTCGGTGCGGATGCTGCACGACGAGAAGTCGTGCGGCGATGTGGACGCGCCACTGCTGGTGATCAGCCAGTTCACCCTGTACGGCGACGCCCGCAAGGGCCGCCGGCCCACCTGGAACGCGGCGGCGCCCGGCGATGTCGCCGAGCCCTTGGTGGAGGAGGTCGTCGCACAGCTGCGGTCGCTGGGGGCGACGGTGGCGACCGGGCGGTTCGGGGCGCAGATGCGGGTCACGCTGACCAATGACGGGCCGTTCACGGTGCTGCTGGAGATGTGAGACGCCGGGCGCCTCCCGCCGGCCGGCGGGAGGGGGGCGCAACCCGGCGCTCACGGGGTGCCACCGCTACGGCTCGACCACGGTCTCCTGTGCCGCTGCCGTCGTGTCGGCCATGAGCCTCGCGTCCACCGGTACGTTGCGCTTGATCAGGGCGAGGGCCACCGGGCCCAGTTCGTGGTGGCGGGCCGAGGTCGTGATGAAGCCGAGCTTGCGGCCGTCGGGGCCGTCGTCCGCGAGGCGGATCTCCGCGCCGCGCGGCGGGAGGTGGACCTCGCTGCCGTCGAGGTGGAGGAAGACCAGGCGACGCGGGGGCTTGCCGAGGTTCTGGACGCGGGCGACGGTCTCCTGGCCCCGGTAGCAGCCCTTCTGCAGGTGCACCGCCGTACCGATCCAGCCCAGCTCGTGCGGGATGGTGCGGTGGTCGGTCTCGAAGCCGAGGCGGGGGCGGTGGTGCTCGACGCGCAGCGCCTCGTACGCGAGGAGACCCACCGCGGGGGCGGTCTTCTCCGCGTACGACTCCAGGTCCGTACGCGGAAGGAACAGATCACGGCCGTACGGCGTCTCGCGGACCACCGTGCCCTCCGGGATCTCGGCGATCGAACCGGCCGGGAGGTGGACGACCGCGAAGTCGCCCGTCCGGTCGGCTACTTCGACCCGGTAGAAGAACTTCATCGACTCCAGGTACGCGAGCAGCGCCTCCTGGGTGCCGGGCTCGACGTGGGCCCAGACGGTCGCGCCGTCGTCGACCAGGTACAGCGCGTGCTCGATGTGGCCGTTGGCGGAGAGGATCAGCGCCTCGGTGGCCTCGCCCGTGGGGAGTTCGCTGACGTGCTGGGTGAGGAGCAGGTGCAGCCAGCTGAGCCGGTCATCGCCGGTGACGGCGAGGACGCCCCGATGGGAGAGGTCGACGAATCCGGTGCCGTCGGCGAGGGCACGCTGTTCGCGGAACAGGTCCCCGTAGTGGGCGGCGACACCTTCGTCCACCCCCTCGCCGGAGACGGCGCCGGGCAGGGACAGCAGAGGGCTCTTCATACGCCTAAGCCTACGACTCGGTAGTTGAACTCTTGGCAGTTGAGTTCTTGGTGCCTGAAGCCTTGCGGGCACAGTCCTGGCAGCGGCCGAAGATCGCGAAGTGCTTCATGTCGGTGTCGAAGCCGAACGTCTCACGCAGCTTGGCCGTGAAGTCCGCCGCCACCGACACATCCGCCTCGATCACGTTCCCGCAGTCCCGGCAGACGAGGTGGATGTGGTGGTGCCGGTCGGCCAGGTGGTACGTCGGCGCCCCGTGCCCCAGATGGGCATGGCTGACCAGCCCGAGCTCCTCCAGGAGCTCCAGGGTCCGGTAGACCGTGGAAATGTTGACCCCCGACGCCGTCTTCCTCACTTCCACGAGGATGTCGTCGGGGGTCGCGTGCTCAAGGGTGTCCACGGCTTCGAGCACGAGTTGCCGCTGCGGCGTCAGCCGGTAGCCGCGCTGCCTGAGGTCACTCTTCCAGTCGGTGCTCACCACACCACGAGTCTAGAACTACGTCAGCCACCCGGGGTGCCGTCCCGGGTTTGCACTCACCTACTTGAAGAAGGCGATGCCGTCGTCCGGCATGTCGTCCGGGAGGGCCTTGGCCCAGCGCTCGACGTCCTCGGGGGTGACGACCTTCTTCAGGTGCGCGGACATGTAGGGGCGCAGCTCGACGTCGGGCGTCGCCTTCTCGCCGACCCACATCAGGTCGCTGTGCACATAGCCGTACAGCCGCTTGCCGCCGCTGTAGGGCCCCGAGGCCGCCGTACGCGCGACCGCGTCCGTGACCACGTCGATCTGCGGCTTCTGCTTGGCCAGCTCGCCGTACCAGACCTCGACGACGCCGTCGTCGCGGGTCATGACGATCTCGACCTTACGGTCGGCGTCGATGCGCCAGAATCCGGACTCGGTCTCCAGCGGGCGGACCTTGTTGCCGTCCTGGTCCAGCACCCAGGTGTGGGAGTGGTACTCCAGGAAGTCCCGGCCGTCGTGGGTGAAGGTGACCTCCTGGCCGAAGTTGCACTTCTCGGCACCGGGGAAGTCGTGGACGCCCGCGCCCGCCCAGTCGCCGAGCAGAAAGGCGAGGGGGACGAGGTCCTTGTGCAGGTCGGACGGGATCTCGATCATGAGTGCGGTTCCTGGATGTCCTCGACGTGGGTCAGCGCTGGCCCTGGTACAGCTTCTTCACGGTCAGACCGGCGAAGGCGAGTACGCCCACGGCGACCAGGACCAGCAGGATTTCGAAGAAGAGTTCCACGGGGTGCTCCTCGGATGAGCGGGATTCGGTACTGCACAAGGCCGGAACCCAGCTTACGCGGCCGGAACCCGGGGCTCGCCGCGAGGTGGGCCCTTCCGCCCGGCGGGCGTCAACCGAGCAGCTGGCTCTGCAACACCACGGTCTGCTGGAAGGGCAGGGCTTCGGTGACGCCCTTCCGGGACTGCACGATCAGCGCGAGGGTGTCGCCCGCCGACAGATACGCCTGGCGGACCTGCTCCTTGCCGTACGGCTTGCCCTCGACGTAGGCGGCACGCTCGACGTCGGCCAGGTCCGAGCGGGGGGCGAAGTCCTCGTCCCGGCTGAACACCCCGTCCGACCCCCGTACGACGTAACGCGGGCTGTTGTACTCGGTCAGCTTGTCCGAGTACACCGCGTCCGCGACGGCCGCCGTACCGAACCGCAGCAGGTAGATCCGGGTGTGCGTGCCGTCCGGCGTGGTCCAGCCGCGGGCGGCGATGTGCCGCAGTCCGTGGTCGGTGAACATCTGCCCGAGGCCGTCCAGGTCGTCCTCCGGCTCGTACTCCTTGAGGAAGTCCTCGGCCGGCAGCCAGCCGTCCGCACCGGCCAGCGCCTTGTCGGTCTTCGCGCCCTTGGGTGCGGGGAGTACGAGTTCGCGCAGGTCGGCGTGGTGCACTCCGGTCTTGTTCCCCTCGGCGAAGGGGGCCGGGCTGCCGGAGGGCAGCGGGGGGAGGGTGAGCTCGGGGTACTCCCAGCGGCCGTCCGGTTCGGTCGCGAGTCCCGGTAGGTCCGTACGCTCCGTCCGCGTGATCCCGTACCCGGTGGCGGCGCCGACCGACGCGAACACCACGAGGGCGGCCGTCCACCGCAGGGCCGCCCGGAGCACCCGGCGGTCCTTCCGCGGCCCCGTCCCCGCCGACGACGGCACGTCGAGCGGCGCCGGGGGGAGGGGAGGCACGGGCGGGTGGACGACGGGTGCCCCGGCCCCGGCGGAGGACCGCGGGGGCACACCCGCGGTGGCCCCCGCGGGCGCGGTGGGGTGCGGCTGCGGTGCCGTGGGTTCCTGGGCGGCGGACTCCGGAACCGTGGGCTCCCGGACCGGCGGCTCCGGGACCGGCGGCTCCTGGGCCGTCGTCCGCTGTGGCTGTTCCGTGTTCTCGGTCATACCGCCTCCCCCGGCTCGGCGATCCGGTCGAGCTGCTCGCGGACGAGCTGCGCGACTCCCTTGGTGTCCAGCGACTTGACGCCGTAGGCGTCCACCGTGACGAGGACGTCTCCCTGGACCGCCAGGCAGAACATCGCGTCGATCTTCAGGTCCGCCTCCTTCGGCGGCAGGAAGCAGTGCGCGTTCCTGTGACCCTCGATCTTCGGACCCTTGCGGAACACGTCCAGGATCTCGATGAAGTCCTTCTGGAAGGCGGCGGTGTCCCGGGCCGCGCCTCCGTCCATCCGGACGAGCTCGATGCTCACGGTGAAAGGGGCTTCCGAGCGGTACGCGTCTTCATCGGCGAGGTAGCTGCGCATCGCCATGCCCTGGATGTCCTGCTTGTCGATCTGCCGTGCCAGCTGCCGTCGCTCGGAGCGGGGCAGGTCGCTCAGGGACTCCTTGCGCAGGGCGGCGGCCTCGCCACCGCTGAGCGAGGCGTCCGAGCCGTACTCGCCGATGTCGGGGCCCCGGGTCCACTCGTCGTCGTACGGCACGAGCATCCCGGCCAGTCCGGAGGCGCCGGTGGCAGCCGTCCTCCCGGCCTTCTCGGCCTTCTCGGCCTTCGGGAGCTTCCAGACGGGCGCGCCCGCGTCGCGGTCGGCGTCCCGCACGGTCACGACGGTGAAGCCGACTCCGGCGACGACCGAGGCGGCCAGCACCACCGAGCCGGCGACGGCGGCGACACGGCCCGGGCGCATCCGTTTCCGCACCGGCGGGGCAGCCACGACAGTCGTCCCGCCCTCAGGTTCGACGTCTCCGATCAGCCCTACCGCCGGGGCCGTGGCGCCGGGAACCGCTGTGCCGGGAGCGGCTGTGTCGGGAGCGGCGTCCGCGAGGTTCTGCGGGTTCTCGCTCACAGCCGCTCCATCTGCCGCTTGGCCAGGTCCATGATCTTCTTCTTGGACACGGGCCTGGTGTCGGTGATCCAGATCCCCATCATGACGTCGCCACGCCAGGCGTACGCCTCCGCCGTGTAGAGCGACAGATAGCCGGGCTTCGTATCCGGGGTGTTGTGCACATAGGCCATGCCGTCACCGGTGCCGGGGACGGGCCAGCTGTCGGTGTCCGGCTCGTTTTCAGCCCAGTAGTACGCCCCGTCGGCGTAGTCCGCGGCGCCCAGGCGCTCCTCCTGGTGGAACTGCGCGAGTCGGACCTCCACGAAGTCGGTGGTGCCCGTGGCCCAGCCGGTGATCGCCACGCGGCGGAACTCGGCGGTGACGAGGTCGGCGAACGCCTCGGCGGGCTTCTCGTAGTAGCCCGAGTAACCCGCCAGGTCCACCCAGCCGTCGGAATCCGCCCGGAGGGAGACCTCACGTGCGCCACGCGGCTTGTTCAGCAACAGCTCGCGCAGGTCGCCGCCGGTCTTCACCTTGAAGTCCTGGTCGGCGGACAGTGGCTCCGGTCCCTTGCCCTCGGCCTGCTTCAGCGTCGGCTGCGAGAGCGGGGGCAGCCCGGTGGGCTCCCGGTCGGCCTGCACCAGGTAACCGGCACAGGTTCCGGCGACCAGCCCCAGCACGACCGCGGCGGCGATGAGCAACGTCGTACGTCCCCTGCGCCGCACCCGCGCCACGGGCTTCACCGGCACTTCGGGGATTTCAGAGATCTCGGGCTTCCCCGACACCTCTGGACTTTCCGGGACTTCCAAGGTGTTCCCCCACAAAAATGAAGCGCGGATTCCGTATCAGCTGACAGGAGACCACCGGCACCCGCGCGGGGTTGCCCCGGCAATGATCACGATTCGGACTACCATTCGGGCCATGGCGAAGAAGCTCGTGATCAAGGTGACGGCGGGGGCCGATGCTCCCGAGCGGTGCTCCCAGGCGTTCACGGTGGCGGCCGTGGCCGTGGCCAGTGGGGTGGAGGTGTCGCTGTGGCTGACCGGCGAGTCCGCGTGGTTCGCGCTGCCGGGCCGGGCCGCCGAGTTCGAGCTGCCGCACGCCGCCCCGCTCCCCGACCTGATCGACTCGGTCCTCGCGGGCGGTCGGCTCACCCTGTGCACCCAGTGCGCGGCCCGCCGGAACATCACGGAGACGGACGTCATCGAGGGCGTACGGATCGCGGGGGCGCAGGTGTTCGTGCAGGAGGCCATGGCGGACAACACCCAGGCTCTCGTCTACTGAAAGCCGCCGCTCCTCTGCGTCAACTGCTTCCCTGCTCCTCTGCTTCCCTGCTCCTCACTCCTCTGCTTCCCTGCTTCGCTACTCCTCGACCCACAGGCAGAAGAGGTGTCCCGCCGGGTCGGACAGCACCCGTACGTCGTCCTGGGGCTGGTGGTCGGCGAGCCGCGAGCCGCGCGCGCTAGGCCACGGCCCGCTCGGTCTCGGCCTCCAGGTCGTCGACCTCGCTGTCGAGGTGGAGCATCATCCGCTCGTCGCCGGGGTTCCGGGTCGGCCAGACGGGCGGGACGTACTCGGGCTCGGGCTCGAACGACAGAGCCGTGCCCCCGGAGCCGGGCGAGGGCCGATGAGCACGCAGTGGGGCACCTCGCGCCGTATCTCGTAGCCGAGCAAGGCGAACACAGAAGCCGGCCGGCTCGTGAGCGTCGTGCGCGTCCAGGACCACGGTCGACAGTCTCCCGGGCGCCATGCCCGCCTTCCTGTCGCGGGCGGTCGCGCTCGTCTACCGCGGGCGCCTCTTGCCGTCCAGTTCGTCCCACCACTCGTCGGACCTCGGATCGCCCGAGGGGTCGTCCCACCAGCGGTCGTCGGGGCCGCGCCGGTTGGCGGCGACGGCGGCGAGCGGCGGGATGACCATGGCGACCACGCACATGCCGACGGCGACCGGGACCGACCAGAGCCGTACGACGCCCCAGGCCAGGACGAAGAGCGCGAGGCACGTGCCCATCATGGCGAAGTAGGTGTGGCGCCGGCGGGCGTACATGAATTCAGCGTACGTCCGCGCACGGCCGAGGGCCGTACCCCGGGTCGGACACCCGGGGTACGGCCCTCAGCCGTTCAGCCGTTCAAGGACGACCGCCTCAGACGGCGATCGCGACCTCCGCCAGGCCGCCCTGCTCGGCGACGACGGTGCGGTCGGCGGTGCCGCCGGGGACGAGCGCGCGGACGGTCCAGGTGCCCTCGGCCGCGTAGAAGCGGAACTGGCCCGTCGCGGAGGTGGGGACCTCCGCCGTGAACTCGCCGGTCGAGTCCAGCAGACGGACATAGCCCGTCACCGGCTCGCCGTCGCGGGTCACCTGACCCTGGATCGTGGTCTCACCGGGCTTGATCGTCGAGGCGTCCGGGCCGCCGGCCTTCGCTCCACACATGTCTTTCTCCAAGAGAGGTCTGACCGGAAGGAAGGCCGGTCGGGATGAACGGGTGTTCGCTTACTACTGGCTACCGGCTACTACTGCCTGCCGGTCCTACTTGTTGGCGCCGAGCTCGATCGGGACGCCGACCAGGGAGCCGTACTCGGTCCAGGAGCCGTCGTAGTTCTTGACGTTCTCCACGCCGAGCAGCTCGTGCAGGACGAACCAGGTCAGCGCGGAGCGCTCACCGATGCGGCAGTAGGCGATGGTGTCCTTCGCCAGGTCCACCTGCTCGTCGGCGTACAGCTCCTTGAGGTCGTCGTCCGACTTGAAGGTGCCGTCGTCGTTGGCGTTCTTCGACCACGGGATGTTGCGGGCGGACGGGACGTGGCCCGGGCGCTGCGACTGCTCCTGCGGCAGGTGGGCCGGGGCGAGCAGCTTGCCGGAGAACTCGTCGGGCGAGCGCACGTCGACCAGGTTCTGCGAGCCGATCGCGGCGACGACGTCGTCACGGAAGGCGCGGATCGCGGTGTTCTGCGGCTTGGCCTTGTACTCGGTCGCGGGGCGCACCGGCACCTCGTCGACCAGCTCGCGGGCGTCCAGCTCCCACTTCTTGCGGCCGCCGTCGAGAAGCTTGACGTTCTCGTGGCCGTACAGCTTGAAGTACCAGTAGGCGTACGACGCGAACCAGTTGTTGTTGCCGCCGTAGAGGACGACGAGGGTGTCGTTGCCGATGCCCTTCTCCGACAGGAGCTTCTCGAAGCCCTCCTGGTCGACGAAGTCACGGCGTACCGGGTCCTGGAGGTCCTTCGTCCAGTCGATCCGGATGGCGTTCTTGATGTGGTTCTTCTCGTACGCGGTCGTGTCCTCGTCGACCTCGACGATGGCGATGTTCGAGTCGTCGAGGTTGGCCTCGACCCAGTCGGCGTCAACCAGGACGTCGCTGCGGCTCATGCTCTTTCTCCTCCGGGGCAGTTGCGGCGGGGTGTGCGAGGCGCCTGACGGCGGTCGGGCCGGGCGCGCACGGGTGTGCCCTGGCTGGGCAGGGCGACGGGGAACGCGGCAGTCGTGGCTGCCACTCAGAAAGTGCGACAGAGCATGGCGGCGACGCGGCACAGGTCTACTGCCCGCCGCTTCGTGAGATCCGCCTGTCGCTTCATGATGGTCGATCGTAGGGACGGACAGGCGGGCGTGTCACCGGCATGTCGTATTCTGAGACGCGATCGTCCGGAATGTGGGATAGCGAGGCTGTCGGGGCTGCCGTGACGGGGCTTCCGGGCCCGTGTAGCCGTCGTCACATCTACGGTACGGACGGCGGCGTCTCGCTTTTTGGACGCCGTCGGGTCCACCGCGGGCGGGACCCGTACTGGTCCCGGTCCCGGCCTGTCGGCCGCCGTCGGTCGTCCTACCCGGCCAGCCTGACGTTCGAACCCCGCACCGTGATCTCCACGCCGTCCGGTGCCGCCTCGACCTTGTCGAGCTTGATGCCGCCGGGGAGGTCGTCGATCTTCTGCTCGAAGTCGGTGATCGACCGGACCTGGCCCTCCGCGGCCTCGACGACCAGGTTCGGCAGGTTGTCGGCGTGCACCTTCACGGTGTCACCGTCGACGGTGACGGTGCTGAGCACCGGGTACGTCGTCGACCTGCCCAGGGCCTCGACCTTGATGTCGACCTTGACCTTGCCCTTGCCGCCGTCGGAGAGGCCGACGACCTGGGCGGTCACGCCGGGCAGGATCCCCGTCGGTTCGGACTTGGCGGCCTTGAGGAGTTCGTCGTACGCGATGGTCGCGCTGCCGGTGGCGCTGGTGGCGGTGGCGGAGCTGTAGTCGCTGGAGAAGGCCACGCCGCGCATGTTCGCCTGCAGATCGGCGATACGGATGCTCTCGTCGGACTTGCCCGTGCTCGCCTCGTAGTCCTTGATGCCGACCTCGACGTCGTCGAGTTCACCGCTCGCGACCTGGGTGAGGAACGGGAAGCCCTTGATGGACACGTCGGGGGTGCTCGCCAGGCCCTCGCTGGTCTTCAGCTGCTCGGCCGCCTCGTCCTCGGCGAAGCCGACGGCCACGCGGTCCGCGATCACGAACAGGCCGCCCAGGATCACGGCGACGATGACAAGTATTCGCAGTGCGCGCATGTCTCGGTGTTCCCCACGTTGTCCACTCGGCGGCCGGTTCGGCGGTCGGTCCGGCTTCAACGACCCGGGTGGCCGTTCTACGCGAGAGTAATCGTGTGGGCGTAAGGGCGGGGTTGGTCGGCCGGCCTTGTCGATCACCTGTGACAGGGCGGGTGGGCGCGCCTTGGGGGTTTTCGCCCCCGCCGCCCCTGCCCGTCCCCTCCCTCGGGGCTCCGCCCCGGACCCCGTTCGCGCAGTTCCCCGCGCCCCTTTTCAGGGGCGCGGGGAACTGCGCGAGACGCCCCGCCCACCTGCAGGCGACCCGGATACGTGAGTGGGGTCGAAGGGGCGCCAGCCCCTGGGGATGGGACGGGCAGGGGCGGCGGGGGCGAAAGAATCCCTGGTCAGCCCAGCGCGCGGCCCAGCAGGTACACCGCCGGGGCCGCGGCGGCCAGCGGGAGGGCGACTCCTGCGGTGAAGTGGACGAAGCGGGAGGGATAGTCGTAGGCGGCGACTCGGTGCCCGATGAGGGCGCAGAGGGCCGCGGCGGCGCCGAGGAGCGCGCCGGAGGTGCCGAGGTCGGTCGCGCCGCCGACGGCGATGCCCGCGCCGGTCGCCGCAAGCAGGGACACGATCACCGAGGCCGCTGTGGGGAGCGGCAGGGCGCGGGCCAGGACGGCCACCGCCACCGCGACGCCGCCCACCGTGACCGCGTCCGCCACGGCTGCCAGGTAGCCGGTCGCGATGATCGACAGTGCCGCCGAGGTCACGGTGGCCATCAGTCCGTACATCCGCTCGTCCGGGTCCGCGTGGCTGCGCAGTCCCAGCACGATGCTGAGCAGCACCCACACGCCGAGCGTGCCGAGGATGGCGGCGGGCGCGTGCTCCCGGCCGGCCGCGAACAGTGCCGTGTCCGCCGCGAGCGCGCCCGCGAAGGCCAGCACGATGCCCTGCCGGGCCGGCCACATGCCGTTCAGCCGGAACCAGCCCGCCGCGGTCACGGCCTGAAGGACCACCAGCGGCACGGCGAGGGCGTACTCGCCGATCGCCGCGGCGCCGGCCAGCAGCAGGCCCAGTACGGCGGTGAGCAGCGCCGGCTGCATCCCGGGCTCGATGATCGGCGACCGTCCCTCGGCCCGCGCCCGCTGGGCGTCGGTGACGCGGGTGTTGCCGGTGAGGGTGGGCGGACCGTAGCCGGGGCCGGACTGCGGGACGGGGTCGGCCGGGGGCGGGCTTGAGGGTTGCGGCTGCGAGGGCTGCGGCTGCGGCCCGCCCTGGGGCGCGTACTGGCCGTACTGCGCGTTCGGGTCGTGCTGCGCGTTCGCGCCGTGCTGCCCGCCCTGGCCGTACTGCGCGTTCGGGCCGTGCTGCGCGTTCGCGCCGTGCTGCCCGCCCTGGCCGTACTGCGCGTTCGGGCCGCCCGTCTGCGGGGGCAGGTAGGCCGTCTCCGCCACGTCGGCTGCGGGCGGGGTCCGGGGCGGGGTCTGGGGCTGGATCTGGGTCTCCCAGGTCTGGCCCTCCCACTGCTGGGTGTACTGCTGGGCGTGGGCGGCCTGGCTCTCGTCGTAGCCCTGCCAGTGCGGCTGCGGCTGCGCCTGGGACTGGGCCGCGTACTGGTGGGGCTCCGCCTGCGGCTCCTGGTACGCGTCGTAGCCCTGGTGTCCCTGGTGGCCCTCGTACCCGTACGGCTGGTTGCTCATGATGTGGGGGTCACCCTCCTGCGAACGGCGGGAGCACCTCGACCGTGCCGCCCTCGGCCAGACGTACCGTCTCATGCGCACGGGTGCCCACGGGGTTCCCGTCGACGAGGAACGCGCATCGGCTCAGTACGCGGACGAGTTCGCCGGGGTGTCGCTCGCGGGCCGTGTGCAGGGCGTCCGCGAGGGTGGCCGCGTCGTAGGGCTCCTCGGCGATGCCTGCGGCGGCTTTGGCGGCTGCCCAGTAGCGGACGGTGCCCTTTGGCATCTGCGTTCCTCTGTATTAGTCGTGACGGGGATCAGGCTACGGGGCGGTCGGCTTCGCGCGGAAACCACGGGCCCGGTGGGGGCCGGTCACGCCCGCGCGGCGGAGCCTCACTTCGATACGCCCCGCACTTCGATACGGCCCCGCGCCCCTGACGCCCCGCGCCCCTTACGGCCCCGCGCCCCATACGCCCCGCGCCCTTTACGGCCCCGCACCCCTTACGATGCCGCGTTCTTCTCCACCCAGCCCCCGATCCGCTCCAGCAATTCCTCGCTCGCCGCGTTCTCCGCGTGCCCCATCCCGTTCTCCAGCCACAGTTCACCGTTCTTCCCCGCCGCTGCCGCCAGCATCTCGGGGTGGTCGGTAGGGAAGTAGCCGTCCCTGTCGCCGTGGACTATCAGGAGCGGGGTCGGGGCGATCAGGGGGACGGATTCGACCGGGGAGAGGGGGACGGGGTTCCAGTCGCGGTGGTGGATGCGGGTGCGGAAGCCGTAGCGGCCGACCAGGCGGCCCTCGGGGCGGGTGATGAGCCAGTGGACCCGGCGCATGGGGGCGGTGCCGCGGTAGTACCAGCGGGCGGGGGCGCTGACGGAGACGACGGCGTCGGGGCCGTCGGGGAGGGCCGCGTGGCGCAGGACGACCGAGCCGCCCATCGAGAAGCCGACCGTGGCGACGTGCTCGTGGCCGAGTTCGCGGGCCCAGCGGACCGCCGCCGCGAGGTCGAGCACCTCGCGGTCGCCGACCGTGGAGTGGCCGCCTGATCTTCCGTGGCCGCGGAAGGAGAAGGTGACGACGGACCCGTACCGGGCGAGCACCTCCGACACCCTTCGAACATGTGGACGGTCGGCATCACCCGTGAAGCCGTGCGCGACGACGACGGCCAGATGGCCGGAGGACGGCGTTCCGGTGCCGTCGGAGCCGTTGTATACAACGGCTTTCGGATCGTATACGGCCTCGATATTCACCCCGCCGTCAGTGCGCAGAAACCTGCGCAAAGGGGTTCGGGGCGGCCTCGACGGTGTTCGATCGGCCGTCTCAGAGTTCGGAATGTCGAAAGATCGCGTCACATGACCTGCCGGACCAGCACTCATGTGGGCTATTCTGCTGGACAGAGGACTCGGGCAATGTCGCCCCCGGGTCCTTTTGTGCTTTCGGAAGCGTTGTATACGAGCGGGAAACGCCAGGTGACCGCAGATGTACGGGCCCCGGGATCGCAGAGCAGAACACTGTTGAGCACCGCAGTCGACATCGCGGTGCCGCGCAGTGCCACACACGTCCTCGCAGGGACCGAGGAGGAACCAGACGTATGAGTTCTCTGCTGCTCCTGACCAATGCCCTCCAGCCTTCCACCGAGGTGCTTCCGGCCCTCGGCCTGCTGCTGCACAACGTGCGCGTGGCCCCGGCGGAAGGCCCCGCTCTCGTCGACACCCCCGGTGCGGACGTCATCCTGATCGACGGACGCCGTGACCTTCCGCAGGTCCGCAGTCTGTGTCAGCTGCTCCGCTCCACCGGCCCCGGCTGCCCCCTCATCCTCGTCGTGACCGAGGGCGGCCTCGCCGCCGTCACCGCGGACTGGGGCATCGACGACGTCCTCCTCGACACCGCCGGCCCCGCCGAGGTCGAGGCCCGGCTGCGGCTCGCCATGGGCCGTCAGCAGATCGTCAACGACGACTCCCCCATGGAGATCCGCAACGGCGATCTCTCGGTGGACGAGGCGACCTACAGCGCCAAGCTCAAGGGCCGCGTCCTCGACCTCACCTTCAAGGAGTTCGAGCTCCTCAAATACCTCGCCCAGCACCCGGGCCGCGTCTTCACCCGCGCCCAGCTGCTCCAGGAGGTCTGGGGCTACGACTACTTCGGCGGTACGCGCACGGTCGACGTCCACGTACGGCGGCTGCGCGCCAAGCTCGGCCCCGAGCACGAGTCGCTGATCGGGACCGTCCGGAACGTCGGTTATCGATTCGTTACGCCCGAGAAGGCGGAGCGCTCCGGTGACGACGCGAAGGGCAAGGCCGCGTCCTCGACCTCCTCCTCAAAGGCGGCGGATGCGGACGAGACGGCGTCCCTGGACACGGTCGAGATCGCGGCCGAGGCGTAGCGCCCCGCCCCGTCGGGTCCCTGCTGGGCGGCCTACGCACAACCGCCGCCCAAGGGGTCTCCTTTACGCCCTGCCCAGGGGCGATTTATCCGCGTAGACTCCGGACGTGGCCAAGGTGACTCGGGATGACGTGGCAAGACTGGCGGGTACGTCGACCGCCGTCGTCAGCTACGTCATCAACAACGGACCCCGGCCGGTTGCCCCGGCCACGCGCGAGCGTGTCCTCGCCGCTATCAAGGAACTGTCGTACCGGCCCGACCGGGTCGCCCAGGCGATGGCTTCGCGGCGCACCGAGCTGATAGGCCTGATCGTCCCGGACGCGCGCCAGCCGTTCTTCGGCGAGATGGCCCACGCGGTCGAACAGGCCGCCGCCGAGCGCGGCAAGATGGTCCTCGTCGGGAACTCCGACTACGTCGCCGAGCGCGAGGTCCACTATCTGCGGGCGTTCCTCGGCATGCGCGTCTCCGGACTGATCCTCGTCAGCCACGCCCTCAACGACAACGCCGCCGCCGAGATAGAGGCGTGGGACGCACGGGTCGTGCTGCTGCACGAGCGGCCCGAGGCGATCGACGACGTGGCCGTGGTGACCGACGACCTCGGCGGCGCGAAGCTCGCCGTCGATCACCTTCTCTCGCACGGCTACGAGTACGTCGCCTGTATGGGCGGTATCGCCGAGACCCCGCTCGTCGGTGACCCCGTCTCCGACCACGTCGAGGGCTGGCGGCGCGCGATGGACGAGGCCGGGATCCCGACCGAGGGGCGGCTCTTCCAGGCGCCCTACAACCGGTACGACGCGTACCAGGTGGCGCTGAAGCTGCTGGCGGAGCCTGACCGGCCGCCGGCGATCTTCTGTTCCACCGACGACCAGGCGATCGGTGTGCTGCGGGCCGCGCGTGAGCTGCGGATCGAGGTGCCGAGTGAGCTGGCCGTCGTCGGGTTCGACGACGTCAAGGAGGCGGCGCTCACGGATCCGCCGCTGACGACGATCGGGACGGACCGTACGGGGATGGCCCGGGCGGCGGTGGATCTCGTGCTGGACGACGGGATTCGGGTGGCGGGGTCCCGGCGGGAGCGCGTGAAGCTGTTCCCGTCGAGGTTGGTGGCCCGGCGGTCCTGCGGTTGCGAGTAGTGGGTGGCGGTAGCAGTAGCGGGTAGCGGGTAGCGCCCCAGGGGCTGCCCGCCGTTGCTGACTGCGGGTTCGTCGTGGCTGATCACGCGGTTCCCCGCGCCCCTCAGAAGCGGGCCTCCCCCACAACACCCCCTTGTTTCCCATGCCTGTGGGGCCCCGGCGCCTTTATATGGGGCGAACGAGGTTCTGGTGGGGTTCTCAGGGAGCACTCAGGAACGTCTCATGGTCGGGCGGCAGGCTCTGAGTCATGACCGAGAGCTTCCGCCGCAGCGGCGAGTACGAGAACCCCTACCAGGGTGACCAGCAGCAGCACTCCGGGTACACCGAGGGCGAGACCCAGCAGCAGCCCGCGTACCTCCAGCAGCAGCCCGTCTCCGCCCCGGTGAACCCGGAGTGGCCGCCTCCGCCGGCGTACGACCCGGCCTCGGCGCCCTCCGCTCAGGCGGCCCCCTCCGCTGAGTACGCGTACGCCACGTACGAGCAGCCCGCCGCGACGGCCTCGGCTCCCACCGCGCTCCTCACCGAGCCGGTCTCCTCCGGGTCGGCGCCCGCGTCGAGAAGGCGTGCCCGGGGTCCGATCGCGCTGCTGGCGGCCGTGGCGTTCGTCGCGGCGGCGATCGGCGGTGGCACGGCGTACGGCATCCAGGAGCTGACCGGCACGGACACCGTGGCCTCCAGCTCCACCAGCACCAGTGTGGTGCCGACCAGTCAGAAGGGCACGGTCTCCGGGGTCGCCACGGCGGTCAGCCCCAGCATCGTGGAGATCAGCGCCACCTCGAACGCGGGCGAGTCCACCGGTTCCGGTGTGATCATCACCAGCGACGGCGAGATCATCACCAACAACCACGTGATCTCCGGCGCCTCCCAGATCAAGGTGACGACGAGCAACGGCAAGTCCTACACGGCCGAGGTCGTCGGCACCGACAGCAAGAAGGACCTCGCCCTCATCAAGCTGCGAGACGCCTCCGGGCTGAAGGCCGCCACCCTCGGCGACTCCGCCGGCGTCAAGGTCGGCGACCAGGTCGTGGCGATCGGCTCCCCCGAAGGCCTCACCGGCACGGTGACCAGCGGCATCGTCTCCGCCCTCGACCGTGACGTGACGGTCTCGACGGACGAGAGCCAGGGCCAGCAGCAGCAACAGCAGGGCGGCGGCAGCGGCCAGTGGCCGTTCGAGTTCGGCGGCCGGCAGTTCAACGGTGACACCGGCTCCTCCACGACCACGTACAAGGCCCTCCAGACCGACGCCTCCCTCAACCCCGGCAACTCCGGCGGCGCCCTCATCGACATGAACGGCAACATCATCGGCATCAACTCGGCGATGTACTCCGCCGCGGACGCCTCCTCGTCCAGCGCCGGCAGCGTCGGCCTCGGCTTCGCGATCCCGATCAACACCGTCAAGGCCGACCTGAGCACGCTGCGGGCGGGCGGCTCGGACTGAGGTCCACCGCATCGCATCCGACATCGCATCCGACCAGGTAGACCCCTTCCGGTGCCTCCCGTCCCTTCCGGTGCCTCCCAATTCTTCCGGTCCCTTCCAGCGCCTCCCAGTCCCTTCCAGCCCTTTCCCGTCCGCTGAGTCCAAGGAGTTCGACATGATCACGCAGATCAGGAACGGCGCGCAGATCACGCAGATCACGCAGGTCTCGCACGACGTCGCAACCGCCGGCGACCCGGCCGGGCTGGGCCTCGCCCTCGCGGTGGCCGCCGAACTGCACACGCCGGTGGTCCGGGCTCCCGAGGTGGCGTCCGCAGCCCGAGGAACGGCCCGCCGCACCACGGCGGCGCGCCCGCACCGGCGTACGGTTCGCGGCTGATCACGGGACTCTCACGGGCTACTGCGCGGCCAGGGGACGTGCAAGGCTAGGGCGGTACCGCGCGCGCCCCTCCACGGGCGCGGGGAACTGCGCGACCAGCCACAACGCACCCGCACCCGGCAACGCACAAGGAACCCCCACGGCGCCCCCGGCCCTGTAAACCACCGCATCCGAGGAACGAACCCATCATGAGCCCCGCCGAAGGCGCCCCCGAACCCCAGCGCATCCTCATCGTCGACGACGAGCCGGCGGTGCGCGACGCACTCAAGCGCAGCCTCGCCTTCGAGGGCTACGGCACCGAGGTCGCCGTCGACGGCGCGGACGCGCTGGAGAAGGCGACCGCGTACAAGCCGGACCTGATTATCCTCGACGTCCAGATGCCGCGGATGGACGGGCTGACCGCCGCCCGCCGGATCCGCGGCGCCGGCGACACGACCCCGATCCTGATGCTCACCGCCCGCGACACGGTCGGCGACCGTGTCACCGGCCTCGACGCCGGTGCGGACGACTACCTGGTCAAGCCGTTCGAACTGGACGAACTCTTCGCCCGTGTCCGCGCGTTGCTGCGCCGCAGCACGTACGCGTCCGCCCTGACCGACGCCGCCGAGGTGGACGAGGCGCTCACCTTCGCGGACCTGCGGATGGATCTGGCCACGCGGGAGGTCACGCGGGGCGCGCGCCCGGTGGAGCTGACCCGCACGGAGTTCACGCTCCTGGAGATGTTCATGGCGCACCCGCGCCAGGTCCTCACCCGCGAGCAGATCCTGAAGGCCGTCTGGGGCTTCGACTTCGAGCCGTCCTCCAACTCCCTGGACGTGTACGTCATGTACCTGCGCCGCAAGACCGAGGCGGGCGGCGAGCCGAGGCTCGTCCACACCGTGCGGGGTGTCGGGTACGTCCTGCGACAGGGCGGCGCGGAGTGAAGAAGCTACTGAGTCGGTACCACTCCCTGCCGATCCGGGCCCGGCTGTCGATGCTGGTCGCGGCGGCGGTGGCGTTCGCGGTGGCGGCGGTGTCGGTGACGTGTTGGTTCATCGTGCAGGGGAAGCTGGACGACGAGATCAACAACGATCTGAAGTCCATGGTCAGCCGTGCGCTGCCCAAGCAGATGGTTGAGGAGAGCGTCCTCACCGCCTGCCCCGAGGTCCCGTCGCAGTCATTCTTCGGACCGCGGAACAAGGGGTACTCCCAGGTGATCAAGGCGGACGGCACGAGGTGTGTCTTCCCCAACTCCATGGGTGTGGTGAACGTCGCCGATAGCGACAAGGACATGGCCAAGAACCCCAAGATCAAGACCGGGGAGATCCGCAACGGCACGGACAGCGAGGGCAATCCCGTACGAGTACTGGCCACGGCACTCGTGGTCGAGGACGGCGGGGTTCAATACGTGATGCGGAACGCCGCCTATGTGGTGGCGGTTCCGCTCAAGGGCACCGAGTCCACGCTCAACGAGCTGGCGCTGCTCCTCCTCCTCGTCTCCGGCATCGGAGTCGTCGGCGCCAGCGCGGCCGGTCTGGCCGTGGCCCGCGCGGGTCTGCGCCCGGTCGACAAGCTCACGGAAGCCGTCGAACACGTGGCGCGCACCGAGGACCTGAGCATCCGCATCCCCGTGGAGGAGGAGAGCGAGGACGAGATCGCCCGCCTGTCCCGCTCCTTCAACTCGATGACCAGCGCACTCGCCAACTCCCGCGAACTGCAGCAACAGCTGATCGCGGACGCCGGCCACGAACTCCGTACGCCCCTCACGTCCCTGCGGACGAACATCGAGCTCCTCACCCGCAGCGAGGAGACGGGCCGCCCGATCCCGGCGGATGACCGCAAGGCCCTGCTCGCCTCGGTGAAGGCCCAGATGACCGAACTGGCCGCGCTGATAGGTGACCTGCAAGAACTGTCACGCTCGGAGTCGGGCCAGCAGGGAGGCCGGCACCTCCAGGTGGTCGACTTCCAGGAGACCGTGGAGGCGGCCCTGCGCCGGGCCCGTCTGCGCGGCCCCGAGCTGACGATCACGGCTGACCTGCAGCCCTGGTACGTCCGCTCCGAACCGTCCGCCCTGGAGCGCGCGATCGTCAACATCCTCGACAACGCGGTGAAGTTCAGCCCCGAGGGCGGCACGATCGAGGTCTCGCTGGATGCGGGTGTCCTGACGGTCCGCGACCACGGTCCCGGCATCCCCGTCGACGAACTCCCCCACGTCTTCGACCGCTTCTGGCGCTCCCCCAGCGCGAGGGCCCTGCCGGGCTCGGGCCTCGGTCTGTCCATCGTGGCCCGCACGGTCGAACAGGCGGGCGGCGAGGTGTCCCTGTCGCGAGCCGAGGGCGGCGGCACGCTGGCGACGGTACGGCTGCCGGGGGCGGCTACTCCTCCGCCGGAGGCGCCGGAGTAGCCGTAGGAGACTCGGCACCGAGCCGGAAGAGTCCGTGACCACTTCTGGGGAGCCTCAGTAGAAGCCGAGCATTCCAGGGGAGTCGATGTCGATGGCGAGTACGCCCGGCGGGTAGTCGTCCTCGTGTGCCGTCAGAATGATGGACATGCCGCCCGTCTCCAGGTGCGGCGTGGCGACATAGAGAGCATGACAGGTATCAGCTCCGCCCCAGCCGTCACGCACCATCCCGCCCACCGTCACAGCGGCCGTCTGCCCGAGTGGATCGACGTGGATGCCCGGCAGCGCGAGCAGTGCCCGTCCGATGCCCTCGTCCTTCTCCTCCGCCCGCATGAGGCACAGGGAGGGGATGTGCAACCAGTCACCGGGGGTATGCGCGACGTTGTCCGCGAGGCGGTGCATGGCCTCGTGGCCGCGCGCGAGCGCGAGGGCCGCGCCCGTGTCGAGGACGATCACGCGGCGCGCCCCTGGTCAGGGCGCGTCGTCTCGCGGCCGGAGTGCATTTTCTCCGCAGCCATCGCGTAGATATTGGCCAGGACGTCGGGCCCGCCGTCGAACTCCTCGTCGGTGAGCGTGCACCCCATGCGCTCACGCAGCACCTTGCGCGTGGCGGCGACCCGCTCCGCGATCTGTTCCGCCGTCGGCTGCTCCGCGGCCAGCCGCTCGATGAGCTGGCCGAGGGTCATGCCTCGTTCCTTGGCGACCTGGGCCAGATGATCACGGGCCTGCTTGGACACCTGGATGGTCGTGCTTTCTGCCATGGATGCACCATAGCCACACCACGGCGGGAGCGTCCCGCTTCCGAGACCCCCTTCACCCGAAGGTGCTCAGCCGGCCGCGACGACCTTGACGAACGTGGACCAGGCGCGGGGGGAGAACAGGAGCGGGCGGCGGTCCGGGGCCTTGCTGTCCCGGACGGGGACTATGCCGGGGACTTCGTCGGTGACTTCGAGGCAGTTGTTGTCTCCCCCGTCGCTGTAACTCGACTTGCGCCAGGTGGCTGCGCTGAGGTTGGGGGTGCGGTTCATGTGCCGTGCTCCTCCAGTACATCCCTGATGAACGCCAGCGAGTCCGACGGGGACAGTGCCTGATCTCGAAGCCGATCGTAGGACAGGCCGTGGTGCAGAACGTCTTCCGGATCGTCCATCAGCATCCCGCTGCAGAGGCCTTCCGTGTAGGCCACAGCACTTCCGTCCTTCTGCCAGAGGAGGGTCAGCGACCCCTTCCCCATGAGGTGGTGGATGCCGGCGGAGAAAGGCAGCACCTGAACGACGACGTTGGGCCACTCCGCGACAGCCTCGATGCGCAGCAGTTGGCCTTCCCAGGTTTCCGCACTGGCAGAGGGGCGCCGGAGCGCGTTCTCGTCGATGACGAAGCGGACGCTGGGTGCCGGGTTCTTGCGCAGGAGAAGCTGGCGTCCGAGGCGTGCGGCCACCTGTTCCTCGATCGCCTCGGTGCCCTGCTCGCCTGTTGTCCGGGGCCCAGACAACACCTCACGGGCAAATTCCTCCGTCTGAAGCAGTCCGGGCACGTTCGGCGTGTACTTGTACATGAGCCGCGCCGTTCCCTCCAGTCGCATGAACTCCTTCTACTTGTCCTTGAAGGCGTCGATCCGAGCCGACCTCCAGAGACAAACCAGCAGGTCACCGGAGTCGTAATACCCGTCCAGGTCCTCCATGACCGTCACCTTGGACAGCCGCTGACCCGACTCCAGACGGCTCAGATAGCTCTTGTCGTAACCGGTTTCCTCGGCCAGTTGTCCGAGCGACTTGCCTGCCTTCTCCCGCAGGAAGCACAGCATCCGACCGAGCACCGCACGGCCCGAATCCACGTCCGCGTCAACCAGTTCGCCCATGTCACCCCTCGCCGTTGTCTGGGGCGCCAGACAACACCGACCCCCTTCCGCAGCGTACGTCCCACCCGTGACGATCGGAACACGAACGGTAATCACCGCTCGTCAGCCCGACCCTGAAATAACCCTGAGACGAAAGAAGGGCACCGCCATGCGCGCACTCGTCGCCCGGCTCTGCGAGGCACTGCTCCGCTGGGCCGCGCCCGGTCCACCGCCGCCCGAGGCCGAGGAGCCGTCGGAACCCGTCCCTCCTCGCCCACCCCACAAGCCCGTCGACGTCTGGCCCTTCGAGCGCTACGACAACCTCGTACGGCCCTACGTGCTCAGCGCGGAAGAGCTGTACAGCCACGACGTCTTCGGCTTCCACCGCATCGAGGTCCCCGCATGATGGACGGACTGCGTCTGCTGCCGTGGACCACACCCGACGGCAAGCCCTGCTACCTCGACCCGGACACCGCGCACCCCGGGGCCCTCTCCCTCCTCGCCGACAGTGTGGAGGTGTCCCAACTCGGTTCGGCGGAGGAGGTGTTGGCCGGGAGCAGGGCCGTACTGGGGGACGCGGCGGCCGGGGAACGGGCGGTGCGGTTCGCGCTGACGCGGGCGGCGGAGTCGTTGGAGGACGTGGTGCGGATCGCGGTCAGCAGGGGGCGCCGGATCGGCGAGGGCGGCCCCTAGCCGGGAACGGCGATGTGCAGAACCCCGTCGGCTCCTTCGGGGGTCGCCTCGTCGGGGTCCAGGCTGCCGGCGAAGAAGGCGTACCGTTCGCCGATCAGCGGGCTCAGGATGGCGCCGGCGCCGTACCAGTCGAGGTCCAGGTCGCGCATGCGCATATGGCTGAGGCCTCGTCGCAGGTGGAGGTTGTGGCCGAAGACCAGGGTCGGGCCTCGGCCCGCCTCGATGGCGCGGATGTCGAGGAGGTTCTCGACCATGAGGGCGTCGCGAGTGGCGAGCAGACGGGATATGCGGACGCTCTCCTCGAAGGGCTGCGCCAGCTGCTTGTGGTACCGCAGCAGGCCGAGACCGGCGGTGAGGTGGGTCTTCGCCCTGAACCACTCGGCACGTGAGGTCGCCGCGATCAGTTCCGGCGCGCGGGCGTGGAACTCGGTGAGCAGGTCGTCCGCGAGGCAGCGGAGCGTCTCGGCCTCCGACGTGGCGCCGATGGACATGGCCGGGTCCATGACGGCCTCCGTACGACTCCACCGGTCGTCGTCACCCGCGAGGCCCGCCAGATCGACGGCGGCCGCGGAGGCGAGGGAGAGAGACAGGGTGGGGGCTGGGCCTCCTCCGCGGGTCAGGTAGGAGAGGGCGTGTTCGAGGTAGCGGCGCGGGCTGGGCGCGCTCAGGTTCTCCATCTCGGCGTCGAAGCCGTGGAAGGCGAGGCGTTGCTCCGGCGGGCGGGTCCGGTTGTACTCGCGCATCCAGGTGATCAGTTGCCGGTTGGGGGCCATCTCGCCGCGGCCGAACGCGATGCCTTCACGCATCACCTCGTCGAAGTCGCCGGTTCCCTCCTGGACGTGGTCGTTCAGGGTGAGCGCGGGGACGCGGTCGGTTTCGAGGGCGATCGAACGGAAGCCCTGATCGACGAGTCGGGCGAACAACTCGTTGCGGAGGCGGGGGAAGGCCGGCTCCGTGTGCGTCGGTTCGCCGAGGGCCAGCAGGTCGCATGACGGGGTCACGAAGTCTCGAATGTCCTGACTCATGAGCCTCAATCGTATCCTTGACAGATCGGTTGAGGCTTGGGGAGCAAAAGCCGGGTAGTCCTGGCCGTCGACTCCCGTAAAGTCTCAAACCGGTGATCACCTTTCGACCTTCCGACCTCGCCCGCGAGCACGGCCTCTCGACCCAGGCGGTCCGCAACTACGAGCGGGACGGGTTCCTCCCGGCCGCCGAGCGCACCCACAGCGGCTACCGGGTCTACACCGAGGTGCACGCGGCGGCCCTCCGCGCCTTCCTCGCCCTCGTTCCGGCCTACGGCCACTCGGCCGCCGGGCAGATCATGCGCGCCCTGCACGAGGGCTCCCGCGACGACGCCCTGCTGATCATCGACCGTGGCCACAGCCGGTCGCTCCGCGACCGGGAGACCCTCGACGCGGTGCGGGACTCGGTGGACCACCTGATGGCGGAGGCCGGCGCCGGGCGGCCGGCACCGCCGTCGGCCGAGCACGGCACCCGCACCGTCGGGGAACTCGCCCACCGGCTCCAGGTCACCCCGGCGACCCTGCGGAACTGGGAGAACGCCGGCATCCTCTGCCCCGCACGCGACCCGCTCACCGGCTACCGCGTGTACCGCGCGGCCGACATCCGCGACGCGGAGCTGGCCCACCTCCTGCGGCGCGGCGGCTACACCCTGGACCACATCGCCACCGTGGTCCGGCAGATCCGGACGGCCGGCGGCACCGACACACTCTCCGACGCCCTGGACGACTGGCGACGGCGGCTGACCGCGCGGGGCGTCGCCATGCTCGACGCGGCTGCTCGCCTCGGCACGTATCTGGGCCTGCTCGATCGAGGCCCTTGACCGAGGCCCTTGATCGAGTGCCTTGATCGACGACCTTGATCGACGGCCTCGGCGGTGAGGGACCGCCCGCTTTGTGGATCTTGCGTGATGGTTTCGTGACACATCTCTGAGAGAGGTCGGAGAAGGCTCTGACGCGGCTGTGAGGTAGGTCGTGTTCGCTACCGCTGAGTTCTTCGAGTTCTTACGTTCCCCAGACGACAGAACCGGTGACCGCCGACGCCGGCGTACAGCAGTAGGAGCACACAGCCATGCGAACTGCACTCAGGGTCAAGGCATCTCTCAAGAAGGGCGCCCTCGTCGCGGCGTCCACCGCGCTGGCCGTGGCCGGTGTCCTGGCAGGCCCCGGTTCCGCCCAGGCGGCCACCGGGCCGGGCGGCGCGACGAACATCCGGGGCGTGGACCCCGGCAACACCGACTCGATGATCGAGCGGCTGTGCAACCAGAGGACGAGCATGACGGGTGTGTACGGCGCCCTCAACGTCCGGACCGGCGAGTTCAAGACCCAGGACGAGTATCTGCGGGACGTCTTCGGGCTGTTCGTGCCCGCCGGGGACTGGGAGACCTTCCGCGGCTGGTGCGGCAACGCGCAGGCGTCGACCTGGTCCATCACGGGCGCCGCCATCCGCACCTCTCCCTGGATCGGCAACCGGGGGTCGCAGGCCGACAAGGAGACGTTCGTCAGCAGCTACAGCACCAAGACGTTCGCGAAGAAGAGCGTCGGCGCTCAGCTCAGCTTCTCCGTCGCCAAGAGCATCTTCTCCGGCAGCGCGGGCGGCAGCTTCTCGTACGAGTGGGGCTGGGAGAAGTCGTCGAGCTTCGAGCGCCGCAGCGAGAAGGCGATCCCGCCGTGCACCCAGATCGCCATCACCTGGTCGCCGTACCAGCGCGTCGTCCGCGTCAACCCGATCTTCTACGTCGAGGACTACTCCTGGAACAAGGGCAACGGCGAGAAGACCGTCCACACCTGGCGCAACCGGTCCTACCGCACGATCTACTCGCACGGCTACTACATCGACGGCACCTCCGACAAGCTCCTGCCCAACGGCCAGCCCGACGGCCGCGAGGACAAGTGGGAGCAGAAGCTGGACCCCAAGACCTGCGCCAAGTGAGGCTCCCCCAGCCTGCCCACACCCCGCTCCAAGACCAGCCACAGTGGCCGCCCTCACCTTGTGGGGATGGCGCGGAAGATTCTGCTGGTCGATGACGACGGAGCCGTACGTGAGGGGATCGGGCGGCTGTTGAGGTTCGAGGGCTACGAGACCGTGCTCGCCGAGAACGGTCTCGTGGCCCTCGACGCTCTGCGGGCTCCCGGCGGTGAGCCGGACCTCGTCCTGATGGACGTCACCATGCCGGGGCTCGACGGGCTCGCCGCGACCCGGCGGATCCGGGCCTCCGGCTCCACCGTGCCGGTCATGATGATCACCGGCCGGGACGCGGTCGGCGACCGTATCGTCGCCCTCGACAACGGCGCCGACGACTACCTCGCCAAGCCCTTCGCCCCCGAGGAACTCCTCGCACGTGTACGGGCGTTGCTGCGCCGGGGCCAGTCGCTCGCCCTCCGCGAGATCGTCCCCCGCCTCCCCGCGGACCGGCTCGCCTACGCCGACGTCGTCATGGACCTCGGCAGCCGTGCCGTCACCCGCGCCGAACGCCCCCTCACCCTCACCCGCACCGAGTACGCCCTCCTCGAATACCTCCTCCGCCACCCGGTCAAGGTCCACAGCCGTGCCCGGATCTTCCGGGAGGTCTGGGGCTTCGAGTTCGAGCCTGCCTCCAACACCCTCGACGTGTACGTCATGTACCTCCGCCGCAAACTGGAGGGCCGGGGCGAGCCACGCATCCTCCACACCGTGCGGGGGCTGGGATACACGCTGCGCGGGGCGTGAGCAGCGACAGAAGGCAGAAAAAAGCGGTTCCCCGCGCCCCGGAAGGGGCGCGGGGAACCGCGCGATCAGTCACGGACCACCCACGGCCACCCACGGCCTGAAGCAGTCCGCTTCGCCTAGCTGATGATCGTGATCCGGTTGGCCGCCGGCGGCGCGATCGGGCTGGTCGCCGAGGAGTTGGCCAGCAGGTACTGCTCGAGCGCGGCGAGGTCGTCCGCACCGACCAGGTCGTTCGTGCCCTGACCCAGCGTCGGGTAGCCGTCGCCGCCGCCCGCGAGGAAGCTGTTGGTGGCGACGCGGTACGTGGCGGCCGGGTCGATGGCGACACCGTTGAGCTTGATGGTGCCGACGACGACGCGGTCGGCGCCGGTCTTCGTGAGGTCGAGCGTGTACGTCAGACCGGACGACGGCAGCAGCACCTTCGGCGCGGCGGTGTTCGAACCGCTCACCTGCTCCTTGAGGACCTGGATGATCTGGGCACCCGTGAAGTCCTGGAGGTTGACCGTGTTGGAGAACGGCTGGACGGTGAAGCCCTCGGCGTAGGTCACCACGCCGTCGCCCTCGGTGCCCTTGGCCGCGTAGGTGAGCGGCGCGCGCACACCACCGGGGTTCATCAGCGCGAGGTCGACCTCGGGGTCCAGCGTCTTGCCGTACCAGAACTGCGCGTCGGCGATGAGGTCACCCATCGGCGTCTCCGTGCCGACGTTGGCCACATCGCCGGATATGTAACCGATGGTGCGGTTGCCGATGGGGGCGGCGAGCGTGTTCCACCTGCTGATGAGGGCCGTCATGTCGGCGGCCTTCGCGACGGTCCGGGTGACCACGTGGTTCGCGGACTTCACGGCCGTACGGGAGATGTCGTTGGTCTGACGGTCGTACGTCAGCGTCGTGTCGGTGTAGAGGCGGCCGAAGGACGCGGCCGAGGTGACCATGCGCGGCTGGCCCGCCGGGTCGTTGATCGTGCAGGCGTACGCGGCGTGCGTGTGGCCGGTGACGACGGCGTCGACCTTCGGCGTGATGTTCTTGGCGATGTCGACGATCGGACCGGAGATGCCGTCACCGGCGCCGGGCGAGTCGCAGTCGTAGTTGTACGACTGGGAGGCGGGGAGACCGCCCTCGTGGATCAGCGCGACGACCGACTTGACGCCCTGGCTCTCCAGCTCCTTGGCGTACTTGTTGATCGTCTCGACCTCGTCCTTGAACTTGAGGCCCTT
This sequence comes from Streptomyces europaeiscabiei, assembly GCF_036346855.1. Lineage (NCBI taxonomy): Bacteria > Bacillati > Actinomycetota > Actinomycetes > Kitasatosporales > Streptomycetaceae > Streptomyces > Streptomyces europaeiscabiei. The sequence goes on from NZ_CP107841.1 coordinate 4,880,101, forward strand.
GACGCCCTCGGCGGAGACGACGCCCGGGGTGTCCTCCAGCGTCACACCGATGAAGCCGATCTTGACGCCGTTCTTCTTCCACACCCAGTAGGGCTTCAGGAGCGGCTTGCCGGTCTTCTCCTCGATGACGTTCGCCGCGAGGTACGGGAAGTCGGCGCCCTTGAACTTCTTGCCCTCGACGTAGCAGCCGTCGACCTTGTGGCAGCCACCCTTCTGCAGGCGGCGCAGTTCCTTGACGCCCTCGTCGAACTCGTGGTTGCCGACGCTCGTCACATCGAGTTCGAGCCCGTTCAGCGCCTCGATGGTGGGCTCGTCGTGGAACAGGCCCGAGATCAGCGGGGAGGCGCCGACCATGTCACCGGCGGCGGCCGTGATCGAGAACTTCGTGTTGGTCTTGCGGGCCTCCCGCAGGTGCGTGGCCAGGTACTCGACACCACCGGCGTTGATCGTCGTGGTCGTACCGTCCTCGTGCAGCTCGGTCACCCGGCCCGAGGAACCGGCCGGCGGCTCCAGGTTGCCGTGCAGGTCGTTGAACGACAGCAGCTGCACGTCCTGGTACCGCGGCTTGCTCTTGCCGGGCTTGTGAGACTTCGCCTCACCGGCACTCGCCGGGATCGCGGCGGCCAGCGCCCCGACGGTCGCCAGGCCGGCCGCGACGGCGAGGATCCGGTTGCGGCGGCTTCTGCGGCGGTGCGCTTGGGGTGTGGCTGACATGTGCCCCCCTGGATTCGTGAGATGTGAGAGAAACGTGAGAACAGGCCCCGTCGGGCCGAAGCGTAGGGTCAACGCGCGTAGCGCGACAGGGGGTTCATGGTTACGACCTGGTTGCCGTCGGGGAGGAGTAGGAATGAAACGGCACGTATGGGGGCGTGGGACCGTGACATCCGGGGCTCCGCCGCGGGGCGCGATCAGCCACATTCAAGCCGCGGTCGCGGGACAACGGGAGACAACCGGGCTCGTGGGGCGCTCCCTCGGCCCACCCCGCGGTTAACCTCGAACCCATGACCAGCGACGACACCGCCCGGCCCGGCTCAGCGGCAAGCGCAGCCGCCGCCCGCAGTATCGAGACCCGCCTGGACCTGACCGCCACCCAGAAGGACGCCGTACTGGCCCTGCTGGAAGAGGCCGCCCAGGTGGACGGCCAGCAGGCGGTGTCCGAGCAGGGCCGCCTCCAGCTCCGCGGCGGCCCGCGGGACGGCGTACGGCACCTCCTCCTCAGCGTCGGGGACGACCTGGTCGGTTACGCCCAGCTGGAGGACAACGACCCCGTCGAGGCCCCCGCCGCCGAGCTGGTCGTCCACCCCTCCCATCGGGGCCACGGCCACGGCCGGGCCCTCGGCTCCGCCCTGCTCGCCGAGTCCGGCAAGCGCCTGCGCGTCTGGGCGCACGGCGGCCACTCCGCCGCCCGCCACCTCGCCCAGGTCCTCGGCCTCACCCTCTTCCGCGAACTGCGCCAGATGCGCCGCTCCCTGGCCGATTTCGACCCGCCCGAGCCGGTACTGCCCGGCGGCGTCACCGTCCGCGCCTTCCGCCCCGGCGAGGACGACACGGCCTGGCTCACCGCGAACGCGGAGGCCTTCGCCCACCACCCCGAACAGGGCTCTCTCACCCAGCGCGACCTCGACGACCGCAAGGCCGAACCCTGGTTCGACCCGGCGGGCTTCTTCCTGGCCTTCAAGGGTGACGAGCTGGTCGGTTTCCACTGGACGAAGGCGCACACCGACGAACAGCTCGGCGAGGTCTACGTCGTCGGTGTCCGCCCCGGCGCCCAGGGCGGCGGCCTCGGCAAGGCCCTCACCACGATCGGCCTGCGCCACCTGGCCGCCCAGGGCCTGCCCACCGCGATGCTCTACGTCGACGCCGACAACAAGGCGGCGGTGACCGTGTACGAACGCCTCGGATTCGTGACGTACGAGACGGACCTGATGTACCGCAGCGAAACCTGACGTACCCGGAGTTTTCCACAGGCTGGGGGCGGTGTTGTTGACATCGCCCCCTCTCTTGCACCACCCTTTCACTACTCAATTAGTGAAAGGGTGGTTGTCCGAGTGGTCGAGTACCGCATCGACCGGCGCAGCGGTGTCGCCACCTATGTGCAGATCGTCCACCAGACCAAACAGGCCCTGCGGCTGGGCCTGTTGGAACCGGGCGACAAGCTCCCCACGGCCCGCGAGGTCGTGGAGGCCACCGCGATCAACCCGAACACGGTGCTGAAGGCCTACCGCGAGCTGGAGCGCGAAGGCCTGGTCGAGGCCCGCCGCGGCCTCGGCACGTTCGTGCGGAAGTCCCTGGGCGCCACGCCCGTCGACTCCCCGCTGCGGGCCGAGCTGGACACCTGGGCCGTACGGGCCCGGGAGACCGGGCTCGAACGGGACGACGTAGCGGCGCTCTTCACGTCCGTACTGGACGAACACTTCACCAAAGACCAGCAAGACCGGCGAGACCAGAAGGATCAGGGGGACGAGGCATGACGGGGACCGCGATGGAGGCGGCCGCGCTCGGCAAGAAGTTCGGGTGGCGGCAGGGGGGCTGGGCGCTGCGCGACTGCACGCTGCGGCTCCCGATGGGGCGGGTGTGCGCGGTCGTCGGACCGAACGGCGCGGGCAAGTCGACACTCCTGGCCCACGCGGCCGGGCTGCTCGGCCCCACCGAGGGCGCGATCAGTGTGCTGGGTACGACCCCGGCGGCGGCCCGCGAGCGCATCGCCTACGTCGCCCAGGACAAGCCCCTCTACCCGCAGCTGACCGTCGCCCAGACACTGCGGCTGGGCCACGAACTCAACCCCGGGCGCTGGGACGCGACCGTCGCCGAGCGGGTGGTGGACGCGGGCGGGCTGAACCACGACGCCAAGATCCGCTCCCTCTCCGGCGGTCAGCGCACCCGGGTCGCGCTCGCCCTCGCCCTCGGCAAGCGGCCCGAACTGCTGCTCCTGGACGAGCCGATGGCCGACCTCGACCCGCTGGCCCGGCACGAGCTGATGGGCACCCTGCTCGCGGACGCCGCCGAGCACGGCACCACGGTTGTCATGTCCTCGCACGTAGTGGCCGAACTGGAAGGCTCCTGCGACCACTTGTTCCTGCTGGGCGCCGGGCGCGTACGGCTCGCGGGCCCGCTGGACGAGATCCTCGCCGCACACACCCTGGTCACCGGCCCGGTCGGCGATCTCGCCCCGCACACGGTCGTCGAGTCCCGCACGACGGGGCGTCAGCTCAGCGCGCTCATCCGCCCGCAAGGCCCCGTCGGCCCCGGCTGGCAGACCGCCGAACCGACCCTGGAGGAGCTGGTCCTCGCCCACCTGAGGGCACCTCAGGCCCCGGCCCTCACCATCGACGACGAGGGTGACGACGCCCACGCCGGCGAGACCGGCGGGGCCGAGACGCGGAGGGCTGCCGTATGAGCACCACGACCACCGAGACCGTCTGGTCCGCCCGCTCCGAGGACCCCGCCCCGGCCCCCGCCCCGGCGATGATCCCGACCCGGGGTCTGATCCGGGCGACGCTGCGCGTGCACCAGTCGGCGCTGTGGTTCTGGGGGCTGCTGGTGGTGCTGGCCGCCGGCGGGCTGCTGTGGGCCGCCGGACCGGGGGTGGACGCGGCCTGGGCGGAGTACGTGAAGAGCGGCTGCAAGGAAGTCGACTACTGCGAAGTGGGCCCCGCGTACAGCCGGTTCGACCTGACCGTCGGCCTCGCCTCCACCGCCCTCGCCGTCGCTCCGATCCTGATCGGCGCCTGGGCGGGCGGTGCCCTGATCGCCCGCGAGCTGGAGAGCGGCACGGCCAGGCTGGCCTGGACCCAGTCCGTCAGCCCGGCCCGGTGGCTCGCCGCCAAGCTCGCGGTCCCGGCCGCCCTGATCGCCTCGGGGACGACCCTGCTGACCCTGCTGCACCGCCTGGTGTGGTGGTCGGACGAGGAGCTGCGGCACACGCTCGGCACCCGGGACTGGTTCACACCCACGACCTTCGCGGCCAACGGCACCGCCGCCACGGCCTACGCCCTGCTCGGGCTGGCCGTCGGCGCCGTCGCGGGCCTGCTGCTGCGCCGCTCCCTGCCCGGGCTCGCCGTCGGCCTGCTGGGCACGGGCGTCCTGATGGCCACGCTCGAATCGAACCGCCACCGACTGTGGCCGGTCGAGACCCTCGTCTCCAAGACCGCGGAGCCGGCCTGGAGGGGCTGGACGGGCGAGATGGTCGACCGCGGCTTCATCACCAGCACGGGCGAACGCGTCTCGGACGTGGCGTGCACGGACGACGCCTGCGGTCGGACCGACGCCGTCGCCTTCTACACCGACTTCCACCCCTCCTCCCACTTCTGGCCCCTCCACCTCGTCGAGACCGGCATCGTCCTCACCGTCACCGCCCTGCTGGTCCTGGCCGCCTTCCGCCTGCTGCGCCACCGCACGGGAGGTGCCGTATGACCACCACGACCGCCCCTGCGCCCGCCGAGGCCCCCGCGCCCGCCGAGGCCCCCGCCCCCCGTGGCGGGCTCCGCCTCCGCGGCCTGACCTGGGCGACGCTGCGCCTGCACACCTGGGCGGCGGTGTGCTGGGCGGTGCTGGTCCTCGTCGCCGCCGGAGCACTGCTCTGGGCGGCGGGGCCGGGCGTGGACGCCGCCTGGGCCGGCTATCACACGGAAAGCTGCCAGGGCCACGGGCTGATGAGCGAGGGCTGCAACCACGGGGCCCCCGCGCTGGAGCGGTACGAGACGGCCGTCACCGTCGGTTCGTCGCTCATCAGCTTCGCGCCCCTGCTCGTCGCCCTCTGGGCCGGAGCCGCGCTGATCGGCCGCGAACTGGAGAACGGCACGGCCCAACTGGCCTGGACCCAGTCCGTCACCCCGGCCCGCTGGCTCGCCGCCAAGCTCGCCGTCCCGGCCGCCCTGCTCACCGCCGGCACCCTCTTTCTCGTCCTTCTGCACCGAACGATGTGGTCGGCGCACATCACGCAGGGCAGCGGGCCGTGGTACTGGCAGGAGTACTACGACGAGTTCTTCGTGGGCAACGGCCCCCTCGCCGTCGGCCGCGTCCTCCTCGGCCTCGCCGTCGGCGTCCTGATCGGGCTGCTCACCCGACGCTCCCTGCCCGCAATGGGTTTCGGATTCTTCGCCATGACCGGTCTGCTGTACACGCTCGAAGAGCTGCGCCCGTACCTCTGGTCGCCCGTGACCGCGACGACGACGGCGGAACACGGTCCCCCCGATGCCATGGGCATGACCCTCAGCCGCGGCGCCCTCACCTCCAGCGGCACCCGCATCCCGAACCCCTGCCTGACCGACGCGGGCTGTGACAGCGTCCCCGACCTGGCCGGCTACTACAGCGACTACCACCCCGCCTCCCACTTCTGGCCCCTCCACCTCGTCGAGACGGGCATCGTCGTCGCCGTCACCGCCCTGCTGGTCGCGGCCTCCTTCCAGCTGCTGCGCCGCCGTACCGGAAGCGTCACGTCACCGCGCGAAGGAGGCACGACATGACCGCCACGACCGTTCCCGCACCCCCGGGCACCCGCCGCGGTCTCGTCCGCACCGTGCTGCGCGTGCACCGCTCGGCGCTGCTGGTGTGGACCGCGTACGTGCTGGCCATGGCCGGGTGGATGCTCTGGCTGCGGTTCGTCACCCTGGACGACGTCCGGCGGGAGAGCGCCTCGTGCGCGGGGCGCGGCGGATGCGTCGACATCGAGTCGGCGATGTCGTACAGCACGAGCATGAGCACGATCGGCACGCTCGTCTCGTACCTCTGCTACGGCGTGGCCGCCTGGGCCGGGGCTTCACTGACCGGCCGTGAGCTGGAGCGGGGCACGGCCCAGCTGGTCTGGACCCAGTCCGTCACTCCGGTGCGGTGGCTCACCGTCAAGTTTGCGGTGCCCGCTGCCGCGCTGACCGCCGGCACCACCGTCCTGGTGCTGTTCTACCGCTGGGCCTGGCCCTCGGACCGGGACCTGCGCGGCGACGAGTGGTACTACACCGACCCCTTCGTGAATCGGGGCCCCGCGGTCCTGGCGTACGCCCTGTGCGCACTGGCCGTCGGCGCCCTGGCGGGCCTCGCCCTCAGACGTGCGCTGCCCGCCCTCACCGTGGCTCTCGGCTTCATGGTCGCGTTCCGCGCATGGCTCGACGTGCGGTACGACGAGCTGTGGCCGTCCACGACGCTCACCGGCACCGCCGCCAGTCGGCTGCCGATGACGGCGGACCAGCTGGAGGTGGGCGCGATCACCCGCTCCGGCACTCGCGTGAACGACCTGACCTGCTTCGACGTCGATTCCGACCTCGACTACACCCGGTGCATGAGCGGGAAGAGCTTCACCGACCTGTACGCCGAGGTGCACCCGGCGTCCCACTTCTGGCCGCTGCACCTCATGACGACCGGCGTCGTCCTCGCCGTCGCCGTCCTCGCCACCGCCGCCGCCTTCTGGCTGCTGCGCCGCCGCGCACGCTGACGGCCGGCCCATCGACCCGGCACGCCCCTCCTACGGGGGGAGGGGCGTGCCGAAGGCGTACGGCAGGTGAACAGCGCGCGACGGCTGAACGGCGTACGCCGGGGCCCGGCGCAGGTCCGCGCGGAACCGGCGGGCCTCCCCGCGCTATCCCGCACGTAAGGTCTCCGTAACCCTCGATTCAGACGAGCTTGCGACGCTTCCGCAATGAACCCCGTCGTGCCCGAGCCCTCGCCTCCCCCACGCAACGGCCCAAGCAACGGCCCAAGCAACGGGAAGAGCACGGGGAGCGGACCCCGTGCGGCCGTTTTTGTCGCCCCGGACCACGCCGCCGATGTCGTCGACGTCGTCGCGCGCATCGACGCGGACATCGCCGAGAACGACGCCGCGAACGCCTCCGCGCCCGTCCTCACACTCCCACCGGCCCTGTCCGACGCGCCTGTGACGCTCGCGGCGCGGAAGAATGGTGTCATGAGCCAGTCCAACGCCCAGGCAGACCAGGTCCAGCACGCACAGCCGACCGTCGGCTCCATAACGGGCCACCGCCCGCACACGGTGTCGGCCGTGGTCTCCGACCTGGAACCCGACATCGACGCCGACCTCGACGGGTACGAGGAGGAGGAGCACGAAGGCGGAAGGCTGCCGCAGGGCCGTTTCCTCGACCGGGAACGCAGCTGGCTCGCCTTCAACGAGCGCGTCCTGGAACTGGCCGAGGACCCGAGCACCCCCCTCCTCGAACGGGCGAACTTCCTGGCGATCTTCGCCAGCAACCTCGACGAGTTCTTCATGGTCCGCGTGGCCGGTCTGAAGCGCCGTATCGCCACCGGCGTGGCCACCCGCTCCGCCTCCGGCCTCCAGCCCCGCGAGGTGCTGGAGATGATCTGGGCCCGCTCCCGCGAGCTGATGGCCCGGCACGCCGCCTGCTTCCACGAGGACGTCGCCCCGGCGCTGGCCGAGGAGGGCGTGCACCTGGTCCGCTGGAGCGAACTGGCGGAGAAGGAGCAGGCCAGACTCTTCACGCTCTTCCGCCACCAGATCTTCCCGGTCCTGACGCCCCTGGCCGTCGACCCCGCGCACCCCTTCCCGTACATCTCGGGTCTCTCCCTGAACCTGGCCGTACGCGTGCAGAACCCCGTGACCGGCACCTCGCACTTCGCCCGCGTCAAGGTGCCGCCGCTGCTGTCCCGCTTCCTGGAGGCCTCCCCGGGCCGGTTCGTCCCCCTGGAGGACGTGATCGGCGCCCATCTGGAGGAGCTGTTCCCGGGCATGGAGGTGCTGGAGCACCACGCCTTCCGGGTCACCCGCAACGAGGACCTGGAGGTCGAGGAGGACGACGCCGAGAACCTCCTCCAGGCCCTGGAGAAGGAGCTCATGCGGCGCCGCTTCGGGCCGCCGGTGCGCCTGGAGGTCGAGGAGAACATCAACCAGGAGGTCCTGGACCTGCTGGTGCGCGAGCTGAAGATCAAGGAGTCCGAGGTCTACCCGCTGACCGGGCCCCTGGACCTCACCGGCCTCTTCCGCATCGCCTCCCTGGACCGGCCCGAGCTGAAGTACCGCAAGTTCGTCGCCGGCGTCCACCGCGACCTGGCCGAGGTGGAGTCGGCGTCCGCACCCGACATCTTCGCCGCCCTGCGCAACCGGGACGTGCTGCTGCACCACCCGTACGACTCCTTCTCGACGTCGGTGCAGGCGTTCCTGGAGCAGGCGGCCGACGACCCGGACGTCCTCGCGATCAAGCAGACCCTGTACCGGACCTCCGGCGACTCCCCCATAGTCAACGCGCTCATCGACGCGGCCGAGGCAGGCAAGCAGGTCCTCGTCCTGGTCGAGATCAAGGCGCGTTTCGACGAGCACGCGAACATCAAGTGGGCACGCAAGCTGGAGGAGGCCGGCTGCCACGTCGTCTACGGCCTGGTCGGTCTGAAGACCCACTGCAAGCTGTCCCTGGTGGTCCGTCAGGAGGGCGAGACGCTCCGCCGCTACAGCCACGTCGGTACGGGCAACTACCACCCGAAGACGGCGAGGCTGTACGAGGACCTGGGCGTGCTGACGTCGGACCCGCAGGTCGGCGCGGACCTCTCCGACCTCTTCAACCGGCTCTCCGGCTATTCGCGCCGCGAGACCTACCGCCGCCTCCTCGTCGCGCCCAAGTCCCTGCGCGACGGCCTGATCGCCCGTGTCAACAAGGAGGTCCAGCACCACCGTGCCGGACGTCCCGCGCACGTCCGTATCAAGGTCAACTCGATCGTGGACGAGGCGCTCATCGACGCCCTGTACCGGGCCTCGCAGGCGGGTGTGCCCATCGACGTGTGGGTACGCGGCATATGCGCCATCCGCCCCGGCGTCCCGGGCCTGTCGGAGAACATCCGGGTCCGCTCGGTCCTCGGCCGCTTCCTCGAACACTCCCGGGTCTTCGGCTTCGGCAACGGCGGCGAGCCGGAGGTGTGGTTCGGCAGCGCCGACATGATGCACCGCAACCTCGACCGCCGGATCGAGGCCCTGATCCGGATCACCGACCCGGCCCACCGGGCGGCACTCAACCGCCTGCTGGAGACCGGTATGTCCGACACGACCTCCTCCTGGCACCTCGGTCCCGACGGCGAGTGGATCCGGCACTCCACCGACGCGGACGGCCAGCCCCTGCGCAACGTCCAGGAGATGCTCATTGACGCCCGGAGGCGCCGGCGTGGCACAGCAACACCTTGACCCCACGGACCCCACGGCCGTACCCGCCGATGCCGTCGCCGGCTATCTGCGGGCCCAGGCCACGGAGTTCCTCCGCGCGCTGCGCACCCACCGCGAGACCGGTGGGGGCGCGGCGTCGGGTGCCGAGGAGTCCACCGACGCGGCCCTGGCCCTGCGCCGCTCGGCCCGCCGCATCAGCGGCACGCTGCACACCTTCCGCCCCCTCCTGGACACGGACTGGTCGGAATCCCTCCGCCCCGAACTGGCCTGGCTGTCGGGCACACTGGGCCGCGAACACGCCTACGCGGCCCGTCTGACCCGCCTGGTGACAGCCCTCAACCGCCTCTCGGGAGCGACCCCGTTCCCGACCCAGCCGGCCATGCCCACCCGCGCCACCGCCGCGGGTGGCCTCGCCACCACCTCGGGCGTCCGCTCCGCCGGTGGCCGTGCCGGCGCCGCCGCCTCGACCACCGGTGGCCGTTCGACCGCCGCCTCCGCTGTGGGCAGTCGTTCCGCCGGGGCGGAACGGGCGGGCACCGGGGGCACCTCCCAGGCCTTCAAGGCACCGGGGGAGGAACCCGGCACCGCCGGGCCGGGTCCGCGCCCCGCGGCAGCCCCCGACCGCGGCAGTCTCACAGTCGGCGCGGCAAAGGCCGGCGCCCTCCTGGACCGCCAGCTCACCCTCGCCCGCACCCGGGCCCACTCCGCCGCCCTCCAGGCCCTCGGCTCCAGCCGCTTCCACGCCGTCGCCGACAGCGTCGCCGTCCTCGCCAGCGAGGTCCCCCTCACCCCCATCGCCCCCACCGCGGACCTGCGCCCCCTGGCCGCCGCCGCCCACGACCGCCTCCGCGACGCGGTCATCGGTCTTCCCCTCCACACGGCCGGCCACCCGTACAACGCCGAGGCCCTCGTCCACGGCCTCTCCCCGGACACCGCGCCCCACCCCCAGGACTCCCCCTGGCACCAGGTACGGCTCCTGCTCCGCCTCCACCGTTACGCCCTGGAGGTCCTGTACCCCGAGGCCGTCCCCGTCGACGTACGCCTCCTCGCGGCCGGCGAGGCCCTCAACCGCCATCGCGACGCCTCCGAAGCGGCTTCCGCGGCGGCCGCCGCCGCCCGCACCCCCCGCATCGCCCCGGCCACGGCCTACGCCCTCGGCGTCCTCCACGCCGACCAGCGCCACGAAGTGGAGGCATCCCGGTTCGCGTTCCAGCAGTCCTGGCAGAAGGAGGCGGTGAGCACGTCGTGACCGAGAGCACCGACGCCGCCATCCGGGCGACGGGCCGCGTCCTGTGGCGCCGCTCGCCCGACGTCGCGGACCTGCGGATCCGTCCGGTCCACCGGCCGCACTGCGACGAGTCGTGTCATCGCTCATCACGGTGAAAGAACCCGCAGGCCAGAGGCCCGACGAATCGAGGTAGTGATGGACATCACGCCGTTGGTACGTGCCGCAGGCTGTGCCCTGTGGCGCCGGTCGCCCTCCGGCGGGGGCATCGAGCTGGCCCTGGTCTACCGACCGAAGTGGTCGGACTGGTCTCTGCCGAAGGGCAAGCTCAAGCGTGGCGAAGAGGCCCGTGACGGCGCCCTTCGCGAAGTCCTTGAGGAAACCGGCATGGAATGCGCCCTCGGCCCGGAACTGCCGACCGTCCACTACACCGACGCCCAGGGCCGCCCCAAGCAAGTGCGCTACTGGGCGGCCGAAGCGACGAGCGGCGCGTTCGCCCCGAACCGCGAAGTGTCCCGCCTCCTCTGGCTGTCTCCCGAGGCCGCGGAGCAGCGCCTCACGCACGAGAGGGACCGAACGATGGTGTCCTCGCTTCTCGAAGCGCTGCACAAGGCAGGGACGGGCCACCAGTAGGGCTTGGCCGGGACGGTCCACCAGTAGGGCTTGGCCGGGACGGTCCACCAGTAGGGCTCGGCCGGGAAGGGGCGCCCCCCACCAGGGAGGGCGCCCCTCGCTCATTTCGCCGTCCTCCTCAAGAAGACGAGGCCGTGTTCTCGCTCAGTCCTCGCACTTCGCCTTGGACTTCACCTTGGACTTCCACAACCAGTCCTTCCCGTCCTGCTCCCAGGGGGGAGGACCGTCGTGCTTCCAGAGGGGAGGACCGTCGTGCTTGGAGCAGTGGGGCTTGTGGGGCTTGTGGCCCCCGTGATCACCCTTGCCTCCGTGCTCACCGTGATCACCGTGGCCTCCTTGATCACCGTGGCCCCCGTGGCCCCCGGGGCCCCCACCATGTCCCGCAGGACCCTGCGGCCCTTCAGGACCCTGAGGCCCGGTGTCTCCCCGGGGCCCCTCGGGCCCGATGCGACCAGTGTCTCCCTTGTCTCCCTTGTCTCCCTTGGCTCCCTTGGGCCCGACAGGACCGGTGTCTCCCTTGGCTCCCTCAGGCCCGATGCGACCGGCGTCTCCCTTGTCTCCCTTGTCTCCCTTGGCCCCCTGAGGCCCGACAGGACCGGTGTCTCCCTGGGCCCCCTCAGGCCCGACAGCACCGGCAGGCCCACTGGGTCCGACTGGTCCGAGAGGCCCGAGGGGACCGGTGTCACCCTGGGCTCCCACAGGCCCGACGGGGCCGGCAGGCCCACTGGGTCCGACAAGCCCGACTGGTCCGAGAGGCCCGGCAGGCCCGGCGGGACCCGCAGGTCCGGTGTCTCCCTGGGCCCCCTCAGGCCCGGCGGGACCGGCAGGCCCACTGGGTCCGGCGGACCCGGCCGGTCCGGCAGGCCCGGCGGGACCCGCAGGTCCGGCGTCTCCCTGGGCCCCCTCAGGCCCGGCGGGACCGGCAGGCCCGCTGGGGCCCGCAGATCCACTGGGGCCCGCAGATCCACTGGGGCCGGCAGGACCCGTCGGTCCGACAGGCCCGGTGGGGCCGGTCGCACAGAACGGCGTCGTGATGACGTTGTCGTCCAGCGTCACCGCGCCTGTCTGCGCGAGGGCCCGGCCCTGGATCTCGGCGCCGGTCGTCACCGTGATGGATGCCTGGGCCAGGATGGTGCCCACGAAGGTCGAATTGGTCCCGAGAGTGGCGGAACTTCCCACCTTCCAGAACACATTGCAGGGCTGCGCGCCATTGACGAGCACGACGCTGCTCGCGGAGGCGGTGGTCAGCGTCGATCCGGCCTGGAAGATGAAGACCGCATTGGGGTCACCCTTGGCATTGAGGGTGAGGGCTCCGGTGAGTCCGATGCCCTCATTGGCCGTGTAGACCCCGGGCACCAGTACCTGTCCGCCGAGATCTGCCGTAATGGCAGCCCCGGGTCCCCGACCGGCCGCATCGGTGTAGGCAGTGGTCAGATCCGTCTTCGCCTGAATGGCCTCGGCGTTGGACACATTCAGGTCGCCGAAGATCTGTCCGGGGCCGGCGGGCGTCGACGACGAGAAGCCCGTCACCGAGGAGCCCGGACTGAGCCCCACGTCACCGTTGATGACGGTGGGGCCGGTGTTGGTGATCTCTGAACCGGCCAGGATCGCGTAACTCTTGGCGGTCCCCAACTCAACCGGGGCTTCCGCGGCCTGCGCGGTGGAGAACCAAGCCAGAGTGGCCGTGGCCAGCAAGACCACGCCGGGCACGACCGCGAGACGCGCCTTGAGGCGGCGGTTTATACGGGGTCTGCCTCGCAGCGGAGATGGTGCGTCGACCACTGTCATTGTGACTGACCTTCCTTGTCGCCATTGAGCTCAGCCGCCGGCACAAGGGCACCCCGGACTCCCGCGGCGAGTTCCGTTCGGACCGGAAGCCGCGTCTCGTATCGAGGTCCGCGGAGTGGGCCGAGAACAGAGGACCGCTGGGGCGAGCACCTGCCGATGGTGATGAGCCGTCATTAACCCTTTGGAAGCTAGCAATAGCCGCATAAAGGACATACGGATAAGAGGCCGAACGAGGTGCAATGTGTGTGTTATTCACCCTGCCGGTCGTGTCGGTGCTTGCTTCCTCCGGCCATCGGCTCGCCCTCGGGGAGGGCCTGACCACCAGCCGGATCACGGAGCTGGCGACCGACTCCGAGCGCCCGCTCCACGGCTCGACCCCTCCCTGTCCGAAGCAGGTGGGGCCGGCACGGGCTGGTTGACCACCTGTCACCGAGCACGCCCACGACCGGCACGGGTACACCGACGTGAGCCGACAGGAAACGGCGGACGCCTTCGGTTCCCCCAGTCCCCGCTGCTTCGCATCGCCCACCGGACACAAGACGAGGCGTCAGCCGAGACGACCTCGGGCGACCGGGATCCGGATGCCGTGATCACCGTGCAGTCCCTCGCCGGGGACGAACAGGGCGCGGCCGTGGCTCGGGTTCCGGGAGTCGTCGCAGCACCCGGTTCCGGGGATGAAGTGGACTTCGAGATCCGTAAGGACCGGTCGCACCCCAAGGGCGAGTTGAAGCGCGACGAGGGCGCCCTCACCGGCGCACTGCGCGAGGTCGAGGAGGAGACCGGCCACCGCCGCTCGCCCGGCACCCGGCTGCCCACGACCCACCACTTCGTCAGCGGGCGTGCCGAGCAGGTGAGTTACCGGGCGAGCGAGGCGACCGACGGCCACTTCACGCGCAACCGCGAGGTGGACCGGATCCTCCGGCCGGGCCCGCCACCGCCCGCCGCACCCGCCTCACCCGCCTCACCCGGCCCGCAACCGGGAACTGATCGACGAGTCTCCTTGGCGATGCTCCGCCGCGCCTGCCCCTCCGCCGCGCCCGCCCCTCAGACCCCGCCCGCCGTGTGCCCCTGCGCGTCCGTCCGCGCCAGGCTCCGGGCCCGCCGGGCCGGACCTCGCCAGCCGCAGCTGCATCTCGCCACACAGAACTGGCCCTGTTCGACAGTGGTCGTACGGTGCTGCTGCGGAGGTATCGGCTCGTCCTGATGCGCCACACCCACAACGTTACCCAGGGCAAGTAAGCCCGATCCCTTCCCCTCGACCCCTTCCACCCGACCCCTCCCACCCGAACGCTCCCACCCGACCCCTTCCCCTCCGAACGCTCCCGCCCCGAACGCCCCCGCGGGGGGCGAAGCCCTTTCAGGGGTGCGGGGACCTGCGCGACCAGCCACATCCGACCCGCGGTCGCGACACGACGTACGACCCGGGTCCACGGGCGCCCCCGCCCCTCGGCCTCACCCACCCAGCGTGACGACCTCCCCGACCCGTCGTTATCCGACCGAACGAGCAGGAGACCCGGTACAGACCCGGCCAGGGGATTGGCAGGCGATGGTGACGCGGCGGCACAGCAGGACAGGCGCGGCGCTCGTCGCGGCAGGACTCATCGTCGGCACGACCGGTGTCACCGGCTGCTCGGGCGGCGGCGGCCCCGACGACTCCCTCCCCTCCGACCCGGTGGACCTGCTGCACCGCGCCGCCCCCACTCTCGTCCGCGCGGGCAGCTCCAAGGCCCGTACGGAGATGGAGATGGCCACCGGCGGCACCCGCGTGACCATCCACGGCGAGGGTGTCTACGACTACGGCAGACAGCTCGGCAGGCTCAAGGTGCTGCTCCCGCACGACCCCGCCGGCCGCAGCGAGCACCGCCCGATCACCGAACTCCTCGCCCCCGGCGCCCTGTTCATGAAGAACCGCGGCGCGGGCGTCCCCGCCGACAAATGGGTCCGCGTCGACACGGGCACCCTCTCCGACGGCAATCTGGTCACCGGCGGCGCAACCGACCCGTTCGCCGCGGCCGAGGTGCTGCGCGGGGCACGTACGGCAGAACTCGTCGGCGAGACCGAGATCGACGGCACCCAGGTCCGGCACTACCGCGGCACCGCCGACCTCACGACCGCCTCCCGCGCGGCCTCCGAGGGCAACCGGGCCCCCCTGCGCGCCGCCGCCGAGGGCTTCGCCACCGCCCGGGTCCCCTTCGACGCCTACCTCGACGACGACGGCCGCATCCGGAAGGTCCGCCACCGCTTCAGCTTCGTCAACGGCGCCCGGCAGGGCACGATCGCCGTCACCTCGACGACCCTGCTGTACGACTTCGGCGTGCCCGTCACCGTACGTCTGCCGAGGCCCGAGGACATCTACGCCGGGAAGATCTCGGAGGAGTAGAGGAGTAGCGGAAAGTACGGGGCCGGAAATGGTCCGTTGGTGCCATGCGCGGGTTGTGGGCCGCTGCCTACCCTAGGAGTCGGTGACGGCAGAGAAGAGGTGATGCGCGTGGCTCCGGCAGGCGGTACGGCGGTTCAGGACCACGTGGCCCTCGCCGAGATCGAGCTCTGCGGCGACCTCATCATCGCGGCCTCGACCACCGACGGCGACCGCCTCAGCCCCGACCGCATCGACGAGGTCCTGCGTGTCTGGGAAGAGCACGCCCACGAGGACCGACCGCCCCGGTAGCGGACGGCCCCGCCGGGAGCACCGGCCCCTGGCCGTATCCGCACACCACGGCCGGCCCCGGCGGCTGATCCTGTGGCCGCGCCCGGTAGCCGTACCTGGTGACCACACCCGGCAATTACACCCGGCAACCACACCGAGTGGCCGAAAAGCGCCCCCGGGCGGCACGCCCTCCAAGCCCTCCCCCGGCGCTCAGGTCCGCAGCAGCCGCCCGATCGCCTTCGTGGCCTCCTCCACCTTCGCGTCGATCTCGGCGCCGCCCTTGAGAGCCGCGTCGGCGACGCAGTGCCGCAGGTGTTCTTCCAGCAGCTGCAGCGCGAAGGACTGCAGGGCCTTGGTGGAGGCGGAGACCTGGGTGAGTATGTCGATGCAGTAGACGTCCTCGTCGACCATCCGCTGGAGCCCACGGATCTGCCCCTCGATACGCCGCAGGCGCTTCAGGTGCTCGTCCTTCTGGTGGTGGTACCCGTGGATTCCACGGTCGTGGTCGGTCACGACACCCGGCTCCACGCCGTCTACGGCGGAGGGCACTTCAGCGCCGGCCCCTGTGGTCGTCATCGCAGCCTCCAGACATATACCCCTACCGGGTATATGGTAGCGAACTTTGGCGGGTATGCGCCCTGCGGGCGGCCCCCCTGCCGGTCGATCTTCCTGATGGGCGACACTGGGGGACGGCCCATTAGCCGTGGCCGGATGATGCGCCTAGCATCAGCCTGACCGAAACCAATGCATACCGAGGACCCCACGTGCGCTTTCGTCTGACCCCCAGGGAGACGAGCTTCTACGACATGTTCGCCGCATCCGCGGACAACATCGTCACGGGCTCGAAACTCCTCATGGAACTGCTCGGGGCGGACACCGCCGGCCGGGCCGAGATCGCAGAGCGTATGCGGGCCGCTGAACACGCCGGTGACGACGCCACACACGCGATCTTCCACCAGCTGAACTCCTCGTTCATCACGCCGTTCGACCGCGAGGACATCTACAACCTCGCGTCCTCCCTCGACGACATCATGGACTTCATGGAGGAGGCCGTCGACCTGGTCGTCCTCTACAACGTGGAGGAACTGCCCAAGGGCGTCGAGCAGCAGATCGAGGTGCTGGCGCGGGCCGCCGAGCTGACCGCCGAGGCCATGCCGAACCTGCGGACCATGGCCAACCTCACGGAGTACTGGATCGAGGTCAACCGGCTGGAGAACCAGGCCGACCAGATCCACCGCAAGCTGCTGGCCATGCTCTTCAACGGCAAGTACGAGGCCATCGAGGTGCTGAAACTCAAGCAGATCGTGGATGTGCTGGAGGAGGCTGCGGACGCGTTCGAGCACGTGGCGAACACGGTGGAGACCATCGCCGTCAAGGAGTCCTGAACCTTTAATGGACACCTTCGCTCTGGTCGTGACCATCGGGGTCGCGCTCTTCTTCACGTACACCAACGGCTTCCACGACTCCGCGAACGCGATCGCGACCTCGGTGTCGACCCGCGCGCTGACGCCCCGCGCGGCCCTCGCCATGGCCGCGGTGATGAACCTCGTGGGCGCCTTCCTCGGCAGCGGCGTCGCCAAGACGGTCAGCGAGGGCGTGATCTCCACGCCCGAGGGCTCGAAGGGGATGGGCATCCTCTTCGCGGCGCTGGTCGGCGCGATCACCTGGAACCTCGTCACCTGGTACTTCGGTCTCCCGTCGTCCTCCTCCCACGCGCTGTTCGGCGGCATGGTGGGCGCGGCACTCGCGGGCGGTACGACGGTCTACTGGTCCGGCGTCCTGGAGAAGATCGTCATCCCGATGTTCGTGTCACCGGTGGTCGGCCTCGTCGTGGGCTATCTGGTGATGGCGGCGATCATGTGGATCTTCCGCCGCGCCAACCCGCACAAGGCGAAGCGCGGTTTCCGTATAGCGCAGACCGTGTCGGCGGCCGGCATGGCCCTCGGCCACGGTCTCCAGGACGCCCAGAAGACGATGGGCATCGTCGTGATGGCCCTGGTCATCGCGGACGTCGAGGACTACGGCGATCCCATCCCGGTCTGGGTGAAGATCGTCTGCGCGGTGATGCTCTCCCTCGGTACGTACGCGGGCGGCTGGCGCATCATGCGCACCCTGGGCCGGAAGATCATCGAACTCGACCCGCCGCAGGGCTTCGCCGCCGAGACCACCGGCGCGTCGATCATGTTCATCACGGCCTTCATCTTCAAGGCCCCCATCTCCACGACCCACATCATCACCTCGGCGATCATGGGCGTCGGTGCGACCAAGCGCATCAACGCCGTCCGCTGGGGCGTGGCCAAGAACATCATCCTCGGCTGGTTCATCACGATGCCGGCCGCGGCCCTGGTCGCCGCCGCGAGCTTCTGGATCGTGAACCTGGCGGTCCTGTAGTCCCCGCCCCGCACCGCAAGGGCCGCGGGGAACTGCGCCCCGTCAGGGGCGCGGGGAACTGCGCGAGAAGCCCCACCGGACCCACGCCCGACCACTCGGCGACGGGGGTCTGGGGGCGCAGCCCCCAGGGATGGGACGGGTAGGGGCGGCGGGGGCGAGAAGAACCACCTGCCACGCCCCCGCGAGAAGGACCCCGTACGGACGAGAAGAAAGGGCCCGCCCCCGGAAACCGGGGACGGGCCCTTCACCTACCTCGCGGCGGCACCGCCATGCAGCACCGCGAGGAGTTCCTTCGGACGAGGACGACGGCCTAGCCGAAGCGGCCGGAGATGTAGTCCTCCGTGGCCTGGACGGACGGGTTGGAGAAGATCCGCTCCGTGTCGTCTATCTCGATGAGCTTGCCGGGCTGCCCCACGGCCGAGAGGTTGAAGAACGCCGTACGGTCGGAGACACGCGCCGCCTGCTGCATGTTGTGCGTCACGATGACGATCGTGAAGCGCTCCTTCAGCTCACCGATGAGGTCCTCGATGGCGAGCGTCGAGATCGGGTCCAGCGCGGAGCACGGCTCGTCCATGAGCAGCACCTTCGGCTCGACCGCGATCGCGCGGGCGATGCACAGCCGCTGCTGCTGACCGCCGGAGAGACCGGAACCCGGCTTGTTGAGGCGGTCCTTGACCTCGTTCCAGAGGTTCGCGCCCTTGAGGGACTTCTCGACGATCTCGTCCAGCTCGGACTTCTTCTTGCCGCCGACCAGCTTCAGGCCCGCCGCCACGTTGTCGTAGATCGACATCGTGGGGAACGGGTTCGGCCGCTGGAAGACCATGCCGACCTCACGCCGCACGGAGACCGGGTCGACCCCGGCGCCGTACAGGTTCTCGTCGTCGAGCATGACCTTGCCCTCGACGCGGCCGCCCGGCGTGACCTCGTGCATCCGGTTCAGGGTGCGCAGAAACGTGGACTTGCCGCAGCCGGAGGGACCGATGAAGGCCGTCACCGTACGGGGCTCGATGGCCATCGAGATGTCCTCGATGGCCCGGAACGAGCTGTAGTAGGCGTTGAGGCCGCTGACGTCAATTCGCTTGGCCATGGGAATCACTGCTTCTTTCGCGGGGGAACTGGTCGCTGTATGGCCGCGTCAGCGACCGGCCACGCGGCGGAGCCGCGTGTTGTCATCGTGGGGCCTTCCAACGGGCGATACCGCGGGCCGCCAGGTTCAGGATCATGATGAAGGCGATCAGCGTCAGCGACGCCGCCCAGGCACGGTCGTACGCCGCTCCGGAGCCGCCGCTCTGCTGGAACTGCAGATAGATGTACATCGGCAGCGAGGCCTGCGGGTCGGCGAAGGGGTTCGCGTTGATGTAGTTCGAGCCCCACACCAGCAGCAGGACCGGAGCGGTCTCACCGGCGATACGGGCGACCGCGAGCATCACACCTGTCGTGATACCACCGATCGCGGTCGGCAGCACGATTTTGAGGATGGTGCGCCACTTCGGCACGCCCAGGGCCAGCGAGGCCTCGCGCAGCTCGTTCGGGACGAGCTTGAGCATCTCCTCCGTGGAGCGGACGACGACCGGCAGCATCAGGATGGTCAGCGCCATCGCGCCGGCGAAGCCGGAGGGGCCCATGCCCAGTATCAGGATCCAGGTACTGAGGATGAACAGACCCGCGACGATCGACGGAATGCCCGTCATGACGTCGACGAAGAACGTGACGGCCTTGGCGAGACTGCCGCGACCGTACTCGACCAGATAGATCGCGGTCAGCACACCGATCGGCACGGAGATCACCGCGGCGAGGCCGACCTGCTCCAGCGTGCCGAGGATGGCGTGGTAGATGCCGCCGCCGGGCTCGGAGGTGGAGACCACACCCATCGAGTGGCCGAGGAAGTAGCCGTCGAGGACCTTCACACCGCGCTTGACCGTCTCGTATATGAGGGAGGCCAGCGGGATGAGGGCGAGCAGGAACGCGACCCAGACGAGGCTGGTCGCCACACGGTCCTTGGCCTGCCGGCTGCCCTCGACCCGCGAGGTGATGACGTACGACCCGAGGACGAAGAGGACTCCGGCGATCAGGGCCCACTGGATGGAGCTCTCCAGTCCGGCCACCGCGCTGATGCCGAGCCCCAGGGCGATCGAGCCGGCGGCGACCGCCCACGAGAACCACTTCGGCAGGGACGCGGCACGCAGCGTGCTCGGGCGCTTGCCGGAGAGAGTCGAGTTGCTCATGCGTTGGCCCCCGAGAACTCCTTGCGGCGGGCGATGATCAGGCGCGCCCCACCGTTGACCAGCAGAGTGATGACGAACAGGACCAGACCGGAGGCGATGAGCGCGTCCCGCCCGATCTCGGTGGCCTCACTGAACTTGCTCGCGATGTTCTGGGCGAAGGTGCCGCCGCCCGGGTCGAGCAGGCTGAGGTTGATCTCGAAGCTGGACGACAGGACCATCGCCACGGCCATGGTCTCGCCGAGCGCGCGGCCGAGGCCGAGCATCGACGCGGAGATGACACCGGAGCGCCCGAAGGGCAGCACCGCCATGCGGATGACTTCCCACCGGGTGGCGCCGAGGGCCAGGGCGGCCTCCTCGTGCATCCGCGGGACCTGGCGGAAGACCTCGCGGCTCACGTTGGTGATGATCGGCAGGATCATGATCGCGAGCAGGATGCCGACGGTGAGCATCGAACGGGGGGCGCCGCCCTGCCATTCGAAGATGCCGGTCCAGCCGAGGTAGTCGTTCAGCCAGCCGTAGAGCCCGTCGAGCTGCGGTACGAGGACCAGGGCGCCCCAGAGGCCGTACACGATGGACGGCACGGCGGCGAGCAGGTCGATCACGTACGCGATGGGGCCGCCCAGCCTGCGCGGTGCGTAGTGCGTGATGAACAGGGCGATGCCTACCGCGACCGGGACCGCGATGGCCATGGCGATGACCGACGAGACGATGGTGCCGAAGGCCAGGACCGCGATGCCGAACACCGGCGGCGCCGCGGTGGGGTTCCACTCGAAGGTGGTGAAGAAGTTGGCCTCGTCCTCACTGATCGCGAGCGCGGCACGGTAGCTGAGGAACACGGCGATGGCCGCCATGAGCGCCAGCAGGAAGATGCCGGATCCGCGGGAGAGACCGAGGAAGACCCGGTCGCCGACGCGCGTGGCGCCGCGGGCGGCACGCTTCTCCTCGACGTTCACGGAACTCGGTGGGGTGGGGGGAGCGGGAGTGTCTTTGGTCGATATGTCCATCACGTTCTCCGGTCTGCGGAGCCGTCGTCGTGCGGGCGACGGCTCGGGGCGGAGCCGCCCGCGATGGCGGAGGGCTCCTGGCGGCGGTGCACCGGACGGTGCGGCCCGGTCCCGGTGGGGACCGGACCGCACTCAGGTCAGCTCAGTTCCGAGATGGTCGTGCGGACCTTGGTGATGATCTCCTCGGGCATCGGGGCGTACCCGGCCTCGGAGAGCAGCGCCTGGCCGTCCTCGGAGGCGACGTAGGTGAGGAAGGACTTGGTGGCGGTCAGGGTGTCGGCCTTGTTGCCCTTGTCGCAGACGATCTCGTAGGTGACGAGGGTGATCGGGTAGGCGCCCTCGGCGGTCGGCGTGTAGTTGAGCTTCAGCGCGAGGTCCTTGCCGGTGCCCACGACCTGGGCCTCGGAGATGGCCTTGGTGGCGTTCTCGACGGTCGCCTTCACCGGGGTGGCGGCGCCGGTCTTGACGTCGACCGTGCTGATGCCGTCCTTGGCGTAGGAGAGCTCCATGTAGGAGATCGCGCCCTTGGTCTCCTTCACGCCCTGCGCGACACCGGAGGAGCCCTGCGCGGACTGGCCGCCCTTGGCCTGCCAGGCCTTGCCGCCCTCGTACTTCCAGCTGTCGGGGGCCGCGGCGATCAGGTACTTGGTGAAGTTGTCCGTGGTGCCGGACTCGTCCGAGCGGTGGAAGGCCTGGATCTTGAGGTCGGGCAGCTCGGCGTCGGGGTTCAGCGCCGCGATGGCCTTGTCGTTCCAGTTGGTGATCTTGCTGTCGAAGATCAGGGCGAGGGTCTTGGCGTCCAGGATCAGGTTGTCGACACCCGGGACGTTGTAACCGACGGCGATCGGACCGCCGACCATCGGCAGGTCGATGCCCTGACCGCCGGAGCAGATCTCCTTGGAGGCCGTGACCTCTTCGGGCTTCAGCGCCGAGTCGGAGCCGGCGAAGGCGACCTGGCCCTGGGTGAACGCGGTGATGCCCGCGCCCGAACCGCTGCCCTTGTAGTTGATCACGACGTCCTTGCAGGCGCTCTGGTACTGCTTCACCCAGGCGTCGATCGCGTTCTTCTGCGCGGAGGAGCCGTCGGCCAGCAGCTGCCCCTTGGCGTCGCCGCAGTCGATGTTGCCGGCGGCCGCCGTGCTGTCGCCCGTACCGCTCGCGCCGCCACTGGTGTCGTCGGACCCGCATGCCGTGAGGGTCAGGACGCCGGTGAGGGCGACAGCACCGAGAGAAAGGGCGCGCAGCCGGTTCTTGCGCTGAAGCTTCACTTTCGGGAGTTCCTTCCAGGAGCCGCCGTCCACATGGCGGCGTGCGAAGTCGTCGTATCAGCATCGGGACGTGTCCAGCGGGTGCCTTCAGTCCCTCAGACTGCTGTCGTCACGGGTTGCGCGGCCCCATTTCGGCCCACACCCCGCACCGGGTAAGGCCGAAATTAGGCAGATCAGGTGAAGCCGCCGATGGACGGAAGTGAACGGCGAGTGAACCCCTGCCGAAAGTGCGGTGAGGTCACGGAACGCTCACGGGAAGAGCACGTGCAGATTCCGATGCGGCGACCCCCGACCGATCACCTCACCCACCCCACCGGACTCAAGCGTTCCACACACCCTCACCTTCCCCCTTCTGTGGTGACGCTCCGCACTCATACCACTACAGAGAGAAGCAATCCCCAGTTCAAGCCCGCCCTACGCCCACCCATCGCCCCCCGCCCACACAAAAGGGACGCGGGGAACTGCGCGAAAACCACAGGATTACCGTACAAACCACCCAAGCCGGCCACCGCATCACCCCCAGCGGGGGCCTGGGAGCGGCAGCCCCCAGAATCGGGCGTCGAAGGGGCACAGCCCCTGGGGACGGGAACGGGCAGGGGCGGCGGGGGCGAGAATCCGGGAACCCCACCCCCACCAACCCCGTCTCGTTCCACGACCCACCCCACGCGGCGCACCGGAGGCGCACATGGAACGACGCACGTTCATCGGCGGCGGCGCAGCCGCCCTGACCACCCTGACGGCCTCCGCCTGCACAGGCACCGACACCGGCACCGGCACCCGCGCCACGGACACCTCCCTGCGCACGACAGCCACGGGCGCGGGCACCGCGTCCAAGGCCACCGTCGCCAACTGGTCCGCCCTAGCCCGCGACCTCGACGGCCCCCTCGTCCGCCCCGGCGACAAGGCCTGGTCCACGGCCCGCCAGCTCTACAACACCCGCTTCGACACCCTCAAGCCCACCGCGGTCGCCTATGTCGCCCACTCCGACGACATCCGCACGACCCTCGCCTACGCCAGGGCCCACGACATCAAGGTCTCGATCCGCAACGGCGGCCACTCCTACGGGGGCTGGTCCTCCGGCAACGGCCGCCTGGTCGTGGACGTCTCGAAGCTGAGCAAGGTCCGCGCCTCCGCGAACGAGGCGGTGGTCGGCGCCGGCGCGAAGCTCATCGACGTCTACCGCGCCCTGGCCGCGAAGGGCGTGACCATCCCCGCCGGCTCCTGCCCGACCGTGGGCGTCTCCGGCCTGACCCTCGGCGGCGGCCACGGCGTGACCTCCCGCGCCTACGGCCTGACCTGCGACAGCCTCACCCAGGCCACCCTGATCACCGCGGACGGCAAACAGCTGATCGCGAACGCCACGACGAACAAGGACCTCTTCTGGGCCCTACGAGGCGCGGGCAACGGCAACTTCGGGGTGGTCACCGAACTCCGCTTCAAGACCCACCCGGCCCCCCAGGGCGTCACCGCGTACGTCACGTGGCCGTGGTCCAAGGCCGCCGCCGTACTGAAGGCCTGGCAGGAGTGGGGCCCGACGCAGCCCGACGAGATCTGGTCCTCCTGCCACCTGGAGAACGGGGGCAGCCCGTCCGTCGCGGTCGCCGCCTTCTCCCTCGGCACATACGGCGACCTCGAGAACGCCCTCGACCGCCTTGCGGACCGCGTCGGCACCCCGGCCCGCAGTGTCTCCCTGCGGCGCCGCTCGTACGAGGATGCCATGGAGGGCTACGCGGGCTGCGCCTCCTTCTCGACCGACGCCAAGTGCCACCTTCCCGGCTCGACCCCGGGCCGCTCCCCCCAGGGCGCGCTGGGCCGCGAGACGTACGCGGCCCGCTCGGACTTCTTCGACCGCTCGATCTCCTCGGCGGGCATCCAGACCCTCCTGACCCAGATCACGGGCGTGAAGGGCGGGGCCGGCAGCATCGCCCTCACGGCCCTCGGCGGCGAGATCAACCGCGTCTCCCCCACGGCCACGGCCTTCGTCCACCGCCGCTCCCGGATGCTGGCCCAGTACCTCGCCTCCTGGAAGAGCGGTACCTCCGGCACGACGGCCCAGTCCTGGCTCACCACGGCCCACAGGTCCATGACCCGCCACGCCTCCGGCGCCGCCTACCAGAACTACGCCGACCCCACCCTGACCAACTGGAAAAAGGCCTACTACGGCGACGCGGTCCCCCGCCTCACCACCCTGAAGAAGAAATACGACCCGAAGCGCTTCTTCACGTTCCCGCAGGCGCTGTAGCCCCGGACCCCTGAAGGGCCGCAGGCCCCTTCAGGGGCGCGGGGAACTGCGCGACAAGCCCCCACCCACCCGCACCCGCCGAACAACCGACCCCCCGAGCCATTAGGCGCCCGAGGGGGTCGAGGGGGTCGAGGGGGTCGAAGGGGCACAGCCCCTGGGGACGGGAACGGGTAGGGGCGGCGGGGGCGAAAAGGATCCCGGGCGAACCCCCAGGAAGATCCCCGGACGAACCCTCGGGAAGCCCCGGAAAGCCCCGGGCGAACCCTCAGGCCGCCAGATCCCGCTCCTCCGCCGGAGCCCCCTCGACCCGCGCCCCCGGAATCACCGCACGCCCCCCGTCCCGCCCCCGAGCCCGCACGACCCACCCCACCCGAGGCGACCGCTCCACCGCCCTCATCAACGGCGTGAGCAGAGCCATCGCCAACGGCGACAACAGCAACGCGACAGCGGTCCCCAACGCGAACCCACCGATCACGTCAGTCGGATAGTGCACACCCATGTACACCCGGATGAACCCGCCCAGCAGCCCGATGACCAGCCCGACCATCCCGAACTTCCGATTGGCGACGAACAACCCCACCGCCATCGCCATGATCAGCGTCGCGTGATCGCTCACGAACGAGTAGTCCGTCTTGCCGGAGACGAGCACCTCCAGCCCCTCATGATCGAGAAAAGGCCGGGGCCGCTCCACGAACCCGCGTATCGGCACGTTCACCAGCACGGCGATCCCGGCGGCGAGCGGCGCCCACACCAACGCGGCCACGGACGGGGCGGCATCCTCCCCACCCCGCTTCCGCACCCCCCACCAGCACCACAGGATCAGCAGCACCATCGCGAAGAGGAGCCCGTACTCACCCACGAACTCCATCACCCGGTCCAGCCAGTGCGGCGCGTCCTTGGCGAGGCCGTTGATGTCATACAGCAGCTCGACGTCGGGGTTCGATCCGGATTCAGCGGCAATTGCGGCATGCGCGGCGAGTCCAGCCATCGTGCTGCGGCCCTTTCGTCATCGTTCTCGCGACCGCACCCTTACGTGCGCCGCGCTTTGCCACCCCCGTGGTGTGCGTAGTGCTTCCGCATGAGCGTCAACGTGCTACGTCAAATAGGAACGCACACTCCCCTTCAATGCGTTCCACTCTCCACTGAATGATCACCCAGACGTTATCGAAGAGAGACACGTCTCCGCAGCTCAGGGCAGGGTCTCACAGAGAATTACGGCGCTGTCAGACCGTCTTGGGCAATGCTTTCGCGCCATCCTCGGTGACCCGTGTGGCACCGAAGTAGTCGGGGGTATCAACCGGGTCGAACCGGATGACGGCCCCCGTCCGCGGAGCGTCGATCATGTATCCGCCCCCCACATAAATCCCGACGTGCCGAATGGCGCGGGAGTTGGTGAGGTCGTCCGAGAAGAACACCAGATCCCCGGGCAGCAGCTCGTCCCGCGAAGGATGCGGCCCGGCATTGTACTGATCGTTCGCGACCCGCGGCAGCGTGATCCCCACACTCTCGTACGCCGCCTGCGTCAGCCCCGAGCAGTCGAAGCGTCCGCCCTGCTCAGCGGTGCCGGTGCCGCCCCACAGATACAGCGTGCCGAGCTTCTTCTGCGCGTACGCGATGGCCCCGGCCGCCTGCTCGCTCGGATCGACCCGGCTCGTCGGCGCGGCGAAACTCTCCGACAACGTGGTGATCGTCTTGACGTAGTTCTGGGTCTCCTTGTACGGCGGGACGCCCCCGTACTTGATGACGGCGTACGCGCCCGCGTTGTAGGAAGCGAGCATGTTCGCCGTCGGATCACCGGGTACATCCTTCACGTACGACGCGAGGTGACAGTCGTACGATGCCGCCGATGGAATCGCGTCATTCGGGTCCCAGACGTCACGATCCCCGTCCTTGTCCCCGTCGACCCCGTGCGTGGCCCAAGTCCCAGGAATGAATTGCGCGATCCCCTGCGCGGCGGCAGGGCTCTGCGCCTTCGGGTTGAACCCGCTCTCCTGATACAGCTGTGCGGCGAGCAACGCCGGATTGATGGCGTCGCACAGATTGCCCCATTTCTGCACGAGGGTCTGATAAGCGGCGGGCACGGCCCCCTTGGCCAGCCCGACCGACTTCCCGCCGATCCCGTTGGCGAGGTTCCCGGCGACCATGTAGACACCCACGACCAGCAGCAGCACGAAGCTCAGCCCGGCGCTGCCGGCAGCGATCACCACGATCCACGCCTTACGCACCGTCAACCGCCCCTCACCGCGCGCCAGTCCGCCGTCAGCAAGTGTAGAGCGGACCCCGCCCCGGCGGAATGATCACTCGGCGGCCCCGCAGTCGACCCACAGCAGCTTCCCACCCTGTGAGACACCGAGGTCCCGCAACACGGACACGCCCCGGTCCTCGGCACAGGCACGTACGAGCTGGAGCCCACGCCCGCGCTCCGCGTCGAGGTCGACGGGTCCGGCGTCCTCCTTGAATCCCACCGGCACCCGCCAGTCCCGGTCCCACACCCCCACGCGCAGCCTCCCGCCGATCTCCAGCACCCGCAGGGCGTACTCCTGCGCGGTGTGCCGATGAGCGTTGGTGAGCAGCTCGGCGGCCAACAGTTCGGCGGTGGGGGCAAGTTCGGAGAGGCCGTGCGCGGCGAGCACGGCCCGGAGGGTGGCACGCCCGACGCCGGGGGACCGGGGATCACGCGGGAGGCTCAGGGTGTAGTTCCAGGACGGGGATACGGTGGCCATGGAAGTCTCCGGTTACTGAGGGGAGTTGGTTGGATACGGCTCCTGAGCCCTAAAGTAGCGAGACAGAGTTAATACATTCACCGATTCTCGGCAATTTCGTTCACTGCCACCCGTGTGGGTGACCAGCGGCGGCAAGGAGGTCGACAGCCCCGTGAGGACCAACCCGACGGGCAGACAACTCCGCTTCGGCGCAGAGCTGCGCAAACTCCGGGAGCGAGCGAGCCTGAGCGCCACGGAAGCCGGTCAACTCCTGGGCATCAAACAGACGCAGGTCAGCAACATGGAGGCCGGCCGCGTGGGAGTGAGCCCCGAGCGCCTGCGCACGATCGCCTGCCACTACGACTGCTCTGACAAGGCCCTGGTCGAGGCGATGGCGGCCATGACGTCGGACCGGAAGCGAGGCTGGTGGGAGACCTACCGCGAGCTGCTCCCGACGCCGCTGGTCGACCTGGCCGAACTGGAGCACCACGCCAAGTCGTTGCGCGACGCCATCACAGCCCGCATCCCTGGCCTGCTCCAGACCCGCGAGTACGCCCTTGAGATCTTCCGCAAAGCGGTCACCGAACTCTCACCGCCCGACATCGAGCACCGGCTCTCGTTCCGCATCAAGCGGCAGGCGATTCTCTTCCGTGAGGATGACCCGACTCCGTACGAGGCGGTCATCCACGAGGCCGCCTTGCGCATGCGGGTCGGCGGTTCCACGGTTGCCCGACAGCAGTTGCAACACCTGCTCGACATGAGCGACCGACCCCACATCACCCTGCGCGCGATCACCTTCGACGCCGGCGCCTACCCGGGGTCCGGGCAGTCGATCCACTACGCCTTCGCCCACGTGCCACAGCTGGACACCGTCTATCTCGACCAGTCCCACGGCCTGGCGTTCCTCGACGCCGAGGCGCAGTTGCACAAGTACCGCACGCTGTTCGACCGGATCGAAGCCGTCACACTCGCTCCCGAGAAGACCCGAGACCTCATCCACAACGTGATGCGAGAGCTGTGAAGGGAACACCCATGACCCCACGCTGGCAGAAGTCCTCGTACTGCTCCGAGGGCGCCTCCTGCGTCCACATATCCACCGGCCCCGCCACCATCCACATGACCGAATCCGCCGACCCCACCCGAGCCACCCTCACCACCACCCCCTCCTCCTTCCGAGCCCTCCTCCACGCACTCAAACTCGACAAGGAACCCACCCGTGTCTGACATCCCCCCGGACCTCGACTGGATCCGCGCCGCCCCCGAGGACGCGACGGGCCCCGGCCCCTGGATCGAGCTGGCCTTCGGGGAGGGGCAGGGCGAGGACGACCCCGAAGCCCTCGTCTACATCCGCGAGACCAGCGACCCGGACAACGTCGTGACGACGAACCGCCGGAAGTGGGACGCGTTCGTACTGGGCGTACAGGCGGGGGAGTTCGACCACTTCGTGGAGGGTGTGGAAGGGTTCGAGCCGACGAAGAAGTAGGCCCGGGGGCGTTGTCGGTGGGGCGTGCCAGGATCTCGGTATGAAGGTCAACGTCCCGCTTCCGACACAGCCGCACACGTCGATGGTGTACGTCGACTGGGTCAGAGCCCACGACCCGGCCGGCGAGCCGATCGCGCTCGACGCGCTGGAGGCGGTGCGCGCGCAGATCCGGGTGGCGTACGAGAAGCCGGGCCGTTTCCTGACGGACATGGAGCGGCAGGCGACACGGCTGCCGGCGGCGCATCTGCCGTGGTTCTGGGACATGGTGGGGCACCGCCTGAGCGGCTGGAGCGTCCGCTACGCGGGGAAGGCGTTCGCGCTGGCGCGGAAGGCGGAGCGGGAGCACGCACTGCCGGTGGACGGGGAGTGGTACCGGGCGAACGTACGGCTGTTCGCGGGGCTCGGGGCGCTGCCGGTCAAGGAGTTGACGGATCACCAGCGCCGGCTGGCCGGCGAGCTGAGCGCGGCGGAGGCGCACGCGGAGTACACGCGGGTGCTGACGGCGTGGGCGGCGTCGCCGGGTGAGTTGCCGGCGACGCTGGCCGGGCGGGTGCGGGCGTCCGCTGAGGCTGCGGGGCTGGGCCGGGACGAGGACGCGCGGGTGCTGGCGGCGGCGGTGGGCGGGGCCCGGGGGAAGGCCGTACCGGACGCCCTGCTGGACGCGGTCGCGGGGCTGCTGGCGGAGTTCCCGCAGGGCGACGACGTGAACGCCGCGCTGGTGGACGTGTTCCCGGATGCGCGGGGCGACGCGGCGGCCTGGCTGCGGCTGCTGCTGCGCTCGGGCGCGGCGGAGGCCGTGGTGGCCGGGCGGGTGGCGCCGGAGGGCGGGGTCGCCGGGTGGCTGGGGCGGTACACGCGGATGTACCGGCACGCGCGCGTGGCGGGCGGGGGTGTGAGGTCGCAGCAGCTACCGACGGAACTGTTCGAACTGGTGACCCTGTTCGCGCCCCGGCTGCGCGCGGCCGAGGCTCCCGTGCGGCTGCACGAGGACCGCTATCAGTGGCCGGAGCTGGACGCGGATCTGCTGGACGCCTGTCTCGCGGAGGGGGTCGCTGTCGAGGATCCGGGCGACTCGATCGGGTTGAAGTTCTGGGGCGGCAAGTCACGGCGGGACCTCACCGCCCTCGCGGCCGACCCGGTCTTCAGGCCCCGGCTGGAAGGCACGGTCCACGCCGGTCTGCGCGGCGGCGGCTCGGCGATCACCCGGCTGCCGGAGAACGCGGGTATCGCCGCCGAGGTGCACACCAGGATCGAGAAGTTGATCGGCGAGTTGCGGGGCGGTGGGATCGCGGCGGCCGACGAGGCGGTGGACGAGCTGGCCGCGCTCCTCGACCGCCCGACGGCGACGGCCCTGGACGGCATCGAGGAAGTCCTGGCCGCACTGGACCTGACCGGCCCGCTGACCCGCGCCCTCACCGCCGGGCTGCCGGAGGAGCTGGGCTGGCCGGCGCTGGAGGCGGTCCTGGCCGAGTTCGGCGATGCCGCCGGGCCCGACGACGTACGGGGCGGTGTCCGCGGCGTCACCTGCACCTGGCCGGTGCTGACCGTCTACGGCGACGACCGTGCCGTGGCCGTGGACCACGCGGGCCGGCGCGGCTCCTGCGCCTTCGCTCTCCCCGACGGCACGACGAGCCACAGCGTGCACTTCGCGGGCGGCCGGTTCCTGGTGTACCGGACCGCCCTGGGCCGTGACACCCTCGCGCGTTTCGGGGAGCACGGCTTCTGGACCGACCGGCCCGAGGAGGTGTTCGAGCCGGAGCAGCGGATCGGGCTGCGTCCGTACGACGGGATCATCGACGGCGGCTTCGGCTTCCAGTTCGCGAGCCTGGACGGCGGCACCGAGGCCGGCCGGCACGACGGGGACCGGGTGCTGCGGCCGGGCGACCGGTCCGGCATCGGCAGCCGCGAACTGCAGATGAGCGACGGCGAGCGGTTCTGGAGCGCCGACGTCTACCACGACAACTGGGAGCGCGTCGACCCGACGACCGGCGCGCGGACCGGGGACCGCGCGCTGCCCGAATTCCACCGCGACGCCGAAGTGCCGCCGGGTCGGGCGGTGTTCATGGACTCACTCACCCTGGCTGCCCTGCCCGAGGACGCCCCGCCGTCGCCACTGGGCCAGGACGGACGACTGACCGGCTGCCACGTCCTGTACCGCACGCCTTACGCGGGCCCCTCCCCCACCGATTTTCTGCTGCGTTCCGTCGACGGCCGTGAGGGACGGTTCGTCAGCACCCGGCCCGGACGTCACCCGTGGGGCATCCTCCGGCTGCCCGCGGGCGGCGAGGACGCGGTGCTGGTGGAGCCGAGCCACGTACGGGTCCACGCCGTCACCGACGGCTCTCTCCTGTGGGAGTCCCACGGCTTCCCGGCCACCGACCGGCACCGGGGCCGCAAGACCTCCGCCCACAGCGTCGGCCCGCTGCCCCCGCCCGCGTACTGGCACTTCCTCACCCCGCGCGACGAGTCCGCGTCCAAGGCACTGCGCACGGTCACCGCCGAGGTCGTACGCGCGCTGCTCGACGCGGCCCGCGACGCGACGCCACGGGCCGTACACGCCGAACTGGGCCGGCTGCTGCCCGAGGTGACCGAAGCGCGGATCGCGGACGGGGTGGTGCGGGTCGCGCTGCTCGCCGCCGAGGTGCTCCGGCGGCGTGAGGACCTGTCCCGGCGCGTGGCCATCATGCGGTCGGGCCCGGTGGTGACACTCCCGGCCGAGATCCCCGACACCGCGCTGTCCCCCGCCCTGTACGGCCTGCTGCCCGAACTCCGCGCGTACGAGGCCCACGTGCCCGGCCCCCGGCCCGCCACCATCACCGCGGTCGCGGCGGACGGCCGGTATCTGCGCGGCGAGATCGACGACGAGACCCGGCGGCTGGCGCTGCCCGCGGAGCCGCTGGAGTGGGCCGCACTGCTCGGCGGTATCGACGCGGCGGCCTGGCGTGCCGTGGTGGACACCACCTCCGACGAGGAACGGACGGCCCTCGCGGCGCTGCTCCGCACCTGGAGCGCCCAGCCGTTCGCCGAGCGGGGAGGGCGGTGGCGTACCGGCCGCGCACCGGTGGCGGCACTGGCCGCGTCCCGCGCCGCCGGGCAGGTCATCGCCTCGGTCGGCGAACGCGGCGGCACGGCCCGGTTCGTCCAGCGGGCCGATGATCCGGCCCCGGTCCGTACGGCGCCCGAGACCGATGCGATCGAGGGGGAGGACGACGAGACGTTCACCGTCGAGCAGGACGACACCGCGCGCCTGCCCGAACTGCTGGATCTGATGGCGCGACGGGGCCCGCTGCCCCTCGCCGCGCGGGCCGTCGAGGTCTTCTCCCGGCGCACGGGGGTGCGCGGCACGATCGCGACCCTGGTCCTGGCCGGCCTGCCCCGACGGCAGCGGTACGACGACGACTGGAAGATGCTGCGCTCGAAGCCGTACAAGGCGACCAAGCCCGTCGCCGACGAGTACCACGACTTCTGGCACCGGCTCGGTCCGGCGGGACGGCGTGCGGTGCTCGCGGCGGGCGTGCCGGAGGACCCGGCCGAGCTGTGGACGGACGGCGGGACGGTTGCGGCCGCGGAGCGCATGGCGGAGGTGTGGGTCGCCCTGCTCGGCGCCACGGCGTACGTGGACGACGGCCTGGCCGACGCGCTGGAGGCCGACCTGGGGCTCGCCGGCCCTTGGGCCCGTGCCCTCACCACCGACGAGGCACCCCCCGCCGGAACCGATCCCGGCCCGCACGGATTCGTCCTGGTCGGCAGCGTCAGCGGCGGGCTCACTCTCCACCAGGCGTGCCCCGACGGAACGGCGGGCGACTGGGTGTCCCCCTCCGCCCTCCCGGACCAGCAGTTGCTGTCCGTCGTGGCCTGGGCCCTCACCGAGCGCCCGGTCGGCGACCCCGCCGCCGTCGGCGCCGTGGCGCTGTACGGCCGGCTGCGGACGCTGCTGGACGCTCCCGGCACCCTCGTCCCCCTGGGTCGGCACCGGGCGCTCGCCGCGGCAGCGGCCGACACCCCGGGCTTCGCGCCCTACGAGGGGGCGGTGCTGCCCTGCCCACATCCCCTGCGGGAGAACGTGACCGAGACGTCCACGGCGTACGACGACGGCCTCTTCGTGGTCGCCGTCCCCCACGGCGACGTCTTCCTGCGGTCGTCCGCCCTCGCCGATCCGGACCGGCTGGAGCGGGCGGAACACCTGTGCGACGAACTGGCCCTGTCCTGGCTCCTGGGCGAGGTCCGAGCGCTACAGGAGCTGCGCGTCGGAGGGCTCCTCCGGATGACGGAGCGGGTGTCCACGACCCCGGTCCCGCCGGGCGGCCACGAGCTGAACCCGGCCCTGAGCACCCCCGACCTCGTCGCCGAGGCCGCCGAGTCCCTGGGCGTCGGCACCGACGCCGCCACGCTGTACCTTCAGCTCCTCGCCCTCGCCCGCCCCACCGACCAGAACGTCCGCCGCTGGAACGGCTGGACGCCCGCCCGGCACAGAACCGCACAGACAGAGCTGTCGGCCGTGGGCGCAGTGGAGACGGACAAGCGCCCCCGAGCAGGGCGCACGGTGTTCGTCCCGGGCCCGTGGACCGACCTCAAGGCGCCCCATCTCCCACTGGAAGCCGCCAAACTGGCCGCCCACCGCGCACCGTCCACCACGGCGACCCGCCTGCACGGCCCGTTCACCCGCCTGCTGCCGCCGGTACCGCCGCACGAGCTGTTCGCCGGCGCTTGGGCCGAGTCGCGCATCCGAGTACGGGGGAGGTGACCGGAGGGCGGACGCCCGAAGGAAGACGACAGTCCGGGAGCCGCCCGAGGAGAACGCCGGGGCAGGGACGACAGTTCCGGGAGGGCGACCGCCCCGCGAAGGACGACAGTTCCGGGAAGGCGACCGCCCCGCGAAGGACGACAGTCCGGAAGCGGCGACCGTCCCCGCGTCAGCCCGACGCCTCCGGCGCACGCAGGGCCCGTACGCGGGAGAGCGCCAGCCTCCGCCGCTCCCGGTCGACCTCCGTGACCACGACCGTGATCTCGTCACCCACCTCGACGACCCCGTCCGGCGTCTCGACGGGCTCCACCGTGAGCTCGCTCAGATGGACGAGCCCCTCGATCCCGTCGGCCACCTCGACGAAGACGCCGAACGGAATCAGCTTCGTGACCCGGCCCCGCAGGCTCCGCCCCTCCTCGACCCGGTCGGCGAACTCCTGGAAGGGATCCGGCCGCATCGCCCGCAACGACAGCCGGGCCTCCCCGTTCCAGGTGTCGAACTGCAGAAACTCGCAGGACACCCGCTGCCCGACCCGAACGACATCCGAAACGGCCTTGATACGCCGCCAGGAAAGCTCGGGAACGGTGATGAACCCGACGCCGGGAAAGACCGGATGCCCGGGCCCGTCGTCCAACGCCACGAACACCCCGAAGCTCTCGATCGACGCGACCGTCCCGGAAAGGACCTCACCGAGCCGGAGCCCGCCCAGAAACGCCCAGAGTTCCGGAGTCTCCTCAGCCCCCAGCTGCACTTACCCGCCCCCTCAAGTCCGCCGAGCACTTCTGCCCGCCTCCGACCACGGCGCGCATACAGAACGCCTGGAACACCTCGAAGACGTCGTCGACCTGCGGCCCGGCAATCGGCGTCATACGCACGCCACCGGACTCCACGAACCTGCCGCGTATGACCTCCAGCAACTGCGCGTCCCGAGACCCGACCAACGCCCGGGCAGCAGCCACATCCAGCAGATACGCACCCAGCGAAGGACTCATTCCCCTAACGGAGCAGCCCCACTGACACTGTCTCAGGTGGGGAACTCGCCCAACCAGCCACGTTCGAGGAGGTACTTGGGCAAGTACTCCGACTCGACCCCCACTGGAATACCGCCGTCATGGGCGAGGCAGGCCAACGCAAGGGGGCCGAGAGCCAGAAACCCTTCGGTGCGATCGGCACGGTCCTCATCGGCCGTCCAGTACGTCTTGTGCAGTTCGACGGCCTCCACCAGGGCCTCGTTGAAGCCCTCCTCGTCCTGCCGCACGAAACGGTGGAAGAGGTTGATCGGCGGATAGAGCACGTGCTGCACCATGTCCCTGGGAGCCACCGAGATCGCGTCGGGGTGTGAGGCTTCGAGCGTGGCGATCAGCTTCTCCACCAGGCCCGGACGCCGCAGCCAGTACGTCTGCAGAGTGTCGACCCAGCGATAGACGTACTCGTCATACTCTCCATCGGGCGAGCGCAGGCGGTCGAGCGGAATCTCACAGAGCTCCGTCATCCGCTTCTGCTCGCGGCAGACGACGGCCAGCCAGAACGCCGTCAGCCAGTTGCCCGCATCGGCGTACGCCTGCGGACCGGCAGCCGGGATGTGCCGTACCTCGCGGTCGATCCGGCATTCGACCACGCCATCCGTCGCCGCGGTCACGGCGAACATCGCCGACCCGAGCTGCATCGCGGAGACAGTCGCCTCCCACGTCTCCAGTTCCGCGGCCTGCGGATCGATCACGCAGCGAGCCTGAAGATGAAGAAGCGCCGTACCGAACGTGAAGTCGATCATCCCGACCGAACGCTCAAGCCTCCCGACACCCCGGGCCACATCTTCTGCCAGCCCTTGAGCGAAGGCCTCGCCCTCCGCCCCGGGCGCACCATGCCTGGCGATGGTCACGGTCACGGATTGCTCCTCATGGCGATGTCGAACTCCCTCACACGGTAGCCAGCGTACTGACCGGCATTCTTCTCTCCCTTGACCACGACGTAGTCCAGCTTGCCGTCGTCCAGGGCCTCTGCCAGATCGGCTGCCAGCTTCCGCGGCAGACCACCGGCGTTGTCGAGGTCCTCGGCACGGTAGCCGTACATGTTGTCTTTGTTCGAGCCGTCGTTGACGACGAGCGGCTCGCCGCCGACCAGCGCGACTATCTTGTTGTGACAGGCCAGTTCGGCGGCCTGGAAGGCGGACCAGCGGCGTTCACCGCGTTGCGGCGGGCCGTGTTCTCGTCGATGAGGTCGCCGTCCGCGACCCACTCGTCGTCGTCCGCGACGCGCCGTTCGAACGCCGCGGCCTCCGCGCGGAGCGAGTTGAGCCGGTCGGCCACAGGCCGGACCTCGGCCGCGCAGTCGAGCAGCGCCTTGGAGACCGTGCCCAGTTCGGTCCACAGGTCGTGGCCGGCCGCCGCGACCGGCGCCGTCGTCGCGAAGAGCTGGTCGGCCGCGGGGGCCTTGTAGAACGGTGCCAGCAAGTTGAAGTTGGCGTCGATCAGCAGGCCCGCGGCACCGACCGCCATCCCGTCGAACGCGATCTCCCCGGCGTCCGTCTCCAGCTGCTCCAGATTCCCCGTCACCTTCTCGGCCGTGAACGGCCGAGCTTGTGCGTCGGTCGTTCACGCTTTGTCGCGCTCCCGACTGTCCCCTACGACAGGACGGTCACGGGTCGCATCCACCCTCTCCCCAAGTGAGCTCAGGAGGAGGGTGCGGGTGCGGTGACAAGCACCCACGCCGAGCGGGCGCGGTTGCGCACGTTGACCCCGGCGACGTGGTCGGCGGGCCCAGCGAGGCCACACCGACGACAGCAAAAATGTTCCCGGGTCGACCGGTTGGCCTTCTCGGTGTGGCCGCAGCGCGGGCAGCGCTGCGATGTATGGCGCGGATCCACCTCCATAAACGGGACCCCGGCTTGACGGGCCTTGTACCTCAGGTGCTCGCCCAGCTGATGGAAGGGCCAGGAGGAGAGGGTGGCTCGCTGGTCGCGGCGAAGCCGTACCCGCTCGCGGATCCCGCCGAGTTCCTCGACAGCGATCCCGCGACCGGTGCGTTGCGCGACAGACACGATCTCCTTGGAAATCTTGTGGTTTACGTGAGTGGCATGACGCTGCTCCTTCTGCGTCCGTCGTGCAAGGCGACGGGTGGCCGAGCGGGTCTGCTTCTTTTGCAGTTCGGTGCGTTTGCGGGCCTGCCAGCGCCGGTAGCGCGACAGGCGCCGGCCCTGGTAGTTGGTGCCGTCGGAGGTGGTGGCGAGGTTGATGATGCCGCGGTCTACGCCGACGAAGTCCACCGGCTCGTACACCTCGGGATCGGGCACCTCGCAGGTGGCTATCAGATACCACCTGCCGCCCCGGCAGATGAGATCGCTCTCGCCGCGCCGGTACTGCACCAGTGTCTTGAGCTGGTCGACATGGCCGGTGTAGCGCAGGTTCTTCAGCCGCCCCTGAACCGTCCAGATCGACACCGTGCGCGCGTCGTGCTGCCACGACAGACACCGGTCGTCGAACGGCTGGGCCGCCTCGGGCCGGAAGGCGACCGGGGTGCCGGTGGCCTTGAGCCAGCGTTTCGAGCCGGGCTTGCCGAGGTTTCCGGCCGTCAGGTTCGCCTGCAGGGTGGCGTAGGCGTCGACGGTCTTCTTGATCGCGCGGACGGCGGGCTGGGCGGACAGACCAAAGGTCGCCTTGATGTCCGTATACACCAGCTTCTGCAGTTCGTTGCGCCCGTACAGGCCCTGCTCGAAGGCGGTACGGGACACATGGTCGGCCGCGCGGTTGCAGACGCGCAGGGTCGCCTCAAGTACCGACGCCTGCTCGGGCGTCGGTAGCAGCTTCACCTGCACCACCAGCTTCATGACATCGGACCGCGTAGTACGACCACCACACGCACAGGCGACACTTCTGCGAGCATCACCGATTTCGGCGACATGAGGAACGACTGTTCGCATAGCCCGACTCCATCGGCAGCGGTACGGGCGCTCCGCGCCCACAGGGAATCGAAGCGGCGACGCTCCGCGTCGCGGTCACGGGAGGCGATTCCTGCCCGGCGTGAACGCCGGGGCCTCCTCGCCAGAATCAGGTGAACTCCGGTATCTCACCCGAGACAACGGGCCTCTCCTCGCTCACACCTACCCCCGTGGACGCCCTCGCAGATTCGTTCCGTCAACTCGGCGCCCAGCCACCACGCCTGACGCATGGACAGACAGGGGCACCCAGTCGATCATTTGTACCAAAATTGCGATCGCGATCCCATGCAGTTCTGGCCAAAGCTCGCCCCTCATGGGCATCCGGCCCCCACACACGACCCTTACGTCCACATCAGGCACACTCGAACCTGGAGAACACCGGATCGCCAGAACATCGACAGAGCAGGCCCGACGCCCCGTCAGAAGCGGGACCGGACCTGCCCTCAGAGGTCACGAAGAGGGAATAACGACGGAACCACACCACAGGTTCCGATTCATCCTCGTTGCCCGGCGTGACCTGCCGTGATACACAGAGTGACGATACGACCCTTCGTTTACCGTTCCGCGCCCCCCGTTAGGGTCTCGTGCGGGTCGGCGGCAAGGGATCCGTACGAAAACCGCCAATCAATGACGCCAAGTCGACATACGACAGCGTCATTGTCGGCGAGAATGGGCCCGACCTCTGCGCACCCGCGCGGAGGCGTGCGACGCGGACGCCCAGGCGCACGCGCCGCACAGCCAGCGAAGACAGAAGACAACAGAACTACCCACTAGGGGCGGTGACTTACATGTTCGTTGCGGCCGACAAGGGCGACATCACCACCATCATCGGCGGAATCGCCCCGGACTGGGGGCCTTTCGGCAGCCTGGGCAACGAGGCACGCGTGATGATCGAGGTCGTGATGGCGGTCGCCATCCTCCTCTGCCTCGGCATCGCGATCTGGGGCGCGGCCAAACAGCGCATCGGCGCGACCGCCCTCCGCGACACCTTCAGCGCCGAACAGGGCAAGGGCCTCATCATCGCCGGACTCACCGGCGTCTTCATCATCGGTTCACTGGGCACGGTCTTCACCATCGTGTACGGCATGGCCGTGTAGCGCGGCGGCCGGGCCCGTCCCGGCCGGGCCGCCGGCTTCGCCCGGTTCCCCCATCCACCCCACACGTCCGTCGTGCCCACCGGCTGAGGTTGCGTTTCCCTGATGTCGAGTCTCCACACCGCGCCCGCGCGGGAACCAGCGCGGCTACCGTCGTACTGCTACGCCTTTCGGTACGACGTCGAAGTTGAAGGGGCGACTGCGGCATGAGTCTCGGCGACGAGCAGGGGTACGGCGAGTCCTCGCGCTCCGGTGACGGCGGGGCGTACGGGGGATACGCCGGCACCGGCCAGACCCGAACCCGCCTCCCCGAAGGCGGCGGCGACCCCTACGGCGGCGTCCCCCGCCGCCCCCGCTCCTCCTCCAGAAGCCTCGTCACCATCGTCGGCGTCGTCGTCCTCCTCATCGCCGCGATCGCCTTCGCGAACCGAGGCGGCGGCGACTCCGACACCGACGGGAACCCCGGCGGCGACAAGGCGGAAACCGCGCCTACGGCGGCTTCGGGGGAGCGGCCGGTCACCACGAAGACCGGTGGCATCCCCTCCGGTTTCGCCCACGACCAGCAAGGCGCCGAATCGGCGGCAGCCAACTACTCCGTGGTGCTGGTCTCAGCCGACATCCTCAAGCCCGCCCGGCGAAGCGCGATCGTCCAGCAGGTCTTCGTGACCGAGAAGGTCGTCGATCTGGAAGACAGCCTCAACAAGGCTTACGACGCGAACTTCTTGGCTGACGTCGGCTTGGACGAGAACGGCAATGCCCCGTCCGGCAGCACCTACGTCTCACGAACCATGCCGGTCGGCACCAAATCCACGAGCTACTCGGACAGCACCGCGACCGTCGAGGTCTGGTGTACCGGCGTCTTCGGCATGGCGTCGGAGGACACCGCCAGCCCGGTCACCAGCGACTGGTTCACCATGACTCTGAAGCTGCGCTGGGCCGGCGGGGACTGGAAGGTCGACAGCTTCGGGCAGAAGGAAGGCCCCGCGCCAGTCAACGGTGACAACAAGGTCTCGACGGCTGACGAGATCTCGCAGGCCGTCGAGGAGTACGGAGGGTTCACTTATGCCCGGTAGGTCGCACCACGTACTCAAGGTCGCCACAGTTCTCACAGCCGTTCAGACCTTGGCTGTTCTGCTGGCCACCCGGGCAGCCGCCGCGCCCACCCCTTCACCCTCACCCTCGCCCTCCGACGACCGCTGCGACCTCATCGTCGGCCCAGCCAAGGACTACTGCGAACGAGGAGCCGGCGAAAAAGGCAACACCCGCACCCTCCCCAACGACGTAACCACCACCCTCGACCCCCTCTCCTCCCTCGCCCAAGGCTGCGCCGACGCCGCCTCCTGGACCATCGACAAGCTCTCCACCGCGGTCAACGACACGGCGAACGTCGACTTCACGAACCCGAAGTTCCTGCAGCAGTACGCCGTGGTCTTCGCGGCATCGACGATCCTCACCCTGGTCCTGTGGCTGCTGGCGGTCGCGAAGCGGGCGGTGCGTGGCGTCCCCCTCACCACGGCCCTGTCGGAAGCGGTCGGCTTCCTCTGGCTGACGGTCCTCGCCTCCGCCTTCACCCCCCTGATCCTCTACACCGTCGTATCGGCGACCGACGGCGTCACCGACGTGCTCGCCAAGGCCACCGGCGACCAGACGGACACCTTCTTCGGCACCTTCTCCGGCGCACTGAAGAAGGGCGAGGACATCGGCGGCGGCCCGATCATGCTGATCGTCGTCTCCCTCGTGTCGATCCTCGCCGCCGGCGTCCTCTGGCTGGAGCTGGTGATCCGCGCCGCGCTGCTCTACGTCGGCGCGCTGCTCGGCACGGTCGTCTACGCCGGCCTGGTCGACAAGAACCTGTGGGGCCACGTCCGCCGCTGGGCGGGCATCATGATCGCGGTCATCCTCATCAAACCGGTGATCGTGATCGTCCTGGGTCTCGCCGGAGCGCTCTCCGCGGACGACGGCCCGAACGCGTTCTCCGCGGTCGTCTCCGGCCTCGCCATCATCCTCCTCGCCATCTTCGCCTCGGCGATGATCTACCGCTTCGTCCCGGGCTTCGGTGACGAGATCG
Source organism: Streptomyces europaeiscabiei (assembly GCF_036346855.1). NCBI lineage: Bacteria > Bacillati > Actinomycetota > Actinomycetes > Kitasatosporales > Streptomycetaceae > Streptomyces > Streptomyces europaeiscabiei. The sequence goes on from NZ_CP107841.1 coordinate 4,920,658, forward strand.
CGGGCTCCCGCAACAACCGCATCATGCGCGGCGCCGAAGGCAAGGCCGCGGCCGTGATCAGCTCCCCGGCCAGCCTCGTCGCCCAGGGCATCAAGACCCACAGCTCCCGGGCCGACAACAACGGCGGCGGAGGCGGAAACAACACCCCCCGCCCGGCCAACCCCGTATCCGGCGGCGTGGCGGCCCACAGCTCCCGCAACGCGAGCGGAGGCGGCGGAACCGTCCCCTCCGCCGCACCCCCACCCCGTTCGAGCCCGGTCAACACCCCCCACGCCGGCAGCACCCGCAACAGCAACCGCACGGGAGGTGAAGGGCGTTGACGACCGAGTCCCACCTGTCCCATCCGGTCACGCCCCGCCGTACATATCTGATCGGCCGCGCCCGGCCGAACGCGATCATCGGCCGGAACCGCGAGTCCGGCGAGATCGCGCTGATCATCACGGGCGCGTTCCTCGGCATGATGTGCGGCCTCCTCGTCCCGACGCTCGTCCCGCGCATCGCCCTGCTGACCGGCTTCCCGATGCTGGCGCTGGCCGCGGTGTACGTGCCGTACAAGCGCCGGACGTTCTACAAGTGGTTCGAGATCAACCGCAGTTACAAGCGCAGCCTGCGCCGCGGCACGACGTACCGCTCCGCCAACATGGAGGCCGGCACGCACCTCGACGGCCGTGAGGTCGAGGTGGGCCCCCCGCCGGGCATCGGCCGTATCACCTGGCTGGCCGCGCCCTTCGGCCCCGACGAGATCGCCGTCCTCCTGCACGCCGACCGCCGGACCGTCACCGCGGCCATCGAGATCGAGGGCCCCGGCGTCGGCCTGCGCGACTCCGAGGACCAGGAAGCCCTCGTCGACCGCTTCGGCACCCTCCTCAAGCACGTGGCCAACGGCGACGGCTTCGTCACCCGCCTGCAGATGCTCGCCCGCACGCTCCCGGCCGACCCCGACGCCCACGCCAAGGACGTCGCCCAGCGCGGCGACGAGCGGGCGCCGGGCTGGCTGCAGCAGTCGTACGACCAGCTGCAGTCCATGGTCTCCACCAGCAGCGAGCAGCACCGCGCGTACCTCGTCGCCTGCATGCACTACTCCCGCGAACTGGCCGCCGAGGGCCACGCCATGGCTCGCGCCGCCCGCCCGCAGGGCCGCAAGCTCGACAAGGACGCCGGCCTCGCTGTCGTCATGGCCCGCGAACTGACGGACATCTGCTCGCGCCTCCAGGAGGCCGACATCCGCGTACGGCAGCCGCTGGGCCAGGGCCGCCTCGCCTCCCTCATCCACTCCATGTACGACCCGGACCACCCCATCGACCACATCCAGGCCATGACCAAGCGCAACGCCTGGCCGGCCGAACTGGACGCGATGGAGCCGGACTACCTCCAGGCCAAGACCCGCGAGTCCTCCACCCGCGCCCCCTGGTGCCACGCCACGGCCTGGGTGAAGGAGTGGCCGATGACCCCGGTCGGCGTCAACTTCCTGGCGCCGCTCCTGGTCCACACCCCGGACGTCATCCGCACCGTCGCCGTCACGATGGACCTCGAACCCACCGAGGTCGCCATCGAACGCATGCTGACCGAGAAGACGAACGACGAGGCGGAGGCCTCCCGCGCCGCCAAGATGAACCGCACCGTCGACCCCCGTGACGTGGCCTCCCACTCCCGCCTCGACCAGCGCGGCGAGGACCTCGCGAGCGGCGCGGCCGGCGTCAACCTGGTCGGCTACATCACCGTCTCCTCCCGCTCCCCGGAGGCCCTGGCGCGCGACAAGCGGACGATAAGGGCCTCGGCCGGCAAGTCGTATCTGAAGCTGGAGTGGTGCGACCGCGAGCACCACCGGTCCTTCGTCAACACGCTCCCGTTCGCCACCGGAATCCGAAGGTAGGGCCACCGCGATGCGGGATCATCCGGACCAGCAGAGCTCACGGCCGCAGTCGGGACAGAAGCAGGGAAAGAAGTCGGGACGGAAGTCAGGACAGGAGGTACGTCGCTGATGAGGGACCCCATGTCCGCCCTCACGGACGCCTTCACGTCCTTCCTCTTCGGCAAGGTCGAGACGACCCGCCTCCCCGTGCGCACCTCCACGGGCCAGGCCCAGGCCGTCTACCTCCCGACCGCCGCCCCCGGCCTCGGCGACTCCGGCGTGATCATCGGCCGCGAGGTCTACTCCGGGAAGGGCTACATCTACGACCCCTTCCAGCTCTACGGCCAGCAGCTCCCCGCCCCGCACTGGCTCGTCCTCGGCGAGTCCGGCAACGGCAAGTCGGCCCTGGAGAAGACGTACGTCCTACGGCAGTTGCGGTTCCGCGACCGCCAGGTCGTCGTCCTCGACGCCCAGGGAGAGGACGGCGTCGGCGAATGGAACCTCATCGCGGAGGAGCTGGGAATAACCCCCATCCGCCTCGACCCGACGGCCGCCCTGGACATGGGCATCCGCCTCAACCCCCTCGACCCCTCGATCACCACGACCGGCCAGCTCGCACTGCTCCGGACGATCATCGAGGTCGCGATGGGCCACGGCCTGGACGAGCGCTCCGGCTTCGCCCTCAAGGTCGCCCACGCCTACGTCAACGAGACGATCGTCGAACGTCAGCCGGTCCTCACCGACATCGTCGAGCAACTCCGCCACCCCGAGCCGGAGTCCGCGGAGGCGATGAACGTCGCCATAGACGACGTACGGGCCTGGGGCCTGGACGTGGCGCTGGTCCTGGACCGCCTGGTCGACGGCGACCTCCGCGGCATGTTCGACGGCCCCACCACCGTCGGCATCGACCTCGACGCGCCCCTGATCGTCTTCGACCTGTCCCACATCGACCGCAACTCCATCGCCATGCCCATCCTCATGGCGATCGTCGGCGTCTGGCTGGAGCACACCTGGATCCGCCCCGACCGGAAGAAGCGCATCTTCCTGGTCGAGGAGGCCTGGCACATCATCAACAGCCCCTTCGTCGCCCAGCTCTTCCAGCGCCTGCTGAAGTTCGGCCGACGGCTCGGTCTGTCCTTCGTCGCGGTCGTCCACCACCTGTCCGACGTGGTCGACGGCGCGGCGGCGAAGGAGGCCTCGGCCATCCTCAAGATGGCGTCGACCCGGACGATCTACGCCCAGAAGGCGGACGAGGCGAGAGCGACAGGCCGCGTACTGGGCCTGCCCCGCTGGGCGGTGGAGATCATCCCCACCCTCACCCCCGGCATCGCCGTCTGGGACGTCAACGGCAACGTACAGGTGGTCAAACACCTGATCACCGAGACCGAACGCCCCCTGGTCTTCACCGACCGCGCGATGACCGAATCGTCCGTCGACCACCTCCTGGACGAGGACGACGCCTTCCACGCCGCCGAACTGGAGGCCGAGGAACGGGCGGCCGCGTTCGTCGAACAGCAACTGTACGAGGCCGACGGATACGGCTCCTCCGAGTCGACGGTGGCCTGAACAGGACCAGGAACGAGCCGGAACAAGCAAGGCCAGGGCAAGGTGACGGCGTGAACGGCGGCGGAGGAAACGGCGTGAACGGCGGCGTGCGATGAGACCGGACGACCGCCGCCCCGAGCAGGGCGGAGGCGGCATCCCCGACGGGCTGCTGATCGCCCTCCTCGGCTTCCTGGTGGGCCTGACCCTGCTGGTCTGGTCGGCCACCGGACTGGCCGGTCTCTTCGCCCACGGCGCCTGGCCCGACGCCGTCACCTTCTCCCGTACGCCTCTCGCCGCACGCAGCCTGGTCTCCGCCCCCCAGGACCTCGCCGCCGCCTGGCCGGACACCCCCGCCGACCAGCTGTCCGGCTACGGCCTCTTCTGGGGCCTCGTCATCGGCCAGCTCATGGTCTTCCTCGTCCTGACCGTCTTCGCCATGGGCACACTGGCCCGCTGGAGAGCCGTACGGGCGCGGGAGAAAGCGGCACAGCGCCAGGCAAAGGACGGCGCCGCAACGGGGGCGCCCACCGAGTACCCCGGCCACGCCACACCGCCCACCGGGGCCTACGTCCACAGCGCGGGCCCGGCCACCGGCGCCCCCGTCCCGCCGCACACCGCAAGCCCCGGCGGCGGGCTCGCCCCACCCGCCGGGTTCCCTGCCATGGCCTCGACGCACGCCACACCGGTCCCCGAGCCGCGTCACAGCGCGCCCTCCACCCCGCTCGCCCCGGCAGCCGGGGTCGGCGCGCCGACCGAGCCTCCTCTCGTGGCCCCGGCCGGCACACACCCCACCACCAGCCCGCCGACCGCGACCGGTACGGACGCCGCCGCCCCACTCACCCACCCCCGGCCCGCAGCCACCGTGCCCGCAACGGTGCCCTCGACCTCCGGCGGCCCTCACACGGCCGGGTGGGCGCCCACGCTCCCCCCGGTCGTCCTGGGCCCCGCCGAGGCCCGCTACCCCGCCGCCGCCCAAGCCATCCGGGACGCCGAAGGCCCGGTCCTGGTGGTCACCTCCGACCCCGCCCTCTGGTCGGACACGAAGGACGCCCGCGCGAAACTGGGCCCGGTCCTCCTCTACGACCCCGCACACCGCTGCGACACCCCGGCCCGCCTCCACTGGTCCCCCATCTCCGGCTGCGAGGACAAGGCGACGGCACTGGCCAGAGCGACCGCTCTCCTCGCCCCCATCCGCCCCACCGCCAAGATCGACCAGGCGATGGCGGACACGGCGGAAACCCTCCTGCGCAGCTACCTCCACGCCGCCGCCATAGACACCCGCACCATCCGCCACCTGCACCGCTGGGCCCAGGGCAGCAACGTCCAGGAGGCGGTGCGCACTCTCCGTACGAACCCGAAGGCGGCCCCCGGCGCGGCGGGCGAACTGGAGTCGGCCCTCACCTCGCACCCCGAACGTCGCGACATCGCGCAGCAGTTGACGGCGCGAGCCCTCTCCGCCCTCTCCACGGTCAATGTCCGGGAATCCTGCGCCCCGAACCGAGCGGACGCTCTCGCACTGGATTCCTTCGCGCACGAGGGGGGAACGCTCTATGTGGTCGGCGACCCCATCGAGGACCCCAAGGCGAACCCTTCCGCCATGCCCCTTCTGACGGCCCTCGCCTCAAGCGTGGTCGAGCGCGGCCGGCGCATGGCCGAACGGTCATCCTCCGGGCGCCTCGACCCACCACTCACCCTGATCCTGGACGACGTGGCAGCCGTGGCCCCGCTCCCCCAGCTCCCCGCCCTCCTGGCCTCAGGCCCCGACCGAGGCCTCCCCACCCTGGCCCTGCTCCGCTCCCGCGAACAGGCCAGGTCCCGCTGGCCGAACCACGAACTCCCGCTGCCGTAACAGCCGTTCACCACCACGGATCAGGCGGCGGTCACGACCGATCGGGGCCCGTCACCCGCTCGACCCCTCTCCCTCCTGAGGCACCGCGTATCCGGCGACGGACGGCCACCGCACGGTCAGCACCACCGACTCCTCCTCCGCGACCCAGGAGTGGTCCACCCCGCGCCCCCAGACGACGTAGTCACCCTGGCGCTCCAAGACGACGCTACGGCCGGGGAAATCGACCCGGAACCGACCGCTGATCAGCACCTGCAGGGCGGTACGTTCCTCGCCCCGAACCCACTGGGCGCGCGTGTCGCCCCGCGGGTGAACCCCCCACTTGATCTCCACCTCGTCACTCCGGCGAGGATCCCCCTCGTCCTTGAAGTGCCCGAGCAGCCAGCCACTGTCCAGCGCCGCGTCCTTGCCCGCATTGCCCACATACACGCTGTCGTCCATGCCGCCGAACGCTAACACCAGCCCACCCGGCACCGATGCCTACGTGGACCGCAGCACATACTCCAACTCCCGCCCCTCGTCCCCCTCGAAGGTCACCCCGCTGCCCACGAACCCGACCCGCCGATAGAACGTCTCGGCCCGCCCGTTTCCCTCGTTCACGAACAACCTCACCCGCTCGACCCCGGCCCCCCGAGCCCACTCCAACGCGGCCGCGAACATCGCCTCGCCCACGCCCTTCCCCCGGTGCCCGTCGCGCAGGAACACTCCCACCAGATGCGCCTGCCGCCGCTCGACGATCCCCCCGAAGAAGTCCCGGACGCCGGCCTCTTCCACGAGCACGGTCACAGTCCCGACCCACCCGCCGTCCCCGGCCTCCACTACGAACTGCTGCCGCTCCCGGACTCCCTCCGCAGCCCCCTGCGTCCGCTCCTTCCAGAAGGCGTCCGGCCGTGCCACGGCATCCTCGTACGTCTCCAGAAACGCGAGATGCGCCACCGGATCCAACAACGCGGCCAACCGCAACTCCCGCACGGCCGGCCACTCATCGGCCCGAACGGCCCGCACCGCATAGCCCTCGGGTACGGCGCTCTCAGCACTCATCACCAGATCCATACCGGCCACGGTAGTACCGGGGCCCCACACCCTTCCTCCGATTTTCCGCCCCGGAAACGCAAAAAGGCCCACACCATAAGGTGTGGGCCTTTCGCAATATTTGTTCGGCGGCGTCCTACTCTCCCACAGGGTCCCCCCTGCAGTACCATCGGCGCTGTAAGGCTTAGCTTCCGGGTTCGGAATGTAACCGGGCGTTTCCCTCACGCTATGACCACCGAAACACTATGAAACACTCAACCGCACCATCCCCCGTGACCAAACAAGGGAATGGGGTTGTTCGTGGTTTCAGAACCAACACAGTGGACGCGAGCAACTGAGGACAAGCCCTCGGCCTATTAGTACCAGTCAACTCCACCCGTTACCAGGCTTCCATATCTGGCCTATCAACCCAGTCGTCTACTGGGAGCCTTACCCCATCAAGTGGGTGGGAATACTCATCTCGAAGCAGGCTTCCCGCTTAGATGCTTTCAGCGGTTATCCCTCCCGAACGTAGCCAACCAGCCATGCCCTTGGCAGAACAACTGGCACACCAGAGGTTCGTCCGTCCCGGTCCTCTCGTACTAGGGACAGCCCTTCTCAATATTCCTGCGCGCGCAGCGGATAGGGACCGAACTGTCTCACGACGTTCTAAACCCAGCTCGCGTACCGCTTTAATGGGCGAACAGCCCAACCCTTGGGACCGACTCCAGCCCCAGGATGCGACGAGCCGACATCGAGGTGCCAAACCATCCCGTCGATATGGACTCTTGGGGAAGATCAGCCTGTTATCCCCGGGGTACCTTTTATCCGTTGAGCGACGGCGCTTCCACAAGCCACCGCCGGATCACTAGTCCCGACTTTCGTCCCTGCTCGACCCGTCGGTCTCACAGTCAAGCTCCCTTGTGCACTTACACTCAACACCTGATTGCCAACCAGGCTGAGGGAACCTTTGGGCGCCTCCGTTACTCTTTAGGAGGCAACCGCCCCAGTTAAACTACCCATCAGACACTGTCCCTGATCCGGATCACGGACCCAGGTTAGACATCCAGCACGACCAGACTGGTATTTCAACGACGACTCCACAACCACTGGCGTGGCCGCTTCAAAGTCTCCCAGCTATCCTACACAAGCCGAACCGAACACCAATATCAAACTGTAGTAAAGGTCCCGGGGTCTTTCCGTCCTGCTGCGCGAAACGAGCATCTTTACTCGTAGTGCAATTTCACCGGGCCTATGGTTGAGACAGTCGAGAAGTCGTTACGCCATTCGTGCAGGTCGGAACTTACCCGACAAGGAATTTCGCTACCTTAGGATGGTTATAGTTACCACCGCCGTTTACTGGCGCTTAAGTTCTCAGCTTCGCCACACCGAAATGTGACTAACCGGTCCCCTTAACGTTCCAGCACCGGGCAGGCGTCAGTCCGTATACATCGCCTTACGGCTTCGCACGGACCTGTGTTTTTAGTAAACAGTCGCTTCTCGCTGGTCTCTGCGGCCACCCCCAGCTCAAGGAGTAAATCCTCTCACCAGTGATGGCCCCCCTTCTCCCGAAGTTACGGGGGCATTTTGCCGAGTTCCTTAACCATAGTTCACCCGAACGCCTCGGTATTCTCTACCTGACCACCTGAGTCGGTTTAGGGTACGGGCCGCCATGAAACTCGCTAGAGGCTTTTCTCGACAGCATAGGATCATCCACTTCACCACAATCGGCTCGGCATCAGGTCTCAGCCACATGCACGACGGATTTACCTATCGCACGGCCTACACCCTTACCCCGGGACAACCACCGCCCGGGATGGACTACCTTCCTGCGTCACCCCATCACTCACCTACTGCAAGTCTGGTCCGTCGGCTCCACCACTTTCCTTTCCCCGAAGGGTCCGGAACGGCTTCACGGACTTAGCATCGCCTGGTTCAATGTTTGACGCTTCACAGCGGGTACCGGAATATCAACCGGTTATCCATCGACTACGCCTGTCGGCCTCGCCTTAGGTCCCGACTTACCCTGGGCAGATCAGCTTGACCCAGGAACCCTTAGTCAATCGGCGCAAACGTTTCTCACGTTTGTATCGCTACTCATGCCTGCATTCTCACTCGTGAACCGTCCACAACTCGCTTCCGCGGCTGCTTCACCCGGCACACGACGCTCCCCTACCCATCCATACTCCCGTTGGGGATATGTGTATGAATGACACGACTTCGGCGGTACGCTTGAGCCCCGCTACATTGTCGGCGCGGAATCACTAGACCAGTGAGCTATTACGCACTCTTTCAAGGGTGGCTGCTTCTAAGCCAACCTCCTGGTTGTCTGTGCGACTCCACATCCTTTCCCACTTAGCGTACGCTTAGGGGCCTTAGTCGATGCTCTGGGCTGTTTCCCTCTCGACCATGGAGCTTATCCCCCACAGTCTCACTGCCGCGCTCTCACTTACCGGCATTCGGAGTTTGGCTAAGGTCAGTAACCCGGTAGGGCCCATCGCCTATCCAGTGCTCTACCTCCGGCAAGAAACACACGACGCTGCACCTAAATGCATTTCGGGGAGAACCAGCTATCACGGAGTTTGATTGGCCTTTCACCCCTAACCACAGGTCATCCCCCAGGTTTTCAACCCTGGTGGGTTCGGTCCTCCACGAAGTCTTACCTCCGCTTCAACCTGCCCATGGCTAGATCACTCCGCTTCGGGTCTTGAGCGTGCTACTCAGTCGCCCTGTTCGGACTCGCTTTCGCTACGGCTACCCCACTCGGGTTAACCTCGCAACACACCGCAAACTCGCAGGCTCATTCTTCAAAAGGCACGCAGTCACGACGCACCGAGTAAACTCGATGCGCGACGCTCCCACGGCTTGTAGGCACACGGTTTCAGGTACTATTTCACTCCGCTCCCGCGGTACTTTTCACCATTCCCTCACGGTACTATCCGCTATCGGTCACCAGGGAATATTTAGGCTTAACGGGTGGTCCCGCCAGATTCACACGGGATTTCTCGGGCCCCGTGCTACTTGGGTGTCTCTCAAACGAGCCGTCAATGTTTCAGCTACGGGGGTCTTACCCTCTACGCCGGACCTTTCGCATGTCCTTCGCCTACATCAACGGTTTCTGACTCGTCGACCAGCCGGCAGACTGATCAAGAGAGATCCCACAACCCCGTACACGCAACCCCTGCCGGGTCTCACACGTATACGGTTTGGCCTCATCCGGTTTCGCTCGCCACTACTCCCGGAATCACGGTTGTTTTCTCTTCCTGCGGGTACTGAGATGTTTCACTTCCCCGCGTTCCCTCCACTTGCCCTATGTGTTCAGGCAAGGGTGACAGCCCATGACGACTGCCGGGTTTCCCCATTCGGACACCCCCGGATCAAAGCCTGGTTGACGACTCCCCGGGGCCTATCGTGGCCTCCCACGTCCTTCATCGGTTCCTGGTGCCAAGGCATCCACCGTGCGCCCTTAAAAACTTGGCCACAGATGCTCGCGTCCACTGTGCAGTTCTCAAACAACGACCAACCACCCGTCACAACCCGCTCACGCAGATTTTTACCGGGGCCGGCACTGAAGGCAGCCATACGGCCATACCCTCAGACACCCAACAGCGTGCCCGACCGGTCCTCCGTCCGAAGATCATGCTTTCCACACTCTTACGAGCAGTACTCACAGCCTCCGGCCCGTGAACCGGCCGAATAATCAACGTTCCACCCATGAGCAACCACCGCAGAACATTCGCCTGCGTTATGGCCCTGGACCACCGGGCAAGCCCGGCAGCCTAGATGCTCCTTAGAAAGGAGGTGATCCAGCCGCACCTTCCGGTACGGCTACCTTGTTACGACTTCGTCCCAATCGCCAGTCCCACCTTCGACAGCTCCCTCCCTTACGGGTTGGGCCACCGGCTTCGGGTGTTACCGACTTTCGTGACGTGACGGGCGGTGTGTACAAGGCCCGGGAACGTATTCACCGCAGCAATGCTGATCTGCGATTACTAGCAACTCCGACTTCATGGGGTCGAGTTGCAGACCCCAATCCGAACTGAGACAGGCTTTTTGAGATTCGCTCCGCCTCACGGCTTCGCAGCTCATTGTACCTGCCATTGTAGCACGTGTGCAGCCCAAGACATAAGGGGCATGATGACTTGACGTCGTCCCCACCTTCCTCCGAGTTGACCCCGGCAGTCTCCTGTGAGTCCCCATCACCCCGAAGGGCATGCTGGCAACACAGAACAAGGGTTGCGCTCGTTGCGGGACTTAACCCAACATCTCACGACACGAGCTGACGACAGCCATGCACCACCTGTACACCGACCACAAGGGGGCGACCATCTCTGGCCGTTTCCGGTGTATGTCAAGCCTTGGTAAGGTTCTTCGCGTTGCGTCGAATTAAGCCACATGCTCCGCTGCTTGTGCGGGCCCCCGTCAATTCCTTTGAGTTTTAGCCTTGCGGCCGTACTCCCCAGGCGGGGAACTTAATGCGTTAGCTGCGGCACCGACGACGTGGAATGTCGCCAACACCTAGTTCCCACCGTTTACGGCGTGGACTACCAGGGTATCTAATCCTGTTCGCTCCCCACGCTTTCGCTCCTCAGCGTCAGTAATGGCCCAGAGATCCGCCTTCGCCACCGGTGTTCCTCCTGATATCTGCGCATTTCACCGCTACACCAGGAATTCCGATCTCCCCTACCACACTCTAGTCTGCCCGTATCGAATGCAGACCCGGGGTTAAGCCCCGGGCTTTCACATCCGACGCGACAGACCGCCTACGAGCTCTTTACGCCCAATAATTCCGGACAACGCTCGCGCCCTACGTATTACCGCGGCTGCTGGCACGTAGTTAGCCGGCGCTTCTTCTGCAGGTACCGTCACTTTCGCTTCTTCCCTGCTGAAAGAGGTTTACAACCCGAAGGCCGTCATCCCTCACGCGGCGTCGCTGCATCAGGCTTTCGCCCATTGTGCAATATTCCCCACTGCTGCCTCCCGTAGGAGTCTGGGCCGTGTCTCAGTCCCAGTGTGGCCGGTCGCCCTCTCAGGCCGGCTACCCGTCGTCGCCTTGGTGAGCCGTTACCTCACCAACAAGCTGATAGGCCGCGGGCTCATCCTTCACCGCCGGAGCTTTCCACACTCATCGGATGCCCGAGAGTGTTGTATCCGGTATTAGACCCCGTTTCCAGGGCTTGTCCCAGAGTGAAGGGCAGATTGCCCACGTGTTACTCACCCGTTCGCCACTAATCCCCACCGAAGTGGTTCATCGTTCGACTTGCATGTGTTAAGCACGCCGCCAGCGTTCGTCCTGAGCCAGGATCAAACTCTCCGTGAATGTTTACCCGTAATCGGGTCGACACCACGAGAGCGGAACAGTCAGGCGGAATAAGCCCGACCGTTCACAGCGTCCTCGCTGTGTTTTACTTCAAAGGAACCTCGACCACCGAAAAGTTTCGGCGGACGGGGTATCAACATATCTGGCGTTGATTTTTGGCACGCTGTTGAGTTCTCAAGGAACGGACGCTTCCTTTGTACTCACCCAAGCTACTCTCGGGCTTTCCTCCGGGCAGTTTCCCTTCGGTCTTGCGTTTCCGACTCTATCAGATCGTTTTCCGATCCGATTTCCTCGGTGCTTTCCAGGTTCCCGCTTTCGCGTTTCCCTTTCCGGCGGTTCCGACTCTATCAGATCCTTTCGGGCCTGATTCCCAGTCAGCGGGCGTTGTCTTCGTGGCTGTTGGGCCGTTCCGACGTTCCAAACCCTAGCGGATCTGCTCGGCAGTTCCCAATCGGGGCTGTCGAACCCAAATCGAATTTCATTCGGGCACGCCGAATTCATCCCGATGGGAGATCGTGCTGGTTGGTTTGGGTGCCGCTTGGGGCGGCGGAGGTGCTGTCGCAGAACCGTTAAGGCTCCGTGGCAACCCGAAGAACTTTACGGATCGCGGGGTGGACTGTCAAGCCTCCCCAGGGCGCCCCTCGGCCAAACCTCGGACGCCCCCACAAGAGCGGCCTCAGTCGAGGTCGGTGAGGCGACCGCCGGCGTCCGGCTGTGCGTGCTCGACGCGACGGAGGAGTCGGGTCAGAACCTCGCCCAGGACGGTGCGCTCCAGAGGGGAGAGGTCCTGGAGGAGGTCCTCCTCGAAGACCGAGGCGAGACGCATGGCCTCCAGCCACTTCTCGCGACCCTCGGGCGTGAGCTCGACGATGACGCGTACGCGGTTGGTCTCGTCGCGCTCCCTCGTCACCAGGCCCTCGGTGACCATGCGGTCGATGCGGTGGGTCATGGCGGCAGGGGTGAGGCCCAGCCGCTTGGCGAGCTCGCTCGGGCCCAGGCGGTAGGGGGCGCCGGAGAGAACGAGGGCCTTGAGGACCTCCCACTCGGCGTTGCTGATGTCGAGCGCCGAGGTCTGGCGGCCGTAGGCGACGTTCATGCGGCGGTTGAGACGGGAGAGAGCCGAGACGATCTTCTCGACCTGGGGGTCGAGGTCCCTGAACTCGCGCTGGTAGGCGGCGATCTGCTCTTCGAGTGTCGGCTCGGCGCTGCCGGAGGTGCCGGGGGTGTCGCCCATGGGCCGAAGTATGGCACGCCACGGCTTGGCATCGAAGTCCTTCGGTGTGTACTGTTTAGCTTCTAAGTTTTAGCTTCGAAGTCTTCAGTGTTAACGCTTGAGCTGTGGGCTTCCCTTTCCTAGGCAGGTGAACGTGACCAGGGGGATGGGCGCAGCGATGCGCCGGATTCATGTGGGCAACGCGCTCGGCGCGTTCGGACTCGGCTTCACCGTCCCGTATCTGTACGTCTATGTGGCGCAGGTGCGGGATCTCGGTGCGACGACGGCGGGGCTCGTGCTGGCGGTCTTCGCCGTTGCCGCGCTGGTGGTGCTGCCCCTCGCAGGGCGGGCCATAGTCCGGCGGGGCCCGCTTCCCGTGCTGCTCACCGCCCTGGTCACCGCCTCCGTCGGATCGCTGAGCCTGGGGCTGGCCTCCAGTGCGACGACCGTGCTCTTGTCGGCCGCGGCGCTCGGGGCGGGGCAGGCCGTGATGCAGCCGGCACTCGCGACGCTGATCGTCGACTGTTCGACCGCGGAGAACCGGTCTCGGGACTTCGCCACGCAGTTCTTCCTGCAGAACCTCGGGCTCGGGGTCGGCGGGCTGATAGGCGGGCATCTCGTCGATGCCACACGCGCAGGGTCCTTCACGCTGCTCTTCTCCATACAGGCGGCGATGTTCCTGCTGCTCGTGGGTGTGATGGCGACCGTGCGGATGCCTCGCGCTCCGAAGGTCGCGGGTGTGCCGACGGGGACGGCGGCCAAGGGGAGCTGGAAGCAGCTGCTCGGGAATCGGGCCATGGTGCAGCTGTGCGTGCTGGGCTTCGTGCTGTTCTTCGCCTGCTACGGGCAGTTCGAGTCGGGGCTCAGTGCGTACGGGGTGGAGGCGGCCGGGATATCGACGTCCGCACTCGGGACGGCGCTGGCGGCCAACACCGCGGTGATCGTGGTCGCGCAGTTCGCCGTGCTGCGGTTCGTGACGCGGCGCCGGCGGTCACGGGTGATCGCGGCCGTGGGGCTGATCTGGGCCGTCGCGTGGGGTGTGGCCGGGTTCGCCGGGCTGGGGGAGACGAGCCAGGCCATGGCGACCGCCGCGTTCGTCTCAACGTACGCGCTGTTCGGTCTCGGTGAGGCCATGCTGTCGCCGACCGTCGCGCCGCTGGTGGCCGATCTGGCGCCGACGGGGATGGCCGGGCAGTACAACTCGGCGTTCGCCCTGGTCAAGCAGCTCGCGCTGGCGGTCGGTCCGGCGGTGGGCGGGCCGATGGGTGCCTCGCTGCATGCGCTGTACATCGTGGCTTTCCTTTTGTGCTCGCTGGGCATCAGCGTGCTGGCGCTGCGGCTCGGGCGGCATCTCACGGGCGGGCAGGATCAGCCCGCGCTCGTGGCCAGCCGGGTGGTCGCCGGGAGTGGGGCCGCCGCGGAACCGGTGGTGGCGCGGGCTTGATGTGCCGGCCTTGAGGGGTTGAGAGGAGTCGGGTGGGACGCCTCTCCCTTCAGGTGGCTCGGGCTTCGGTCACACGGAGCTTGTGGGCGGACAGGACGGCGGCGAGAAGTGCCGCCGCATAGGTCGCCGCGGCGAGTACGGCGAGTTGCCACCACGGCACGCTCAGGACGAATCCGGAGACCTGGAAGGCGAGGACCACGGTGGGGATCATGGCGATCAGCAGACCCAGGAGGGTGCTCACCGCGATGAGGACGGCGTGCTGGCAGAGCAGCACATGGCGGGCCCAGCGCGGGGGAATGCCCACGGCGATCAGCCGCGCGAGATAGCGGCGGAGGATGCGGGTCTGGCTGCGGGTGGCGGCCAGTACGGCGGCGAGGGCCAGGACCACCAGGCCCACGGCGGTGGCCAGGAGCGCCGCCGGGGGCACCGGGTCGTCGGGTTCCACGTGGATCAGGACGGCTCCGGCGTCCATGCCGGCGTTGACGACGGCCTGTTGCAGGGCTCGGGCGTCGGTGTCGGGGACGCCGGTGACCATGATCGGTCCGTGGATCTGGATCGGCAGGTCGAGTGCGTTCGCCGTGGCGCGGAGCATGATGCCGTCGGAGCCGGTCCGCCACTCGGCGGGGGCGACCTCGACGGGGGCCATGGGCAGCTCGGCGGTGTCGCCGAGGATCTTGTCGCCCTGGCGGACGACGAGAGAGGTGTGGGCGTCCGCGCCGGTGGGGGCGTCGGGGGAGTGTGCCCAGACGAGCAGGCCGCCGTCGCGCAACAGGGAGGCCTGGGCGGGGTCGAGTCGGCGGCCGATCAACCGTTCGACGTCGGTGGGGTTGTCCGCGGTGAGCAGGCTGCTGTCGTTGCCCTTCCGGCTCGCCATGCGGGGGTTGTCGGGGTCACCGTCCATCAGGTAGCGCGGCTCTGTGCGGGGCAGCCCGTCGAGCGTGCCGGAGGCGTCGACCGTGCGGAGCAGGGCCTCGCCGGGCGGGAAGGTGTCGCTCTCGTGGCCGGCCAGCAGGACCTGGCCGGCGAGCACGGAGGGGTACGCCTGCTTCTCGGCCGTGCGGATCAGGGTGTCCAGGAGGGTGACATAGCCGAGCGATGCCCCGAACAGCACGGTGAGCACGGCCAGGGCGGCGCAGGCCCTGGAGCGGTCGGCAGCGAGCTGGCGGCGGACCAGGCGGCGGCGGGGACCGCCCTCCGGCAGCACTTTGAGCACCCCGGAGAACACCTCGGGGATGATCAGGAGGACGGCGACGATCAGGATGCCGGTGAGGATCATGGCGTGCGGGGGTGAGTCGACCCAGGTGGCGTACACCGCGGTGGCGCACCAGGCGGCGACGGCCAGCAGATGCCGGGCGTCGCGGGCGCGGCGGGCGCCGGGGCGGTCGGTGGCACGGGCGCTGTCGTCCTCGGTGTGCGGCCGGGCGGGTTCGTCGCGCCGGGTGCGGGCGAGGACCGTGCCGGCGATCAGACCGGTCACGAGGACCACGGCGAGGAGGCGCAGCACGGGCGAGGCGAGGTCGTCGAGCGGGCCCGCCGGGCTGTCGCGCAGGTGGGAGATGAGCAGCCGGGCGCCGAGGCCGACCAGGACGCCGGCCACGGCTCCACAGGCGGCCGCGGCCAGTGACCAGGCCAGCGCGGCCAGGGCGGGGGCGAGCGCGGCCGTCGTACGGGAGACGCCGACGGAGGTCAGGGAGGCGGTGGTGCGGCGGAAGCGGCGGCCGTTGAGTCCGAAGACGAGCAGGACGGCCGCGGCCGGCACCAGGAGCGACGGGACGGTGTAGCCGGCGGGGGTCTTCTCGATCCAGGTCTTCTGCGGGCGGGCCACGAGCTGGTCCCTGGTGACCAGGGTGGCGGCCACGGCGTTCTGCCCGTCCTCGCGGATCGCGGCGGCTTCGGGGCTGTCGCCGCCGTTCTCGGCCCAGGTGCGGGCGGCGGCGGTGAAGGCGTCGACGACCTGCTGCTGCCTGTCCCCCGCCCACATCAGGTCCATCTGGGCGGTCAGTACGGGGAACCCCTTGCTGAGGGTGGGGTCGAGTCCGGCCCAGGTGCCCGGTCCGAGCAGCAGGTTGGTGGTGTCGGCGGCGCGGTCGTCGACGGTGGCGACGACCTTGAGCCGGACGTCGCCCAGCACGGTGAGGGTCTCGCCGACCGGGGTCCGCACGTCGTCCGGCTCGGTGACGGCCACCTCGCCGGGGCGGCTCGGCCACTGGCCGGACAGCAGTTCGTACCGCTCGGGGTACGGCCGGGAGGCCCAGTCGCTCTCCAGGGCGGTCACATTGCGGGCTGGTGTGGTGTTCAGCTGCACGTCGGTCGCGCTGAGCACGATCCCGGCGTCCGTGGCTCCGGCGTCGCGCGCCCGGGAGCGGAGGTCGGTGAGGAAGGTGTCGTCGCCCGGCGACAGGGAGACGCCGCTGCCGTAGCCGATCTTGGCACCGAAGCGGCCCAGTTCGTTCTCGGCCACCTGTTCGCCGGACAAGGACAGGGTCCGCAGCGTGACGAACATGCCCGTCACCAGCAGTCCGGCGACGAACACGAGCGCCACCGACCGGGCCAGCGCCCGCGAGCGGGCCAGCCGCCGGGCCAGCCGCGAGGTCAGCCGGGCCCGGTCGGCGAACGTCATGGGGCGGCCGTACGGCATGGGGTCGGGTGCCGTGCGGGTGTGGGTCGTACGGGTGTGGGCCGTGAGGTCGTCGGCCGTCCGGCCCTGGAGCACGCGGTCCTCGGCGGCGCTGTCACCGACCGAGCGGGCTCCGGTCGAGGCGTCTGAGGCCGAGCCGACCGCAGGTGCGCGGTCGCCGGTCGCGCGGTCGTCGGTCATGCGGTCGTCGGTCATGCGGCGCCGGGCCCCCGTGTCGTCTCCGTGGTGGTCACTGGCGGGATTCCAGGCGGCCGTCGACGACCTCGTAGACCGTGTCGGCGAAGTCGCGGCAGCGTGGGTCGTGCGAGCAGATCACGGCCAGTACGCCGTCGTCGCACAGGGTCCGGAACAGCTCGAACAGCTCACTTGTGTTCGTCGAGTCGAGGGCGCCGGTCGGCTCGTCCGCGAGCAGGACCGACCGCTGCCCGGTGAGCGCTCGCGCGACGCCCACCCGCTGGCGCTGTCCGCCGGACATCTGCCACGGCATGCGGTCCTCCAGCCCCGCCAGGCCGACGCGGGCCAGTTCGGCCAGCGCCTGCTCACGGGCTTCGGCAACCGGGAAACCGCACGCCTCCAAGGGCAGCGCGACGTTCTCCACCGCGCTGAACTCCTCGATCAGGTTGTGCTCCTGGAACACCACGCCGACGGTGCGCAGCCGGAGTTCCGCCCGCCGGGCCTCGTCGGCCGTACTCACGTCGACGTCGCCGACCCGGATCTCGCCGGAGTCGGCGAGATCCAGGCCGGCGAGCAGATTCAGCAGGGTCGACTTGCCGGAGCCGCTGGCGCCGTAGATGCACACGAACTCCCCCGCCCGGGCGGTGAAGTCCACGTCTCTCGCGGCCCAGACGGTCTCGGCCGCGGAGTGGTAGGCCTTGCACAGTCCGCTCGTCCGGACGAGCGGTGCGCCAGCGGCTGTCGTCAATTCAGCACCCGTTCCGCGTACGCCATGACGTGATCTCGTCACTGTTCCAGGGGGCGACGTTGTCGTCGGTGTCGTTCCTGTGCATGTCCTGCTTGTCGCCCGAGCCGTTGGAGTGCTCGGCCATACAGCCGGTGTGGGTGGCCGAGCGGTTGGCCCACGAGTCCATCTCGTCGTTGCGGTCGCCGGTCATGTTGGTCCACGTGGTGGAGCCGTGGGCGCGTTCGCCGATCAGCCAGTGGAAGTCGTTGTTGCCCCACATGCACATGTTGTTCGCGTTGCACTCGCTCAGCGACGCGTGGGCCACGCCCCCACTGGTGAAGAGGGTCGCACCCACGAACATCGTCGCCGCTATGGCTGTCTTGATTCTCAACTTCTCGTTCCCCCATCGTGTGCGGTCTGTTCGCTCCACCACCCTGGGGCACCATCCGTCACCGCTGTACCCCACTCTCGGGGGAGCCCTGATCGCCTCCCACCCGGCAGGGGAGTTGACACCGGTACGCGGTCCTTCTAGGGGCGCTATGCGCTTGACCGCCCCCATCCCAAGTGTGAAGCTGCACACGGTTGTTGAAGCCTTAAGAACGCTCTTGACCACAGCGGGTCTTTCGTGTCCAACCAGCCTTACCTGACGGGGGAACAGAATGTTTCGTGTCGCGTTGGTGGCTCCCATGCTCTCCGCACGCATCGCGGTTCGCACCGTATTGGAGGAAGTACAGCAGTTCACGCTCGTCGCCGAGGGCGCTCCCGGCACTCTGGCCGACATCGTGCGCTGGTCGCGGCCCGATGTCGTGGTGATCAGCCACGCCGTGGAGAGCGAGGCCCTGCACACGCTGCTCCGGCTCGACGGACCCGCGGGCGTCGTGCTCTGCGAACAGCTCACCGGCCACGGCACCCGCCAGCTGCTCCGGCACGGCGCGACGGGCATCCTGCGCCGGGCCACCGCGTCGGCGCATCTGTCGTGGGCGGTGGCCGCCGTCGCCCAGGGAGGTCTCGCGCTGGACCCCTGTCTGACGGAGGAGATGACGAACGCCTACACCAGACCCGCCCCACCGGACCAGAAACGCTCGTCGGCCGAGGAACTGGTGTCCTCGCTCACCCCGCGCGAACGGGAGATCCTCTCGCTCGTCGGCGGCGGACTGCCCAACCGGGAGATCGCCGACAGCCTGAACCTGAGCACCGACACCGTCAAGGACCACCTCCGGCGCGTCTACACCAAGCTCGGCGCCGAGACCCGCCTCCACGCGGCCCGGGTCGCCTGGTACGCGGGGGTCGACGCCCCCCGCCAGGTGCCCGAGTCCGTGTGACGGCCCGCGGCGGGGGTGCGGCCCCCGCCGCTCAGGTCGTCCGCGGCAGGGCGAACTCGCACCACACCGCCTTGCCGCCGCCCGGGGCTCGGCGGCTGCCCCAGTTGGAGGCGATGGTGGCGATGATGGCGATGCCGCGGCCGGACTCGTCGGCGGGGTCGGCCCGGCGGCGACGCGGAAGGTGGTCGTTGCCGTCGGTGACCTCGACGATCAGACGGCGGTCGGTGCGGCGCAGGCGTAGCCGCATCGGTGGGGTGCCGTGCTGGAGGGAGTTGGCGACGAGTTCGCTGGCTGCAAGAACGCCCAGGTCGTGGAGTTCCGGGGGGAAACGCCAGCTGGTGAGGACGCCGGAGGCGAAGGCGCGGGCGCGGGGGGCCGCTTCCACGCCGCCGAGGAGTTCCAGGGCGGCGTTGCGGAAGAGTTCGCTGTCGGGGCCGACACGGGCGGGGTGCTGGAGGACGAGGACGGCCACGTCGTCGTCGTGGTCGGCGGTGACGCCCGTCGAGCGGACCAGGCGGTCGCAGACGACCTGCGGGGTGCCCGTGGCTCCGGACAGGGCGCGTTCCAGGGCGGCGATTCCCTCGTCCAGGTCCTCGTCGCGCCGCTCCACGAGGCCGTCCGTGTAGAAGACGGCCGTGGAGCCGGGGCCCAGGGGGATCGAGCCGGAGGAGTGCGTCCAGCCACCGGTGCCGAGCGGAGGGCCGGTCGGTTCGTCGGCGCGCAGGACCGTGCCGCTCTCGTCGCGGACGAGGATGGGCAGGTGGCCCGCGGAGGAGTACACCAGGCGGCCCTCGTTTGGGTCGTGGA
Organism: Streptomyces europaeiscabiei; assembly: GCF_036346855.1. Lineage (NCBI taxonomy): Bacteria > Bacillati > Actinomycetota > Actinomycetes > Kitasatosporales > Streptomycetaceae > Streptomyces > Streptomyces europaeiscabiei. The sequence continues at coordinate 4,940,557 of NZ_CP107841.1, forward strand.
CGGCGTAGGCGCAGGTGGCGATCTGGTTGGGGTCGATCTCCGTCGCGAGGCCGTCCAGCAGTTGGAGCACCTCGTGCGGGGGGAGGTCCAGGCGGGCGTAGGCGCGGACGGCCGTACGGAGCTGGCCCATGACGGCGGCCGCTCGCACTCCTCGGCCCATGACGTCGCCGATGACGAGGGCCGTGCGGCCGCCGCCGAGGGTGATGACGTCGTACCAGTCGCCGCCGACGGCGGTCTCGGTGCCGCCGGGGTGGTAGACGGCGGCGATGCGCAGGTCGTCGGGTTCCTCCAGCTCCTGCGGGAGGAGGGAGCGCTGGAGGGTGACGGCGGTCTCGCGCTGGCGGCGTTCGCTCGCGCGGAGACGTTCGGCGGCCTCGGCGTGGTCGGTGACGTCGGCGGCGAAGATCAGGACGCCGCCGTCGCTCTGCCCGGCGCCGTTCGGTACGTCGACGGGGGTGCAGGTGATCGTGTAGCTGCGACCGCCGGCGGCCTTGCGGGACTTGACCGTGCGGGACCTGGAGCTGCGCAGGACCTGGTCGAGGAGCGGGAGGAGGCCGAGGTCGTCCAGCTCCGGCAGGGCCTCGCGGGCGGGTTCCCCGAGCGGGCGCACGCCGAAGGCCGCGACATAGGCGTCGTTGACGTAGGCCGTGCGGTGGTCGGAGCCGTGGACGAGGGCGACGAGGGCCGGGATGCGGTCGAGGATCTCGCGGGTCGGGAGGTCGTCGACGGCGGGCACGGTCGGTGGGTCGTCCGGGGGGTCGTCGGTCTGCCGTTCGGCGCGGGCCGCGGGTACGGAGCCTTCCCCCCGCCGGTCCGGGGTGACCGTGTGTTCGGTCCGCGCTGCGGCGCGGCGCTGCGTACCGGGGAGCCGGGCGCTCCAGCGCGTGAAGTTCACCGAATCCTTGCCTCGTGCCTCGTGTTGTCGTCTGTGGCCGGCTCCGGATCCGGCCGGTGGCCCGGGGGTGCCCCGGGTGCGGCGGTGGGGGACGCCTGGTCGTGGGTACGTGTGGGCGGGGTGGTGGCCCCGCCCGAGATCATGGATCACGTCGCCGACCAGTCTGGCCGACCGGACCGACATCCGTCAGACGTCAGCCTGAACGGTGGAGTTCCTGGATCCGGTCAGGACGACCCCTTCGGGTCCTCAGGGGGCTTTCCACCGGCCGCGAGTTCGAACTCCGCACGGGGATGTTCGAGTGATCCGAGCGAGACGATCTCCCGTTTGAAGAGCCCGGCGAGGGTCCATTCGGCGAGGACGCGGGCCTTGCGGTTGAAGGTCGGCACCCTGCTCAGGTGGTAGACGCGGTGCATGAACCAAGCCGGGTAGCCCTTCAGTTTCCGCCCGTAGACGTGGGCCACGCCCTTGTGGAGGCCCAGGGAGGCGACCGAGCCGACGTATTTGTGCGAGTACGTCTGGAGCGGCTGGCCGCGCAGGGAACGGGCGATGTTGTCGCCGAGGGTGCGGGCCTGGCGTACGGCGTGCTGGGCGTTGGGGGCGGTCTCCCTGCCGGGTTCGGCGGTGACGTCGGGGACGGCGGCCGCGTCGCCCGCGGCCCAGGCGTGCGCGACGCCCTCGACGGTCAGCTGGGCGGTGCACTTCAGGCGCCCGCGCTCGTTCAGCGGCAGGTCGGTGGCGGCGAGGATCGGGTGCGGTTTGACGCCGGCCGTCCAGACGACCGTACGGGTCGGGAAGCGGGCTCCGTCGCTGAGGACGGCGACGCGGTCGGCGCACGATTCGAGGCGGGTGTGGAGGCGTACGTCGATGTTGCGGCGACGCAGCTCGGTGACCGTGTAGCGGCCCATCTCCTCACCGACCTCCGGGAGGATGCGGTCGGAGGCCTCCACGAGGATCCACTTCATGTCCTCGGGCTTCACGTTGTGGTAGTACCGCGCGGTGTAGCGGGCCATGTCCTCCAGCTCGCCGAGCGCCTCCACGCCCGCGTAGCCGCCGCCCACGAAGACGAAGGTCAGGGCGGCGTCGCGGATCGCGGGGTCGCGGGTGGAGGAGGCGATGTCCATCTGCTCGATGACGTGGTTGCGCAGGCCGATGGCCTCTTCGACGGTCTTGAAACCGATGGCGTAGTCCGCGAGCCCGGGGACGGGCAGGGTGCGCGAGATCGAGCCGGGGGCGAGGACGAGTTCGTCGTACGTCAGCTGCTCGGCCTCGGTGCCCTCCTCCTCGGTGGCGAGGGTGTCGAGTGTCGCGATGCGCTTGGCGTGGTTGATCGAGGTGGCCTCGCCGATGACGACCTTGCACTGGTCGAGGACGCGGCGCAGCGGGACGACGACATGGCGGGGCGAGATGGAGCCCGCGGCCGCCTCCGGAAGGAAGGGTTGATACGTCATATAGGGGTCGGGGGACACGACGACGATCTCGACGTCGCCACGTCCGAGTTCCGGTTTCAGCTGTCGCTGCAGACGCAGCGCTGTGTACAGCCCGACGTATCCGCCGCCGACGATAAGAATGCGCATCGGTTCCTTCACCCTCCCATGACGCACCTTGCTCGCTGGTTTGTCCACAGGCCCGGCAATTTGTGTGACCGGTCTCCACAAAGGCGCGGGGTTGGCCGATTTGCCGGCGTGCACGACAGGTGCGCAGGTCAGATGGTGTGAGCCGGGCGGCAGGAGGGTGCGCAAACCGGACGTAAACCGCCCGTACTCCGATCGGGGGGCGCTCCGTGCGGAACGTGCCCCTTCTGAATT